>NC_017249.1:5190000-5790000 GCF_000284375.1 Bradyrhizobium japonicum USDA 6
CCTTACCCGATCGACCTCGACAGCATTCGCGGCGCGTTTCCGCCGGGCATCGAGGCGCCATCCCTGCTGGTCGACTTTGCCGATTGGCTGAACGGGCGCCCGTGGGGCAGCGTCGGCCGTTTCTCCCTGCAAGGCCAGTTCTCCGATCAGGCGCCGATCTTCGACGGCAGTCCCTTGCGCGACAGGTTTTCACTGTTCATGCGGCTGCCGGATGGCTCGGCCGTCGGTGGCTGGTATGGCGCAGGGCTTGATCGCGACAACCCGCCGATCGTGGGGCTGGGCTCCGAGGGCGACTACGAGCTGCTCGCGCCGAGCCTCGACGGCTTGCTGGCGAAGCTGACGTCGCAGCAATTCGACAAGGCCTGGAGCGATCTCAACCCGCATGACGAGGTCGAGTGCCAGACGGACGAGCTCGCGCGATGGCTTGCCGGACAGCCGATCGGCGACAAGGCCGCGTGTGACGACGGTGCTGCAGAGCTTCCCGACTTTCGCGGCTTCGTGGAAAAATGGAGCCGGGATCGCGAGGACTATTGGGCCAATCACCGCCTGATGGCTGAGCTCGGCTGGCGGCTCGCCGCGCATCTGCCCAGGGGCAAGAAGCCCTGGGACAAGACGCATTTCGAGGTCGCGATCGTCGGCAAGCAGTACGAGGCGCGCGTCCTTTCGCACGGACCGCAGCCGTTCGAGGAGGCCGCCTCGGTCGAATCCCTGCTGCGCGATCTGCGCGAGGAAATGCGGAAGGCGCAGCCCGAACTCGGGCTGTGGTACGCGATGAAATTCGGCCTCTATGTCGACGGCCGCGTCATGCCGAACTTCGAATACGATGTGCGACCGATCATCGGCGGCGAGCCGGCGCAGCTCTCCGAGGCAATGGCCGATCTCGCGCGCGCACCAAGGCCAGAGCGCTGGGTGCCGAAATGGCTGGCGACATCCTGAAGCTCGGAATCCCGCGATGCTGCGGCCCAGCCGGCGCGCCGAAATCTTCTGCTGTCGCGCCATCTTGACCTCGCGGGAACGGCACCTTCGATCCCCTTGACTTAGAGTGCGCTCGAAGGGGTATCTGTACGTGCGTCAGTACGAGAACGGGCACACATGAAGATCGGCGACCTCGCAAAACGAACCGGCTTGTCGGCTCACACGTTGCGTTATTATGAGCGCGTCGGGCTGCTGCCATACGCGGACCGGGATCGTTCCGGCCAGCGTGACTTTGACGCATCGATCCTCACATGGATCGCATTTCTCGGTCGGCTCAAGACCACGGGAATGCCGATCCGGGACATGTTGCGTTATGCGGCGCTTCGTGATGAAGGCGAAGCCACCGGGCCAGCCCGGCGGCAGATGCTGGAAATCCACCGGGAACAGGTTCGCACGCAGATTGCCGAACTCCAGGAATGCCTGCTCGTCCTTGATACCAAGATCGCCGGCTATGCCGGCGACGAACAGAGGACGAAGGAAGATGACGCACGCCCAAACACAAGCCGAAAGCCGCTTCGATCGCGGCCAGCGGGCCCTGTCACGCATTGACGGCAGAGCCGGCGAAAAGGTCGTTGCCTCACTCGCCGACATCGCTCCGGATTTCGCACGATACGTGATCGAGTTTCCCTTCGGCGACATTTACAGCCGCCCGGACCTCGGCCTGCGCGATCGAGAGATCGCGACGATCGCCGCACTGACGGCGCTCGGAAATGCCGCGCCTCAGCTCAAGGTGCATATCGAGGCGGGCCTGAATGTCGGGCTGTCTCGCGACGAGATCGTGGAGATCATCATGCAGATGGCCGTCTATGCGGGCTTCCCGGCAGCGGTGAACGGGCTGTTCGCAGCCAAGGAGGTGTTTTCCGCGCATGACGGACGGCAGGCGTCCGGAGAAGCGACATGACGAATTTCGAACACGATGTGCGCCCGATCGTCGTCGGCGAACCCGCAAAACTGACCGAAGCGCAGGCCGATCTCGCCCGGGCACCACGGCCCGAGCGCTGGGTGCCGAAATGGCTGGTGTGATTGTTTCCACATCGTCATTGCGAGCGCAGCAAAGCAATCCAGACTGTCTCCGCGGAGGGATTCTGGATTGCTTCGCTACGCTCGCAATGACGGAGCGCCTCAGAACCCCGCGACGCTGCCGTGCAGATCGTACTGGTCCGCGCGCTCGATCTTCGCGGTGACGATCTCGCCGACGCGCAGAGGACGGCGGCTGGAGAGATAGACCGCGCCGTCGATCTCCGGCGCGTCGGCCTTGGAGCGGCCTTTTGAAACCGTCGGGCCGACCTCGTCGATGATGATCTGCTGGCGGGTGCCGACCTTGCGCTTCAGCCGGCGCGCCGAGATCTTTTGCTGGCGGGCCATCAGCGCGTTGTAGCGCTCCTGCTTGACCTCTTCCGGCACGGGGTTCTCGATCGCATTCGACGTCGCACCCGCAACCGGCTCGTATTTGAAGCAGCCGAGGCGATCGATCTCGGCTTCATCGAGCCAGTCGAGCAGATAGGCGAAGTCGGAATCGGTCTCGCCGGGGAAGCCCACGATGAAGGTCGAGCGCAAGGCGAGGTCAGGGCATTCCTCGCGCCACCGCTTGATCCGCGCCAGCGTCTTGTCCTGCGCCGCCGGACGCTTCATCGCCTTCAGCACCTCGGGGCTCGCGTGCTGGAAGGGGATGTCGAGATAGGGCAGCACCTTGCCCTCGTTCATCAGCGCGATGACTTCGTCGACATGCGGGTAGGGGTAGACATATTGCAGCCGCACCCAGGCACCGAGTTCGCCGAGCTCGCGGGCGAGGTCGAGGAATTTGGCGCGGACCTGACGATCCTTCCACGGGCTCTCGGCATATTTGAGGTCGACACCATAGGCGGAGGTGTCCTGCGAGATCACCAGCAGCTCCTTGACGCCGGCACCGACAAGGCGCTCGGCCTCGCGCAGCACGTCATTGGCCGGACGCGAGACGAGATCGCCGCGCAGCTTCGGGATGATGCAGAAGGTGCAGCGGTTGTTGCAGCCTTCGGAAATCTTCAAATAGGCGTAGTGGCGCGGCGTCAGCTTGATGCCCTGCGGTGGCACCAAATCGAGATGCGGATTGTGGGCCGGCGGCAGCGCGCGATGCACGGCATCGAGCACGCTCTCATACTGCTGCGGACCGGTGATCGACAGCACGCCGGGATAGGCCTGCTCGATCTGCTCGGGCTCGGCGCCCATGCAACCCGTCACGATCACCTTGCCGTTCTCGGCCATGGCCTCGCCGATCGCCGAAAGCGATTCCTGCTTGGCGCTGTCCAGGAAACCGCAGGTGTTGACGATGACGACATCTGCCCCGTCATGCTTGCGCGCGAGCTCATAGCCCTCGGCACGGAGGCGCGTGATGATGCGCTCGGAATCCACCAATGCCTTGGGACACCCGAGTGACGTGAATGAAATGCGGGGCGCTCTGTCCATGGTACCGCCTGGAGCCTAGATCTGAATTGTCCGGATTTAGCGATCCAACTAATTGAACCGATGGCGAAATTCAATAACTAACCTATGCGGTGCGATGCTAAAGCAGTACTCGCGCCCGGTTCCGATCGTGCGAGTGGAGGAGCCGAGATGGATTGCTCCAACGTGCACCTTTTTGTTGTTATTCTGTTCTTGCGTAATTCCACGGAGCTAAACTGCGATGCGCCGTTTCATCTTCGGCATGGCTTTCGTTACCGCTGCCTGCGGCGCGATGTTTCCGGTGCGGGCTGAAGTCGACAAGATCATCCATGTCTGCGATCGGCAAGAACGAATGTGTCCGGAATTCAGGCCACGCGTGAAGGCACCCGATGGATGGACGAGGGACGAGGCCGCGAGTCTCAAGTACGGCGCCTCGATGTTCGTGCCCAATGGGAAGACGTTCGGCAAAGCCGAAGTGATCATCTATGCCGATGGCCGCTACAACAAGGATCGGACCGAATTGGTTCAATGGGTCGCAACGAGCGATAGGGATTGGGCGACGACATCCGGCAAGAATGCCAAGATCACCACGCTTCCCGCGGTGAACCCCAAGGTCATTATCAACCGCTACGACAATCCGTCCCTGAAGGATCAGCCGATTGAAGTGATCGCGCATTACGCCGATCTCGACAAGGACGGCAATTCCTACGTCGTGCGGCTAGCGGTCTCGGGCCTCAACGAGACGGCGGTGCTGGCCGCCGTGCCACTTCTCGACCAAATGATCGCTGGCGCGAGGATTCCGTGAGAGCGTAAGCCCAGATGGCAGCTGCCGTCGGGCGAAAGTGGGCGGCTTCGAAAGTTCACATTCGTTGTCTCAGGGACACCCGAGCGACACCAAGCTGACCTTGGGCGCAGCCGTCTGATCCATATCTGATCTGCCTGATTGACAGGCCTGAGCTAGTCCCAATTGCCCATAATTACAACCCTTTGCATGGCCCTCCGGCATGCTATGGATGAATCGCCTGACGTGAGTGAGCTATGAGCGCCGAACAGTCGCCCAAAATCGTGATTGTCGACGAAAGCCCGATCCGGGCCGCGATCCTCGAGGAGGGGTTGCGGGAGGCCGGATTCACGCAGGTCGTTCATATCCGCGAGATGCAGAGCCTGCTCGCCCGTATTTATGCGGTGGATCCCGACATCATCCTGATCGACCTGGAAAACCCCAGCCGCGACGTGCTTGAGGCGATGTTCCAGGTTAGCCGCGCCGTGAAACGGCCGATCGCGATGTTCGTGGACCAGAGCGATTCAGCCTCGATCCAGGCGTCCGTGGAGGCGGGCGTATCCGCCTACATCGTTGACGGGTTGAAGAAGGAGCGCATCAAGCCGATCCTCGACCTGTGCGTATCCCGCTTCAACGCCTTTGCAAAACTCCAGGAGGAGCTGGAGCGCACCAAGTCGCAGCTCGAGGACCGCAAGATCATCGAGAAGGCCAAGGGCATCCTGATGAAGGTCAAGGGCCTCAACGAGGACGAGGCTTATGTGCTGCTGCGCTCCACGGCGATGCGCGAGAAGAAGAAAATCGGCGAGATCGCGCAGTCGATCATCACCGCGTCGGAGATGCTGAAATGACCGGTCCCCTCCGCATCGGATTCATTCCGCTGGTCGACGCCGCCGCCCTGATCGTCGCGGTCGACAAGGGCTTTGCCGCCGCCGAAGGGCTCGAGGTCGAGCTGGTGCGCGAGGTCTCCTGGTCCAACGTGCGCGACAAACTCAATATCGGCCTGTTCGACGCCGCGCATCTGCTGGCGCCGGTGGCGATCGCGTCCTCGCTCGGGCTCGGCCACGTCAAGGTGCCGATCGCGGCGCCCTTCAACCTCGGCATCAACGGTAACGCGATCACGGTCTCGCCGGCGCTCCACGCCGCGCTGATGGAGGAGATCGACGGCGACCGTTTCGATCCGCTTGTCACGGCGAAAGCGCTGGCGAAGGTCGTCGCCAAGCGTCGCAAGCTAGGTGCCGATCCGCTGACCTTCGGCATGACTTTCCCGTTCTCGACCCACAATTACCAGCTGCGGTTCTGGATGGCGGCGGCCGGCGTCGATCCGGATGAGGATGTGCGCCTCGTGGTGCTGCCGCCGCCCTACATGGTCGATAGCCTCGCCAACGGCCATGTCGATGCGTTCTGCGTCGGCGCGCCCTGGAACTCGGTCGCGGTCGATCTCGGCATCGGCCACATCCTGCATTTCGTCTCCGACATTCTCGTGCGCGCGGCAGAGAAGGTGCTGGCGGTTCGTCAGGTCTGGGCCGACAAGCATCCGGATGTGGTGGCAGCGCTGGTGCGCGCGGCCGTGAAGGGCGCCGCGTTCATCGAGGACCCCGCGAACCTGTCTGAGGCGGCGCGGATCCTGGCGCAGCCGGAGCGGATCGGCGTCGATGCCGAAGTCATTCAGCGAACCCTCACCGGGCGCCTGAAGATTTCTCCCGACGGCACCCTCCGCGAGAGCGGTCGCTATCTCCTGGTCGGACGCGAGGGGGCAGGGCGCCCGGACCCTGTCCAGGCGGCCTGGCTCTATGCGCAGATGGTGCGCTGGGGGCAAACGGCGTTGACGCCTGACGGCGTCAAGACGGCGATGGCCGTGTTCAGGCCCGAGCTCTACGACGCAGCCCTCGGTCAGCAATCGCCCGCTGAAGCCCCCGCGGCGTTCGGGGCATTTGCGGGCCCGGCCTTCGATCCCGGCAACATCCGCGGGCATCTGGAGGCCTTCGAGGTCGGACGCTGGAAGGCTTGATTCGGTCCTGCATCGTTTTTGTGCGGAAGAGATTATCGGCTAAATTTTGAGCCGCCTGCTCGAATTTCATGAGAGTTCCGGACCGCGGTTTTCCGGGCGTGTCCGTAACCATCTGAAATAAAAGCAATTTCCATTTCATCGAAGCTGGCACGCAACTTGTATGTTGCAGTGCGGCCAGCTTGTCACAGACGCCTGCTGAGCCGAGTCCCGCAGCAACGAAGCTGACCGGACCGTTGGGTGCGCAGCCGGCTTCTTGAGCCAGCCGAGTTCCTCGCGGGTCGCGCAATTTTCCGTCGATGCCACTCGGTGGCCGCAGGAGCTTCGTTACCGCCCATGAAAATCGATACGCTCTCAGTCGACTTTTCCGACGAGCAGAAACGCTATCTCGAAGGCTTCACGACCGGTTTGCAGATCAGCCGGGTCGGCCGCGGTCTCGGCGGCAGCGCCGGCAAGGCCAATGCCGAGCCCACGGGCCCCGACGCCGTCCACATCAAGGCGCAGGACAAGGTCATTGCAGCCGGCAAGAAGCTCGCCGACCAGGAGAAGTTCAAGCGCGACGAGCATCCCTTCGATGCCTATCCGCGGCTGCGGCAGCAGGCGCTCGACAACGCGCCGCCGAGCCCCGCGGACAATTTCCGCTGGCGCTACTACGGCATCTTCTACGTCGCGCCGACGCAGGACTCCTACATGTGCCGGCTGCGTATCCCGAACGGCATCATGAAGCACTGGCAGCTGTCCGGCCTTGCCGATCTCGCCGACGATCTCTGCGGCCCGTACAGCCACGTCACGACGCGCGCCAATCTCCAGCTCCGCGAGATCCCGCCGAAGAACGCGATCAGGCTGATCGAGGGCATCCAGGACCTCGGCCTGTGCTCGCGCGGCTCCGGCGCCGACAACATCCGCAACGTGACGGGGACGCCGACCGCCGGCATCGATCCGCAGGAGCTGATCGACACGCGGCCCTATGCGCGGGAGTGGCACTACCACATCCTCAACGACCGCTCGCTCTACGGCCTGCCGCGCAAGTTCAACGTCGCCTTCGACGGCGCCGGCAGGATCGCAGTGCTGGAGGAAACCAACGACATCGCTTTCACCGCGTTCGAGGTGAAGGACGGTTTTGGCGTCGAGCCCGGTGTCTGGTTCCGCCTCGGCCTCGGCGGCATCACCGGGCACAAGGACTTTGCAAAATACTCCAACATCATCGTCAAGCCGGAGCAGGCCACCGCCGTCGCCGACGCCATCGTGCGCGTGTTCATCGATCACGGCGACCGCACCAACCGCAACAAGGCGCGGCTGAAATACGTGCTCGATGCCATGGGTCATGACGGCTTCCTCAAGCTTGTCGAGGAGCGGCTGAAGACGCCGTTCACGCGCGTGCCGGAAGAGGCGTTTGCGCCGCGGCCAGCCGCGGACCGCATGGCGCATATCGGCGTGCACAAGCAGAAGCAGGACGGCTTGAGCTGGATCGGCGTCTCGCTGACGCTCGGCAAGATCAGCTGCGATCAGATGCGGGGTCTGGCCAAAGTGGCGCGGGACCTCGGCGACGGCGAGATCCGCCTGACCGTCTGGCAGAACCTGCTGATATCGGGCGTGCGCGACGAGAATGTCGAACTCGCCATCGCGGCGATCAAGCAGATCGGGCTCGCGGTCGAGGCCTCGCATATCCGCGCCGGCCTGATCGCCTGCACCGGCAATGCCGGCTGCCGTTTCGCGGCTTCCAATACCAAGCGCAATGCCGCCGAGATCGGCGACTGGTGCGAGCCGCGCGTCGCCATGGACAAGCCGGTCAACATCCATGTCACCGGCTGCCATCATTCCTGCGCGCAGCATTACATCAGCGACATCGGCCTGATCGGGGCGCGCGTGCCGATCAACGACGAAGACACGGTGGAGGGCTATCACCTCTTCACCGGTGGCGGGTTCGGCCCTGACGCCGACGTCGGGCAGGAGGTCTATCACGACCTGAAGGCCGAGGACGCGCCGAAGACGGTCGAGGGACTGCTCAAGGCCTATATCGCTCACCGCTCGTCGCCCGACGAGACCTTCCTGTCCTTTGCGCGCCGCCATGATGGCGAAACGCTGCGCAAGCTTGCCGATGCACAGGTGTCCGCATGAACCAGATCACGCCTCCGCCGAAACTCGACATCATTCCCGCCAGCGCCCCGTTCTCCGACGCGCAGCGCTCCTGGCTCAACGGCTTCTTTGCCGGACTGCTGTCGCCTGATGTGGCCACGCCGCTGTCGGCGGAGCAGGGCGCAGCGGTCATGCAAGCCGGTGACGGCGACGACGGTGAAGCGCCGTGGCACGACCAGACCATGCCGATTGCCGACCGGATGAAGCTCGCCGAGGGCCGTCCCGTGCGCCGCAAGATGATGGCCGCGATGGCGCAGCAGGACTGCGGCCAGTGCGGCTACAATTGCCACGACTATTCGGAGGCGATCGCCACCCGTAGCGAAGCACGGCTCAATCTCTGCGTCCCCGGCGGCAAGGAAACCGCGCGGATGCTGAAGTCGCTGTATGAGGAGCTGGACAAGGCGCCGGCGGCCAAGGCGGCTGACAAGGTGGATGCGGTCGCGGCGCCGGCCGTCACGGTGACGATCGCCGAGCCCGGCCGCTCGCGCGACAATCCGGTCGCGGCGACGTTTCTGTCGCGGCGCCTGCTCAACAAGGGGAAGTCGGAGAAAGAGACCTATCACGTCGAGTTCGATCTCGCCGAGAGCAAGCTCGACTATGTCGTCGGCGACAGCTTCGGCGTGTTCGCGCGCAACGAGGTCGGCCTCGTCGATCAGATCATCGCGCTGCTCGGCGCCTCCCACACCACCAAGGTCAACGGCAAGACGCTGCGCGAGGTGCTGATCGACGACGTCTCGCTGTCGCCCGCGCCCGACACGCTGTTCGAACTGATCTCCTTCATCACCGGCGGCGCGCAGCGCGAAAAGGCGCGGGCGCTGGCGCAGGGTGAGGATCCCGATGGCGACGCCGCCACGCTCGACGTCATGGCGGCGCTCCAGAAGTTTTCGGGCACGCGGCCGCATCCGGAGGCCTTCGTCGAGGCGCTGGAGCCGCTCCAGCCGCGGCTCTATTCGATCTCCTCCTCGCACAATGCGACGCCGGGAAAACTGTCGCTGACGGTGGACTCCGTGCGTTACGTCATCGGCAAGCGCAAGCGGATCGGCGTGGCCTCGACCTTCCTCGGCGAACGCATCGCCGAGGGCGAGAAGCTCAAGGTCTATGTGCAGAAGGCGCACGGTTTCGGCCTGCCGCAGGATCCGAAGACGCCTGTCATCATGATCGGCCCCGGCACCGGCATCGCGCCGTTCCGCGCCTTCCTGCTCGATCGCAAGGCGACCGGCGCGCCCGGCAAGAACTGGCTGTTCTTCGGCCATCAGCGCAGCGATTGCGATTTCTTCTACCAGGAAGAGCTCAACGCGATGAAGACCTCGGGGCTGCTGACGCGCATGTCGCTGGCCTGGTCGCGCGACGGCGAGAAGAAATTCTACGTCCAGGACCGCATGCGCGAGGTCGGCCGCGAGGTGTGGACGTGGCTCGCGGAAGGCGCGCATCTCTACATCTGCGGCGATGCCAAGCGGATGGCCAAGGACGTCGAGCGCGCACTGGTCGATATCGTCGCGCAGTTCGGGGCACGTTCGACGGATGAGGCTGTCAGTTTTGTCGCCGAGCTCAAGAAGACGGGCCGCTTCCAGGCTGACGTCTACTAAGGCGCGAGCCGATCAGCGCAAATCGTCCCGGCAGCGCAACCGCCGGGCGTCGCGCCGCTGGGCCGCTTCTACTGTGCATGGGGTTGTTTTCGACAATTTTGTTAGGATGGGGTCTGAATGCCTTCGCCCGACTGTCATCCCACCGTCATCCGGGCCGGTTCCAGCTCGCTCGGATCTTAACGAATAAGATTCTCGGAACCCTCGGGTGAAGAGAATTTGCACCTGCGACGGGGCGCCTTCAGAGAACCTCCATCGCTATTTTCGCCGCCATCTTGCCTCCCGCCAGGGTTGATCCTTCATACTCCCGCAAATGGGGCGTTGGAGATCGACCATGCGCGAACTATCGGCGGAAGCCAGGCTGCACTTCTACGCGCGCTCGCTCTCGCGTCGGACCGGGGCGAGCATGCATCACGTTGGGCTCTACAGCGCCTTCGCGGTCATCGCGGCGATCGTGTTCGGCACGCTCTCGGTGCACCCGTTCTGATCACGCCCCGCGCTTGAACGGCGCGACCTCGATCCCCGCATCCTTCAACGCCTGACGCAGCGTGCGCGCGATGTCGACCGCGCCGTGCGTGTCGCCGTGGATGCAGACCGTGTCCGTGCGCATCTTGATCACCTTGCCCGTCACCGAGACCACCGCGCCATCCTGCACCATGCGCACCACGCGATCGGCGATCGCCTTGGCGTCGTGCAGCACCGCGCCGGGCTTCTTGCGCGAGACGAGATTGCCGTCGTCCTCATAGGCGCGGTCGGCGAACACCTCGTGCACCATCGGCAGATTGGCCTCTTCGCCGGCCTTCACCAGCTTCGAATTGGCGAGCACAACGAAGATGAGATTGGGATCGACCGCCCTAATGCCGGCGGCGATCGCCTTGGCCGTCATGTCGTCCTCGCAGGCGACGTTGGAAAGCGCGCCATGCGCCTTCACATGCGTGACCTTGTGGCCGGCCGCGGTCGCGATCGCCTGCAACGCGCCGATCTGGTAGGCGACGAGGTTCTCGATCTCGGAGGCCTTCAGGCCCGCGATCGGATGGCGGCCGAAACCGTGCAGGTCGCGGTAGCCCGGATGGGCGCCGACCGAGACGCCGCGCGCCTTGGCGAGCTCGACCGTCCGGCGCATGATGTCGGGGTCGCCAGCATGGAAGCCGCAGGCGACGTTGACCGAGCTGGCGAGGTCGATCATGGCGGCGTCGTTGCCCATCTCCCACGCGCCAAAACCCTCGCCAAGGTCGCAATTGAGATCGATCGTCTTCATGGGGTGGTCTCCGCCTCTGGTCGGCTTGTGGCTTACGGCTCCGCCGTGACCTGCCAGGTCCCGGCATCCATTGCGCTCACCGCATAGCCCGCGACATTAGCATCACTGAGCGCCTCGATGTTCAGCTCGACGGTATCGGAAGAGCGGAGGCGATCGGGCAGGTTGCGGATGAGTTGCGCGAACTTGCGCGCCTCCTCCTGCGCCTCGGCCATGGTGACCTCGAGGAAGCGGAACGCGGTTCCCGCCGAGGTCTGCGCGAGGCGGCCGACATCGGCCGTGATCACGGTTGCGATCTTCGGATAGCCGCCGGACGTGCCGCGATCCATCATCAGCGCGATCGGCGAGCCGTTGCCGGGCACCTGGATGCTGCCGTTGACGGTGCCGTCGGAGACGATGTTGTGGCCATGCAGATGCTTGATCGCGGGGCCCTCGAGCCGGTAGCCCATGCGGTCGGAGGTCGCCGAGATCTTCCACTCGCTATCGAGGAACAGCGCCTTGTTGGCGTCGTCGAACTCGTCGTCCTGCGGTCCCAGCAGGACGCGGATCGGGCCTGTTGCAGGCTTCGGCAGCTCGATGCGCAGCTCGGGCGCGCCGCTTGCTGCGTCGACTGTCAATTCATCGCCGGCCTGGAGCGGGCGCGGATAGGGGCTGCCGAGGCCCGCGCGGGCGTTCACCGCAAGACTGCCGAACACCAGTTCGCCTTTGATCCCGCCTTCGATCGCCAGATAAGTGAACGCGCCGCCGCGGGCAAAGCCCAGTGTCAGCGTCTCGCCGTCCTTGAGCGTCACCGAGGTGTCCATGGCCACCGGCTTACCGGCGACGTCCGCATTGCGCGGCGCGCCTGATATAGCGACGCGCGCGGCGCCGTCTTTGGCGGTGAACGTGGCGCCGAAGGGGCCGATCTCGACCCCGGCCGCGAACGGCTCGTTGCCGACCAGCGTGTTCGCTGCCGCCAGCGACAGACGGTCCATCGCGCCGCTGACCGTCAGGCCGTAGCGCTGCGCGCCGTGGCGGCCGCCGTCCTGGACGGAGCTTGCGGGACCGATGCTGGCCATCACGAGCCGGCTCATGCGACCACCTGCTCGGCGATGATCTCGCCAGCCTCGGCGGCGCGATCCTGTTCCTCGAAAGTCTTGTGGTCGATGGCGAAAAACGTCACGCGATCACCGGGTTCGGTGAGAAAGGTCGGATTCCGGTGGAGTTGATAGGTTCTGACAGGCGTGCGGCCGAGCAGATGCCAGCCGCTCGGCGCAGCCAGGCACTGGATCCCGGCCTGGATGCCCCCGATCGAGATCGTGCCGGCGGGCGTGAACAGCCGCGGGCTCTGCCGCCGCGACATGTGCAGGGATTTGTCGAGGCCGCTGAGATACGACCAGCCCGGGGTGAAACCGATCATGGCAACGCGGTAGTCGCCGGCGACGTGACGGGCGACGATGTCGTCGGGCGTGGTGTTCAGCGCCTTGGCGACATCCTCGAGGTCGATGCCGTGTTCGCCGCCATAGGCGACGGGAATGCGCCAGCGCCGTGCCTTCGTGGCCGGCGGCAGCGGCTGGCTGGCGAGCGCGAGCAGCTTTTCGCCGAGCGCGTCGAAGCCGATCTTGCCGGGATCGTAATGCACCAGCAGCGAGCGATAGGTCGGCACGGTCTCGGTGATGCCGTCGATGGGGCTTGCTGCGAGCGCCTTGTCGAGCGCGAGCACGCGCTCGTTGGCGGCGTCGTCGATGGTACGGCTGAATTCGACCGTGACGGCGCTGTCGCCACTGGGCAGAAGGCGGGGCGGGGGAAGCGTCGCGGCCATGAGCTGTCGAAGGGCTGTCGAAATCGGGCTTCTCAGGAAATGCGGGCTCAGCCTTGAGTTCCGCATTTCCCTGCTTCGCGTAAATGCGCCCGCAAGTCCAATAAATTAATGCAAGGGGAAACGATAAAGCGTTGTTATCGCGTCGCATAACAGCCCGGCGGCCCTGCGTTCTTGCTGGCTCTTTGGCCCTTGACGCAAGGGCTGCGGCTCGCAAGATGCGCGCGTTCTTTCCCGCCCATCCGGAGCTCGTTCTCGTCCATGTCGCTGTCCCTCGAAGCCCGCAAGACCCTCGCCGGCATCACCACTGCCACCATCACCACGGTCCTGCTGAAGAAGGGCCTGCGCAACGTCTGGATGCGCGGTGCGCGTCCGCTGCGCCCGGGCCTGCCGCGCCTGGTCGGGCCCGCCTTCACGCTGCGCTTCGTGCCGGCCCGCGAGGATCTGGCGACGCCGGAATCCTGGTCGTCGCCGATCTCGACCCGCACCGCGATCGAGGCGATGCCGGACGGCTGCATTGCCGTGGTCGATGCCATGGGCATCACCGATGCCGGCATCTTCGGCGACATCCTCTGCGCCCGCATGATGAAACGCGGCGTCACTGCGCTCGTCACCGACGGCGTGGTGCGGGACGTCGAGGGCGTGCTCGGCACCAATCTTCCGGTGTGGTGCGACGGCTATGCCGCGCCGCCGTCGGTTGCGGGCCTCACCTTCGTCGGCTGGGGCGAGCCGATCGGCTGCGGCGGCGTTGCGGTGTTCCCGAACGACATCGTGGTTGCCGACCAGGACGGCTGCGTGCTGATCCCGCAGGCGATGCTCGATCACGTGCTCAATGAGGGCGTCGAGCAGGAGCGGATGGAAGCCTGGATCGTCAACGAGGTGAACAACGGCGCGGTGCTGCCGGGCCTCTATCCCATGAACGCCGAAACCAAGGCGCGCTACGCCGCCAGCAAGAAGTAACAGGAAACGAGGTATCCCATGGAAATCACCGTCGCAGGCACGCGGCCGACCCGCCGCGCGCCCAAGGAAAATTTTACGGGCACCGTGTTGCAGGACCCCGTGATCATGGCGCCGGCGCCGGCGCGGCTGAACTGCTCGCGCGTCACCTTTGAGCCGGGCGCGCGTACCAACTGGCACCACCATCCGCTTGGGCAGACGCTCTACGTGATTTCGGGCGTCGGCCGCGTCCAGACCAAGGGTGGCCCTGTCAAGGAGATCCGTCCCGGTGACACCGTCTGGATCCCGCCGGGTGAACTGCACTGGCACGGCGCCTCGCCGAACAACAGCATGTGCCACATCGCCATGCAGGAAGCGCTCGACGGTGTCTATTCGACCTGGCTGGAGCCGGTGACCGACGCGGAGTACGGCGCGGCGCTCGGCTAATCTCCCCATGCCCCGGATGCAATGCAGCGCGTAAGCGCTGCGTTGCTGATCCGGGGCCCGGAAGTTTCCGCAGAACAAGATCTCGGGTCCCGGCTCTGCGCAGCAACGCTTCGCGCTGCAGCGCGTCCGGGACACAGAACTACATCCGCTCCGCCGTCCACGTGCCCGTGCACAGGGGGCCGCGCCATGTGCCGGAGCCTGAAGTGCCGCTGAGCCGGCCGAAGCCGACGGCGCGTTTGATCCCGTTGCTCAAGGTGACGTTGATGCTGCCGGCATCGGCCACGCGGCCGGATGCTGACACCGCAGCGCTGCTCGATGCGATCTGACCGTTGTTGATGCCGATCGAGACCGTTGCGCCGTTGCCGCAGGTCTCGGTCGATGACGAGATGTGGACATTCCATGTGCCGTCGAAAGTGCTTGTCGCTGCGCTCGCCTGGGTCAGCGGGATGGCGATGGCGACAATGCTGGCGAAGAGACCTTTGCGAAATCCGTTAATGACACGCCCCGTTGGTTGACCATGGGGGGATCGTGGCATGAGCGCGGAACCCGAACCCGCGTTGTGAGGGCTGTCACGTGCGCACGGGGCTCTGTGAGGTGGCGCACCCCGCAACGAGATCGCGGACAAAAGCAAAGGGGCCCGGATCGCGGGCCCCTTGTTCAGTTCGAGCGTCGAAGCCGGACTCAGTTCACGCGCGTCCAGGTCTGGCCGCCGCAGAACATGCCGCCGAAGGCGCAGCCCTGCACGCGCAGGCGGTCGGTGCCCTTCATTGCGATCGTGGAATCGTAGGTCGAGCCGGTGTTGGGATCGAGGATGCGGCCGGACCATTTCTGATCCTTGTTCTGGTCCTTGGCGGGCTTCATGTTGATGAGGACCTGTTCGCCGTTCTGGTTCGATTTGCTGTCGACCGAATAGCCGCAGAGATTGCTGCCGCATTGCTCGATGCGGACCTTGCCTTCCTTTTCCTCGGTGAGCCAGATGCCGAGCGGTGAATTGAGATCGCGCGCGGGCGCGCCTGCGGGAGCCGGGGGAGCGACGGCGGCGGCCTGAACGGGTGCGGCAGCCGGCGCCGGAGCGGGGGCTGGACGCGGCGCCGGGGGGGCAGCAGCCACAGTCGGGGCCGGCGGCGGTGCCACGGCGGGCGCTGCCTGCTCCTCGACCGGAGCGGGCGCCGGAGGCGGTGCGGGTGGCGGCAAGACGGCCGTTTCGGCCGGCGCGTTGCTGGCGGTTGCGGACGGCGGCGGAGCGGGCGGGGGCGGAACCGGCGGCGGCGCTGCAGCGGCCGGCGCCTGTTCGGTTGCGGGCGGCGCCACGACAGGGGCGGGAGCTGGTGCCGGAGCGGCCTGCGGTTGCGGATCAACCTTGGCCTGTTGCGGCGCCTGCTGGCCCGGGCTCGTCTCGTTCTTCTTGGCTTTTTTCGCCTTGCCCTGGCCGGTGTTGTCGTAGACGCCGGGGATCTGCACCGTGCCGCGGTCCGGATCGATGCGGATGGTGCGCCCGCCATATTCGAAAGTGTACTGCGCTTGCGCAGCGGTGCTCGCCAAAAGGAATGCGGCCGTGGCCAACAGCTTCCTCATTTCCGTCTCCTGAACAGCTGGTCCCCGCACCAACGCTTACGCGCCGGTTCGATCGCAAAAAGTGATCTAGATCACTGTCACCGTATGAGTCGTGGTCCGGCGGTGCCGGGTTCAATAAGCCCGGAACCTGCCCTCAATTTGGCCGAGACTAGCGACAGGAGGACGCGGCCGGGAGCGCCGTTCCGATGGGATCGTAACGAGGCTCTAGATTCTCTAGATTCCGTCTTCCTTACGCGAACCGCTGCCCGCTACGCCCGAAAACGCTCTAGTCGAACCAGGCGGCGTAGATCTTCCTGTAGCTGCCGTCCTCCATCGAGATGTGCAGCCATTGGTCGACGAAAGCCTTCAGCGCCATGTCGCGCTGGAGCCAGTAGGCCTTCTCCGAGAAGTCGAACGGCTTTTCGGGATGCACCGCGCAGAGCACGCCGGAATGCTGCTTCTGCTGGTAGCGGGTCTCGGAAGCGTCCGTCATCATCAAATCGGCGTTGCCCTTGGCGATCTCGTCGAAGATCACGGTGTTGTCGGAGAAGACGTTGATCTCGGCATCCTTGATGTTGGCGCGCGCGAACCGCTCGTTGGTGCCGCCCGGATTGACGATGACGCGGGTGCCCTTCTTGTCGATATCGGAGATGGTCTGGTACTTGCCGACGTCGGCGCAGCGCGCGATCGGCGTCTTGCCTTCGCGCATGATCGGCATCGAGAAGAAGCCCTTCTTCTGCCGGTCGAGCGTGACCGAGACGCCGCCCATGGCGATGTCGAACTGGTCGGCCTCGAAGTCCTTCATGAGCTTCGGCCAGGCCGTCGGCACGAATTCGACCTTGACGCCGAGCGCCTTGCCGAGTGCCTCCGCCATGTCGACGTCGAAGCCGCTGAACTGCTGCGTCGCCTTGTCCAGGTAGGTGAAAGGCTTGTAGTCACCGGTCATGCCGACGCGCAAAGTGCCGCGCTTGACGATCTCGTCGAGGCGCGACGGCGCCGGCTGCTGCGCATATGCCGAAAAGTTCGCCAGCAGGACCACGGCCAAAGCCGCCACGATTCGAACGATCATCTCTTTTCCACCCATGCCCGAGCTGTCATTGTGCAGCTCTTGAAATTTGGATTTAGACCAGATGCCCGTCGCTGGCGAGGCGGAATTGAAGGGAATTTTGGGTGACGATCTCGATGTATGACGCCTCGGTCGGCGTCTTCGTGCCGTATCTACGCAACCTGTCGGCACTGCTGGACAAGGGCGTCGCCTATGCCGAAAGCCGGAAGTTCAATCCGGCCGTCCTGCTCGGCATGCGCATGGCGCCGAACATGTACGATCTGGCGCAGCAGATAGGGGAGGCGTGCCGCCATGCCACGGTCGCGCCGGCCTTGCTGGCCGACCAAGAGCCGGTGGCGCTGCCGGCGCTGGAGCACGACATCGCCGGGCTTCAGGCGCGCATTGCGACGTCAATCGAGTTCATCGAAAGCCTGTCGCGCGCCGAGATCGACAGCGCGGTGGAACGGAATGTCTTCTTCAGGCTGAAAAACGGGACCGAGCTGCCCTTCACCGGGCGGACGCTGCTGCTGACGTTCAGCGTCCCGCAATTCTTCTTTCACGTCACGACGTCCTACGACTTGCTCCGGCATGCCGGCGTCGAGCTCGTGAAGCGGGATTTTCTCGGCCCCCGCGAGCGCTAGGCTTCGCCCTTGCGCTCGTAATCGGCGAGCGAGCTGCGGCCGGCGATCTCGCTGCGCAGCTCCTCGAAGCGCCGATGTGCCTCATCCTCGTGCGCGTCGACGAAATGCACCGCGGCTTCGCTCGTCATCGGGCCGCTGACCACGGGCGCGGACTGCTCGCCGATGGTCTCGTGGACGTAGAACTGGTCGTCATCGCCGCGATGGACCGTCCATTTCAGGCGGATCGCCACCATCGGCCCCGGACCGACCTTGCTGTAGCCGTCGGCATCGGTGTGCTCCGGCACCAGGGGCTGCTCCTCGACCACGGGATGCTCGTGCTCGTCGACCACCGCATGCTCGTCGGCGACAGGATGCTCGTCGGTGATAGGATGCTCGTCGGCGACGACCTGCTCACCGGCGACCACCATTTCGGTCTCGGTCTCGCGGACGACGAGGGCGGGCTCGGGGTGCTCCAAAATGCTGGCGATGGTGGCCAGCGCATGGTCGGTCGGGTCGATCTCTGACAAGGGTCCATCCTCCAGCTCGACGCGGCCGGCAAGTCTGTCCCACTGCCGCCGCGGCCGGACTTATTACGCGGGTTTGATTAAGGCTGAGTTGGGGCTCGATCTGCACCAAAATGGGACGCATTCTGGCGTTCCAGAGGCGGGCGGATAACCGCCCGCCTGGAGGACGGCTCAGCCGAGCACGTCCTGGTTGATGATGTTCTGCCGGATGGGATCGCCGTCCAGCACACTCAGGATATTGCGAGCTGTCTGCTCGCTCATGCGGCTCACCGCCTCGACGGTGACACCGGCGACGTGCGGGGCCATGATGACGTTGGGCAGCGCGAACAGCGCGTTGCTGATCGGCGGCGGCTCCACCTCGAACACGTCGATCCCGGCACCGGCAATCCTGCCGGAGACCAGGGCGTCGTACAGCGCGGCTTCCTTCACGATGCCGCCGCGTGCGGTGTTGATGAGATAGGATTTCGGCTTCATCCGGCCGATCCGCGCCGCATCGAACAGGCCGACGGTCTCCGGCGTCTTCGGGCAGTGGATGGTGACGAAGTCGGCGTTGGGCAGCGCTGCGTCGAGATCGGCGACGGGCTCGCAGCCAGCGGCCTTGATCTCGGCGGCAGGCTTGTATGGATCGTAGACCTGCACCTTCATTTCCATCGCCAGGCAGCGCTTGGCGGTGCGTGTGCCGATGCGGCCGAAGCCGATGACGAGCACGGTCTTGCCGTAGAGATCGAACGGCAGCATGCCGAGCCGGTCGGCCCATTTGCCGTCCTTGACGCAGGCATGCATCTCCTGCGCGCGCTTGGCCAGCGTCAGCATCATGAACAGCGCCTGCTCGGCGACCGAGGGCGAGTTGGCGCTGCCCGCGACCATCAGCGGCACCTTGCGGCGGGAGAGGGCGGGGACGTCGACGGCGTCATAGCCGACGCCGATCCGCGTCACCACTTTCATGTCGCGGGACGCCTCGAGCTCGGTCTCGCCGAAGGCGGTGGCGCCGAGCGCCACGCCATGGACCGGGGCATGGCTCTTCAGCAGTGCCTCAAAATCCTTCGCCGAGATCAGGTTTGCAAATTCGACGAGCTCGATATCGTCTCGCTGGGTGAGGAGGGCGCGGGCCTCTTGCGACAAAGTTTGTGTAACGAAGATCTTCTTCTTGTTGGTCGCCATCGCTCCCTGCCTGCTCGCATTTCTTGGACCTGCGTCACAACACGACGCCGGTGTCTTCGTTTAGCAGGTGCATATTGTTGAGGTCCATCGCCAAACGCATGGGTGCCCCGTCCTTGGCGCCGGCGTTGGGATCGACGCGGCCGCAGACCGGCGTGCCGTCGAGGCCGAAATAGACCAGGGTCTCCATCCCCATCGGCTCGGTGACGTCGAGCACGGTGTCGAAAGTCTCGACGCCCGGCCCGAGATGGGCATGCGACTCGGTGAGGTGCTCGGGCCGGAGGCCGAGCAGCAGCTTGTCGGTGCGCGGCAGCGCGTTGTAGCGCGCGGCGCGGGCCGGCGGCAGCGCAAAGGCGATGCGGTCGGTCAAACGGATCTGGAGCGCGCCGCCGACATCCTCCAGCCGGCACGGGATGAAATTCATCGCGGGCGAGCCGATGAAACCGGCGACGAAGCGCGTCGCAGGCTTGTGGTAGAGCTCGTTGGGCGTGCCGATCTGCTCGATGCGGCCCTTGTTCATCACAACGACGCGGTCAGCCAGCGTCATCGCCTCGACCTGGTCGTGAGTGACGTAGACCGTGGTGGTGCGCACCTTCTGGTGCACCTTCTTGATCTCGATCCGCATCTGCACGCGCAGCTTGGCGTCGAGATTGGACAGCGGCTCGTCGAACAGGAACACTTTCGGATTGCGCACGATGGCACGGCCCATCGCGACGCGCTGGCGCTGACCGCCGGAGAGCTGCTTCGGCTTGCGGTCGATCAGGTCGGTGATGTCGAGGAGCCGGGCGGCTTCCGTCACGCGCGCCTTGATCTCGGCCTTGGGATAGTGCTTCAGGCGCAGCCCGAACGACATGTTCTCGGCGACCGTCATGTGCGGGTAGAGCGCGTAGTTCTGGAACACCATCGCGATGTCGCGGTCCTTGGGCGGCACGTCGTTGACGACGTCGCCGCCGATCATGATGTCGCCGTCGCTGATGTCCTCGAGGCCTGCAATCATGCGCAGCGTCGTCGACTTGCCGCAGCCGGAGGGGCCGACGAGTACGATGAACTCATGGTCTGCGATATCGAGATCGATGCCGCGCACGGCTTCGACATCATCGTAACGCTTGATCACCTTCCGCAACGTAACGTCAGCCATGAAACTTCAACCTCTCGATATCAACCCTTTGTCGCACCGGCGGTCAGGCCGGCGATGTAGTAGTCCATCAGGAAGGCGTAGATGACCAGCGGCGGAGCTGCGCCGAGCAGAGCGCCGGTCATGATCTGCCCCCAGTTGAAGACGTCGCCCTTGATCAGCGTGGTGGTGATGCCGACCGGCAGCACGAACTGGTCCACCGACGTCGTGAACACGAGGGGATAGAGGAACTGGGCCCAGGAGACGGTGAAGGCGAAGATGGTCGCGGCGATCAGCCCGGGCAGCGCGACGGGAATGAATATCCGCGTCAGGGTCTGGAGCCAGGAAGCACCGTCGATGATGGCGGCCTCGTCGAGCTCCTTAGGGATCGAGGCGAAGTAGCCGATCATGATCCACGTGCAGAACGGCACGGTCAGGGTCGGGTAGATGAACAGCAGTACGTACCATCGGTTGAGCAGGGGGATCCCGGTCCACTCCTGAACGGTCGCAAATACCTTGAAGAGCGGGATGAACAGTAGGCTGTCCGGGACGAGGTAGGTCAGGAAGACCCCGGTCGCCAGCGTCGCCGAGCCCCAGAACTTCATCCGCGCCAGCGCAAATGCAGCAGGGATGCTGATCACCATGGTGACGATCACCACCACGATCGACACCATCGCCGAATTCCAGAAGAAACGGAGGAACTGGTTGGATGTCAGCAACTCGACGTAGTTCGAGAGCGTTGGATGGAAAACCCACCAGGGGTTGGTGGCCGCCGAGATTTCTGCGCTCGTCTTCAGCGAAGTGATCAGCATGTAGAGCGGCGGCGTCAACGAGAAGATCGCAAACAGCACCAGGAAGAAATAGGACCAACGCAGCGCCCAGGTGCGGTCGCGGCTCATGCTGCCGTATTTGACCTTGCGCCGGGGGCCGGCCTTGTCGATTGCGACTGTGCTCATCAGGCTTCATTCCCGCGTTTGGAGACGTCGCGCAGGATGAAGATGGCCGCGACGGCGAGGATTGGGACCATGAAGAGCGAGACGCTGGCGCCGAGCGGTATGTCGCTGCTCTCGATGCCGACCCGGAACGCGTAGGTTGCAAAGATCTGGGTCTGGTCGAGCGGGCCCCCCGAGGTCAGGATGCGCACGATATCGAAGTTGGCGAAGGTGACGATCAGCGAGAACAGCGTCGTGATCGCAATGATGTTGCGCATCATCGGCAGCGTCACGTACCAGATGCGCTGCCACCAATTGGCGCCGTCGATCGCGGCCGCCTCGTAGAGCTGATCGGGCACCGATTTCAGCGCCGCCAGGTACATGATCATGAAGAACGGCGCGCCATACCAGACATTGACGAGAATGACGGAGAAGCGCGCCCAGGCGGCGTCGCCAAGCCAGGGAATGGGACCGATGCCGAAGAAGGAGAGCGTGTAGTTGAACGCGCTGTAGGAGGGGTCGAACAGCCAGAGCCAGGCCAGCGTGCTCATTGCTGGCGGAATGACCCAGGGCACCAGCAACATACCGCGCCATTTGCGCTGCCCCTTGGCGGGAATATTGTGAACGAAGTGCGCGACGATGAAGCCGATCAGCGCTTTAAAGATGACGGCCGTAATCGCGAAGATGCAGGATTGCTTCACCACCATCCAGAACGTTTCGCGCTTGAACAGGAAGGTGAAATTGCCGAAGCCGACGAACTTCTGCATCGACTTGTTCAGCGTCGACAGGTGAGCCGAGTAGAGGGCAGGATAGAGCACGAGCAACGCAATCAGCAGGATCAGCGGCAGCGTCAGGAAAAACGCCACGGTCGATTTTCGCCTCAACGCATTGTGCAGGCTCCCTCCCTTGCGTGCGCTCGTCGTGCGAGCGGCGCGAGCGTGCTGAACGACGACATCAGCCATGACCGAACCTTCCTTTCAGAATGTCTGTTCGCGAAGCCGGCCGCTCGGTCGGCTTCATCGGATCAACATCGAACGGCGGATTGTGCTGGCCGCTCACGCCGGAGGCGTGAACAGCCGTTGCACATCCCGGTTCAGGTTCGCATGAAGCCTTCGCACTCGCCCTCGGCCCAGGCGAGCGTGGTCTCCATCTTCTCTCCCTGCGCAAAGCGGAGCGCCATCTTGGTCAGGACCGCCTGTGCGTAGATCTGCTGGGCGATCTTTGGCGGTGCAGGAGAGGCCGCAATCGACAGCGTCTGATGATTGTGGGGGTTGGGATAGTGATAGAGCGTTCCTTTCGGCGGCTCTACCTCGGCCCACGTCTTCAACGTGGTCATGTTCGCATAGGCGGGCAGGTCGTAGCCGCCGCTGGCAGAGACGAACTTCTCGATCGACGACGCCTGCGACAAATGGGTGAGCAGGCTCTTGGCCGCTTCCTTGTTCTTGGAGAAGTTCCAGAGGCCCCAGTAGTACGGCAGATAGGGCGCAAAGCGGCCTTTCGGGCCGGCCGGGAAGCCGTGCGTCCAGCATTGCTCGGCGACCTGCGGTGCGTCGCGCTTGGCCACCGCCCAGGCGCTTGGCGGATTCATGATGAGGGCGCCCCGGCCAGAGATCAGCCATTTGTTGTTCGAGGCGTCATCCCAGGATGGTGCGTCCGGTGGCAGAAACGCGATCAGCTTCTTGTAATATTCGAGCGCCTGACGGACCTGATCGGTCTTTACCGTGGGCTCGCCCTTGGCGTTGACGAGTTCGGCGCCGAACGACTGGAAGATCGCACCCGCCGTGTCGACACTGTCGGTGGTTTCGCCGAGGCCGATGCCGAAGGCGAAGCCGCCCTTCTGACAAGCTTCGGCGGCCTTGAGGAATGTCTCCATGGTCCAGCTGTCCGCTTTCGGCGGTGCGCCCGCGGGGTACAATTCCTGAACATCGATACCCGCGTACTTCTTCATCAGATCAATGCGGGTGCAAGGCCCCTTGATCTGGCTCCCGGGGGTGGCGGGGACGGCAAGCCATTTGCCGGCCGCCTGTCCGAGATATTTCACGGTGCCGTTCACTTCACCGTTCTGCTTGATCGCCGGCTCCACAACGTCGTTCACGGGCTCGAGCTGTTCGGAATAGGCGTGCGGCCACCAGGTGTACATCTGAAGAATATCGTGACCGGACTTCGCCTGCGCTTCGGCTGCAACGGTCAACTCGATCTTCTTGTTGTTGCTGGTGATGTAGTCGATGGAAACCTCGACCTTCTCCTTTGCGGCCCACTCGTTGACGAGAGCCCTGGAGGAGTCGTTGGCGCCGGGCACCCAGTGGTCCCAGAGGCCGATGGAGAGTTTGCCGGCGGCGTAAGCGCCGCGGACATAGGGCGCTGTGATCAGCGCCGCGGAGGACATTGCAGTGGCAGCTACAAATTGACGTCGCGTCAGTGTCTTGCGTGACATCTCGTTTCCTCACCTGGATGTTTTATCGTTCTCGCGTTTCCTCTGGCATTCCGAGTTTTGTTTTTGATTGTTTGTTCGCGTTTCTTGGTGCTAGCGCCTCGCCGTGAAAGCGCGCGAAGCGCAGCAAATTGGTAGCGCGATCAGATCATGATTGATCGCGTCTGTCGAGGAAGCCGAACGGCTCGCCGTCTAGAACTAACGTTGCGCCCGGGAACGCGGCAACTCCGTCTCGCGACGCGCACCGGAGGTAAACCTCGGAGGCGCATTTTGCGACGCACACTTCGGGGCAAGGAGCGCGGGACATCTCGTGCGCAATTACGCCGCAGTTTCGAATAAGCCTTCATAACCGCTTCGCGCCAAACAGTTTTCGGGCGTGGACAGCAATTGGCTGCGGCTGGACCGCGAAGCGGCGAAAACGATAGAGTTGCAACCGGCGGGTGGCCCCCGCCCGGACAGGACAATCGGATCGACGATGGAGACCAGAATGATCAACCCGGCGCCGCCTGCGCGGCTTCACCTGCGGCGATGGTTCGCGCTGGGCTCCGTGCTCGCGGTGCTGCTCGGCGCCGCCGCGGTGGCGCAGGCGCAAGGCCTGGTCAAGGGCGTTCAGGATGGGGCCGCGGCCGGCAACAAGGCGGCCGGACCGGTTGGTGGCGTGCTGGGCGGTGCGATCGGCGGCGTGGTCGGTGTCTTCACCGGCGTGCTCGGCGTCGGTAACAACAACCAGCCGGCTCCGGCCGCCAAGGACGCGAGCAAGGATTCCAAGCAGCCGGGCGCCGCCAAGGACAAGGATGCCAAGAGCACCAAGGAGACCGCCAAGGCAGGCAAGGCAGCCAAGGCGAGCAAGGAAGCCAAGAACGCGCCGCAAGACAACAAGGACAACAAAGACAACAAGGACAATAAGGACGTCACCGTCCTCACCCAGCCCGGCGCGCCGCAACAGACCGCCGAGCAGATCGTCGCCAACAGCGATTCCTATATCGAGCGGATCAAGACCGAGTTGAACCTGACGCCCGATCAGGAGAAGCACTGGTTCGGCTTCTCGAGCGCCATGCACTATCTGGGGCATAATGGCGCGGAGCGGCTCAACCTGCGGATCGCCCGCGCCAAGCGGGATCCGCCTGACGACATCATCGAGCAGATGCGCAACGAGTCGCAATTCCTGATCGACCGCGCCGCCGACCAGCGCAACGTCGCCGATGCCGCCGAGCCGCTTTATTCGAGCCTCGACGACAAGCAGAAGGAGGTCTTCATCCAGGAGATGGTGCGCCTCAGCCACGAGCGCGGGCTGGATTAATCAAGTTGAATCCGATTGCGGGCGTCTGAATTAACGGCGCCCGCCACGAATTCGTGAATCCTCTCCGCATTTCGGGTATGGTTAGCTTCGTAAGCTGACTGCGGGGTTGATATGGCGGACGGACTCTCCGTTTTCCTGGTCGAAGACGAGGCGTTGATCCGGATGATGATCGCCGACATGGTGGAGGAACTCGGCCACCATGTCGTCGCGGAAGCGGACAATGTCCGCGACGCGAGCGCCTTCGCAATGACCGCGCAATACGATTTCGCCATCCTCGACATCAATCTGAAGGGCCTCTACGTCGATCCCGTCGCCGACCTGATCGAGCGCCGCGGCAAGCCGTTTCTGTTCGCCACCGGCTACGGGCCGGAGTTGCTGCCGTCCTTGCTCCGGCGGCGGCCGATCCTGCGCAAGCCGATTTCCCTCGACCAGCTCAAGGTGATGATCGATTCGCTGTTTCCGGACGCGGTCGCCAAAACTCCTCACTGAGAAGGCGCCGTACTGAGATCGCCAACGAAAATGGCCGCCCGTGAGGGGCGGCCATTTGGCGAAAGAATGTGTCGTGGTCTCAGATCAGACCGGCGCTGAGGTCGATGCCGCGCACCATCGCGCCGAACGAGGCGACCAGGCCCATGCAGCAGAACAGCAAGATGATCTTGAACGAAGAATCGGCAAAACGGGTTTCGACGGCGACCGGGATCGCGGCAAGCGAAATCATGCTCATGTTCATTCCCCCTTTGTTGACCCCTGAATTGCATCAGGTAGGGGAAGCTCCTAGAGCAAAAAGTTTGACGCGAGCTTGCGGGGGATCGTTAACGGAATCGCCATCGCTCGCGCGTCTGCGCGAGTAGTAAGCGGTCCCGCAAGTCTCAGTTGCGGCCGTTCTTCAGCACGGTGGCGATGGTATGGGCCGTCATGGCGGCACGATCTGAGGCGCGTTGCGCGGCCAGCCGGTCGCGCGCCTTTTCCTCGATCAGGAGCTCGATCAGGGCCAGCCGCTTGTCATCGTCGTCCGCCTCGGTCAGCAGACGGTGATAGCGGTGATAGTCGAAACCGAAGTCCTGCTTACGCATGTCACGCCCCCGCAACTACGCCACACACTCAGGGAATTGTTTCCCATCGGACACAGTCGGGCAAGCGCGATCCTGCGTGGAACCGCGCCTTGGCTGCAATCAGCTGTGTATAGTTAACGGACTGGACAGCGTCGAAGCCGATCGCGGCTCATCAATCCGGATTGTGGTCGGCGAACATCTTCAACCCGACGAAGCTCGCGTCCGGTTTCGTCACCAGCCTGGTCGGGATGTTGCGCAAATAGTCCTGGAAGCGTCCCTTGGCTTCGAAGCGCGCACGGAAAGCGGAGGCCGCGAGGAACTCGGGGAAGCGCGGCACGATCCCGCCGGCGATGTAGACGCCGCCGCGGGCGCCGAAGGTCACCGCGAGATTGCCTGCGACCGAGCCGAGGATGGCGCAAAACATCTCCAGCGTCGCGCGGCTGAGTTCGCAACTGCCCTCCAGGGCTGCCTTGGTGATGGCGGCGGCGTCGCGGTGCGGCACCTGGGCGCCGTCGACCTCCGCCAGCGCCTCATAGAGGCTCTGCAGACCGGAGCCCGAAAGCGCGCCGCGCTCGATGGAGACATGGCCGAAACGTCGGCGCAAGCAAGCGATCACGCGTTCCTCGCGCTCGTTTTCCGCCGGCAAAGTGGCGTGGCCTGCCTCGGTGACGACCGCCAGCCGGGCGCCGTGGCGTTCGACCAGACAGGAGACGCCAAAGCCGGTTCCAGGCCCAACCACCAGCAGCGGCTCTCCGGGGAGGCCGTCCTGGCCCCCGAGCGGGATCAGATCGGCAGGCTTCAGGGCGGGCAGGGACCAGGCCACGACCTCGAAATCATTGAGCACATGCACGCTCTCGAAGCCGAGGGCGGGCTGGAGCTCGTTGCCGTCAATGACCCACGGACTGTTGGTCATGACGCAGCGGTTGTTGGTCACGGGACCCGCGACGGCCAGCACGGCTCGTTTGGGCTGCTTGCCGCCGGACCGGCGCGCAAGGACGTCGGCGATGGCTTCCCGGACGGTCGGGAAGTCAGCGACCTTCACATAGTCGATGGGCCCGGCCTGGTCGCCGCTGTCCGATCCGCTTTCGCTCAGCGCAAAGCGCGCATTGGTGCCGCCGATATCGGCGAGAAGAATTTGTCCTGTCTTGCCGATACTCATGATTTTGTGGCTGCCGCGCCGCGCAGGCTCGCGGGAACCGTTTCCTCCGCTCCATCCGATCCGCAATTTGCGAACGTCTCTAGAATCCGTCCTTGGGTGAGCCTAGTCAACTCGGACAACGCCAAACCGTTGCATCCCGGGTACGACGGGCGCGATATCACCGCATGTGTCGGTGGTTGCGAAGCCGCGCGGGAAGATCGACATTGGACGGAGCGTTCGGCGCCCGTCGCGCCGGACGGCTGGAACGGGACCTTGCGATGCAGATTTCCGACCGCGATGTGCTGCTGGTGATCGACGTGCAGAACGACTTTTGCACCGGCGGAGCGCTCGCCGTTCCCGGCGGCGAGAAGGTTGTCCCGGCGATCAACCGAATTGCCGCAAATTTCACCAATGTGGTGCTGACCCAGGACTGGCATCCAGGCGACCACGTCTCGTTCGCACCGAACCATGCGGGCAAGCAGCCGTTCCAGACGATTGAGCTCGACTACGGCACCCAGGTGCTGTGGCCGTCGCACTGCGTGCAAGGCACGGTGGGCGCTGAATTCCATGGTGAGCTCGAAATTTCCAGGGCAAACCTCGTCGTGCGCAAAGGTTTTCGTCGCGGCATCGATTCCTATTCGGCGCTGTTCGAGAACGACCACCGGACGCCGACGGGCCTGCTCGGCTATTTGCGCGAGCGCGAGCTGAAGACCGTCTTCGTCGCCGGTCTGGCGCTGGATTTCTGTGTTCGCTTCTCGGCGGAAGATGCCCGCAAGGCGGGGTTCGAGGTCGCCGTCATCGAGGACGCATGCCGCGGCATCGATCTCGACGGCTCTGTGGTCGCGACCCATCGGAGTTTTCGCGAGCGCGGTATTTCGATCGTCAGCCTGGAGGCCTTGCTGTGAGAACCTTGAGATAGTCATGGTGGAGAAGAGCGGCAAACCGCTGGTCGGATCGGATGGTCCTGCGGATGATCCACTGCTGTGGCCATTTGCGGCGGCGCGGCTCGCGATGGACGCCTGCTTCTGGTGGCTGGAGCGCGGTCCGGCGGAACAGGACGCGACCAATCTGCCGTGGACGACACCGAGCACGGTCGCCTTGGAGCTTGCGACCATGCGCCTGCGCGATTGCACGCGGACGCGATCCGGCCAGCCGGCGCTGGTCTGCGCCCCCTATGCGCTGCATCGGGCCCTGATCGCCGACTTCGCACCGGGCCACAGCGTGGTGCAGTCGCTGCAGAATGGCGGCATCGATCGGGTCTACCTCACCGATTGGCGCTCGGCCTCGCCGGACATGCGCTATCTCTCGATCGACAACTATCTCGGCGATCTCAACGTCGCCGTCGACGAAATCGGCGCGCCGATCGATCTCGTCGGCCTGTGCCAGGGCGGCTGGCTGTCGCTGCTCTATGCGGCGCGCTTTCCCGCCAAGGTGCGGCGGCTGGTGCTGGTGGGGGCGCCCGTCGATCTCTCGATCGATTCCGCGCTGTCCCGGCTAGCTCGCAATGCGCCTGAGGCGCTCTACGACCAGCTCGTGGCGCGCGGCGGCGGCAATGTCAGCGGCGACGAGATGCTGCGCTTCTGGACGAAGGCGCCGAGCCGCGACGACATTGCGGCGGCGTTGCAGAGGGATCTCTCGGACGAGGAGGGCGCGGCACTGCTCGCGCGTTTCGACCGCTGGAATACCGAGACGCTCAACCTGCCCGGCACCTATTATCTGGAGATCGTCAACCGGATATTCCGGGAGAATCGGATTGCCGGTGGCAACTTCACGGCGCTCGGCCGGGAGGTTGATCTGAGGGACGTCAAGGCGCCGGTCTTCCTGCTGGCCGGGCTCGATGACGACGTCGTGCCGGCCAGACAGGCGCTTGCGACCGCCGGTCTGCTCGGAACGCCGCCGGCCTTCATTGCCGCGGCCTCCGAGCCCAGCAATCATCTCGGCCTGTTCATGGGGGCGCGCACCCACGCCCATGCCTGGCCCCGGATCGCCGAGTGGCTGCGCGACGACCTCTCCGGAGTGCTGGCCCGCAGCGCCTGACTTTGTCAGGTGCCTTGGCACGGCCGGGCCGGCGAACACGCAAATCCGTTATGCATGACGGCGGATGGCCTGCACGGGGCCCGGTCGATGGGCTACATATCATGGGGAACTGGCGGCTGCGGCCGCGACAAGATTAAGGGTACCGCGCTCGATGAGCTTCCACTCGATCTACGCCCACGGATTTGCGCGCGTGGCGGCCTGCGTCACCACCTCCCATGTGGCCGATCCCTCGGCCAATGCGAAGGCGATCCTGGCTGCGGCAAGCGCTTGCCATGAACAGTCGGTGGCAGTTGCCGTGTTTCCGGAGCTATGCCTGTCCGGCTACGCGATCGAGGATCTCGTCAAGCAGGACCCGCTGCTCGATGCTGTCGAGCGCGGGCTCGCGGCCATCGTCGAGGCGTCCTCGGCGCTGATGACCGTCCTGATCGTCGGCGCGCCGCTGCGCTTTGGTCATCGCATCTACAATTGCGCCGTCGTCATTCATCGCGGCAACGTCCTTGGTGTCGTGCCCAAGTCTTATCTGCCGACCTATCGCGAATTCTACGAGGGACGGCATTTCGCCTCCGGCGCCGGCATCGCCGGAGAGACTATCGCGTTTGGAGGGCTGCACGCACCGTTCGGCGTGGACCTCCTGTTCGCGGCCGAGGATGTTCCAGGCCTGATCATCGGCGTCGAGATCTGCGAGGACATGTGGATTCCGGTGACGCCGGCATCCGAACTCGCGCTTGCCGGCGCCAGCGTGCTGATCAATCTATCAGGCAGCCCGATCACGATCGGCCGGGCGCGCTCGCGCGCACTGCTGTGCCAATCGACGTCGGCGCGTTGTCTCGCGGCCTACGTCTATTCCGCCGCCGGGGCAGGGGAATCGACCACGGACCTGGCCTGGGACGGCCAGACCTCGATCTATGAGAACGGTGTGTTGCTGGCCGAGGGCGAGCGGTTCCGCCAGGACGGCCAGATCACGCTGGCCGACGTCGATCTCGATCTGCTCAGGCAGGAACGCGCACTGATGGGCACGTTCGACGATAATCGCCGGCAACGCGAAGCCTTTTTCCGGAGGATCACCTTCGCCCTGAAGCCGCCGGCCACCGACATCGGCTTCCTGCGCAAGATCGAGCGCTTCCCGTTCGTGCCGAGCGACGAGGCCCTGCTCGAGCAGGATTGCTACGAGGCCTACAACATCCAGGTCGCCGGCCTCGTGCAGCGCATGCGCGCGACCGGAACCAAGCGCGTGGTGATCGGCGTCTCGGGCGGGCTCGATTCCACCCACGCCCTGATCGTCGCCGCCAAGGCGGTCGACCTGCTCGGACTGCCGCGCAGCAACATCCTGGCCTACACGATGCCGGGCTTTGCCACCGGCAGCGAGAGCAAGACCAACGCACTGGCGTTGATGAAGGCGTTGCAGACGGAGTGGCAGGAGCTCGACATCCGCCCCACGGCGACGCAAATGCTGAAGGACATCGGTCATCCCTTCGGCAAGGGGGAGAAGGTCTACGACATCACGTTCGAGAACGTGCAGGCGGGCCTGCGCACGGACTATTTGTTCCGGCTCGCCAACCATCATGGTGGCATCGTCATCGGAACCGGCGATCTCTCGGAGCTCGCGCTCGGCTGGTGCACCTACGGCGTCGGCGACCAGATGGCACATTATAATGTCAACGCCGGGGTGCCGAAGACGCTGATCCAGCATTTGATCCGCTGGGTGATCGCTTCAAAACAGTTCAGCGACGACGTCAACCGGACTCTGGCGTCGATCCTGTCGGCCGAAATCTCGCCCGAGCTGGTTCCGGTCAAGCCCGGCGAGAAGCCGCAGAGCACGGAAGCCTCCATCGGCCCCTATGAGCTGCAGGATTTCAACCTGTTCTACACGCTGCGGTTCGGCATGCGGCCGTCCAAGATCGCCTTCATGGCGCAGCACGCCTGGAATGATGTCGCCAGGGGCGAATGGCCGCCGGCGTTCCCGACCGATAAGCGCAGGGCCTATGATCTGCCGGAGATCCGGCGCTGGCTGGAAGTGTTCCTGCGCCGCTTCTTCGCCTTCAGCCAGTTCAAGCGCTCGGCGATGCCAAATGGGCCGAAGGTCTCGGCCGGCGGCTCATTGTCGCCACGCGGCGACTGGCGCGCGCCGTCGGATTCAAGCGCGGCGGCATGGCTCGAGGATCTCGAGCGGAACGTTCCGAAGTGATTGAGCAAAACCACTGATCGGGCAGGGTAGCTCCAGAACGACTTCGCGCCGCGCGGCTCATAAAGCCGGCGGCGCGAAATTACGTTCAATCTAGAAAGTTCCGAGGTCCGGAGTGCCTAGGAGTCCGGACCTCGTCACCTTGCCCCAGCCTTTGATCCCCCGCCCCATGCGGTCCCCCAACCCCATGTAGCGCGATCAGAGGTGATGCCCCTGGATGGCCGCCGATCGATGCGCGCGATGTACGCGAAGTATGGTTAGGATTCCATTCCGTGTCACTACGGACACGAACGCGCTTGATGCTGCACGCTGGTGCATTCGTCCGCATCTGCTGCGATCACCGCTGCCTGAATTCGATGCAGGCGGTCGGCGGGGATGTCCACATGAGCGCATCGCCGCGGCACCTGCATTTCACGGGCCTGTCACTTAACTGGTCTAGCGCTGCTCCCGTCATCGCTGACAGTCAAGGAGCAAGCCATGTCGAAGCCGGTGTTGGGCGCCGCACTATCCATCAAATCGATCCCCGCCCACCGCGATTGGCTTCTGGAACGGCAGCGCGATCTCGAAATCCAGGATTTTTTCCGCGCGGATTTGCTCGACGGCGATTGGCGGAATGCGGCCAGCGAGATCAAGCAGATGCTCTCGGGTCATACCGGCCGGCTCGGCATCCACGGCCCGTTCTGGGGCTTCAAGATCGACAGCCATGATCCCTTGATCCGCAAGGCGGTGACGAAGCGCCTGCTTCAGGGCCTCGATGCCGCGGAATTCCTCGGCGCGACGCAGATGGTGATCCATTCGCCGTTCACGACCTGGGACCACAACAATCTCGACCTCTATGCCGATAACCGCAGCAATCTCGTTGAACGCGTCAAGACGACGCTTGCCGAGGTGATTGCGCGCGCCGAGACGATCGGCTGCGAAGTCGTCATCGAGAACATCGAGGACAAGGATCCGCGCGACCGCGTGCGCCTCGCCAAGGCGCTCGAAAGCAGCAAGGTCCGCGTCTCCCTCGACACCGGCCACGCCAACTACGCCCACATCTCCACCGGCGCGCCGCCGGTCGATTACTACGTCGAAACCGCCGGCGACATGCTGACGCATGTGCACCTCCAGGACACCGACGGCTTTGCCGACCGGCACTGGGCGCCGGGCGAAGGCAACATCCCGTGGGTGGCCGTGTTCCGCGCGCTGTGCCGGCTGACGTCCAACCCGCGGCTGATCCTCGAACTCCGCAATCACGACGACGTTCGCGCCGGCGCAGCCCATCTGGCCGCGCTCGGTCTCGCTGAATAACCGGCATCACAAAGGTCAGGGCTTATCGTCATGAGCAAACTCACCCGTCGCAACATCCTGAAGTCCGGCGGCGCTGCCGCGGGCACGCTTCTCCTGCCGCGCTTCGCGATCGGGCAGGCCGACAACCGTCCGTCGGTGACGATCGCCGTGCAGAAGGTGACGAATTCGAACGTGCTCGACGTGCTGCGTGAGCAATCGAACGTCGGCGAGCGCGTGTTCTTCTCCTCGATCTGGGAGGGCCTGATCTCCAAGAACTGGCGCGGCAGCCTGGGGGCCGTGCCGGGCCTCGCCACCGAGTGGCGCCGCATCGACGACCAGACCGTCGAGGTGAAGCTGCGCCAGGGCGTGAAGTTTCACAATGGCGACGAGCTGACGGCCGAAGACGTCGTCTTCACCTTCAGCCGCGAGCGCATGTTCGGCGAGACCGAGGCCAAGAGCCGCTCCACCATCCAGGCCTTCGAGAAGATCCCGACGCCGCGCCCGGGCAAGGAATTGCCGCCTGACGTGCCGGCGGTAGCCCGCCGCATCTGGCCGGACCTCGTGCGCGTCGATGCCGTCGACAAGTACACGGTGCGCTTCTACAACGCGACGCCCGACGTCACGATCGAGGGCCGGCTGTCGCGCTATGGGTCCGACATCATGAACCGCCGCGCCTGGGAGCAATCCGCGAGCTATCTCGACTGGGCGCGCAAGCCGATCACGACGGGCCCGTACAAGGTCGTCGAGCTCAAGCCCGACGTGTCGCTGACCCTCGAGGCACATGACGAATATTGGGGCGGCCGGCCGCCGCTCAAGCGCATCCGTTTCCTCGAAGTGCCCGAGGTGGCGAGCCGCATCAACGGGCTCCTGTCGGGCGAATACCAGTTCGCCTGCGACATTCCGCCGGACCAGATTGCCGGCATCGAGAAGAACGCGGCGTTCGAAGTGCAGGGCGGCACCATCCTCAATCACCGCCTGACCGTGTTCGACAAGAACCACGCCGTGCTCGCCAATCCCCTGGTGCGGCGCGCCTTCACCCACGCGATCGACCGCCAGGCGATCGTCGACAGCCTGTGGGCGGGCCGTACCCGCGTGCCGAAAGGCCTGCAGTGGGAATTCTACGGCGACATGTTCAATGCCGACTGGAGCGTGCCGGCCTACGATCCGAAGCTCGCGCAGGATCTGTTGAAGCAGGCCAACTACAAGGGCGATCCGATTCCCTATCGCCTGCTCAACAACTACTACACCAACCAGGTCGCGACCGCGCAGGTGCTGGTCGAGATGTGGAAGTCGGTCGGCCTCAACGTCCAGATCGAGACCAAGGAGAACTGGTCGCAGATCATGGAACGCGCGCCGACCCGCGCGGTACGCGACTGGTCGAACTCGGCGGCCTTCAACGATCCCGTCTCGTCGCTGGTCGCCCAGCACGGCCCGAACGGCCAGCAGCAGCAGATCGGCGAGTGGACCAATGCCGAACTGAACAAGCTTTCGGAGTTCCTGGAGACCTCGACCGACCGGGCCGCCCGCAAGAAGGCGTTCCACCGTATGCTGGAGATCGCCGAGCGCGAGGATCCCGCCTATACGGTGCTGCACCAGAACGCGACCTTCACTGCGAAGCCGAAGTCGATCAAGTGGAAGGCGTCGCCGGCATTCGCGATGGATTTCCGCGCCGGCAATTTCGAGGCGTAAGTGGCGACGCCGCTGGTCAGCATCCAGGGCCTCAACGTCGCCTTCACCGGCGTATCGGTCTTGCGCGGCGTCGATCTCGCTTTGCAGAAGGGCGAGGCCGTCGGCCTCGTCGGCGAGTCCGGCTCCGGCAAGTCAGTGACGTGGCTTGCTGCGCTCGGCCTCTTGCCGCGGCATGCAAAAGTCTCGGGCTCCGTGCGGCTCGACGGACGCGAAATCCTCGGCGCAGCCGCGAGTGAGCTTGACCGGGTGCGGGGCGGGCGGGTCGCCATGATTTTTCAGGACCCCGCAAGCGCGCTCAATCCGGTGCTCACCATTCGCAAGCAGCTGTGCGAGGCTTTGGCGCTGCATCGCGATCTCTCGGGCGAGGCGGTGAAGGCCGAAGCGCGGCGGCTGCTCGATCTCGTTGGCATTCCCGATGCGGCGCGGCGGCTCGAAGCCTATCCGCACGAATTCTCCGGCGGCCAGGTCCAGCGCATCATGATCGCGATGGCGCTGGCCGGAAATCCCGATCTCCTCGTCGCGGACGAGCCGACCACGGCGCTTGACGCCACCATCCAGGCGCAGATCCTGGAGCTGCTCGCGACCATCCGCCGCGAGATGAGCATGGCGATGGTGCTGATCAGCCATGATCTCGGCGTCGTCGCGGAGAACTGCGACCGCGTCGCCGTGATGTATGCCGGCCGCATCGTCGAGCAGGCGCCCGCCAACCAGCTCTTTGCCGATCCGGTGCATCCCTACGCGCAGGGCCTGATCGGCGCACTGCCGCCGCTCGACGGGCCGCGTCGGCGTTTCACGGCCATTCCGGGGACCGTTCCCGATCCCGCGCACATGCCAAGCGGCTGTGCCTTCGCGCCGCGCTGCGCGCTGGCGGCCGAGCCGTGCGGACTTGCCGTGCCGAGCCTGGCGCCGATCGCGAACGATCGCGTGGTTGCCTGTATCCGTGCTGAGGCCTCGCGCCGTGCGCTGCTCGGGATCGCCGCCGAATGAGCGCGCCGCTCGTCGAGGTGTCCTCGATCTCACGCAGCTACAGCATGCGCTCCGGGATGTTCGGCCGCAGCACGGCCGTCCACGCGGTCGATGGCGTGTCTCTGATGATCCCCAAAGGCGAAACACTGGGCCTCGTCGGCGAGTCCGGCTCGGGCAAGTCGACCACGGGTCGTATCGTGCTTGGCCTCGAGACGCCCGATCGCGGCGACGTGCGATTTGACGGCAAGCCGATGGCCGCGCCAGGCACGAAGGCGTGGCGCGCGCAGCGGGCGCGCATGCAGATGATCTTCCAGGACCCGCTGGGGGCGCTGGACCGGCGGTTGCCGGTCGCAGCCCAAATCCGCGAACCCCTGGACATTCACGGTCTCGGCACGCCGGCCGAACGCGAGGAGCGTGTCCGCGAATTGCTGCGCGCGGTCGAGCTGACGCCGGCCCACGGCGCGCGCTATCCGGGCGCGCTCTCGGGCGGCCAACGCCAGCGCATCGTGCTGGCGCGGGCGCTCGCGACAAAGCCCGACTTCCTCGTCTGCGACGAGCCGGTCAGCGCACTCGACGTCTCGATCCAGGCGCAGGTGGTGAACCTGCTTTGCGATCTCCAGGCGCAGCTCGGGCTGACGCTGCTGTTCATCAGCCATGATCTGCGCGTTGTCAGGCAGATCAGCAATGTCGTCGCCGTGATGTATCTCGGCCGCATCGTCGAGATCGGCAGCGCCGACGATCTCTTCGCGCGTCCCGAACACCCCTATACGCAGGCGCTGGTCTCGGCGTCGCCGGCACCGGGCCGCCGCAGCGCGGGCCGCATCGTGCTGGCGGGCGATCCGCCGAACCCGGCGGCGCGGCCGCAAGGCTGTGCCTTCCATCCGCGCTGCCCGCGCGCTATCGCGCGCTGCGCGAGCGAGGTGCCGGTGCTGTCGGCCGTCAGCGGTGACAGGCAAGTCGCTTGCCATCTCGTGACGGGGCCGCAGGCCGAGACGCGGGACGCGGCCTGATGGGACGCTACCTTGCCATTCGGATCGGTCGCGCGGCGCTGACGATCGTGCTCGTCGTCACCTTCGCTTTCGTGGTGCTGCGCCTCTCCGGCGACCCCGCGCTGATGATCCTGGGACCGGAGGCTCCGCCGGAAGTGCTCGCTGCCTTCCGCAAGGCCTGGGGGCTCGATGATCCCATCTGGTTCCAGTACCTCGACTACTTCGGCGCCATCGCCAAGGGCGAGCTCGGCCGCTCCATGCGTGACGGGCGACCGGCGATCGAGCTCGTGCTGGAGCGGATTCCGGCAACGCTGGCGCTGACGCTGCCGGCCTTCTTCTTCAAGGTCGCCCTCGGCATTCCCGCCGGCATCTACGCGGCGCTGCACCGCGGCTCGGGAATCGATCGCGCCGTGATGATGACGGCGGTCGCCGGTTTTACCGTGCCGAGTTTCGTCCTTGCGCTGCTGCTCGTGCTCGTCTTCGCCGTGCAGCTCGGTTGGCTGCCGTCGGGCGGGCAGGACAGCTGGCGTCACGCCATCCTGCCAATCGTGACACTCAGCCTCGGCGGCGCCGCAGTGCTGGCGCGCTTCACCCGCAGCGCCATGCTGGAGGTGCTGGGCCAGCCCTATATCCGCACCGCCTCGGCCAAGGGCGTGCCGTGGCGCAAGGTGGTGACGTCGCATGCGCTGCCGAACGCGGCGATCCCGACCGTCACCATTCTCGGCTTCATGGTGGGCACGCTGATCGCGGGCGCGGTCGTGGTCGAGAGCGTGTTTGCCTGGCCCGGAGTAGGGCGCCTGCTCGTCGTTGCCGTCGCCAACCGCGACCTCGCCGTCGTGCAATGCATTCTCTTGCTGGTCGCGATGACGATGGTCACGTCCAATCTGATCGTCGACTTCCTCTACGGCTTCCTCGATCCGCGCTTGCGCGCCAAAGGAGCGCATGCATGACCGGCGCGGCGCTGAAGGACACCAAAGCGTTTGAAAGCGAAGTGGATTCCGGTTCGCGTAAAGAAAACGCGTCAAAACTAGAATCTACCCGCCGCCGCATCAGTCTTCCCGCGATCCCGGTCTCGGTGGCGCTCGCGATCAGCTGGATCGTGGCGATGCTGGTGATCGCGGCGTTCGCCGAGAAAATCGCGCCCTACGGCTTCACCCAGCTCGACCTGCGCAACCGGCTGGCTGCTCCCGGCAATGTCGCGCACTGGCTCGGCACCGACGAACTCGGCCGCGACGTGCTGTCGCGGCTCCTCGTCTCGATCCGCATCTCGCTGTTGATCGCCTTCGGCGCGACCGCGATCTCGGCGATCGTCGGCGCCACACTCGGCTTTCTCGCCGCACATTTCCGCGGGGTCGTCGAGCAGTTCGTGCTGATGCTGACCGACTTCCAGGCCAGCATGCCGTTCCTGATCATGGCGCTCGCGGTGCTGGCCTTCTTCGGCAATTCGCTGCCGCTGCTGATCGGCCTGATGGGCCTGTTCGGCTGGGAGCGCTACGCCCGCATCGCCCGCGGCCTCGCCATCTCCGCCAATGCGCAAGGCTATGCTGCGGCCGTCCGCCAGCTTGGTGCGGCGCCGTCGCGGATCTACTTGCGCCACATCCTGCCCAACATCGCCTCGACCCTGATCGTCTCGACCACGCTCGTCTTCCCCGAGGTGATCCTGATGGAATCCGGCCTGTCCTTCCTCGGCCTCGGCGTGCAGCCCCCGATGACCAGCCTCGGCAACATGGTCGGCTATGGCCGCGAGTACCTGACCCGGGCGCCCTGGATCATGCTGGCGCCAGCGACCACCATCGTGATCACCACGCTGGCCGTCTCCGTGATCGGTGACTGGCTGCGCGACCGGCTCGATCCGACCCTGCAATAGGGCGACGGGCCTGATGCGTGCGCCGATTTGCCGTCGGACACTCGCTTCTAGCCTTGGACCTCCGGCGTCCTGCCGCGCCCGAGCGCGAATTGACCGACCGGGCCCTCGATATGGAATTCCAACTCCGTCATTTTCGCGAACAGATCGATGTTGGTGCTGCCAATGGCGCAGCCGCCGAGGCCCATATCGGTCGCCGCCAGGTAAAGCGTCTGAGTCAGGCTGCCGACATCCTTCAGGATCAGCGAATATGCGATTGAGCTGTATTTCCAGGAGACCCGCCCAAAACGCGCCGCCATCGTGATGAGGATTTGTGGCTGACCCGGCGCGTCCATGGCGAACTGGGCAGCCGTCAAATGCGCCTGGAGTTGTTGGGGGGAGGCGCTGATCGCGACGAGCGCGTGGCTCCCCGCATCGTAGTGGTAGAGTCCGCGCGCAAGCCCGTCGCAGTTCGCGACGGTAAGGTACAATTCCAGCTCGTACGCGCTGCCCGCCGACGGATAAGGCCTTGTGCTGTAGGTGACGTCAGGACCGCCTTCGAAATACGGCTCGCTCTTCCATTCGGACAAGACGCGCGCGCTGGTGTCGAGAAACTGCGCGAGTTCGCCGAGCGTGACCGGATTCTTGTCGTCGAAATCCCGTGTTGAATGGCGTTCGCGCAACAGCTTCGGGAAGCGGGAGTTCGGCTCCGGGGAGGAGAATTTGCGCAGGTCAATCTTGTTGCCGCCCCAGGGCGGACGCACCGCCGGCGACGGCGGAACGGCGCCGGCATAGGTGAAGGTGGCGCCGACCGGACTGGCTTGCCGACCCTCCGTGCTCCGCGTGTGAAACACCAGATCATGGAAATCCCAGAGTACGAGGTTGCCGTCGCCTTCGTTCACCCGCAGGCCTTGTCCGTCTTTCGTATCGAGCTTGAGCAGGATCTGGCTGTCCAGCAACAGTTCGAGCAGATGGAGGGTGGGGGAAGCCATCTTCTGGTTGAGCTCGCCGGTCTTCCGAGGCTGCGACAGCGCAGCAAGGGTGGCGGCGATGGCGGGATCGCCAATCCGGAACAACGCGCCGGCGCGTGGCGATTCCAGCACCAACTCGTTGCCGCGCCGGCGCAGAAAGGCAAAGCGCGATAGCACAATGGTGTCACGACTGCCCAGCTTCGCGCGCCGCGGCCAGTATTCGGGGACTTGGGGCTCGATGACCACGAAGTCCTGCGTGTTGCGCGAAGAGGAGAGGCGGTATTCCAGAAGCCCCTGCCGGGCCAAGCGACGCACCAGGGCGTCGACGTCTCTCGCGAGGGCGCTCTTGCCCGCAAAGGACGCGAGCGGAAGGCCGGTGCTCAGATGTCGCGCGCGGTCCATCGCGGCCGCGCTGAATTGTCCGAGGTTGACGGAATAGTCGCCCAGAATGGCGGCGATGCTTCCGTTCGGCTGCATCTGGAGGGAGAAGTGATGGCTCAACCGGGCGGCAATGTCTGGCACGATCTTCCTGGTCGGCTTTTTCCGGGGAGCGCGCACGAAATAGCAGCCCTTCAGGTGTGTGGAAGGAATGAAGTCAGATCGCTTTCCGGTCGCGGCCGGTCCAACAATCCGAGCTTCACCGGCACATCGTAAAGGCGACCCGGCGCGAAACGGCGATAGAAATGACGCAGGCCGGGAACGAGCACTCTGACGACCGGAACCTCGACGTCGGGACGTGTCTGGTCGAGGACGAGGAAATCGTAGCCTGCACGGGCGGCGATCTCGACGCAGGCAATGACCTGGTCACGCGTATTGTCGTGAAGCTTGAGGCTCGGCGCCGGGGGGACGATCGGGTGGTCGCTCGGTGTCAGGAACGGGTAGTCTTCCAGGCGCAGCGGCGTGACACCGTCGAGGGTCGGTTTCTCGCCGCTTGCGCCGCCCATCATGCCGACGGACATGAATTGGGTCAGTTCGGTGAGGGATCGCAGCAGCGCTATATGGCGGTCGAAATGCGCGCCGGAACCGAACTCGATATTCTCGTGTCCATTCTGCATCCAGTGCATGATCGCCACGTAAGTCGGAATGCCGAGGTCCGTGGTGATGTCGAGCACCCACAGCTTGCGCCCGGCTTCCGCAAATTGAGCCTGGAGATCCCGCACATAGAAATCGTCGAATTGCCCGAGATCGACCTCGGCGCGCTGCACACGGTTGTACCACCAGATCGCGTAGGCATCGCGCTCGATCAGTTCGAGGAAGCCCTGAACGATGGCTTCGTCGCGGGTGTTGCCGGCCGCGCAACCGTTGGAATCCGTATGAAAGCCGCCATAGAAGAAGTACAGGAGGCCGGTCGGTAGATATTTGAAGCGTTTGTCGCGCAACGACGAGACCGGCGACCACTCGGTCTTCGTCGCGGGATCGAACGGCTCGGGCACCGGATGGGGATCGTCCGGCTGCTGCAGAAACCTGGTCTTGAACTGCGTTTCGCTGAAGAGCTGGACGTCGTTGGGAAGAAGTGCGTCGCCAGGCGCGAAATCGACAAAGCGGCGCGTCGTCCTGATCTCATCGCCCTGGAAAATGCCCGAATAGCGTTCGATCGATTCCATCAGCGCGCTGGCTTCACCCTGCTCGGCGGTCGAGCCCTTGCCAAAACTGCCGCCACTCAATCCGGACCTGAGCTGGTCGATGCTGTGGGCCGGCGCGGAGAAATTGTGCTGGGCGAAGTAGTTGGTGTTCATTGGCAGATCAACGTCGATCCGCTCGAGCCGGGTCACCACCCCTGTCAGTGGACTCACATGCTTGCGGAACCGCGACACCGTCGACCGCGACGTCACGGTGCGATATCCACCGCTGGTCATGACGAGCCTCTTGCCCTCGGCAATCTCGACCAGGGCCGGAGATCGACGCGGGTTGTTCAGCTTCCTGCTGCCGCAGGTCGGACATTGTGGACGTCGCGTCACGTAGTGCTTGGCGATGGCGGCGCCGGTCAGGTCGAAGCTTGCGATGTGATCGCACAAATCGGTGCGAAAATCCGAGGCAATTGCCTTGGCGATCTCGACGGCCGCAAAATGGATTCCAGTCTTGCCGACGCTTTCTCTAACGAGGGGCGATATGGCGACCGCGCGCGCCGGTCCCCGGTCAAGAAACCCCTTGATCTCCCGGTTGCGGATCATGCGATCGAACAGGCAGGTCCAGCAGGCGCTCTCGCCCGGTTTGAACACAGGCCCGACCAGCGGAAACGGGCCGGATGGCTGTACCAGCAACCAGGGCGTCTCGCCGGCCACACGTTCCTGGTTCAGTTCAGCAAGTCGCCGGTCGAGATAATCGTTCGCCAGCGTGATCGTCAGCTTCGGCGAGCGCTTGGCGATTTGAACGCCGAGATTACTCAAGGCCGCAGTCAGCTCCTTGGCGCCTTTGACGTCAATCGACTCGACCTGAACGGGGCAATTGCGAAGATTTTGTTCCGCGATCTCCAAGGGCATGCCGAGGCTTGCCAGGAAACCGCCGACGGAGCCGTCGAACGCTTTCGGGGTCCGCGCAACGACATATCGGCGATCGAGCAGCCGCTTGATTGCTTCCTCGATCTTGTCGGCCGGGAAGCGCTTCGAAAGCTGGCGAATGATCTCCGACCTGGCCTTGCCGTGTTCCCCGATCGCGGTGGCGAGGGCGCAGTAGAGCTCGCCGTGCAGGAAGAACTTGCGGTTCTCGGAATAGAGGCAAACCGCATCGGGAGGCAGTACGTAAGCGGTGAAGTTCGGTGCAAATCGGAGAATGTCTTTGCGGGTCTGCCGCGCAACGCGGGTCTTGCGAGTTGCAGTCATTGAGTCAGCACGCTGATCCTGTTGCCGTCACGCTAGATCTCCGGCGCAAGATGGATCGTCACGACTGCGCGCCGGCATTTTCCCAGAGAATCGAAACGAATTCAGTTGTCACCTGCAAGCCGCCGATGCAGGCGTCGTAGCGAAATCAAGCAATTGGCCGGACCCCTTCTTGAGGTCGGCCAATGACCTATCAACCCGTGAATTTGACATTCGGAGCGCGCCGAGGCCTAGCACCAGCGGCAGCGACCCCACGATGCGCAGCAACCCGCGCATGATACGGCGCATCCCACCACACCAACGCCACAGCCGACTGCACAACCCGCGCATCGGCAACCGACGCCACATCGACAAGCACGGCAAGCCCGACAGCCTCTGCAGCCGCGGCAACCGCCGCATCCGCGCCATGCCAGCTGCACGCGGCTACCGGCGTTTTCCTTGTCGAAGAGATGGAAGGTGGCCAAGCTGACGTCAGCCATTTCCTCTTCATCGAGCGTGATTGCCTGATCCGTTCCAAGGTGCGGCAATTGTTGTACGTCGGGTGTCGGCACGGCGGATGCCGATGCGCCTCCCGCCAGCGAGAACGTCAACCCTGCGGCTCCGAACGCCGGCACGGCGACTTTGGTTACTCGCTTCTTTCCTTTAGAGGTCTTCTTCGCCTGCCGCATGGTCGACCCTCCGAGCATTGCAAGAAGTATCCCAGCCGCGGTAAGTCTACGCCGAGGAAATAACGCGAGCAACAACTACGCGCACAAAAGCGCGGCGCTGCACGTTCGGGATGTATTCATCTTCATGAACGGCAATCGGCGCGGCCGGTTGACACAACGCGTCAACGATCCACAGCTCTCGCTGTGCGTGCAACTTGGTGCAGTGCCGCAATCGCATCCAGGTTCGAACGGAGAGATCGGCGTGGCGGATCAACTCGGACGTTTCGCTTGGTACGAACTGCTGACCACGGACGTCGCGGCGGCGGGCGCATTCTATCGCAAGGTCGTCGGCTGGGGCGTGACGGATGAATCGACTCCGGAACTGCCTTACACGGTGCTTCGTAGCGGCGGCATCCCGCTGGGCGGCCTTATGGATATCCCGGAAGAGGGGCGGAGATCAGGGGCAACGCCGAGATGGATGGGTTACGTCGCTGTCGACGACCTGGACAGGGCTGCCGCGCAGATCGGGCGTCTCGAAGGCGCGATCTTTGTGCCGCCGACCGACACCAATATTGGCCGAATAGCAGTCGCCGCCGATCCGCAGAAAGCGACGTTCGGGCTGATCGAGAAACCGACAGATGGCCGATGGAAACCGGGCCGGCTGGACGAGCCCGGGCGCGTAGGCTGGCATGAGCTATTGGCCGCCGACCGGACCGTGATCTTCGATTTCTACAGAGAACTATTTGGTTGGCAGAAGGCCGACGTTCAAACCGATCCAGCGGACTGGTATCAATTGTTTTCGGCCGGGGGGCAAACGGTCGGCGGCATGCTGACGAAACTTTCGAGCGTGGCTCAGCCATGTTGGCTGCATTACTTCAATGTCGACGACATCGGCGCTGCGACGAAACATGTGAATGCTGGTGGAGGCCGGATCCTCCAGGGTCCGATCGAATTGCCTGATGGCTGCTGGATCGCGCGATGTGTGGATCCCCAAGGCGCCCTGTTTGCACTGCAGGGTGCCCGGGGTCATTCAGGCATCGAGCCATTCTCGGCCTCGGAAGTCGGATGGTCCGCCAAGTGGGGCGGCATTGCCTCCCAGGGGAGAATTGTGCTGCCCAAGCCGAAGCGCTAGCTACTGCAGCGTCCGTCCGGCGCTGACCCGACCCTGCGATAACCCGCGCCGGGAGCAGGGGAGGCCTGCGCGGGGCCGATCTGGGCCGTTTCGGGGCAAGTTCCCGTTGCGCGCGCCCAGCCCGTGCGCTATCCGCCCGGAAAGGCCTGAGGCGGCTTCCATTTTTCCGCCCGGCTGACCCAACCGAGGACGGAAACCGCCATGCCAGCCTATCGCTCCCGCACCACCACCCACGGCCGCAACATGGCGGGCGCCCGCGGCCTCTGGCGCGCGACGGGCATGAAGGATGCCGATTTCGGCAAGCCGATCATCGCGGTCGTCAACTCCTTTACCCAGTTCGTGCCCGGCCACGTCCACCTCAAGGACCTCGGCCAGCTCGTCGCCCGCGAGATCGAGCAGGCCGGCGGCGTCGCCAAGGAATTCAACACCATCGCGGTCGATGACGGCATCGCCATGGGCCATGACGGCATGCTCTACAGCCTGCCGTCGCGCGAGTTGATTGCCGACAGCGTCGAGTACATGGCCAACGCCCATTGCGCCGACGGCCTCGTCTGCATCTCCAACTGCGACAAGATCACGCCCGGCATGCTGATGGCCGCGCTGCGGCTCAACATCCCCGCCGTGTTCGTCTCGGGCGGCCCGATGGAGGCCGGCAAGGTCAAGTTGCAGGGCAAGACCAAGGCCGTGGACCTCATCGACGCCATGGTGGCCGCAGCCGATTCCAAGGTCAGCGACGAGGACGTCAAGGTGATCGAGCGCTCGGCGTGCCCGACCTGCGGTTCCTGCTCGGGCATGTTCACGGCGAACTCGATGAACTGCCTGACCGAGGCGCTCGGCCTGGCGCTGCCCGGCAACGGCACCGTGGTCGCCACCCATGCCGACCGCAAGCGCCTGTTCGTCGAGGCCGGCCACACCATCGTCGATCTCGTCCGCCGCTATTACGAGCAGGACGATGCCTCCGTGCTGCCGCGCAACGTCGCCAACTTCAAGGCGTTCGAGAACGCGATGACGCTGGACATCGCCATGGGTGGCTCGACCAACACCGTGCTGCATCTGCTGGCGGCGGCCCATGAAGGGCAGGTGGAGTTCACCATGCAGGACATCGACCGGCTGTCGCGCCGCGTGCCCGTGCTCTGCAAGGTCGCGCCGTCGGTCGCCGACGTCCATGTCGAGGACGTGCATCGCGCCGGCGGCATCATGGGCATTCTCGGCGAGCTCGATCGCGCCGGCCTGATCGACACCTCGGTCTCGACCGTGCATGCGCCGACCATGAACGACGCGCTGGAGCGTTGGGACATCAAGCGCTCCAAGAGCGAGTCGGTCCGTACCTTCTTCCGCGCGTCGCCCGGCGGCATCCCGACGCAGGTCGCCTTCAGCCAGGAGCGCCGTTACGACGAGCTCGATAGCGATCGCGAGAAGGGCGTCGTGCGCAATATCGAGCACGCCTTCAGCAAGGATGGCGGCCTCGCCGTGCTCTACGGCAACCTCGCGCAGGACGGCTGCATCGTGAAGACCGCCGGCGTCGATGCCTCGATCCTGAAATTCTCGGGCCCCGCGCGCGTGTTCGAGAGCCAGGACGCCGCTGTGGAAGGCATTCTGGGCGGCAAGGTCGTCGCCGGCGAGATCGTGGTCATCATCTACGAAGGTCCGCGCGGCGGTCCCGGCATGCAGGAGATGCTGTATCCGACGAGCTATCTGAAATCGATGGGCCTCGGCAAAGCCTGCGCGCTTGTCACCGACGGACGTTTCTCCGGCGGCTCGTCCGGCCTGTCGATCGGTCATCTGTCGCCGGAAGCGGCCGAAGGCGGCAACATCGGTCTCGTCCGCACCGGCGACCGCATCGCCATCGACATCCCGAACCGCAGCATCAGCCTGGAGGTCTCCGACGAGGAACTCGCCAAGCGCCGCGCGGCGGAAGAGGCGAAGGGCGATGCCGCCTGGCAGGCGACGGGCCGCAAGCGCAACGTATCGACCGCGCTTCAGGCTTATGCAGCGCTCACCACAAGCGCCGCACGCGGTGCGGTGCGTGAGGTGAAGCGGCGCACGAAGTAAGCGCTGTACCGTCCACGCCTCGCGCGGATGGTCAACAAGTTCTGAACGGCCGGCGAAAGCCGGCCGTTCGCATTAAGGATGCCTCGACGAAGTTCGGCAACTCGGGATGTTGCAGCGTATACTGCTGGCGACCTTCGCAAATCCATTTTGGGCAACTGGGGCACCACCACAATGTCTCGTACTCTCGCTGTCGTTTTCTCAACAGTCGTCGCCGCGATTTCCATGACGAGCGCGGCCTCCGCCGGCTGCTACAATTGCTACGCGCCGCCGCCGTGCCAGACCTGCTACCAGCAGCAATACGTGCAGCCGCAATACCGCACCGTCGACGAGACCGTGATGGTTTCTCCCGGCGCGACCGTCGCGCACCGCACGCCGGCGCAGTACCGCACCGTGATGGTGCCGCAGACCGTGATGGTGGCACCGCCGAGCGTCCAGTACGAACGCATCCCGCCGCAATACGCCACGCGCCAGCGCGTCGAGATGGTTTCGCCCGGCTATTCCTATTACGCGCCGGTGCAGATGGGCTGCGCGTCCTGCGGCTACTGAGCCGACGCAGCTACGACAATTCCATGCGGCGCTCCTCGCGGGGCGCCGTTTTCTTTTGCGCACCAGCAAACGAGGCCCGGAAATGGACGCGAATCCAACCGGGCCTCGCAACCAGCGACGCCCTGGGCGGTGTCGCCAGTGTCCGAGATTGCTGAGGGGCGGCGTGTTTCGGCGGCCGCCGCGTTGCGAGGTTAGAGGAACAGGCTGACGCTCGCCTGACAGATCGCATACGGCGGAGAATTCAGGCTTGGGGTGAGGGCGCGCGGTTGGAGGTGCCCGTACCGACGGACGGTGGCGCGACGCGCCGCCGCCATTTCTCTCGATGCTGGAGCTCTCATCCCGGCGCGCATTAGGACAGCTTCAATGCCATGTGAATTACACCGGGTTCGCGGATTGTTGCGGGCTTGAAGCCAAACTTGTCGAAGACGCGGAGCATCGCTGCGTTCTCCGGGAGCACTTCCGCGGTCAACTCCGTCAAACCGGCCTCGCGGGCGATAGCGATCAGATGGCGCGTCAGCAGCCCGCCAACGCCGCGTCCCTGCCAGGCATCGATCACGACGAAAGCTGCTTCGGCCCGGCGTTGGAGCGGCTGGCGGCATCCGGCACTTAAGTTCTCCCGCGGCCCGATTGCGGCGTGCTCCCGTGGGGCGGTTGGTCATCCCGATTGACGCGAACACTGTCGCCAACCGTTGACCTAAATCAACGTCAGCGACCGCCGACGTTTTTGAATGACGTCTCGCGACGACGAGGTCGAACATGGCGATCAAAGACTTAAAGCTGCCTGATGGCCCGATGTCGGGGCTGGTTGCCTCGGCCGTGGAATACATGGTCGATGCGGGACAGCGCAGCGTCCTGTTTCTGGATATCATGCGCCAGCGTGGCGACCAGTATCGCGAGCATGTCGCCCAGACGGCGCCGCATGTGCTGCAATATGCTGCTGAATTGATCACGGACGGCCGGAAGCTGGACGAACCGGTCAACTACGCGCTGGTGCGCATCATTCCGCCGAAGGATGTTGAGATCGACGTGAGCCGGCGTCCGTTCGTCGTGGTCGATCCGCGCGCCGGCCATGGACCCGGCATCGGCGGCTTCAAGGCCGATAGCGAGATCGGCGTTGCCATGAAGGCGGGGCATCCCTGCTACTTCATCGGCTTCCTTCCGGAGCCTATGCCCGGGCAGACCATCGAACGCATTGCGCGCGCGGAAGCCATCTTCATCGAGACCGTCATCAGCCGTCATCCGGACGCCGACGGAAAGCCCTGCGTGATCGGCAATTGTCAGGCCGGCTGGGCCGTCATGATCCTGGCGTCACTGCGGCCGGAATTATTCGGGCCGCTGATCATCGCCGGTGCGCCGCTGGCTTACTGGGCAGGCGTGCATGGCAAATACCCAATGCGCTATTCCGGCGGCCTGCTGGGCGGAAGCTGGCTCACGGCGCTCACGAGCGATCTCGGCGCCGGCAAGTTCGACGGCGCCTGGCTGGTGCAGAATTTCGAGAACCAGAACCCGTCGAATACGCTCTGGACCAAGCAATACAACGTCTACTCCAAGGTCGATACCGAGGCGGAACGCTATCTCGATTTCGAGCGCTGGTGGGGCGGACACGTCAATCTCAATGCCGAGGAAATCCAGTTCATCGTCGACGAACTGTTCATCGGCAACAATCTCGCCGCCGGTCGGATCGAGATGTCCGATGGCCAGAAGGTCGATCTGCGCAACATTCGTTCGCCGATCGTGGTGTTCTGCTCCAAGGGCGACAACGTCACCCCGCCGCAGCAAGCGTTGGACTGGATCCTGGACTGCTACGCCGACGTCGACGAGATCAGAGCTTATGGTCAGACCATCGTCTATACCGTTCACGAGAGCATCGGCCATCTCGGCATCTTCGTATCCGGCGGCGTGGCGAAGAAGGAGCACGCTGAGTTTTCCAGCAACATCGACCTGATCGACGTGCTGCCGCCAGGGCTCTACGAGGCCACGTTCGAGGCTCGTGGCAACGAGACGCTCAACGCGGATCTTGCGACAGGCCAGTGGGTGATGCGCTGCGAGGCCCGCACGCTGGACGATATCCGCGCGATGGGCGGAAATTCGCCCGAGGACGAGCGGCGCTTCGCTGCGGCCAAGCGTGTCTCTGAACTCAATCTCGCGGCCTATCAGAAGTTCTTGCGGCCGTGGGTGAAGGGCATGGTGACGCCTCAACTCGCGGAATGGGTCCGCAACATGCATCCGCTGCGGCTGCAATACGAGGCGTTCAGCAGCCAGAACCCCTGGATGTCCACGGTCAAGTCGGTGGCTGATCGCGTCGAGGACAACCGCAAGCCGGTTTCAAAGGACAATCCATTCCTGGCATTCCAGGAACAGATGTCGAAGCAGATCGTGCACGCGCTGGATAGCTGGCGCGACGCGCAGGAGGCGCTGAGCGAGGCCGTCTTCCTCAACCTCTACGGCTCGTCACTGCTCCAGGCCGCGGTCGGCGTCGACCCTAATTCCGTGCCCTCGCGCCACCGGGAGATGTCGCCGGAGCATCGCGCCATGCTCGCGGCTCGGATCGCCGAGCTGAAATCACACATCGCCGAGGGCGGGCTCCGCGAAGCGGCCCTCCGTGCGCTGCTCTATGTTGGTTCCGCACGCGGCATGGTGGATGAGCGCAGCATCGAGGCGTTGCGGCAGGTTCGGCGTGACCATGCCGGCGCCCGCATGACGCTGTCGGAATTCAAGACGCTGGTGCGTGAGCAGTTCTTCATACTGCTTCTCGATCGCGAAGGTGCTCTCGCTGCGATCCCGAAATTGTTGCCCGACGACATCAACCAGCGGCGTGCGGCCTTCGCGGCGATGCGCGAGGTGCTGTCGGCGAGTGAGGATATCACCGGCGAGCGGGCCAATCGCCTGAAGCGCGTCGCCGCGCTCTTCGGTCTGGACGGAGAGGGGGAGTTGACATCGAACGTCGCCCCTTTCGATCCCAAGGCACGGGCGTCGTAACGCGGATTGGCAGGATCGGGAGTGACATCATGTCGGCCGACACGACGCGAACCCAGCCCGGAAGCAAGTACGATCGCTTGATTGCGGCGGCGAAGGGCGCGCCGCCAACGCCGACCATCGTGGTGCATCCCTGCGACGAGACCTCGTTGCGCGGCGCCATCGATAGCGCAAGCGCCGGCATCATCCGGCCCGTGCTCGTCGGGCCCGAGCGGAAGATCAGGGATACTGCCGCCCGGTTCGATCTCGATGTATCCAGTTTCGAGATCGTTGATGCCGCGCACAGCGACGAATCCGCGGCCAAGGGCGTCGAGCTCATCCATGCCGCCAAAGGCGAGCTGTTGATGAAGGGCAGCCTGCACACCGACGAATTGATGCGCGCCGTCACGGCCAAGACCGGTGGTTTGCGCACCGACCGGCGTATCAGCCATGTCTTCGTGATGGATGTGCCTGTCTATTCGGAGACCATCTTTGTGACGGATGCGGCAATCAACATATTCCCCGATCTGGACGCCAAACGCGACATCATTCAGAATGCGATCGACCTCTACAACCAGGCAGCGTTCGGCAAGGCGCCGCGGGTCGCGATTCTATCTGCCGTCGAGACCGTGACCTCGAAAATTCCCTCGACGATCGAAGCCGCGGCCCTGTGCAAGATGGCCGATCGCGGCCAGATCACCGGCGGCATCCTCGACGGCCCGCTGGCTTTCGACAATGCCATCGATCTCGAAGCCGCGCGGATCAAGGGCATCACATCCGAGGTCGCCGGCCGCGCCCAGATCCTCGTGGTTCCGGACCTGGAGTCCGGCAACATGCTCGCCAAAAACCTCGCCTATTTCGCCAAGGCCGATAGCGCCGGCATCGTGCTCGGCGCGCGCGTGCCCGTCGTCCTGACATCGCGCGCGGATTCGCCACGTGCGCGGATGGCGTCCTGTGCGGTCGCCGCGCTCTACGCTCACGCCCGGCGTCAGAAGGCGCCGACGGTTGCCGCGTGATCGCCATGGATACGATCCTCGTCGTCAATGCCGGCTCGTCCAGTGTGAAGTTTCAGGTCTATGCGATCGAAGGCGACGGTGCGCTTCGTCGTCAGATCAAGGGACAGATGGACGGGATCGGCAGCCGACCGCGTCTGCGGGCAAGCGGCCCGAGCGGCGATCCGATGGCCGATCGGGCTTATCCGATCGAGGCTGTGGCTGATGTTCCGGCGGCGATGGCCGTTGCCGGCGACTGGCTGCGCGACGAACTTCGTGTCACCCCGATCGCGGTCGGTCACCGGGTCGTGCATGGTGGACCGGACTATTCGCGGCCGGTACTGATCGACCACGGCGTCGTGTCCCGTCTCGAACGATTTGTGACCCTGGCGCCGCTGCACCAGCCGCACAATCTGGCGCCGATCCGTTCGCTGCTGGCGAACTTCCCGACGCTGCCGCAGGTTGCTTGCTTCGACACCGCGTTTCACCGCACGCATGATGCCGTCGCCGACCATTATGCCATTCCGTATCAGCTTCATGCCGAGGGTGTCAGGCGCTATGGCTTTCATGGGTTGTCCTACGAGTATATCGCCCGGACGCTGCCGGGCGTGGCGCCCGATATCGCGAAGCGACGCGTGATCGTTGCCCATCTCGGCAGCGGCGCGTCGATGTGCGCGCTCAAGGACGGGCGCAGCGTCGAGAGCACCATGGGTTTCACAGCGCTCGATGGCCTGCCGATGGGAACGCGTCCAGGGCAGATTGATCCCGGGGTGGTGATCTATCTCATCTCCGAGAAAGGGCTGTCCGCCTCAAACGTGCAGAACTTCCTTTATCGCGACTGCGGATTGAAGGGGCTTTCCGGTGTCAGCAACGACATGCGCGAGTTGGAGGCGAGCGCCGACCCCAAGGCGAAGCTCGCGGTCGACTATTTCGTCTACCGGATCGGTCTCAGTGCCGGCATGCTCGCGGCCGCCTTGCAGGGCCTCGACGCCTTCGTCTTCACGGCCGGGATCGGCGAAAATTCGGCGAACATTCGCGCGCGCGTGGTCGAGCAACTCGGATGGCTCGGCGGCACGCTCGACCCCGTCGAGAACGCCCGCAATTCTAGGCTGATCTCGCGTTCCGACAGCCGCATCCCCGTCTACGTCGTGCCGACCGACGAAGAGCTGATGATCGCACAGCATACGCTGTCGCTGTTGATGAACGGACAATCGACCAATCCAAGGCAAGAGAGGGTGTCATGATCCCCGTGTTCCCGGATGCAAAGGTTGCCTTGAAGGGCAAGAAGGGCCTCGTCGTCGGCATCGCGAACGACCAGTCCATTGCCTGGGGGTGTGCGAGGGCGTTTCGCGCGCTTGGGGCGGATCTGGCCGTCACCTACCTCAACGATCGCGCCAGGAAACACGTCGAGCCGCTCGCGCAGGCGCTGGAAGCGCCGATCTTCATGCCGCTGGACGTGATGACGGAGGGGCAGACCGAGGCTGTGTTCGAGCGCATTGCGAAGGAATGGGGACAGCTCGATTTCCTGCTGCATTCGATCGCCTTCTCGCCGAAGGAGGCGCTTCATGGCCGCGTGGTGGACGTCGGCCGCGATGGCTTCCTCAAGACGATGGACGTTTCTTGCTGGTCATTCCTGCGCATGGCGCATCTCGCCGAGCCGCTGATGAAGAACGGCGGCACGATGTTCACCATGACCTATTATGGCAGCCAGATGGTGGTGGAGAACTACAATATCATGGGCGTGGCGAAAGCGGCGCTTGAAGCGGCCGTCCGCTACGCGGCCGCCGAACTCGGCCCAAAGGGAATCCGCGTGCACGCGATCTCGCCCGGCCCGCTCGCCACGCGCGCGGCGTCAGGTATCCCGGAATTCGACGAGCTCATGGACAAGGCGCAGTCAAAAGCGCCGGCGCGCAGCCTGGTCAGCATCGACGACGTCGGCAATGCCACCGCGTTTCTGGCGCTTGATGGCGCCAAGCTGATCACCGGGGGCGTTCTCTATATCGATGGCGGGTATCACATCATCGACTGACCGCCCTCAGCGATAGTGCAGGGCGATCAGCTCGGCGACGCAAGCGGGCTTCTTGCCGCCCTCGATCTCGATCACGAGATGATAGTTGACGCGCAAGCCGTCCGGCGGCACGTCCTCGGTTTCAGCGACGGTGACCCGGCCGCGGAGCTTTGAGCCGGCCGGAACCGGCGCCAGATACCGGATGCGATCCGCGCCATAATTCAGCGTATTGCGCAGCCCTTTCAAGCCCATCACGGATCGAATGAACAGCGGAGCAAGCGAGAGCGACAGCAGGCCGTGAGCGATGGTGGTACCGCCGGGCGCTTCCTTCCTGGCGCGGTCCTGGTCGACATGGATCCATTGCTCGTCACAGGTTGCTTCAGCGAATTTATTGATCCTATCCTGGGTCACTTCGATCCAGTCGCTCGCGCCGATCTCGGTGCCGACCGCGGATTTGAACTCGCTGAAGTCGCTGAATATCCGCATGGTCGTGACCTCGTCAGATCGGCATTTCCGGGATGTCGTCAGGAATGACCAATTCGGCCTCTGTCACCGCCATAACCTCGCCAACGCCGACACCTGGCGCGGTCTCGAGCAGCGTCGCCTTGCCGTCCGCAAAACCGATAACCGCCATGTCGGTCACGACCAGATGTACCGGGCGCGCCGAGGTCAGAGGCAAGTTGCATTTCTTCACGATCTTCGACTTGCCCTTCGCGGCATGTTGCATGGCGACGATGACCCGCTTGGCGCCGCTGACGAGGTCCATCGCCCCGCCCATGCCCGGCACCATCTTGCCCGGGATCATCCAGTTGGCGAGAAGCCCATGCGCATCGACCTGGAGGCCGCCGAGGACGGTGACGTCGACATGGCCGCCGCGGATCAGTCCGAACGACATCGCGCTGTCGAAGGTCGCCGCACCCGGCAGCGCGCTGATCGGCCGGCCGCCGGCGTCTGTTAGTGTCGGATGCGCCATGCCTTGTTCGGGAATCGGCCCGGTGCCGATCAATCCGTTCTCCGACTGAAAAAAGACTTTCAAATCGGCCGGAACGTAATTCGCAACCAAGGTCGGAATGCCGATGCCGAGATTGACGAGGTTTCCGCTCCTCAACTCCCTGGCGACACGTCGGGCGATGATGATCTGCGGGTCCATGATCTCACCCGTTGGCAATGAGGTAATCGACGAGCGGTGCCGGGGTCACGACGTGATCGGGCGCGATGACACCGACGGGCACGATGTTCTCTGCAGTGACGATGACCGTGTCGGCAGCCATCGCCATGACCGGGTTGAAGTTGCGGGAGGTCAGTGCGTAAGCGAGATTGCCGAGATAGTCGGCGAGAAACGCGTGAACCAGCGCGTACTGCGCCCGCAATGCCGTCTCCAGCAGGAACGGCTTGCCATCCACCTCGATCTGACGCTTGCCTTCGGCAACCAGCGTTCCGACCCCCGTCGGCGTCAGTACGCCGCCGAGGCCACATCCGCCTGCGCGGATGCGTTCGACGAAGGTGCCTTGTGGCACGAGATCGACGGCGATCTGGTTCGCGAGCATCTGCTGCTGCGCCTTCGGATTGAGGCCGATATGCGTTGCCGTCAGCCTTGAGACCAGCGTAGCGTCGAACAGCTTGCCGACGCCTTTGCCGGGAGTAGCTGCGTCATTGCAGATCAGAGACAGGCCGGTCTTGTTCTGCCGCACGAGTTCGTCGATCAGGCGCTCCGGGGTTCCGACGCCCATAAAGCCGCCGACCATGACGCTCGCACCGGCCGGGATCATCGCAACGGCTTCTTCGACGGAAACGGCCTTCATGGGCGGAACTCCGGTCGGCAGGCGCAGGTGAATACTGGACCGATGTTGGGGGCGGGCAGACCCTCGGCTTTGATCTGCGTCAAGGTTGCCGGGTCATTCGCGCAGGCCAACGCCGACGCCTGCAAGGGTCTCGTGCCAGAGCCTGTGCACCTCGGCGTGCCGCCGTTCGAGCGTCGCGCTGACGGCATCCCGGAACGGAAGGAGGTCCGGGCCCTTCAGGAACAGAATCTGCGCCTGCAACAGCCGGCCGCTCTCGAACTCGATGCGCCGCAGCGCCATCACGAAGGGATCGTTCGCGTTCGCTTCCGTCGGTAGCAGGGCCGCTGGCCGGATCCCGGCATGAACCGCATGCGCGAGCGTCGCGAGGTGAATGGTCTGCGCGCGGGTGTGATCGGCGATGCCTTCGATCGGGGCGGGGAGCCATGCCATCTCCCAGGACGCCGCCATGGTGCCCAGCGCGAGGTCCGGGACCCAGGCGGTCGCGCGCATGAGAAGCGAGACGATCTCGCTCTCGCGATAGAACTGCGCGTTCAATTCGGTCTGCCAGGCGGCATCGAATCTCGCGGGCAGGGCGACCGCGAATTGCCGTGCCAGCGCACCATGCGCAGAAACCAGGAACGCGGCGACCCGCGTTTGCTGGCGCGGCGGCACGCGCCCGTCGGCTTGCAACGGTCCGAAGAACGCGCTCATCTTGCTGGCCTCTGCACCGGGATCGCGCGCAGATGGTCATAGCCGGCGGGAAACGGCGAAAAGTCTCCGCCGGTATCTTCCGGCGCGATCAAGACCTGCTTGTTGCCCTGCCAGCGGCCAGCCAACACGTCCTCGGCGAAGCGCGCCAGCAGGTCGGCTGTTAGTGCAGCCTTTTCGAGCGTGAAGGCGTGATAGGCCCTCGGGATGATGACGAGTGCACTGTCGGGAATCTCCACACGCAACGTCTCGTGCAGCGCCCGCGGCGTGAGGAAGTCGAATTCGCCGTTCAGGATCATGGTCGGGACGGATATTGAGGAAAGCCGCGGCGTCAGCGGCTTGAAGTCGAGGAAAGACTCCATCAGGTTCTGAAGGGCGTACACATCGTTGACCAGCCAGCCCTGCCGCTTCACGCTATCGAGCTTGTCCAGCAGCGGCTTCAGCCACTGGTCGGACAGGTTCATCGGCAGCAGCAGATCCTGGAGATAGCCGGTGCCGCCCAGGATGAGGCCGGTGCGCAAGGCGTTGCCGATCAGAAGAAGTTGCGGCGAAAGCTCGGCAAAGCAGCTCATCGGCACAAGGCCCGAGAGTCGCGCGCCATGCTCGATGGCATAGCGCAGCGCGATCAAGCCACCGAAACTGATGCCACTGAGAAAGACCGGACCGTCTCCAAGTTCGTCGATCAGGCGATGCAGCACGGCGATATGGTCGTCCTGATCGATGAACAGCGCGGGCTTGTCGGAGACGCCCTGGCCGAGCAGGTCGAAGGTAGCCACCCGGAATCGCCGTGCGATCAGCGTGTCGCGATACGCGCCCCAAAGCTCGGAATACTGCGTGAGACCGTTCACCAGCACATAGGCAGGCGCATTCGCCGGTCCGTCGAGCTCATAGCGGACACGATATGAGCCATGACTGAGGAAGGGCATTGCGGGGACCGGCCACCGTGATGATGACCACGATCCTCAACGCAGGCCTGGGGATTCCATTGAGCTAAATCAAACCTCAGGAGGAGGCTCAGCCTAGCGTTCGCGCAAAATACCGCCAGGAGGGAGTTCGTCATGAACGGGAGAAGCGCACTCAAGCGTTGCTTCGTCAGCCTCCTGTTGTTGCTGGTCGGCACCGCGCTCGCGGTCGCCCAGCCGTTGACGCGGCGCTCGTCGCAGATGCAGCATGACGGGCTCAAGAAGACCTATGAGATCGCGAACTTCCGGCTCGGCGGCAAGTACGACCTGGCCAATCCCTCCAAATGGGAGAATGGCGGCGAGGGCGGCGTGACGCTGGAATCGCTCGGGGCAGGCAAGCTGCGTACCGGATACATCGCGATCGGCAACGCGCGGCGCAATGCTGCCGGTGAGATCACCAATGCGGTCGTGATCAATTCCTATTATTCCGGCGATTCCACCGACATGTACGAACAGTGGGTCAAGGGCGCTGCCCTGTCGGGCGGCGTCCCGATCATCGGCCCCGGACGGCCGATCGACACCGACCGCTACTACGTCATCATGGTCGACCCGCTGGGCACGTGGGGCGCCAGCAAACCGTCCGACGGCCTCGGCATCAAGTTTCCGCAGTACAGCTACTACGACATGGTGCAGGCGAACTACCGCCTGCTGCGCGACGAGTTGAAGGTCGCGCGTGTCGCGCTTGTCACGGGCGTCTCCATGGGCGGCACCCAGACCTATGTGTGGGGCGTCATGCATCCCGAATATATCGGCGCCCTGATGCCGATCGGCGGCACCACGCAGTCGGACGGCGACGATCCCGTCGGCAACTGGACCTTCCAGATGATGACGGCCGCGATCGAGGGCGATCCGGTCTGGCAGGCGACCAAGGGCGACTATTACAAGCTGCCCAAGGAGAAGCATCCGGTGCCGGGCGTGGCGTTCGGTTGGTCGATCCTGGGAATGACGGGCTACGACTTTGCCTATCGCACCACCCAGAATTGGGCCGCAGTGCAGCCTGAGATATTCTACTGGGATGCGCCGAACGAGAAGGCGGGACTGAACGTCACCAATCGCGCCAAGATCTACGACGCCGTTGATCTCGTCTGGCGCAACCGGGTCGGTGAGACCCACAACGTCAATCCCTATCTCGGCCGCATCCAGGCGCGCACACTGGTGATGCACATCACCAACGATCTCTGGCTGAACTTCAAGCTGGCCCAGAAGGCCGTCGATCGCGTGCCGGGCGCGGACCTGATCGCGCAGGAGAGCCCGGTCGCCCATTACGGCGTGTTCCCGATCATCAACCAGCGCAAGAACGATCCGAAGTTCGTCGCTTTCATGGACGACGTCGCGGCTCTCGATCGCGCGGGGATGTTCGTCGACAAGAATTATCGCGTACCGGGCGTCGCCGGAAACATCGATCCAAGCAAATCCTTCTGGAAGGACTTCGTGACCTATCCCTATCCGGTCAAATACGCCAACGCCAAGGACAAGATCGGCAACACCTGGCAGATCGGTTACATGGATGAGTATGCCGGCACCGACAAGGATCCCAAGGTCCTCGTCATCATCCACGGCAAGGGCGCATTCGGGGGGCACTACGGCAACATCATGCAATATGCGCTGCGGAGTGGCTTGCGTGTGATCGTGCCGGACTTGCCGAACTACGGCATGTCCGGGCCCGGTAATCTCGATAAGAGCGCGGCGCGCACCATGCAGGATATGCGCGAGGTCATCTACGATCTCGTCGTAAACCAGCTTGGCGTCAAGAAAGCCTATTATCTCGGCCACTCGCTGGGCGGTCAATTCGTCACGGGGTACGCCCTGACCTGGCCGGATGCGGTGCAGGGCCTCGCGCTCGAAGCACCATCCGGACTCGAGGAATACCCGCGCGACATTACGATCGCGAAAGACAAGAAGGCACCTCTGTTTCAACCGGGACTTGGTCGCGACTTCGACAAGTGGAAGCAGATCTGGGATCAGACCGGCATCCTGGCGGCGGAGAAGGCTCGCGACGAGCAGAGCATTCGTGACTTCTTCTATTTCAAGAAGCGCGACCCAGACACTGGCGTGGTGTCGGCGGCGAAGAGTGGCTACTTCTTCAGCGACAGCGAATATGCGCGCTTCCATACCGAGCAGCGCGTCGGGCTTACCAAGGGCAACCCCAAGGAGCTCGAACAGTGGTGCAACGTCTTCATCTTCGACATCTACACGATCGGGGCCGAGCTCCAGCAGGATGATCCGAAGAACCTTTACGAGCGGGTCACCCAGATCAAGGCGCCGATCTTCCTCGCCTTCGGTGACAAGGAGCCGTTCATCCCGACGCCCGCTTTCAACGGGCTGACCGATCTCGGACGCGACGTCATCACGCCGTTCATGACGCGCATGACCAATGCGGGCAACCGGCCGATTCTGAAACTCTATCCGGAGACCGGGCACTTCATCCACACCGACAATCCGGTGGAATATTCTGCCGATGTCGTGGACTTCGTCACGAAGGGAACGGTCGACACCTCATCGCCCCTCGGCACAGATCGCATGATCAAGGGTTCCGTGGTATCCGCCCTGCCAGTGGCGCCGACACCTCCCGGTGCGGCACCAACCGCCGGTCTCAACAAATAGGATCGGTCTATGCCACGGGTGCAGGCGGGTGAAATCGAGCTTGGCTGGCGGGAGTGGGGCCGAGGCGAAGTGACCGTCGTCTTCATCCATGGCAATCTCGCCAGCAAGGACTGGATCGAGCTGGCTGCGCCCTTGTTTCCAACGGGCCTGCGCGTCATCGCGATCGACTGGCGCGGCTGCGGGGACAGCGACCGGCCGAAGCCCGTAGCCGATTATTCGAACTACTCCATGCAGCAGCATGCCGAGGACATGCTGGCGGCACTCGATATCCTCGACATCGGCTATTGCCATCTCGCGACGCATTCGACCGGCGGCATCATCGCCGCCCGCATGCTCTTGATGCAGCCGCAGCGTTTCGGGCGCGTGTTCGCACTCGATCCGGTGACGCCGCTCGGCATGGCTTTCAATGCCGACCAGATCGGCCTGTTTCGGGCGATGATGGCGAGCAAGGACCTGACACGAGCGATCATGGCGACCGCGGCGTCCTCGCTGTTCGAGCCCGAGAGCATGGCGCCAAACGCCGTGCCTCGATTTCGGGAGGGATTGAAGGATATCCAGGTGTTGTTCGACCGCATCATCGAGCAGACCTTTGGCGTCTCCGAGGGCATCTGGATCGGAACGCCGGTCAACCTCACGAAGGAAAGAGAGAGGAGAGAGCTCGAGCGCCGCATGCCGGAAATGAGGCATCCGCATCTGGTGCTATGGGGCGAATGGGACGGCTGGATTCCGCCAACCGATCTTCGCGCCATGGCCCAGGCGATGCCAGATTGCCGTCTCGTGATTGTGCCTCGCATCGGGCACTCGATGAATCTCGAAGTACCGGCACTCTACGCCGGCTATTTCGGCGCCTGGTTCGGAGGACTTACCGAATAGCCGCTAACGCCTGAAGGGAGAGACGTCATGGCAGAGACCAATCTATCCGCAGATAACGTCCGTGCGGCGCTAAGCGAGGCACTTGGCCGCCTGCGCAAGGCCAACGCCGACTATTTCGAGATGTTGGAGAAGGGGATCAGTTCGTCGCCTCTGCCGATCGCGAACCAGGCGAAGGAGTTTTGCAGTTTCATGCAGCGTAATGTCACAGCGACCCTGGACCTCAGCGACAAGCTGATCCATGCCAAGGATGTCCAGGACGCGCTCAAGCTTCAGGCCGATTTCTTCCAGGAGCAGATGCGGGCCCTGACCGACCAGACCAAGACCATGGGTGAGGCGGCGATGAAGGCGGCCGGTGGCATGTTCAGTCCGAAGAGCTGAGACTGCAACCACAGTACTGACAGACGCGGTAGCGTCAGAAAGGTCTGGTATGGCCGAGACCAACAAGCTTTCTGTCGAAAAGGCACTCCAGAAGTTGCTTCGCGACGAACCTTTGGAAACGGCGAGCGAGCAGCGAGACGAAAAAGCCGAGGCGCTCAGGGAGGAGATCAAGCGCATGCGCGCGCAGAGATCGCGTCTTGAGCGATCACCCGGCAAGGGCAAGTGAGATCCGGTATCATCGAATGATGCCCCGGTTTTTCGTCGGCATGCTGGCCCGTGTCGCCAACAGCTGGTCGGTGGCCGTGCTGTTCGAGGTTCTGCCCACGGCGCTCGACCATCTGGCCGATTTCGAAGCGCCCGGCTTCACATGCCCGTAAGCCGAAGAACGGAGCGGGCGCAGCATGCGTGATATCGCCACATCGGGGCTCGTTGCCGATTTCCTGTTCGGCTTCGGCGCGCTGTTCGCGATCATCAACCCCTACGGACTGGCCTTCATCTTCCTCGACAAGACCAGAGGTCTTTCTGAAGACGAGCGCGCGAACCTTGCGCTGCGGGTTGCCGGATATGCCTTCGTGGTCCTGCTGGTGTCGCTGTTTCTGGGCAGCCAGATCCTCAACTTCTTCGGCGTGACAATCCCGGCGCTTCGGATTGCCGGCGGCCTCGTAGTCGCTGCGACAGGATGGTCCATGCTCCACGCGCCCTCGGGCCCGGCCGGACCTCACGAGGTCTCGTCCCCAGATCATGTGACCATGAAGCGCATGGCCTTCTTTCCCCTCACAATTCCGCTGACGACCGGGCCGGGAACGATCGCGACAGCCATCGCGATCGGGATTAGCCGGACCGGCAGCCTCGATGCGATGTTCCAGTCATCGATCGTTTCGCTTCTGGTGGCGTTCGCCGTGACTGCCGCGATCTATCACGCCTACCGGAAATCGAGCGCAATGGCGCGCCTGTTCGGCGAGGAGGGCACCAGCGTGGTGACGAAACTGTCAGCTTTCCTGCTGCTCTGCATCGGCGTGCAGATCATCCTCACCGGCGTTTCCGAGGTCATGCGGTCCATATTGGACAGTGCTCCGCGCGCTATCCAGTAGGTAGAAGCGCGCCGACCGCAACACCAATCGGCCAATGCGACTCCGATGTTGTTCGGTGGTGATCAGGTAGAGTCCGTCTCCATCGGCGTTTGGCGCTCAAAATCATGTTTCGCTATCCCCAAGTTTAGACGATCATGAGCAATCATGAGGAAACAGGCGCAAAGAGCAGTGGTGAACTCGGAAAGGTGAATGACTAGCGTGGCGATTAACCAGCGAGGTCGCCAGCAGAGTACGCGCAGGACTAAGCTAGGGCGCTCATAAACGTCGGCTTCCGGTTATGAAGCGGAAGCTGCCAGTTCGGTCGATGATCGGCAGCTTATGACCCGGACCGACCACCCGTTCGCCGCGCAGGCGTTGGGCTTAGGCTCGACCGGTGCTCGCGCTAGTTTGAAGGACGTCGTGTTGCCAGACAGGGCGGTCGTCCCCATCGTATAGTGATCAGAAACCGCCAGCCACGAAAAGACCAGACTACTGGCGATTACCCCGCTTGCGCCGCCTGCTTGGGCGGAAGGGCGCGGGTTGAACGCGTGCCAGGGCGAGCCCCTGGTACGGTATGGTAATCATCCCTCGATCATGGCCGATGAGTGCCGGTCATGCCAGTCCCGTGGATTATCGAAGAGCTGATCTATGGCCAAAAGCATTCTCGTCATCGTTGCTATTCTCGCAATTTCTACTTCTGGCGCTTTGGCCGCACAGAGGATCCATCATGGCCGCGCGTCGCCTGCGCCGGCGCCGAGCGAGTGGTCGAGGGGGCCGAGCCCATATGCTGTGGGCCCAGGTAGTTCCAACGTCCGCGACCTGTACATCAAGAACCTGCGCGACTCCGGGTATAATCCGGAGAACAACTTCAACAGGTTCGGGAACGTGCAGGCAGTACCTTATGGGGGCGGCTAAACCTCGAATCCCCTTAACCCGGTACCGGCGCGGCTGCCGTCGGTAAGCCGCCAAAGGGCTTTTCGAGTTCGTGCGCGATGTACTGGCGGAAGGGGTGTCCGCCAAAGCAGTGTTTTTGCTGTCCATGGCGACAACCGCAAATCTCAAGAACCCTTGTTTTCCTAGCCTTTCCGCTTAGGTTGCCAACACGGTCATCCGTGCTGGCAACCACCCACATTAGGAAAGAGATTAGGAACGGCCATGGCGCGAAATCGGCTCACCACCACGCAATGCAATGCGCGCCGCAAGGCCGGAAAGCTGGCGGATGGCGACGGCCTGTACCTTCAAACCAGCCCGAACGGTAACAAGTCGTTCGTGTTCGTTTTCATCCGCAGTGGTCGCCGCCGCGAGATGGGGCTGGGGCCGTTCGGCACGGGCACAGGGCAGGTTTCTCTCGCTGCTGCGCGTGACAAGGCCGACGAGGTTCGGGCAATCCTCGGGCGCGGTGGCGATCCGTTTACAGAGTTATCGTCGCGCCGCGCGACCAGCCGGAGCTTCGGCGCGTATGCCGACGAATGGGTTGCGGGGATGGAGGAGGGCTGGCGCAATGAGAAGCATCGCGCGCAGTGGAAATCGACGTTAGGAACGACCTATTGCGCGACCCTTCGCAAGCGGCCCATCGGCGAAGTCACAACCGACGATGTGATCAAGGTGCTGAAGCCTATCTGGCGCACCAAGGCTGAAACGGCCCGCCGCATCCGTGGCCGGATTGAACGGGTTCTAGACGCCGCTAGGGCGGCCGGTGAGCGCTCCGGTGAAAACCCCGCCCGATGGCGCGGGCACCTGTCAGAGCTACTGTCCAAGCCCGAGAAGTTGCAGCGCGGCCATCACAAGGCCATGCCGCACACGGACGTGCCCGCGTTCATGACGCGGTTGCGGGCGATGAACGGGATTGCCGCGCTCTCCGTCGAATTCACGATTCTGACTGCTGCCAGGTCGGGGGAATCCCGTGGGGCAACGTGGTCCGAGATTAAGGACGATCTATGGGTAGTGCCTCCCGAGCGGATGAAGGGCGGGCGCGAGCATAGGGTACCGCTCGTACCGAGGGCGCTAGAGATCTTGGAGCAGATGAAGAAACTGCGGACCTCAAACATCATCTTCCCTGGCTTCCGCGATGACAGGCCGCTATCGGATATGTCCCTGTCGGCGGTGCTGCGGCGGCTGAAGGTGGATGCGACGGTGCACGGCTTCCGATCCAGTTTCCGCGATTGGGCGGGAGACGCCACCGACTTTCCGAGAGAACTGGCGGAGGCGGCCCTGGCGCATCTGGTCGGCGATGAGACGGAACGCGCCTATCGGCGGGGCGACGCCCTCAAGCGGAGGCGGGAGCTCATGGAGGCTTGGGCGGAATATCTCGGGCGGCAAAAATAATTTCACGAGATGCTACGGTTTGAGTTGACGTTTTGGGCAAAATGGCATTTTCTGGTTGATGCCTAAGCCGCGTGCGCCTTGCACCTTGTAGCGGCAACCCGGACTGGCCCCTTCGCCGGCGGGCATCGGTTGATTGGCTGACAACAGCCTCATACCACAAAACCACACACCATGCACACTCCAAATCCGCCCGCCGGCGAGCCTATGCTCGTCAGCATGAAAACTGCGTGCACGCTCACATCATTGAGCCGCACGATGATCAATCGCTACCGCGCGGAGGGCCGCTTTCCTGCGGCCGTCCCGCTCGGGGACAAACGTATCGCCTTCGTTAAAGCGGAGGTCAGTGAATGGATCGCCTCGCGCATCGCTGCGCGTGCGGCGAACGATAACACCAGTAGGGCGGTGGCGGCGTGATGGTGGCCAGGCAGTATGAAGAGGTCGCTGTGCCCCTGTCGTGGTTTCTTCGTAATCCCGAGTTTCGACTTGGGTTCGCAGACGCTCGATCCCGCCGGCCGCCGCGTTTTGATCTGTTTGCCACCAATGCATACGAAGTTGGTCGGCTCTTCGCCATCGTAGCGCCGCCCGATATGACGCCGCACCATCGTACTGCTTCGCGCGAATTGCGGTGGGCATTTCTCAATGGTGACATTCCAGAGATGTTTCCCCATGAAGAATAATCTGGATTCAATCGTCGCAAAAATCCGTGAGCGGCAAGGTTCGACCACTCTCGCAATCGTCGAAATCGGACAGCTACTCAGCGCTGCAGCAGACTCGCTACCGCATGGCGAGTTCATGCCCTGGATTGAGCGTGAATTTGATTTTTCGTACCGCACTGCAAAGCGATATCGAGACGTCGCGGAAATGGTGTCAAATTTGCCAGTCTGGCAAATTTGGGCCGGCCAACTGTCGAAGGCGGCACTGTACGCGATGCTGGACCAGCCGAACAATGTGCGAGCCGCGGTTGTCGAGACCACTAAAACGATGTTCGTTTCTGCGTTTGAAGTTGCGCGGATCGCAGAACGGTTGCGTGTTGAGGCGGGAACCCAGCCGCCCATTGCCGATGAAGCGGCGGAGAAGGCAGGCCCGGCTGTGGATGGACCACTGGACGCCCAACGAACCGCAGCCTCTATCATTCGATCGATATTCAAACTCGCGACATCGGGCGTAGCGCCAAGCAATCTCGTCGGCGCGATCGAAGAGGGGGATCTAAATTTCGCAATTGAATTTCTGCGCGAAATAAAATCAGCGCGAGAAGAGAAACGTTCATCGATTCAAGCTGCGGCGGATAGGGCTGAGCGACGATCTGTGGAACGATCTTTGCATTAAACGCGCCCATCCGATTGTCGCCAAATCCCGGGCCCAATTCTTCTGCGGTGGCGATTGCACACTTCGCCTGTCCGACCACCAAATATCTGCGGCTGGCCTTTAGCGACCCGCCCAAAAACTCGCACTAGCAATCAGTAACTTCAACTTCGGAGGTGGGTGATGCAGGTTCAGATGAAATCTAGCGGCACGGCGAAATCCAAGGTGCCGGACGGCTGGATCGACGACGGCGCGAGAGCGATTGCGCGTCGCCAGGAGAAAGAGACCGACGCAATGCTGGAGCAGTTCGGCGAAGCGGGAGCGAAAGTTTACAATCTTGCCGCCTATCGTGTGGCGCGCATCGAGGGGTGGTTCTAGGGTGAGCGCTAAACCGAAGACCAATAATGGCGAGCAGACAGGTGGCCACGCCAACGATAACGACCCTGATAAGGCAGCCAAGTTCAAGAAGGACTTCACATTCACGCGCTACTGCGAGCTGGGCCAGACGACGAGGGCCAAGGCGTTCGTAATCGATGGCGTCATGGCTGCCGGCGAGTCATCGTACACTGTGGCAAAGCCGGACAGCGGCAAATCCGTCATCAAGCTTGACATGGACTTCCATATCGCGGCCGGCCTGGATTGGCACGGCTATCGCGTGACGAAGGGCCTCGCTGTCAACTTCGCCTTTGAGAGGTACGACCTACAACTTAGGCGCGGCATGGCGTTGCGCCAATATTATTCCGATGTTGAGCCGAACATCCCGCTGGTGATTGTTGGCGGGAAGTTTGATCTGCATGGCAACACGCTTTCCGTCAGACGCATGGTCGACCTCATCAACTATCTGCAGGACGACTATCAGACCGTGCTGCGAAGCGCGACGCTCGACACGCTCACGAAATCCTTCGGCCGCGGGAAGCAGAACGTTGCCGAGGACATGAAAGCCTATTTCGATAGTGTTGCGTATCTACTCGAAAAGTTTCCGACAACTCACTGCACGATTGTTCATCACGAAGGGCATGACACCGGCCGGGCTAAGGGCGCCATTGACCTCGACGGCCTGGTCGATGTCAGCCACAGGGTAGTTCGGAAGGGTGAACTCTTCCGGCTTGAGTGCGACGGCGCCAATGACGGTGGCGCGTCAGGAACATTACTCACTTACGGCATGAAATCGGTCGAAGTGACGGACGCTGATGGCAATAAGTTCGCAGCGCCTATCGTGTTCAAGGCGGCTGATACGGAGAAGTTCGCTGCCTCGCTTAGCGAGAAAGCCACCGAGACCGTGAAGGCCAAGACCAAGACCGAATTAATGGACATTCTGACCGAGCTATCAAATGGCGGAAATCCTGTCGGTGGCGGTGTGTGGCAGTCCAAATACCACGAGCGATATCCAGACCTGAATGAGAACACGGTACAGTCGAGGTTCAAGCGAGCCGCCAAGGCGCTTGAGGAGGACGGCAGCGTCCAATCGTCTGGAGTCCCCAAGGTCTATGTTCCGGTGCAGGTGCAAGCTTAGGTGCATGTTTTTTTGCACCCTGCACCTTGCACCTCAGCGACCATTCTTACGCGGGGTGCAAGGTGCAGCATTCAGCCCCCTTTAGGGGGCGATGCACCTGCACCCGCGCGTGGTTTGAAATTATAGAATTAGAAAGTGAATCCATCCGCCAATGATCGACCTAGCACTCTCCCTAGCCACGGCAGGCACGCCCGTCTTTCCGTGTCGGCCCGAGAACAAGCGGCCGTACACTTCGAATGGCTTTAAATCCGCGACCGTCTTCCCGCACGTGCTCCGCAGGTGGTGGTCGGACTGGCCCGATGCCCTTGTCGGCATGCCAACCGGCGAGCGCACCAACGTCTGGGTGCTGGACATGGACTCCTATAAGGGCGCGACCGAGGCCGACCTGTTGCACGACCTGCCGCCAACGCGCACAGTCAGGACGCGGAGCGGCGGCAGGCACTTCTATTTCCACCATGCTGGCCTGGGCAACTCACCGGGCAGGTTGCCGGCGGCCTGGGATGTTCGTGGCCAGGGTGGGTTTGTCCTCGTTCCAGGCAATCCGGGTTACACGTTGGAGCGCGACATGGCGCCCGCCGATGCGCCTGAATGGCTGCTGGCGCTTATCCGACCGCGTCCATATGTGCCGCGGCCGGGCCAACCGTACCAGCCGCAAACGCACGACGCGTACGTTGCCGGCGCGGTGTCGCAGGAGCTAGACCTGCTGTCGCGGTGCCCGGCAGGCAGCAGAGGGTATCAGCTCAATACCAGTGCCTTCCGGCTCGGCACGCTGGTTGGCGCTGGTGCACTAGATCGCAGTGAGGCTGAAGCAGGCTTGTGGGATGCTGCGCACGGATGTGGGCTGGCAGCGGTCGACGGCGAGCGTGCCTGCCGCAACGCTATTCGGCGCGGCTTGGACGCGGGCAGTAAGCAACCGCGGACGCTGCCCGAGCGGGACAACACGCCGTTAGTCGACGTGACGAAGCTGCTGCGGAAGCGGAGGGCATAACCAGTCGGGGCAGGGGGCCGGTTCACACTCTGGCACCATCGCCCTTAACGACCGGACGCACAATCGCACGCTAAATCCCGCAGGTTTCCAGAAAGGTGCACAGGCAAAAATAGTTGCGAAATCTGCGGCGTCGCGTCCGCAGGGGCCCAACCGGTGGTTAGGAGTGATTGGCGCAGAGCCTGACCTTACCCCACCCGACCACATTCGATCCGGCGGCACAGCCGGACGAAACCAGAGCCGGTAACGGCCAGATATGAGCACCACGTCGAGGACACCATCAATGCAGCACGATTACCGCGCAGCCCTATCTTCCTGGCAGCCGCCAGCCAACGACAACGCGCCGCTCACCGCTGACAGCTTCGCCAGCCTTACGGATCGGCGCGCCTATGTCCAGCGCTCGCAGCGCAAACCCGAGCCCGTTCTCAACCTACCGCAGCTGGAGCGCCTGGGCCGTGCGGCGCCCGACGTCGTGCCGCTGTGGAAGTTTTGGCGCGATCTTCAGTGCGCGCCCGCTGCTGACGTCTTTGCGGTGCCGGAAATCATCGTCGACGAGGGCGAGGAGCCCGCGAACACGGGTTTTTCCACGGCCGAGCAAGATTTGGAGTGCCGCCCGACCGTCGACGAACTGCAACGGGCCTGGGAGTCCGCGCCAGCCAGACGGGTGAGTGTCCACTGTACGGTTCGCAACGGCCAGCGTAGCGACGTGCTACGGGTGGTCGATCCCGTGGTTGTGCGAAGCGGTGACACCGCCCAGATCGGTTCGCTAGAGTTCCGTCGCGGCCGCCTGGTGCGCTATGGCCGCACCGCCCGCGGTGTACCGCTGAAGCCAGTCGAGCAATTGCGCGCCGCCAAGGGCAGTCGCAAGCCTCAGCCGCCGCGCGATTTCCGCTTCCTGGTGCAGACCAATGCTCCAGTCGCATGGAAGGTGGATTTTCTGGCAGGCGAATCCGCTTCGACGGGCCGGAGCGGGTCGCCGTTGGAATGTTTCGCCGCGGCCGAGCAATCGCGGAAAGCAGAAGAGCAGGGGTTGAGGCAGGCACTGGGATCGCATGCCGAGATTTTGGACCTTGCCATCGGCGACAGCACGGCCCGTGAGATCGGCGAGAGCCGTGGCCATCACGGGAAGCACGCTGAGCGTCGCGGGATTTTCCTGATCAACGAGGCGTTTGCAGCACTGCGCGCTCTTGTCGGTGTAAATATTTTGCCGAAGGCGGTGTAAGCGGTCCCTAAACCTGCCCGCCAATCCGTATCTAAGTGTAGGGCGCGCTGCTGAACGGCTCGACGTGCACACCTTTAGACGCTGGCTTCGCGCCAGCGTCTCTTTTTCCGGCGACCGCGGATGTAACGGCGTCGGCCATTTCACTATTCAATCGCAATTTCAAACACAGGAGACTGGCCGAGTGGCCACTTTGAATCACGTGCTCGACGCGATCGAGCGCCAGATCGGCTTTCCGCGCTCGCGAAGCAATGGAATTGCTCGCAGGCTGCAGGAATCCAACCTTCTGCCCGTTGGCGCGCCTGGAGTTGCGCCAGAGTTGAATGAGGACAACGTCCTTGACCTCGTTGTTGCGCTCGCGTCGGACACAGAGCTGCACAACGCGGTGGGCGCGGTCCGCGCGTACCACGCGATGACTCCCGGAGGTGCCATCCTGGATGGGGCCCCGCAGTCGATTCCCAACGCGCCGATCGCTGTTGCGCTTTTGGTCGAGGACGCACGCGCTGGCGTTCCGGCGGCTCGCAAATCCCGGATCGAAGTGTCTTGCAACGCGCGCGCAGTAGCGATCCACAAGCCGAACGGTGAAGTCAGTCGCTTCGTTGAAGCCGGTGCAGATCCTGTGCATTGGCCATCCCGAGGCCATCACAAATCGATCGCGCTCAACGTCGCCGCGATTGCTGATGCGCTCGATGACATTTTTGGAAAGGTGAATTGAATGGCCGCCCTAAAGAAGAAAGATACTGAAGAATTCCGCGTCCCGAGCCTGGCCGAATCCAGCCAGGAATATAACGGCCTGATCGTAAAACAGCTTGGGCTGCATGAGCGATACCTCGCGCTCAACGCTGAGAGCAACAAGCTGCGTGGCGAAATTGAAAAAGCTAGGGCCGCAGGTGGACAGCCGCTTTCGCCTAGCGTGGCTGCATTGCTCGGCGATGCTCCTGACAGCTTGACGCTGCTGTCGCAGCGACAGCGTGAAGTCGCCACCGAGATGAATAACATCGAAACGGCCCAGGAAATTCTGCGCCGCCGTATCGAGGAGGCGCGTAACGGGGCGTCCAAAGCCGTCTGCGACAGTGTTCGCGGAGAATATCAGCGTCGCCTCGGTGCGGTGTGTGAGGCTGCGCGCGCCCTCGAAGCCGCACGCGAGGACCATGACTCTCTGCTTGACGATATTGAGCGCGAGGATGTGCGCGTTGATTATTTGCGACCAGTCCGTCCGTTCTTTCTCGGCGACCGGCGAGAAGGAAGGGTTTTCCATTATTTGAAGGAAGTCGCGGAGGCGGGACACAATGCTTGAGAAAGCTGACGAGCGTCGCAGCAAAAAGAAGCGGAAAATTTCTATCCGGGGGACATACTTCAAAACGGATGACACGGATCCAATCGCGATTGCGCGAGCCCTGAGAAAAGAATCAAAGCTCGGTAAGCGTGAAGCACGCTTGGAGCAGGCGGAGGCGAAGGTTGGCCGACGCTAAAACTATTTGGGGCTATGCCGTTCTTTGGGGCTCCAGCACAAATATTGCGAACGAGTTTCTTGAACAGTTCGCAAAGGGATCGCTAACGCGCAGCATTAGAGAGGACGATATCCGGATGTTACTTGACCATGATCCAGGTCGAGTAGTCGGGCGCACGGCCTCGGGGAGCCTCCGTTTGCGAGAAGATGCTCTCGGACTTCGATACGAAGTCGACGTGAATCTTGATACGCCAGATGGACAAACTCTCGCTGGAACGATCGGCAGGCGAGATGTGTCTGGGATTTCTCCCTCGTTTTACGTAAAAACAGAAAATTGGCTGGATGGCGGGTCTGGCTTGCCTCTACGGATTATCACTGAAGCTCGGCTTAGGGAGATCAGTGCCGTGGCTTGGCCTGCGTATCCGCAGACAACTGCGGTGATGCGGTCTATTGCCAACACCAACAGCGTAGCTGCCCAACGCCGCATAGCCGCAAGGCGTGAAGCCATGCGTGTGCGGGGAATGCTGTGAGCGCCTGGCAGCACCTGTATTCGTCGCGTCGATGGAAGGCCTTGCGCGAGTACCAGTTGCTCAATGAACCGTTGTGCCGCTTCTGTACGCAGAGCGACGTGGTTGAGGCGGCAACGGTTGCTGACCACATCCGGCCTCACAAGGGCGACGAAGCGCTGTTCTATGATCCGGATAATCTTCAGAGCCTTTGCAAGCCATGCCATGACGGCACCAAGCAGCGCATCGAGCTTGGGCAGGAAGTCGTGACGTTCGCGGCGGACGGATGGCCCCGGTAGGGCGGGTCAGATCCCTTCACCGACGCGTCTATGTTAGCGGCGGCCCCACTTTCGCACGCATCTGCAATTCGGACCCCAGGGGCAAAATGCCACGACCAAGAAAGCCGGCCGCCAAGGCGCTGGTTGAAGGCCGGCACATCATCAATGCTGGCCGCTATAAACGCAACGATCCAACCGGTGCCGAAATCGGCGCTCCGCCCACTTGGCTAAATGAGCAACAAGCTACTGCATGGCGTGAATTCGCTGGCGAGCTGCCTTGGCTCAACGCTTCACACCGCTGCATCGTAGGAATCGCATCAGTATTGCGCGCTCGCCTGCAAAGCGGCGCGGAGATGGGTACAAAATCGCTCAGCCTACTGAGGCTGTGCCTAAGCAGTATGGGCGCGACACCGGCCGATGCGAGCAAGATCAGTTGGGCGCCAGCAGAGGAGGCGGACGATTTGCTTGACTAGAACTCACGGACACTCCGGCAGAGCTAGGAGGTTATCGTTGTAGTAGCCATCAGCGTGAGTTCGAACATATTTCCCATTCGGGCCGCTAACGACACCAACGTCGGCGCGCTTACCGCTGACCAACGTGAAAAATGTATTGGTGCCGTTCTCGATCGATCGAATGACCTCCGATCTCGGCCACTTCCAACCGCCCCTCCGAGGTGCGTAATCCCCTCATGCGAGTTGTCGCGCGGTTGCTTGTTGATGCAGGTGACCTGTACGTCTGGCATTTCCCCTCCCGCTGTTCTGCATCCCATAGAAAGCAACTACAGCGGGAACGCAATAATCAGTTAGTCGCAGAACGCGAGGCCTGGTCCCTCAGCGTGTAGCGCCTCGCAACGAGGTGCGGAGCCACCACGACATTCCCCAGAAGAGATCAAATGACTCAACTCCACAACACTCCATCAGACCCGACCGAACCGCCGACGAATCCAGTTGAAGGTTTTGTGTTCAAGCCAGCCGGCAGCGACGTTTGGCAGGTCTGGCAAAAGATCAACGGTCGATATGTGCGCATCGATGATGCAGCTGCACGCCCTGATGAGGAAGTAAAACATTGACCTCACCACTTAATTCATATTCCACCGGCACCGTTGCAGTTGCAGCGGACGGAACGACCGTTACCGGCACGAGCACCCTTTGGTCCAGCGCCGGCAACGTTAAGCCCGGCGATCTTTTCCAGAGCGGTCACTTTTGCGTTCCGATTACGGACGTCACCGACGACACGCACTTGGTCATCACACCTTGGCCTGGCTCGACGCTGAGCGGTGCGTCGTATGTCGTTTGGAAAGTGTCGCAACAGCGCATCGTCGGCGAGACCTATGCCCGCGACGTCGACAAAATGGTCGGCGCGCTCAACACATCGGGCTATTTCGTCTTCGTCGACATCGACGAGACTGTGCCGGATCCGTCGCTCGGCGATGACGGGCAATATGCGTTTCAGCCGACATCCGGCAAGACGTGGGCGAAGGTCGCTGGCGTCTGGTCTTATCTCGGAATTTATAAGGGGCTCCAACTCAAAGGAGCATGGAGCGGCGCGACGGCTTATGCGGCCAACGACGTCGTGACGTTGAGTGGGTCGAGCTACGTTTGCGTTCTCGACCACACCAATCACACGCCGCCGAACGCGACCTATTGGCAATTGCTGGCTGCGAAGGGCGACACGGGTGCGACGCCTCTATTGCCGGTTGCGGCGTGGGTTACGGCGACCGCGTATGTTGCTGGACCGCCTGCCAGCTACGTGACCAATGGTGGCTCGTCATACATGTGCCTGACGTCCCATACGTCGGGAACGTTTGCGACCGATCTCGCTGCAGGCAAATGGGGGCTCGTTTCGCAGGCGGGCACCAACGCACCCACCTACGGCGGCACTTCGACGACATCGCTCGCTATCGGCACAGGGTCAAAAGTGTTCACCACGCAGGCTGGTTTGGCTTACACCAACGGGGCTCGCGTGCGGGCATCCTCCGGCGCTAATTGGCTTGAAGGTGTCGCGACATACAGCGGAACGACTCTCACGATTACGTCTGACAAGACAAACGGCACCGGCACGTTCACGAGTTGGACGTTTAATGTCGCGGGCCAGCCTGGGGCTGGCGACCTGTCGAGCGCCAACAATCTGTCGGATGTGGCGAACATCGCGACGGCGCGTGCCAATCTCGGTGCTGGTACAGTCAACAGTGTTACCGCCGGCACAGGACTGTCGGGCGGCACGATCACGAGCAGCGGCACGATTGCTCTGGCGCTAAATAATGCAACACTTCAAGCAGCGCCATCAAACCCCGCCGGGGTTGCAAGTTTTGTGATGCTCGGACTAGGATCGACTTGTCACATAACGCCGATATACAGCACGCGCATCCTGGTGACGATTAGTGGCCACGCCTCCAACGGTGGTGCGGGAACGTTTACAAACTTGACGATCCGATATGGCACAGGCACTGCACCAGCTAACGGTGCGTCCCCGACCGGCACAACCGCGACAACACCCATGTCTGTGGCATCCAGCACCAACCTTACACCCTTCAGCCTGACTACCATCATCACAGGGCTGACGGCAGGCGTCGCATATTGGTTGGATTTGTCGGCCTCCCCATTATCGGGAACGTCGTCGTTGGGTGGAATCAATTGTACAGCCGTTGAATTGTAGGCCGAGTGCTTTGCCTCAGACCGAGAAACGTCGTTAGCTCGTGTTGCATTTTACTGAGTAGGTCGGGCTCAACTATCAGCGTCGACCGGCCACCGCGCTCAGCATCGAATATGATTAGGAAGGCTGGTGGTATCTCCTCGATCTTTTCGAGCATGTAGTGTGCGATCCTCCGGGTGATAAGCAGGCGGATTCCGCCGCCGTGCCTCGCGACGAATGCCGCGCCGCCGTGGTCGCCGGACATCAGGGTCTCGGTTGTTCATCGGCCAACTTCTACCGGAAACGCGATGGCAACATTTTCAGCGGGCACAGGATACGGTGTATCCGGTACGTTGAGTGCGGTAATAGCAGGCTAGATATCGTCCGCAGGGTAACAATCACTGCGACAGGAAAGCGACGCTGGCACGGCGATCTACATCAACACGTTTGGTTGGACCGATCGCCGCGGCAGGGAGGAGTTGCATCGCTGCGACGCGCGACGCGACAAGCCATTCTTTTGTCGGAGTCGCGCACTACTTTTCATTTTTGAAAAATGGAGAAGTAAGGTGGCAATTGGGACAGTGAAGTGGTTCAACCCGACAAAGGGGTACGGGTTCATTCAACCTGACAACGGCGGCAATGACGTCTTTGTCCACATCTCCGCGGTTGAGAAGGCTGGTTTTACTTCGCTCGCAGAGGGCGCAAAAGTCAGCTTCGACATCGTGAAAAATCGCGGAAAAGACTCGGCGGAAAATCTACGAATCGGGTGATGCGCACAGCGTGTTGTTCAACAGAAAGGCCGCAGTGGTACGCCGCTGCGGGCGGCCGAGGAGATCGATCGGAATTGGCCGATGGATAAGGCGCTATCGTTCGCATGGGCGTTCGGGCTTGCAGCCTTGGTACTGTTCGTCGCGCTATACCTGCTCTGGTAGTGAGTTGGCGATTCGCGACGGCGCTGCCTGCGATCCGAGACTGATTGCCAAGTCACCGCCCTATCCTGGTAGTTGCTCTAGGGCATTCGTCCGGAGGATACGTTGCCCGGTCAGCCTCTTCGTCGCGAGGCTGGCGGTGGAGTTAGCGACGCGTGGTAGGGACAGCGCTCGGCCTCCGAACTGGGCGCCGAGCCGCGTGGCCGCTAGCTTCACCGGGCGGCGCGGGTGTGGCAGGGACAGCGTCGTTTCGCATTTCCCGGCGCCGAGTCGCGCCCGCACCGCCACGATCTGGGATCGATAAGCATCACGGACACTCAGGGAGGGAAAGGAGATTGTCCGGTTGAATTCCGTCAACTGTTGTCTTGATGTACTTGTTTCGGCCATCGGTGGCGACGATGACCTCGACAGTGACGCCTGATTCTTCGACGTAGTACTCCCACTCGCGGCTTTCGAGGTCTCGGATAGTCTTCTTAACGGATAGCTTCCATCGCGTTCCGTCTGAATTTACCCCGCCGACATTTTTGATTCTCTCGTGTGCGCTTCGCCTGTCAGTCTTGTTTATGCAACGAATGCGCACGCGTTTGGTCATGCGGGTGTCTCCCATCTGTGCAAGCTGTTGGACCAGCTTAGAGACTGGTCGAGGAGGAGGGACCTGCCGATTCTGGTAGGTGCCCCGGTTACTTGTCTGCGCCATTATCTGGGCCCCTTGAGAATGTGACCCTCTCAGGGGCAAGGGTGGCCAGCCTCAGTCTTCGAGGACGGGCTGGCCACCATCGCTTGCGACGCAATCTTACAGGGTAGGCTACAGGCCAACGGAATGCACACATTCGAGCGGGACATCACCTCACTGCGGTCGCAAGCGCTTGCGGTGCTTGCAGCCAATCAGGCCCGCGCGGCCGATCAGTCTTTGAGCCAAGCAGATCGCCAAGACGCGACGTTTAGTGCCGAGGAGGCTCGGGCAGCGCTAGGCATACTCGACAGCTTGAAACCCAACATCGGGCCGGAAGAGGCACGGAAGATCGCTGCACGCATACGAACGCTTCTAGAGTGATGACGGGATGGTTGCTGGCAGCGGCTATTGCGCGACGCCGATTGGAGCCCGAGAGAAAGCAGATTATCGAGCGCGCGGCGAAGGGCGAGCGCTCGGGATATCGGCCAACTGGCATTGAGAATGTGACCACACCAACGTTCTCGCCAACCGCAAAGCCCAAGGGAGGTCGGTTGAACAAGCAAACGCAAATTCTGCGTTTGCTACCGCAACGGCAAAGTCGAGTGCCGCATGACCCCCGATACATCCCCCATCGGTTGCCCCACACCTTGGCCGCCGCAATCGGTGAGTTGGCGACAGCGGAACCGCTAGTCTTGTCACTGGTAATCGTTAGCGTCGTGCCGCTAGGACGTGTGAGTGCCAACCGGTTCGGGTGGGATGCCCGTGAGACTTTCGCCAGCGCGGCGCGCCCGCGCTGTCACTGAGACTGACGACCGTCACGCGCGACGGTGTGGCGCAACGCGCGGTTCACCGCTGCTGGCCGGAGGACCGGGCGGGGAAGCCAATTAGGCCACGGGGAGAGGCGAGGAGGAGGGCGGCGTGAGGTGGATGACGCGAGCCCGTGTGCTAGCGCCGCTGACGCCTGGACCCTGTCGTTTTTGACAGTGTGGTCCATCCCGAGGTCGGCGCATGATCGCGGCTAGAAGACGAGGGCCATGCCATGCAACATTACTACTTCCCGATTCTCCACAAGGGCGAGACACAGGCGGACGAGGTTGGAGAGCTATTTGGCTCTGCTGAGCTAGCGGTCCAATACGGCGCCCGTGTCGCTCGGGATATCGCCAGCGATCCCGAATATGACCCTGGTGCGGGCACGATCGTGATCGTGGTTGACGACTCCGGTGCAGAGATCGAGCGACATGGGGAGGGTAGCGTGGGCGCGGCTGTCCAGTAGGAGGGGCGTCGAGCGTTCTGGCAAGGACGCCAAGCCGGGGTGGGGCTGGCTTATGGCGCCGCCAAGGCAAGCTGGGGCGGATTGTCGAGGTTCGGGCTTGGTGCCGATGCTCCGGGCGGCTGGTCTATCGGTGACGAGCGTGTCGGACCTCTCGTCCGCGGTGAGAAATCTATAGCTTTCACGGCAGTATTTGCTAGCCTCGAATAGCCAGAACTTGCCGATTAGGGGTACCGAACGTGGCTGTACGCGAGTTTGAAATAAGTGCTTACTCGGTCGTTTTGCTCGGCAACTTCAATCCGGTTATTTTCACGCCTAATTGGTTTGAGAAGTGGGGCTGCTCACGGAAGATGAAGCTGCCAATGCCGAGGTCAGCGTCATACACCCCGACATAACTCGTTTCGCTGCTGGCGGCCTCACAGTCCAAGTCGAATTGAATCGGTTTTCAGCTTCAGGCACGCAGTCCGCGATTAAAATCAAGGACTTTGTTCTCAAGACGTTCCGTGATTACTTAAGCCATACGCCCATCCGCAGCATCGGGATCAATCGGGAAGTGCATTATAGGTTGCCCAATGTTGGCGCGAGAGTGAAGCTTGGTCGCTCTCTGGCGCCCCTTGCACCTTGGGGTGAATTTGGCCGTGAGATGGAGGAGAAGCCCGGCAAGGAGGTAGGCGGTTTGCTTTCGATAACAATGCACAGGCAAAAGGAGGGGACCGAAATTAAAGGGCATGTGCAAGCCACGGTTCAACCTTCTGCGATCATCCCGCGTAATGTCGGCGTGTTTTTCCAGATTAACGATCACTCTGAGGCGCTCGACGAGAGCAATTCATCCGAGGTCATCCTAGACTTGCTGGACTCTTCGTTCGAAGAGTCCATCAAGCAAAGCGAGAAGATTATCGATCAGGTTTTGATTGGGATTGAAGCATAATGCCATCCACAGCAACAGCTACTTATGATTCGGATGAAGCGTATATTGATCAGTCGACGATGTTCAAAGAAGGTACGGTCCAGCGGCATCGATCGGCGTTACATAGTCGGCTTATACAACACGCGGCCAAAGAGAGCTTGAGCGCTTTCACAGATCGACGGCGGCGCACGATTGCTTCTGAACTCGATGAGCCCGACGATTCGTCGGCAGTGGTGATCGCGCCCGATAAGCAGCCTAAATCAAGGGTCGCCAGTTTCACCGCGTTGCAGGAGTGGGACGGATACGTTTTGTCTGTTGGTGCGAAAACATTCGTTGCGCGCATCACGGACATTACCGAGGATGGTCCTCCGGACGACGGCGAGGTGGAATTGCCTTTGCTCGAACTATCAGAGTCCGTGGCCCAGAAGCTCAAAGAGGGTGATCTTTTTCGGTGGTCAATTGGATACGAGCGAACTTTGGACGGACAAAAGACCAAGGTTTCACGGATTGTAATGCGCTTGCTGCCCCGCTGGCAAAAATCTTCGTTAGAGCAAGCTGATCGTCGAGCGTCAGAGTTAGTTGAGCGCATCAACTGGCGATGACGGCGCCCGCTGAAGATCAGATAGAGGTCTCTCTCTTCGGACCCGGATACGGGGAATGCTGCCTTGTTCACATTGGAGGCGGCAAGTGGATTGTTATCGACTCTTGCGTTGAACCTCGGAGTCAAAAGCCGGCTGCGCTTGAGTATCTTGAACGGATAGGTGTCGATGCTGCCACGTCGGTAGAAATGATCGTGGCGACTCATTGGCATGACGATCATGTGCGTGGGATTTCAACGCTGCTAAGGGCATGCCCCAAAGCGTCGTTTGTGTTGTCAAATGCTATGTCATCAAAGGAATTCATTTCGATGGCATTGGCTCGCAACACAATTAAGTCGACAAAAGTTTCAACTGGCTCTGGCGAAATCTCCGCTGTCTTTGATCAGCTAGGTTCTTCTCGTAGGACAGCTACACGAGCGATCGCGGATCGGACGCTTATGACCGTTCGTAACTCTTCTCTAAGACACGGTTACGACTGCGTTGTGACATCATTGTCGCCTTCCGACAGGCAGACACAGACATTTATGGATGATCTTGCGTTGCTTATGCCTGATCCAAACAGCTCGGAGAGGCGTTGTGTATCGAGAGGTCCAAATCACCTTGCTGTCGCACTTTGGGTCTCCTTGGGCCCCGTAGACATTCTGCTTGGAGCCGATCTGGAAGAGACCCAAGACCCCGATACTGGCTGGTCAGTTATCGTAAACTCGACCAATCGGCCAAAGGGACAAGCTACCGTTTTTAAAATTCCGCATCATGGTTCGCAGAACGGACACTGCGTTGGCGTGTGGCAAAGCATGCTGGCGCCCCATCCGATTTCTATTTTAACTCCCTACAATCGCGGTGATGTCGGCCTCCCCACCGAAGATGACGTGAAGCGAATTGTGCCTCTATCAAGTTCCGCATTTTCTACTGCCGAAAATCGGAAGTTGCGGACTCATTCGAAACTCGATCCCGTCGCGTTTCGAATGTTAAAGCAAAACGGTATTCAGATTACGAACGCCGAACCAAGAATGGGGCACATCTGTCTTCGCAATGGTGGGAGCGCAGATTTTAGCACTTGGACGCCGTCATTGAGCGGCACTGCGCATCGGCTTTCTTGAAGATGTGTCTCCCGCGCTCATCGCGGAGCGCAGGGAGGGGGCGTCAACGCTGGGCCAATCTCACGGCCCGCCCAACCAGGGAGGCGGGGCGGAGCACTGCCGGTGCTTAGTTTTTAGCCCTGGCTGTCAGCTCATTCTTGAGGGCTATTGCAGCCTGCGCGATTCGGTTTAATGGGTTTTGTGCGCAGTAGTTGTCCATCCAGGCGTAGTAGGCCACGCTTTGCGGTTTTGGAGCAATAAATTCAACGTCGCTCCCCATGTTGAATCCAGACAGAAAGCCGTCCAGCCAAGCCTCTAGCTGAGCAGTGGCCGACTTGTCGCCGGTCACTCGATATTTCTGCCATTCGCCGCATGTCAGCATGCCGGCGCCATACGCTATTCTATTTCCATCAGCTGCCTGCGCCGAATGTGGTGACGCTAGGAGAACTGCTAGCAGGACGAGCGCGGACTTCGCTCCTAACCTCTCGGGCATCTATTTCACCTTCGACTTCAGCGCTTGCTCCACCAGCCTGCGGATAGCCTCTGGCCTGGTCATCACGTCACCCTGTTTGGCGATCCACGCATCCAGTTTAGCAAGCGGATCATCGAGCAAGCGCACACCAACGAGCGTGCCCTTGCCGGTGGTCACCGGGCGACCGCGCCTTTTTGTGTTAACCCTAATTGACTTATCCATTCTTTAGTGATAACACAAAATCAGGCCGGGCGAAAGCGCCAACTCTCGCACCGGCCCTAACCCCAGCGCGAAAGGACCTTCTGCGCCATGGCTACCCACGAAACTACCACCATTTCCCGGCTGGTCTCTACACACCGCGACATTACGGAACTGGCGCGCGCACCGATGCCCCTGGACGCCCTGCTTGATGTGGCCTCTGGAATCCAGAGGGAGGTTGTCGGCACGCCATCGGCTGATTGGGCTGAGTTCGGTGCGAAGGCCTGCCTCCTGATCAATGAGCTGACCACAGACCCGACCACCGGTTGGCTGGATGCGATCCGCGAAAGTCTGCGCGCCGACGTCGACCGGTTGGCCGCGATCTGAGAGAGTCGGTCGCGCTCTAATCGCGCGAGCCAAGCGCGAGCCCGCTCCAGCGCAAGTTGGGGCGGGCTTTCACTGTTCTAGGCGCGGGGTTGTTTAGGAATTAGATTAGGAATTGACTGTCGGATATTCATATTTCTCTAGTAATATCAATTAGATATATATAATTTCTGGCGGAAGGGGTGGGATTCGAACCCACGGTACCCTTGCGGGCACGCCGGTTTTCAAGACCGGTGCCTTAAACCACTCGGCCACCCTTCCGGATCAACAGGATCAGGCACTTAGCCTAGCGGACGACCGAACGCAACGCGAACTTGGACCCAGCCCGGACCCAAAGAGCTCAGGATCCAAGAAAACCGGTAGCGAAGGCCGACAAGGTCGAGTTCAGCGCCTCGTCCGTCTGCTTCGCGCGCTTGCGCTTCGCGTAGTTTCGCAAGGGCACCGCCGGGTCCGCCGACGAGCCGTTAGTTCGTTAGTCGAGCGCGCGCCTGTTTGACATTGCGAGAGACGACACGATCGTAGGCCGATAAAGCGGCATCGGTCGCCAGCTCAACCATTTCTCGATAAGCGGCGTCGTTCGTTTGAGTGAAGCTTTCGTGGATTGCTCCGGCAAGCTGCTCGTCTGATACGGCGCCCCCCGGGGCCGCTCGTCCGGTGAGTCGGCTATACAGATTCAAGCGATACACGTCGGCAGCGATTTGCCAGGCCCAATCCTCCAGTCCCAGTTGTTCAACCACCCAGCCGACCCCTTGCTCTATTCGCAGAAAAATTGGGGTAGTCGACGCTGGGCATAGAAAAACTAACTCAGGTTAGAAAAAATCTGCCTTACAAATTCAGGTGGAAGCCGCCGCTCAAGGCGCTAAAGACCGGGCCCGCCGGTTCACGCCGCGCCAGGTGCTCTATGCATTGTCCCGGCGGCGGTGTTCATTTCCAGCCCCGAGATGGGAACTAACAAAAAACCTCGGATACAGATTTTGCGTGCGAAACTTGGCAAGGTTTCAGGCCCTGTCAGTGCACGCTGGCGGGCCTAGCACTCCCGGGAAGCCCACCAGCGGGTGATGAGGCATGGCCGGCTGTCCCACTAGTTTCAAAATAGAACGCTGCCGGGCTCGAAATACATGTCCCGGCAGCGCCTCATTCTCAAACTGAGCACTGAAATCCCAGTTAGCGCTAATTTTGCAATGGGCGTGCCACAGGTTTGTGACTGCGCCCGCCGGCTCACGCTGGCGGGAATTCGCTAGTTGGGGGTGCTGCCGCTCTTGGCCTTGGACGAATGTTTCACTACCGGTTTGGCCGGCGTGGCCGGCTTCTTCGCTTCGTCGCCGCGGGCAGCTCCCCACGGATCGACTGCCTTCTGGTTGGGAACATTGCCGAGGGAGCGTTGATAGGCGCGCTCGGCCCGAATGTCGTTCGCCTTCTCGGCCTCCGTCTTGGCCTTGGACTCTTCGCCGTACATTGGAACATGGTCCTCAGCCCATGCGCTCTGTGCGATCAGGGCGAACATGACAGCGACGGCGATTTTGCGCATCGAGAAACTCCCGGTTCTGCAACTAGCATAACATCGCGCCGATTGCGGCATCAATGCATCGGAGTGGACGAAGCCGCTCGCCTTCCAAGACCGGTGCCTTAAACCACTCGGCCACGCTTCCGGACAGAGAAGGGTTGTCGCTTAACGCAGTCGACCGCGCAAGGCAACGCGAAGTTCGCGCTTGCGGGGGAAAACCAAGTCCGATGGGGAAACAGGCCGGGAAGGGCGAAGCTCGGCTTCGTCGAACAGTCGTTCGGCGCGGATTCGCTCACGGTGTGGCTCGGCGTCGTCCCACGACGACTTGCACGCTGCGCTCAATCGCGCAGCGTTTGATGACCGGACACGTCCGATGGCCGGCGCTGAGCTTGAGCAACGCACTCGTGCTCGCATCCGCCTCATCCGCACGACGCATGGCCAGATCTGTCGATTTGATAAAGGTTGTATGAAATAGATCACGCAACCCGGAAAAATATTCGCGCGTGCTTCGACGTTGAGGGTGCGTGTCTAGGTGACATCACCCAAAAGTTGTGCTTAGTCTCCGGCCGCCTTCTTCGTCTTGCCGTCCGGGGGCTGGAATGGACACCGAAGCATTGACCGTTGCTTATGCGCGCGTGAAGGCGATCCTGGATGAAGCTGCCGGCGATAGCACTGCTGACTATGGTGGCGCTGGACGGTTTTGGGACAAGGGCGCACAGGCGCTGGAGGCGGCCGAGATCTTCGGCATCAGGATGGTTGCTCCAGTGCCGGAGGGGCACGCCTGCTGCATCCCGCCGCATGCGCGCAGCGACGCGTCCGGATTGATTAAGGGATTGCGCGGGGACGCGCCGTTCGACGGCGGCCGGTTCCCGGCGCTGCCGTGGGGCGGCAAGCGCGTCGCGCCCGCTGACGTCGACCGCATTGCCGACTGGATCGATGCCGGCTGCCCGGATGATGCGACCAGCGTCGCAGTCGAGCTTGCGCCTGGCAAGCCGGCGAAGACCGCGACGGTGAAGGTGAGCGAGATCGCCGAGTTTGCGGTGGCTGCCGACGGCTATTCGCCGGCCGCGGATGCCGGCGAGCCCAGGCGGCGCATGAACATCGACTGCATGAGCGAGCCGCAACTCGAACGCCTGCGCCGCGGCTTCCGCCGGCTTTACGACCTCGACCACTGGCCGGAAGACCGGCGCAACTACAACAACCAGGCGCTGATCCACCAGAACCATTGCCAGCACGGCTGGGAGCGCTTCCTGCCCTGGCACCGCGCCTATCTCTACGAGTTCGAACAGAACCTTCAGGACTTCGAGCCCGGGCTGATGCTCCCGTACTGGGACTTCACGATGCCGGAGTACCGGCCGGAGGAGCCGGACAAGGGCCGCATCATTCCGAATTCGATGAAGGCCTATCTCACCGAGGAGGCGGCCGAGACGCTGTTGGCGGCGCTCGACCCGGCGCCGACGGCGGCTCAGAAGAAGGCGATCCTGGCGCTCGCGCGCGACCGCGTTACCTTCACCTCACAGCACAGTTTCTTCTGCTACCTGATCAACACGATCGGCTATTCGGCCGTAACGCCCGATCCCGCGAATGCCAACCGGCAGTGCTTCATCGACGCGCTGCTGCACTCCAACTCGCTCTGGTATCCGCTGCGCTATCCTGCCGAGTACGACGGCGGCGGCACCATCAACCAGGTCATTCACTATCATTACCCGTCGGCCGACGACATCGCCCAGATCCTGAGCCTCAACAATTTCCGCGACTTCGGCGGCGGCAGCGTCTACGACGCGGCGTTCGGATTCCTTGACCAGAATCCGCACAACACCATGCACATCTGGACTGGCGGCCAGAACCCCGATGCCGGGAAGGCGGCCTATGTTTGCCAGGGCGGGCCGACCGCGACGGGAACGACACCGCAGCCGGGCGCCGAAACAGCGCGCCTGCGTGCGCTCACGACGCGCCGCAACAGCGCCGCGCAGGTCGGCGGGCGCCGTTTCCACGCCCGCTCGGATCTCTATTCGCAGCCGCGCTCCGGCGACATGTTCAGCAACCTGACGGCCTCCTACGATCCCGTGTTCTGGCCGATCCACGTCAATATCGATCGGATCTGGTGGGAGTGGCAGAAGCTCAATCCGAATGCGCTGCCGGCGGATCTCGATTCCGTGCTGTCGCCGTGGAACTACACCATCCGCGACACGCTCGACATCGCGCCGTTCGGCTACGAATACGTCCGCAGCTCGCATTTCATGCCGGTTGGACTCGAGGCGCCGGTCAGCCGCTTCGTGTCGCAGCCGATCAACGTGCCGCAGGCCGCGCGCAGCTTCAAACGCGCGGAGATCCGCCTGCATCAGGTGCCGCAATTGATGCGCTCCTGCTTCGTGCGCGCCTTCCTGAACGAACCCGGCGCCGATGCCTCGACGCCGATCAAGGGCAATCCGCACTACGCCGGCTACATCTCGATCTTCGGACACGGGGCCTGCTACGGCGGTCCCGGCCATTGCGATATCCCGCCGCCGCAGCCGCGGCGCTTCGACCAGCGCGGGCGCAGCCACAACACGCCACGCGTCCATCGCATCGACGTCACGGCCGCCGCCAGGCAGGCGCTCAAGAAGAAGGGCCCGCTGCAGATCACGCTGGTCGTGATCGGCGGCGACTACCAGGAGGAGAGGGAGCTTCTGAAGCTGGAAGGCGTGTCGATCAGTTTCCTGGATTGAGAAAGCGGCGGGGAAGTCATGGCGACGTATCGAATCCATCCGGGCATCGGCATCGCGCGCCTGGGCAACAGCGACAGCGAATTCTACCTCGCGCCGGAGACGCCCGCGGCGATGCCGCTCGCCTGCGACAGTTTCGGCAATCCCCTGCACGGCCCCGACGGGGTCACACCCGTTCCGGTCAAGACCTTCAAGGATGCGCAGGGCCGCGTGAAGCGCCAGGCCGCGCGCTTCCAGATCTTCGTCTATGACGATGAGTCCCCGGAAGGCAGGCCGCTGGCGCTCGGCGATGCCGTGGAGGGCGGCGGCAATCATGGTGTGCTCGTCGACATCCAGTGGCGCGTCTATGTCGCCAACAAGAAGGCCTCCTGGTACCCGTTCACCGAGCTCAAGGGCGAGCACGGTTACGCCCCCGGCAGCGCGCGCCGCAACGCCGACATCACCGGCCAGGACCGTGACCTGCTCATCATCGATCCCGGCCCGCGCAGCGTGAACGCGACCACCAACCGGCGCGCGCATTTCGATCGTTCGGGCGGGCCCGGCGGCTACGCCACCACGTTTCCGCCGAAGGGACTCCAGCCGTTCGACATCGACACGCTGGGCGAGATGATGACCGACAACAAGGGCCGCCTGGTCGTGCTCGGCGGTCACGGCAATTCGGGCATGGACATCAGCGGCAGCTTCGGTCCGAAGATCGAGGACTATGCCAACACCGACGGCTGGTACGACGACATCTCCGACGGACCGGTGATGGCGCGGCTGATCATGTATTCGAAACAAGTCGGCCAGACCCGCTACATCGACGTCGAGTTTCCGGCCTGGGTCGTGGTCGGCTATCCGCGCTTCGTACCTGAGATCCTCGACATGATCACGATGGACGAGGTGCTGTACGATCTCTATGTGCGCCAGTTCGCCACCGACACCGGCATCTACGGTACGCTCGGCACCTATGACGATCCGCAGCAGATCCCGTTCCGCGACGAGGCGGCGCTGCGCCACTGGCAGGCCGGCCGTCTTGCCTGGAATCGCAACTACCGGCCATGGTTCTATCGCGACGTCTGGCCGATCCTGTTCCGGCCGGATGAATTCAGGTATCTGAACGATATCCTTCAGCAATCGAACTACCCGCACGATCAGGCGCAGCGCGGCACGTTCGATCCCGACAAATTATCGCAGACCCCGAAACGCGCGACGCGGCCGACGGCAACGGCAACACCGTCGGATGCGCCGTTGCGCGATGCCAGTCAGGGCGAAGCGGTCATGGCGGTGGCGGCGGTCGCAGGTCCGACCCACTATTCCAAGGCCGACGATCCCTACGGACCGATGCGCCGCTTCCTGTTCGATCTGTTGCGCCGTGCGGGCGAGGCCAATTCGTTCCAGGTGCAGGACCGGGCATCGTCGCGCGTCCATTCGCTGCCGCTGATGCCATTGTTGTGCGGCGACAATCCGCTGACCAACGAGACGCCGTCGAAGTTTCTTCATCTCACCGAGTACCAGCTCTTCATCCTCGGCCAATGGGCGCGCGGCTGGTTCATCAACGAGAAGGAGGAGGGCTGGCTGCCCGACGGCTATTCACCCTTCGCGCCTTATCCGAAGACGCCGCCGAAGACCGGCCGCGAGCTCGACCGCGGCGTGCTCAGCAACGTGCTCGGCGGCGCCTTTTGTCCGGGCGCCGAGCTCGGCTGGGTGATGCGCAACCCTTCGATCTACTGGGCGCCGTATCGCATCAACGCCGATCGCAGCGTCTCGGATTTCCTGCAGAGCGCCGCCCAAGCCAATCAGGACCACGGCACCGTGATTGCCGACCCGACCTTCAACGTCAACTCGCCGCTCAGCCAGGACAACGACTTCGAGATCGGTCTTCAGCCGGGTGACCTCACCAAATACATGGGTCTGCCCTGGCAGTCCGATTTCAACGAGTGCACCACGCAGCCGATCAACATCACCTACGCCGACTGGAACAATCTCTGGCCCGGCAGCGACAATGACGATCGCTTGCGGCGCGACGAGAAGACCTGGACCACGCTGTGGTGGCCGGCGCATCGGCCGTTGCAGTCGTTCGAGATCGCCTCGGTCTCGAACGGAAAGCCCAATTACGTCTGGACCACGTGGAGCCGCGGCGTCCCGCAGACGCCGGTCGGCGACCTCAAGATGGTCACCGAGTGGTCGCTGCTCGGTTTCATCGTGCGCAATCCCTACGAGCCGGCCGTCAAGCCCGCCGACAGTTATCAAGGTCCCAAATACATCAGCGTCGAGCGAACAACCGGGTCGAGGCCCGATCCCAAAAGCGAGGCATCATGAGCGACAATCCATTCGTCGGACATTGGACCTATCGCAGCCTGCTCAATGATCCCGACGTCAACACGGCCTTCAACAATCTCGAATTCGGCCGTGGCACGATCGAGATCGTGGACGGGCCGATGCAGCTGCTGACCGGCACGATCGGCGGCCCGGGCTGGTCGCTCGCGCTGAAGGGATCGCGCGCCTATGGATCGCCGATGCAGGTGCGTTTCCAGGGCACTGGCGTCGTCGGCGGCGAGGAATGGATCTACGATTATTGGGGCTCGCTGGTGCCGGCCTGGCCTAATGGCGTCGACCAGCGTCCGGCCATCGTCGGCTCGGTGATCCGGACCATCCCGCACAGCGGCGGCTCGCCCGGCACGGTGGCGCCTGCCGGTGTGGTGGCGTCGTTCTACGCAGTCCGGGCCGACTGACCTTGGCCGCGTTCGACATCATCGTTGCAGGCGCAGGTCCAGCCGGAGCGGCCGCTTCCCGCGCGCTTGCGATGTGCGCGCCGGAGCTTCGGGTTGCCGTGATCGCGCCGTCCGAGCGGCGCGGGCGAGGCGAAGGACGAGGCCAAGGACGAGGCGAGGTCTTGTCACCGCTGGTCCAGCCGGTGCTGCGGCAGCTGGGTCTGTGGCCGACTTTCCTGGCGCAGGGCTTTGCGCCGTCGCACCGCACGCTCACCTCCTGGGACCAGGCCGGCTTGACGTCGAGCGAATTGCTGCTGGAAGCGCGCGGGCCGTCATGGCGCGTTGACCGCCGGGCGTTCGATGGCTGGCTCACGGCGGCGGGGTGCCGCGCGGCCGAGTGCGTCGATGCGAAGGTCTGTCATCTCGCGCGCGAGGCGGACGGCTGGTCGATCGTTTGCGACGACGGCAACAGCCATTCGGCCCGGCTGATCATCGATGCGACGGGCCGTGCCCGCGCACTCGCCGACCGCCAGGGTTCGCGGACGAAAGCGCAGGACCGCCTGATTGCAGCCTATGCCGAGGCGACGACATCGGGGCCGGCCGCACCGGAACTGCTCGTCGAGGCCTTTGATGACGGCTGGTGGTACACGATGGCACTCGACCAGGGCAGGCGCGCCTTTGCCTGCATGACCGATGCCGATCTCGCGCGTGGCCTCGGGCTGAACACGCCGGACGGCTGGCGAGCAGCTCTCGCCAGGACGCAATTCGTCTCGGCGCTCGGGAGCAGGATCATTCGGCTCGAGCAACCCCGCTTGATCCCTGCGGGCAGTCGGTACGCCGCAACGACTGCCGGCTTCCATTTCCTCTGCGCAGGCGATGCCGCAAGCGCTTTTGATCCGATCTCGGGCCACGGCGTGGTCAAGGCCATGCGCTCGGGCGTGTTCGCTGCCTATGCCGCCTGCGATTGCCTCGCGCGCGGTGATGCGGCCGCTCTCGATCGCTACGGCGCGTGGATCGCGCGCGAGGCTGCGGCCTACGCGACGACGCTGAGCGAACACTACGGCAGTGTTTCGCGCTGGTCCGAGCGGCCGTTCTGGCGGCGCCGGCGTGCCGACGCGCCTTCACGCAATCCTTCGAGCAGTCTTCTGGAACAGTAGGGCGGACAACATGATGAAGAGCTTCGCGCGAATTGGTCTTGTCATCGCCGCGCTGGGACCGAGCCTTCCAGCATTCGCGGCGCCGGTTCCCCGTGCTTTCGAACCGCCGCCGACGCTGCCCGGACAGGGCAATGTCGTGGCCCTGGAGGCCGCCGTGGCGCCGGCCGTCGGCGGCTGCCGGCCGCAAGGATCGATCTCGCGCAGCGGCTCGATCGTCTCGGTGGTGCTCAACTTCGTGCGCGGCCGCTTCTTCATCAACAACCCGGATCCGACCGATCCGCAGCCGGATGGCCTCGACCCCGTCGAGCTGCGCTCCTATGGCGGCTGCAAGTCGGGCCCGGCCATCTTCGTCAAGCCCGGTGATACGCTGCGCGTCGACCTGATCAACCAGCTCGCGAAGGACGACCCGAGCTGTCTGCCCAATCCGCCGGAGGGGCTGGGCTTGCCGGCGTTGGTCGGTTGCTTCAACACCACCAACCTGCACACGCACGGCCTGCACGTTTCGCCTGCCGGCAACAGTGACAACGTGCTGCTCAACATCGCCCCGCAGACGAAGTTTCCGTATGAGATCAACATCCCCAACGACCATCCGGCGGGGACGTTCTGGTATCACGCCCACCGTCATGGTTCGACGGCAGTGCAGGTGGCGAGCGGCGCCTCGGGCGTGCTGGTCGTCAAGGGCGAGCGTCCCTATACGCCGCCGTCACCGCAGAACCCGAAGCCGATTGCCGATATCGACACGGTACTGCATGACGTCAACGGCGCCCCGTTCAAGGAGCAGCTCTTCCTGTTTCAGCAGATCGCCTATGCCTGCTTCGCCAACCAGCCGAACCAGCCCGGCGGCCCGTGGCAGCAGATCTACACCACGCAGGGACTCTACAACGCCAGCAGTCCGGCAAATATCGCCAACGCGCCGTGGACGTGCCCGCTGGCGACGCCAGGCAATCCGGTAAGCCCCGGCGTCGTCGAGAACTTTGGCTTGCAACTGGATTCATCGTCGATCTGGGACACCAATGGCCGCTTCACCAGCGTCAATGGCATCGTGCAGCCGACGCTCACCGTGCCGGCCGGCGAGATCCAGCGCTGGCGCTTCGTGCATGCCGGCATTCACGACACGATCAACATTCAGCTCGTGCGCGCCACGCCGGTCGGCACAACGAACCTGATCGCGACCTCGGCGCTGAGCGGCAACCGCCAGCAGCAGAAGGCCGATCTTCTGGCCGCCTGCAACGCCTCGCCGGGCACGCTGATCCCGCAGTTCGAGATCGCATCCGACGGTCTGACCCGGACCAAATTGCGCACCGTGCACGCCTCGCAAGTCGGCGGCGTGCTCGAATCGAACTACATGCAGCCCGGCTATCGCAGCGACGTCCTCGTCGTATTCCCCTCGGACGGTGACTATTGCCTGCTCAACCAGGCGGCGCCGAAGGCAGAGCGCGTGTCCAACGGCAACGGCGGCGGGCAGGGGCCGTCGACCCCGCAATTGCTGGCCTACGTCCATGTGCGCGGAGGCCAGCCCGTGACCGGCGACCTGCAGGCCTATGTCGGCAAGGCGCTGTACGATGCCAATCCGACGCTGCCGGACGCCGTTCGCACCGGACTGCGTGACGGCGATCTGCGGCCATGGGCGCCATTCGAAAACCTTGCGCCGCCGGCAGCCGGCAGCCAGCAGCAGCAGGCGGCCTTCGCGATCAACTTCCCGGCCTTCACGGTCAACAACGCCTCGTACGATCCCGACGTGGTGAACTTCACGCGCGAGGTCAACACCACGGACGATTGGCTGCTGTCCGCGCAAGGCGAGCCGCACATCTTCCATATCCACGTCAATCCATTCCAGGTGATCGACGTCACCACCACCAACACCAACGGTCAGCAGATCTCGATCTACAATCCCGACGGCACCTGCAAACCTGACATCGTGTATGCCGACAAGCAGCAACTGGCGAACCAGTATTGCGGCATGTGGCACACATTCCGCGACACGATCATCGTCGAGAACAACTATCAGATCCGCGTCAGGACGCGGTACGACCGCTACATCGGCGAGTATGTCCTGCATTGCCACATCCTGGACCACGAGGACGCGGGCATGATGGCCAACATCGCGATCGTTCCCGACCTCAACGCGTCGGGCGGCGGTCTCGGGATGGCGGGCATGCGCCATGCCAAGCAGCCGACGGCGACACCCGCTGCGACGCCGGTAGGCCACAAACATTGATCGTCACAGGAAGCAGGGAGGATCACGCGCGATGAAGATCGGCATCCCCGTCTACGACGGCGTCGACATGCTCGACGTCGCCGGTCCCTTCGAAATGTTCGACTGGGCCGACTTCGACGTCGAGATCGTTGCGGCAAAGCCGGGAATGAAACGGTTTCGCAACCGGGGATTTCCGTTCGAGGTCGCAAAATCCTTCGCGGAATGCACCCAGTATGATGCCGTCTGGATTCCCGGTGGCGATCCAGACGCGCTCACCGAGATCATCAACGATCCGCACCGGACCTACGTCCAGTTTCTGACCAGGCAGGCCGCCGGGGCGAAGTACATGTGCTCGGTCTGCGAGGGAGCGATGCTGTTCGCGGCATCGGGTCTTCTCGACGACCACTGGGCGACGACGCACTGGGCTTTCCTGGAATGCTTCCCGACGCTGTTCCCGAAGGTGAAGGTTGCCGACGGACATCCGCGTTTCGTGCTGGATCGCAATCGCCTGACCGGAGGCGGAATATCCGCGGGCCTCGACGAGGCGCTGATGTTGATCACGCTGCTCGGAGGCACGGAGCTGGCGCGTGAGGTCCAGCAAAACACCCAATACTATCCGGAGCCGCCCGTCCGCAGCGCGATTCCCGCAGCACCGCAGTGCCCTCTTACAGGCGTCAAGCCGCCGGGAGCGACGCAATAGGTCCGGCCGAGCGACGAGTGCATCATCTAACTATCTGATATGTCGAGACTTCAATCGACCGCGCCGGCCTGCCCGGTTCAACTCGTGGAACCGTTTCGCTGCCTGCGCGTTGTCTCCGCATGACCGAAGACCTTTCCTTCCGACGCAAACCCTTGACCCCTGAGCAGCGCCAGGCTCGTGATGCCGCACGCCGGATCGAGGCCGAAAAGGCCATGCGCGATCACGAAGAGGCGCAGAGGGCGTTTTACGCCAACAAGGAACGGCTGAGGGCCGAGCGGCTCGCGCGCGAAGCGGCCGAGGCGAAGGGCTGACCGAACGCGGTCATCGCCCGCAATCTTCTGAAGCGATCTCCCAACCGGAGACCGGCGGCTAGTGCCGGTTGGACATTCCGGTTGCGCTCAAAGCCAACTTGAGCGCCTGGACGGCGCCGGCGAACGCGCCGCGGGGCGCTTGCGCCTCGATCGCTTCGGCCGCGATGCGACAATCGTTGGCGACCTTGAGCAACCCGCTTCGCGCGAGATCCATGGTGGAGAGGGCGGCCTGCTCCAGGCAGACCCGTTCAAGCCGTCGAAACTCCCGCAGCTCTTTGTTCATGCGTCAGCTCTCGATGTCCCCCGGGCCCATCCGGCGCCGAGTCTGCTTAACGGACGGTAAACATCTCTGCCTAGCTGATTTGGCTGGCGCGGCGCTGGTGCGCGCCGTGCCCACGCCCTGGCTGTGGCGCACCACCGCGCAGGCTTGACGGCCTCGGCCTTCCGGGAGGAAGATTCAAATGATCCTAAACTGACGAGAAGCACGGAGACGTTCGCTCCCAGCCAGTCCGATTCTCCTCAGCGAAAACGCATTGGAGCTGACCATGACCACGTTCGACAAGCGCGAGCAGGGCTTTGAGGCCAAATTCGCCCACGACGAGGAATTCATGTTCAAGGCCACGGCCCGGTCCAACAAGCTGCTCGGGCTCTGGGCCGCAGGCCAGCTCGGGCTCAGCGGCGATGCCGCGGCAAGTTACGCAACGGCGCTGGTGACGGACAATCTGGAGAGCCAGACCGACGATGTCGTGGCCAAGGTGTCTGGCGATCTTGCCGCCAAGGGCGTCGCGCGCGAACAGGTCGCGCAGAAGCTTCAGGAGTGCCTGCACCAGGCGCTCGCGCAACTCGAAGCAGACAAGTAGAAGGCGGCCTCGCGCCTCACTCGGCGTGCCTGCGCATGCCCGAATCGCTGAGCTTGTCGACGAAGGCGATGCCGAGCGCCGAGACGATGAAGGTGAGGTGGATCAGCACCTGCCACATCACGCCAGTCTCGGTAAAGCCGGCGCGGTTCGAGCCGAGATTGCCCGCCTCGATGAAGGTCCGCAGCAGCGCGATCGAGGAGATGCCGATGATGGCCATGGCGAGCTTGATCTTGAGCACGCTCGCATTGACGTGGCCGAGCCATTCCGGCTCGTCGGGATGGCCCTGGAGGTCGAGCCGCGAAACGAAGGTTTCGTAGCCGCCGACGATGACCATCACGAGCAGGTTGGAGATCATCACGACGTCGATGAGCGCCAGCACGCTCATCATGATCTGCTGCTCGGTGAGGTCGATCGCGTGCCAGGAGAGATGCCAGAGCTCCTTGAGGAACAGCACGATGTAGACGCATTGCGCCACGATCAGTCCGAGATAGAGCGGCAGTTGCAGCCAGCGCGAGCCGAAGATGATCATCGGGAGCGCGCCCAAACGCGGCGACGGCGGGCGGGGTCCGGTCTTGGGTGCAGGCTCAACCGACATTCAGGCAGCATCCTCGCGAGCTGAAACGATCTCGCCTTCATGTAACCCGACAAGATGGCCGGTGGAAGACGGCCAAGCCGCCCGGCTGCCGACAGATCGCGCAGTCTCGTGCTACCGTGCCGAACGGCCAAAGAGCCAGGGCTTGAATCGGGAGGCGGGGGTGTCTTGGAGCGGCTTCGGCAAAGGGCTCGGCGGCATCGCGGTCGCCGTCGCAATTGTGGTTGGCGCCGGTGGCGCAGAGGTCTCGGCGACACCGCTGACGCCGTTTCGCTACGAGGCGCAGGCGCAACGTCATTGCCCGCACGATCAGGTAGTCTGGCTCGATTTCAGGAAAGGCGTCTATTACGGCAAGAGCCAGAAGCGGTACGGCCAGGGTTTCGACGGCAGCTTCGTCTGCCTGAGCGAGGCCCGCGATGGCCTTTATCGCCGCTCGTTATTGGGCCTGCGCTGAGCAGTGCGTGATTCGGAAAGTTTGGAGGACGGCTATTTCCGGTCGGGCAGCTTCACCGGCACGTGCGGGGAGGTGCTGATCACCCGGGGGCTTCCGTCGGGATAGGTGCGGTCGCCGCGGATCAGCGATTCCAGAACCAGAAAAAATTTCTCAGCAAGCATTTGCGTCACCCTCGTTGGTGATGGCCTCTTGAAATGAGTCGAGGCGCCGAACGCAGAAATTCAATCAACTAAACGGGAGCAGGGTAATACCGGACAGCGCTATATGCTGCATCGCGGTGTGGTTGTAATTAGAAAGCAATAGAGTGGTGGTGGTGCTCAGCCGAAGGCCAGTGCCACGAGGCTCGAGCAGAGAAGAACCAAGCCGCCGGCGGTCAGTGCCAGGAAGCCATCGGATACGAAGTCATGGTTGCGCATGGGACACCTGCCGCTCTCGTGTTCGATGCTCGGTCGGATCGATTAAGATTGTCCGAACGTGCCGTCCTGAAGAGGTGATCCTTGCCGTCCGCCCGAATGCCCTCAGGCCCTCGTGCGGTAACCTTCAAACGCATGGGCCAGGAAAATCCCCGCGCTTACCAGACCCATCAGTGCCGAAACCGTCTCGATCATCGTCAAATTCCAGTTCGCCCCTGCAGCCGAGAAAACGCGTGCGGCCTTGCACAGTCAAAAGAATTCCAGTGAGCCACAAGACAATGGGGGTGGAGTGAGGATTTGGCGCAACAGAATGTCCAGGAGTGGCACAGAGCAGGGTGCCTGCGCTCCGTAGATCAACGGTGGAGAGACGAACGTCCCGTTTACCATCCCGGCGTGAACGCTGTGGGCTCCCCATTTCCGCCGTGTTCGGGTTGCGTTATCCTTACTGCTTCCGACGCGGTGGTGGGCCGCCTCGGATTTTGGGACCGGACAGCGCTCCCCCGTAGCCAAAGCGGGGGTTGGGTACGCCTCCGGCGAAGTGGTATTTGGGGCGCATGGGGATCCGACGGTCAGATTCGGTTTTGCGGGCCGCACGCGGTATTGCCGCGGTCGCGACCTGCCTCGCGCTTGCCAATTGCGCCTCCTCGAACAAGTTCGCCAGCCGGGTCGATCCGAAATACGGCGTGTCCTCGAGCCCGCGGGTCGTGGCGTTTGGGGATCCGGTTCCGAAAGGCGGCGGCACCTACCGAGTCGGCAAGCCCTACGTTGTGGCCGGCCGGACCTACGTGCCGGAGGAGGACGTCAACTACCGCGCCGAGGGTATGGCGTCCTGGTACGGCGACGATTTCCACGGCCGCCTGACCGCCAATGGCGAAGTGTTCGACATGACCTCGCTGACGGCGGCGCATCCGACCCTGCCGATGCCGTCCTATGCGAGGGTGACCAATATCTCGAACGGCAAATCGCTGATCGTGCGCGTCAACGACCGCGGGCCCTATCACGGCAACCGGCTCATCGACGTCTCGAACAAAGCCGCTGAACTCCTTGAATTCAAAGGCAATGGCGTCGCCAAGGTCCGTGTCGAATATGTCGGCCGGGCGCCGCTGGAAGGCTCCGACGACCGCCAGCTGATGGCGACCCTGCGTACCGGAATCCCGGCGCCGTCGCCCTCGATGGTGCGGGTTGCCTCGGCAAGGCCCTTCGTGCCGGAGCTGCCATCGTCGAACCGCGGCGCCATTCGCGGCGAGGTTCCGACGCCGGAAGGGCGGCCCTATAATCTCGGCAACACCTCCGCCGACATGGCGTCGCTCAACGCGACCTCGGAGGTGTCGGCATCGAGCCGCAGCCGGGGCCGAGGCCGGGCGCTCCAGAACGCGCGCGCCGTGTCCTATGACGAGGATGGCCGCTACGCGACCGAGAACGCGCCGTCATCGGCCGACGGCGCCGCCGAGGCCCGCAGCATCCTGAGCGGCCGCGGCCTCTACTAGGTACCAAGCCAGCAAATCCGGCGAGCGGCGTAGCGCCGCTGGCCCGTCGTCGCGCCCGGGGATCAGAACGGGATGCGGGCGCGTCCCGTGAACGTCCAGATCTGCGTGTTGCTGCCGATGCCGCCGAGTTCGGCGCCGAAGCCGACCGTGGTGCCGCCCGCCAGCCTTGCGCCGACGCCGCCCGTGACGCGGGCTGACCAGCCCTGGAGCAATGGTGTCGAAGCGAGCGGGATGCCGCCCGCAGCAACGATCGCGGCCGCATCGTCCTGCGTGAAGTAATAGTCGGCAAAGACGCCGGCATAGGGCACCAGCAGCACACTATCGAGCCACGGCACGGGATAGGAGACCCTGTTGCCGGCAGACGCGCGGCCGCTCGAGAAGGTGCGGGCCGCCTGCGGGGTGCCGAGCGAGTCGACATAGGCATTTTCCCGCTCCCAGATAGCGTAGACCTTGGCCGATGGTTCGATATTGAGATTGGCCCAGCTGTAGCTGCCGGTGAAGCCGGTCGCGAAAATCCAGCGATTGCCGTTGAAATTGCCCTGGGCCGTGCCGGCGGTGCCGTCATAGCCGATGCCGGAATAGGTCACGGCCACGTCGTAACGCAGCGTCGGGATGATCTTCCAGCCGAGATAGGCGCCGACGGTCCAGCCGTCGCCCTTCAGCTTTCCGTTGATGTCGGTCTGGGTGTAGCTGAAGTTCTCGTAGCCGCCGGTCACACCGACCAGCAAATTGGGTCTCGCCCGGTAGGTCAGTCCGGACAGCAGGTTGATCTGCTGGCCGAAGAGCGTGGCCTGGGTTGCTCCCTGACCGATGTTGCCGGACGAGCCCCATTGATCGATGCCGGTGCCGCGCACGTCGATCCAGAACAGCCAGTCCTTCTGCTCCCTGAAGCGCACAGCCGGTGCCTTGGTCGGCGCCGCCCGATCGATCGCGGCGAAGGCGTCATCGATCCGCGAGGAGCCGCGCCCGCGGCCGCCGGTCCGGCCGGAGCCGCCGTCGCCCGAATAGGCGTTCAAACTTTGAGAACCGGCCTGCTGACCGGATTTTGGCTTGTCGTCCTCATCGCCGTCGGGCGCGGCGGCGAAATTGACGCGCAGCCCGCCCGCGCCTGGCGTGATGTATTGCCCGCCGTCGCTGAACCCTTCGGAAATCGCGGTGTCGATCGAACCGGAGATCGCCTGTCCCGAGCTCTGCGCCACGATCTTGGTGACGTTGAGCTGGAGGGCGCGCAGCTTGGCGCTGTCGGCGGGAATGTCGACCGACTGGTTCAGGGCCGGCGAGGTCGAGGCGTTGAAGGCCACACTGCGGTTGTAGGTTGCCGTGATGCTGTGATTGCCGACGGCGAGCGTGGTCGTGGCAAAGGTGGCGACACCGGCCGACAGGGGAGACGTGCCGATCGGCGTGCCGCCGTCGTTGAAAGTGACCGTTCCCGTCGGCGTTCCGCCCGGGCTGTTCACCTTGGCCGTGAACGTTACAGACTCGCCGTAGCTGCTCGGATTCTTCGACGAGGTGAGCTCCGTGGTCGTCGTCGCGGACAGATAGGTGAACCTGTCTGCCGCCGAGGTCGGCGACGTCCCTCCGGCCGTCGTCACGGTGACATCGACCGTGCCGGCGCCGGGCGGCGAGGTTGCCGTGATCGACGTTGCCGAATTGACCGTGAAGCTGGTCGCGTTGTTGGCGCCGAACTTCACTGCGGTGGCGCCGGTGAATCCGGTCCCCGTGATCGCCACGGAGATGCCGCCGATCGCGGATCCGGAGTTCGGTGAGATCGAGCCGACCGTCGGTGCCGGCGTGTAGCTGAATTGATCCGATGCCGATGTGGCGGATGTTCCGCCTGGTGTCGTCACGGTGATATCGACGGTGCCGGCGCCGGCCGGCGAGACCGCGGTGATCGAGGTTGCCGAATTGACAGTGAAGCTGGTCGCATTGGTTGCGCCGAACTTCACCGCGGTGGCTCCGGACAGCGCGGTGCCCGTGATGGTGACCGACGTGCCACCCGTCGTCGAGCCCGCATTCGGCGCAACCGACGTCACCGCCGGCGTCGCGGCGTAGCTGAACTGATCCGCCGCGGAGGAGGCCGACGTTCCGCCCACCGTCGTGACCCTGACGTCCACGGTGCCGGTCCCAGCAGGCGATGTCGCGGTGATCTGGGTTGCCGAATTGACGGTGAAGCCAGCCGCCGCCGTAGCGCCGAACGTCACGGCCGTTGCGCCCGACAGATTGGCGCCGGTGATCGTGACAATGGTGCCGCCGGCCAGGGGGCCGCTTGTCGGCGAAATCGACGTGACGGAGGGAGCGCCGGCATAGGTGAACTGATCCGCGGCCGAGGTTGCGGAGGTCCCGCCAGGGGTCGTCACCCTGACGTCCACCGCGCCGGTCCCGGCCGGCGAGGTCGCGGTGATCGAGGTCGCGGAATTGAACGTGAAGCCGGCCGCGGCCGTACCGCCGAATGACACGGCCGTGACGCCGGTGAAGTTGGTGCCGGTGATCGTCACCGACGTCCCGCCGGCCGCCGGACCTGTGGTCGGGGAGATCGAGGTGACGGTGGGAGCGGCAATATAGGTGAACTGGTCCGCCGCGGATGTTGCCGACGTCCCGCCGGCCGTCGTCACCCTGATGTCGATCGTGCTGGTTCCTGCCGGCGATGTCGCGGTGATCTGGGTCGCCGAATTGACCGTGAAGCCAGTCGCAGCCGTTGCCCCGAACGCCACAGCCGTCGCGCCTGTGAAGTTGGTGCCGGTGATGGTTACGGTGGTGCCGCCAGCGCCCGGACCCGAGGTCGGCGAAATCGAAGTGACCGTCGGTGCCGGAATATAAGTGAATTGATCGGCTGCTGACGTTGCCGATGTTCCGCCCACGGTCGTCACCGTGATGTCGACCGTGCCAGTGCCTGCAGGCGAGGTCGCGGTGATCTGGGTCGCCGAATTGACCGCGAAACCAGTTGCCGCTGTTGCGCCGAACGTGACCGCAGTTGCGCCGGAGAGGTTCGTGCCGGTGATGATCACGGTCGTGCCGCCGGTCTGCGGGCCTGATGTCGGCGAGATCGATGTTACGGTTGGCGGACCAGCATAGGTGAACTGATCAGCCGCCGAGATCGCAGACGTCCCGCCAGGGGTCGTCACCCTGACGTCCACCGCGCCGGTCCCGGCCGGCGAGGTCGCGGTGATCGAGGTCGCGGAATTGAACGTGAAGCCGGCCGCAGCCGTACCGCCGAATGACACGGCCGTTACGCCGGTGAAGTTGGTGCCGGTGATCGTCACCGACGTCCCGCCGGCCGCCGGACCTGTTGTCGGGGAGATCGAGGTGACGGCGGGAGCGGCAATATAGGTGAACTGGTCCGCCGCGGATGTTGCCGACGTCCCGCCGGCCGTCGTCACTCGGACATCCACGGTGTTGGTCCCGGCCGGAGATGTCGCGGTGATCTGGGTCGCCGAATTGACGGTGAAGCCGGCCGCGGCCGTTGCCCCGAACGTCACGGCCGTCGCGCCTGTGAAGTTGGTGCCGGTGATGGTCACGGTGGTCCCGCCGCCACCCGGGCCCGTCGTCGGCGAGATCGATGTGACGGTGGGCGCGGCTACATAGGTGAACTGGTCGGAGGCCGTGGTCGCGGATGTCCCGCCTACTGTCGTGACGGTGACGTCGACGGTGCCCGTTCCGGCAGGCGCGGTGGCCGTGATCTGGGTATTGGAATTGACCATGTAGCTCGCGGCATTGATGGCGCCGAACTTCACGCCGGCGGCGCCTGTGGTCGTACTGAAATTCGTGCCGGTGATGATCACCGATGTGCCGCCACCGGTTGGACCTGACGTCGGCGATATCGAGGTTACGGTCGGCGGAGCGACGTAGGTGAACTGGTCCGCCGCCGACGTCGGCGATGTCGAGCCGTTTGTGACCGTGACGTCGACGGCGCCGGCGGACCCGGCCGGTGCGGTTGCCGTGATCTGCGTGTTGGAATTGACAGTATAGCTCGTCGCGTTGGTGGCGCCGAACTTGACGCCGCCCGCGCCGGTCGTGCCGGTGAAGTTGGTGCCGGTGATCACGACCGAAGTGCCGCCCGCGAGCGGCCCGGACGTCGGCGAGATCGACGTTACTGTGGGGCTGGGCAGATTGATCGTGAAAACGAAGGGGGTGTTCGCGATCGAACTGCCGGGGCAGCTTGCGGTGAAATCGCTGCAGCCCGGCGCGAAATAGAGCGTGATCGAGTCGGCTCCGCTACCCGTCTTGCTGTTCAGCGTAATGTCGATCTCGGCCTGGCCGGCGTTCGCGGTCTGACCGTTCTGGTTCGGGTTCGTCGGATGAAACGTATAGGTCGCCTTCGCCGTCGTCGGATTGTAGTCGGCGGCGGTGAGCTGCTGGTTGCCCGAATTGGTGCCGCTCGAATTGGCGATCGGCGCGTTGTAAAAGGAATCGGTGCCGGGGACAGAAAAAAGGCCCCATACGACGGAGTCGTCGGCAGGTGCGGAGGCCGTGCCGACAGTGAAACACAAGCGGTAGACTTGACCGACTGACGTGAAGTTCACGGTCACGCCCGATGTGGAATTCGTCGTTTGATCGCAAGCCGCGTTCGCCGCGGCCATCGCGCCGAGCATCACGACGGCCGCGATGCAGATGCGTTGAGCCGCCCGCCAGAGAGAGCGAACTATCCGCGAAGGCATAGCTCCACCATCGCGTGCCGGGACCTCCAATTCCCCGATTATCTCTGGATCGGCCACCGCAATGGCGTGACTCACCGGCCCCCTTGGCGGCAGCTCTCGATAGAGCAGCCGCCTTAAATCCCTGATTGTGAAATTATTCGCGTATATTCTTGCGTGTATCTAGGAGCGGAGGCTGCACACAATTGCAAGACGGTGCAGGCCGCAACATCCCGAAAAGTCATCCTTCAGGACGACTTTACGGCGAACCGTTGCGCTGCGGCAACAACTGGGTGTGCAAGTCATGACTGCCGAAACAACGCTAGAACTATTTATGATTGTATCTATTTATAATTGTACCAACGCTTGACTGTCAGCGTGAGCTGTTGAACAATCTAGGCGAGCAAAAGATATCGAATACGCCCAGTCGTTATTCACACCACATTTGAGAAGTCGCGCATCATCAAGCGAATGCGTTCGCATGCGCGCATTTGGAGGGGAAATTGCCCGCAACACCCATTCTTGGGCAGATTATGCCTTTTGCCGGCTCCATCATTCCCAGGGGATGGGCCTTGTGCAACGGCGCATTGCTGTCGATCCAGCAAAACACCGCGCTGTTCTCGTTGCTCGGCACGTATTATGGCGGCAACGGCGTGACGGTGTTCGGACTGCCGAACCTGATGGGGCGCGCTATCCTTGGCGCGGACAGCCAGGGCAGCTACGTGCCGGGAATGATCAGTGGCACGACCGCGGTCAGCCTGACCACGGCCACGCTGCCGAGCCACCCGCACGGGATCCAGGCCAAGACCGATCAGGGTGGCGGTCGCGGCAACGTTGTGCCGACGGGCAACACCTTCGCAACGAACACGCTGCCTGCCGCGAATCCGACCAAGATATTCGCCGCTGCCGGCCAGCAGGAGACCCCGCTCGCCATCGGCACCAATGTCCTGAACGAAGGCGGCGGCTCGCCGCACAACAACATGCAGCCCTATCTCACGATCAGCTATCTGATCGCGCTGCAAGGCGTTTATCCGTCGCGGGACTGAGCGCGCGCCGACGGCGGCAGGCGACAACTTTTACTCCGCACTTAGACCACGCATTCGCGACACGATTGGAAACGCGACCATGTCAGATCCCTTTGTCGGTGAAATCAGGCTCTTTGCCTTTCCGCGCGTGCCGAACGGCTGGCTCGCCTGCAACGGGCAGAGCGTGTCGATCGCGGAATACCAGACGCTGTATGCGATCATAGGCACGATCTATGGCGGCGATGGGCAGACGACTTTCAACCTTCCCGACCTGCAGGGACGCGTCGCGATCGGACAGGGGCAGGGCACGGGTTTGCCGAACTTCAGTCTCGGGCAACCGGGTGGTGAAGAAGCGCACACATTGAACGAGCCGGAGATGCCGGTCCACAGCCATGCGTTGATGTCGTCAACGGCGACGGGCGACGCGGTAACCCCGGGCTCGACGCTGCATCTGGCGACGGCGACGGACGGGACTCTCTATGCACCGGCTGCCAACATCCCGTCCTATGATGTCATGGCGGCGTGCGTCGTCGCCGCCGGCAACAGCGTTCCGCACGACAACATGATGCCGACCGTCACGTGCAACTACTGCATCTGCTGGGCGGGTATTTTCCCATCACAGGGCTGATCGTGCCGTCGAGGCAATCAAGCTCGCGCAATCGTCAGGGAGAACAAGGTGTCAGATCCGTTTGTCGGTGAAATCCAGGCGTTTCCGTTTCCTTTTGCTGCCCAAGGTTTCAACAATGCCTGGCTGCCGTGTCTGGGACAGGTCGTTCCGATCCAACGCTTCACGCCACTGTTCAGCCTGATCGGGACCTATTACGGCGGCAACGGCCAGACCAATTTTGCGCTGCCGAATCTTTCCGGCTCGGTCGTCATGAGCCAGGGCCAGGGACGGGGGCTTTCGCTGCGGGACATTGGTGAAGTCGTGGGCTCCCCCACGGTCACGCTGACAACAGATAATATGGCCCGTCACACCCATGGGCTGCAGCTTGGTGTCAAGACGGCCACGAACGCCACCACCGGCCCCGGAACGTCCTCAAACCTGACGGCGATCGATCCGGCGTTCAACGGCTTTGCCGCTCTCCCCGGCAACACGGTGCTGTCGCCGAACGCGATCGCGCCTAACGGCCAGGGCCAGCCTCACGACAACATGCAGCCGACCCAGGTGCTGATCTGGTGCATTGCCTACTCCGGGGTATTTCCAAGCTTCAGCTGAGCGGTCCCGGCCGTGGCGGCGCCCGCGCCGGGCGAGATGATCGGCATCGGGCATCACGGCTTGGCCATGCGGCTGACCGAAACGGGGGACGAGTCGTTCGTCCGGCATTTGTTCAAGACGGCGCGCGCCGAGAGCCTCGCGGTCGCCGGACTGGCTCCGGCAGCGCTCGACTCTCTGCTCGAGCAGCAGTTCCGCGCGCAGTCCGCCGGCTACGCCGCGCAATTTCCCGATGCCGTCTCGCTACTGATCGTGCGACGGGATGAACCGATCGGGCGCTTGATCCTGCACTGTACGGCGCAGCGCTGGCATATCGTCGACATCGTGCTGTTGCCGGCCGAGCGCGGCCATGGTCTCGGGACAGAGGTCATCGACGCTCTCGAAGCGAGCGCTCGGCAGCAGGGTGTCGGTGCGCTGACGCTCTCGGTGCTTGGGGGCAATCCGGCCGCGCACGGGTTCTACCTGCGGCGAGGGTTTGCCGAGACCGGGCAGGCGGGCGCCGCCCACATCGCGATGAAAAAGGATCTCGCCTAACGCTCAGCTACTTCGCGCAAGAACTTCAGCAGCGCAGCGTTGACCTCGTCGGGCCGTTCCTGCTGGACCCAATGGCCGGCGCCCTCGATGATCAGCTTCCGCGTCAGATTGGGCAGCACGCGCTCGAGCTCGTTGACGCGCTTGACGCCGATCAGGCCGGTGATGACGGCGTCTTTCGAGCCGGCAATGAAGAGCGATGGCTGATGGATCTGCGCGTCCTGCCAGGGCGCCGTCAGCTCCCAGTTGCGGTCGAGGTTGCGGTACCAGTTCAGCCCGCCGCGGAAGCCCGACTTGCGGAAGCTTTCGGTGAAATAGGCGAGGTCAGCCTCGCTGAGCCAGTTGGGCAGCGGCTCATCGGCGAGCGCGTGACCAAGAAAGCCCTTGCCCTCCTGGACGAACATCGCGGCGCTGGGATCGGCAAGGCCGCGCCCGCCGAGCACGATGCGCATGGTGCGGGCGATGTCACGCTCGAACTCGGCCTCGGCGACGCCGGGTGTCTGGAAATACTGCCAGTAGAAATTGGTGACGCCGCCCTGGCGCAGCAGATCGAGCGGCTTGCCGCGGCCGCGGAAGGGTGGCGGTACGCTCAGGCCCGCCACCGCCGTGAAGATGTCGGGCCGGAACAACGCCGCGTGCCAGGCGACCGGCGCGCCCCAGTCGTGGCCGACCACCATCGCCTTGCTCTCGCCGAGCGCGTGCACGAGGCCAACGATGTCGCCGACCGTGTGGAAGATCGAGTAGGCGGCAACGTCCGCCGGAGCCGCGCTCTGGCCGTAGCCGCGCATGTCGGGGGCGACGACGCGAAATCCGGCGTCGGCGAGCGCCGGGATCTGGTGGCGCCAAGAGTAGGATAGCTCGGGCCAGCCATGGCACAGCACCACCAGCGGACCCTGGCCGGCTTCGCGGATGAACAGGTCGATCCCGTTGGCCTTGATAACGCGGGTGGACAACATCGCTTTTCCGCCTTGTTTCAGGGGTTTGGTCGGGAAATATGAGGTGCCACGATAGGGGCGCGCCGAGAATCGTGCAATCTCGGGTTCGGCGGCCAGCCCCGTGTTGTTTGCACCGGTTCCTGCTGTTAGAACGCCGCTCTCAGGGCTTCGCCATGGCATTTCGTCTTTTTCCGCTCCGTCGCACCCGGTTCTCCGCCGGTGCGCTGGGGCGTGGGCTGATCGCGGCGGTTCTGGTGGCGGGCATCGGCTGGGGCGGCGCGCTCTACGCCGCCAACCAGAGCATCCAGGGCGCCAAGAAAGCCGAGGATTCCGGCTTCGATGGCGACGCCCCGACCGCGATCCTGATCGAGGCCTCCAGCGGCAGCGTGCTGTTCGAGAAGAGCGCCGACGAGCTGCGCGCGCCCTCCAGCATGATGAAGCTGATGACGGCCGAAGTCGTCTTCAATGCCATCAAGAAGGGCGACATCAAGCCGACCGACGAGTACCGGATCAGCGAGAACGCCTGGCGCAAGGGTGGGGCGCCCTCAGGCGGCTCGACCATGTTCGCCGCCATCAACAGCAAGGTTTCGGTCGACGATCTCCTGCATGGCGCGATCATCCAGAGCGGCAATGACGCCTGCATCGCGCTGGCCGAGGGCATTGCCGGCAACGAGAAGATCTTTGCCGCCGACTTCATGACCAAGCGTGCCCGCGAGCTCGGCATGACGAAGTCGACCTTCGGCAATTCCAACGGCTTGCCCGATCCCGGCAACAAGATGACGGTCCGCGAGCTCGGCATCCTCGCTCGCCACATCATTCTCGACTTCCCCGAATTCTACAAACTGTTCGGCGAGAAGGAGTACACCTGGAACAAGATCCGCCAGCCCAACCGCAATCCACTGCTCAATTCGATGGAAGGCGCTGACGGTCTGAAAACCGGCTACACCAAGGAAGGCGGCTACGGCATGGTCGGCTCGGCCGTGCAGAACGGCACGCGGCTGATCGTGGTCGTCAATGGCCTGGAAGATCCTGAGGATCGCGCCACCGAAGCCAAGAAGATGCTGGAATGGGGCTTTCGCAATTTCGAGACCCGCACCTTGATCGCGGCCGACCAGCAGGTTGGCTACGCAAAAGTGTTTGGCGGCGAGAGCCGTTCGGTCAAGCTTGTCGCCAAGACGCCCGTCAAGGTGATGGTGCACAAGAACGGCAGCGACAAGCTGATTGCGCGCGTCGTCTATAGCGGACCGGTGCGCGCGCCGATCGAAGCCGGCCAGAAGGTCGGCGTGGTCAAGGTCTGGCGCAGCGGCAATATCGCGGTGGAGACGCCCGTCTATGCCGCCGAAGCGATCGGCACCGGCTCGACCATGCGCCGCGCGATCGACGGTGCCAGCGAGCTCGTGATCGGCATGTTCCGCGCGGGCGCCGAGAAGCTCTGATCATGAGTGAGAGCGCAGCACAGCGGCCGTCCGGACGCGGACGCTTCATCACCTTTGAAGGCGGCGAGGGGACGGGCAAGTCGACCCAGATCAAGAAGCTCGCCGACCGCCTCAATGCGGCCAGGATGCGGACCCTCGTCACGCGCGAGCCCGGCGGCTCGCCGGGTGCCGAGATCATGCGCCATCTCGTGCTGTCGGGGATGGGCAAGCTGCTCGGGCCCGAAGCCGAGACGCTGCTGTTCGCGGCTGCTCGCGATGACCATGTCCGCACCGTGATCCAGCCTGCGCTCAATCGGGGCGCCTGGGTGCTGTGCGATCGCTTCGCCGACTCGACGCGGGCCTATCAGGGCAGCCTCGGCCGCGTGCCGATGGGCCTGATCAACGCGATGCAGCGGGTCACGATCGGCGATCTCAAGCCGGACCTCACCCTCATCCTCGATTTGCCGGTCGAGATTGGATTGCAGCGCGCCGCCGTGCGTCGTGGTAGCGGCACACCTGACAGGTTCGAGGGCGAGAAGCTCAGCTTCCATCAGGGCCTGCGCGAGGCCTATCGCAAGATCGCCGAGGACGATCCCGGCCGTTGCGTCCTGATCGATGCCAATTCCGATCCTGACACGGTTGCTGGACGAGTCTGGGCGGCGCTGCGCGATCGTCTTCTCCCAACCCCTGCATCGGTGGTTTCCCTATGAGCCCGCGCCAGGCCGAACGTGAAACCGCCATTCCGCATCCGCGCGAGACGAGCCTTCTGTTCGGCCATCGCGAGGCCGAGACGGCGCTGCTCGCGGCCTATCGCAGCGGGCGCATTCCGCATGCCTGGCTGATCGGCGGGCCGCAGGGGATCGGCAAAGCGACGCTGGCCTATCGCATGGCGCGCTTCGTGCTTTCCAACGGCCAGCCGCTGGCGCCGTCCGTGCAGCGCGCCGAGACCCTCGCGGTCGATCCTGATGACGCCGTGGCGCGGCAGGTTGCGGCCAGCTCGCATGGCGGGCTGTTGACGCTGGAACGCACCGCCAATGATCGCGGCGTGATGCGCACGGTGATCACCGTGGACGAGACGCGGGAGACGATCGGTTTTTTCGGCTCGACTGCTGCGGCAGAGGGCTGGCGCGTCTGCATCGTCGACACCGTCGACGAGCTCAATCCGAATGCCGCCAATGCGCTGCTGAAAATCCTCGAGGAGCCGCCGCAGCAATCGCTGTTCCTCCTGGTCAGCCACGCACCGGCGCGCGTGCTCGCCACGATCCAGTCGCGCTGCCGCAAGCTGCGCCTGCGCCCGCTCGACACGGATGATGTGATCGGCGCCGCAGCTTCGGCGGCTGACCTCGATCCGAACGATCCGGCGCTGCGCGAGGCCGCGGAGGCCTCCGAGGGCAGCGTCGCGCGGGCGCTGACGCTGCTCGGCGGCGATGCCCTGAAGCTGCAGCAGCGCACGGCGGCGCTGCTTGCGCGCCTGCCAGAGGTCGATCCGCGCGAATTGCACACGCTCGGCGATTCGCTCGGCACCAGTGACCGCGTCGCGCTGGCGGCCTTCATCGACGGCATCGATCGCTGGATCGCGGAACGCCTGCACTCCGACGAGGCCAATGCCAACCAGAATCTGCCGCGCCTTGCGCGCCTAGCTGAGGTATGGGAAAAGATCGTCCGCGCCGCGCGCGACACCGAAACCTACAATCTGGAGCGAAAGCCCTTGGTTTTCTCGGTGTTCGGCTGGCTGGCGGACGCAACGCGCTAGGCGCAGGTTCGTTTCCAAATTTTTAGAAGTCGGTAAAGGAAATTCGTCGTGGCCACGCGAGCTAAAAAATCCGTCAAGCGCAAGAGCGGCAAGAAGGCTGCGAAGGAGGCCACCAAAAAGGCCGCGAAGGCGCATCCAGGTGCCAAGAAGGTCAAGAAGACCAAGAAGGCAGCGGCCAAGAAGGGCGTGAAGAAAAGCGCTGCGAAGACGACAAAGAAGGCGGGCAAGAAGGCCGCGAAGAAGCAGGTCGTCGCCAAGAAGGCGGTGAAGAAAGCGGCCAAAAAGGCAGCCAAGTCTCCGGCGAAGAACAAGGCTCCGGCGAAGAAGGTCGCCAAGAAAGCGAAAGTGACCGTGCCTGCCGTGACCGCCGCACCGGCTCCTGTCGCCACGCCGCCGAAGGTTGTGAAGCCCAAGGTGTCGAAGCCTGAGGCGCCGCCCGCGGCGAAGCCCGTTGCAGCTCTACAAGCCGCAGCTCCCGTTGCCGCTCCCGCGCGCGACAACGTCTTCTACATCTCGACCGCCATCGCCTATCCCAACGGCAGCCCGCATATCGGCCACGCCTATGAGGCGATCTCGGCCGACGTGCTGGCGCGCTTTGCGCGGCTCGACGGGAAGGACGTGTTCTTCCTGACCGGCACCGACGAGCATGGTCAGAAGATGGTCCAGACCGCGCAGAACGAGGGCCTGACCCCGTCCGCGCTCGCGACCCGCAATGCTGGCCGCTTCAAGGAGATGGACGAGCGTCTGAACGTGTCGTTCGACCGCTTCATCCGCACCACCGAAGAGCAGCACCATCGCTCCAGCCAGGAAATCTGGCGGCGCATGGAAGCGAACGGCGACATCTACGCCGACACCTATGCCGGCTGGTACTCGGTGCGCGACGAGGCGTATTACGCCGAGGACGAGACGCGCCTGAACGACGACGGCGTGCGCCTCGGCCCGCAAGGCACGCCAGTCGAATGGGTCGAGGAGAAGAGCTATTTCTTCCGCCTGTCGGCCTATCAGGACAAGCTTCTGAAGCTCTACGAAGATCATCCCGAATTCATTGGCCCGGACTCGCGCAAGAACGAGGTGGTGAGCTTCGTGCGCGGCGGCCTGCGCGATCTCTCGATCTCGCGCACGACCTTCGATTGGGGCGTGAAAGTGCCCAGCGACGAAGAGCACGTGATGTATGTCTGGGTCGACGCGCTGACCAATTACATCACCGGCGTCGGATTCCCCGACGAGAGCGACGAGAACTGGCGCTACTGGCCGGCCGACGTGCACATCATCGGCAAGGATATCATCCGCTTCCACGCGGTCTACTGGCCCGCATTCCTGATGTCGGCCGGCATTTCGCTGCCGAAGAGGGTCTATGCCCATGGCTTCCTGTTCAACAGGGGCGAGAAGATGTCGAAGTCGGTCGGCAATGTCGTCGACCCCTTCAATCTTGCCGACCAGTATGGCGTCGACCAGATGCGCTATTTCTTCCTGCGCGAGGTCTCGTATGGCCAGGACGGCAACTACAACCACGAAGCCATCGTCGCGCGCATCAATGCCGATCTCGCCAACGACCTCGGCAACCTCGCGCAGCGCTCGCTGTCGATGATCGCCAAGCAGCTCGGCGGCGTGCTGCCGGAGCCGGGCGAGTTCAGCGACAACGACAAGGCGATTTTGGCGATGGCGGACGGCATGATCGCCGCATCGCGCGAAGCGATGGCGACGCAGCAGATCCATCACTGGCTCAACGCGGTGTGGGCCGTGGTCGCGGAGGCCAACCGTTATTTCGCGGGCGAGGCGCCGTGGGCGCTCGCTAAGACCGATCCTGTCAGGCAGAAGACGGTGCTCTATGTCACCGCCGAAGTCGTGCGCCAGATCGCGATCCTGGCCCAGCCGGCGATGCCGACCGCCTCGGGCCTGCTGCTCGACAGCCTCGGCATTCCCGCGGGCGAGCGGAATTTCGCGATGCTCGGGGGCGCCAAACGGATCGCGCCAGGCTCGACGCTGCCGGCGCCGACACCGGCGTTCCCGCGCTACATCGAGCCGGCGGCCTAGGGCGTTCGGGCGATGCTGGTCGACAGCCACTGCCATCTGGATTTTCCGGACTTTGCGGAAGACCTCGACGGGATCGTCTCGCGTGCACGTGCGGCCGGCATCGGCCGTATGGTCACGATCTCCACGCGGGTGCGAAAGCTCAATCAGCTTCTGGGCATCGCTGAGCGCTACGACGACGTCTACTGCTCGGTCGGCACCCATCCGCACAACGCGGACGAGGAAGACGGCATCTCGCCGGAAGAACTGATCGGGTTGACCGGGCATCCCAAGGTGGTCGCGCTCGGCGAGGCCGGGCTCGACTATTTCTACGACAACGGCGCGCCGGAGGCGCAGGCGAGGGGCTTTCGCGCCCACATCGCGGCGGCCCGTGCGACCGGCCTGCCGCTGGTGATCCACACCCGCGCGGCGGACGAGGATTGCGGCCGCATCCTGGAGGAGGAAGCTGCCAAGGGATCGTTTCGCGCCGTGCTGCATTGCTACACGGGCGGGCGCGAGCTGGCGCTGAAGGCCGTGTCGCTCGGGCTCTATATCGGCTTCACGGGGATCCTGACCTTCAAGAAATCGGAGACCCTGCGCGCGCTTGCGGCTGAACTGCCGTCCGACTGTATTCTGGTTGAAACAGACTCGCCCTATCTTGCGCCCGGCAAGTTCCGGGGCAAACGCAACGAGCCGGCCTTTGTGGTCGAGGTCGCCAAGGTGCTCGCCGAAACGCGCGGCGTGTCGCTCGACGAGATCTCACGCCAGACCACCGAAAACTTCTTCCGCCTGTTCTCCAAGGTGAAATCTTAAGGTTGGGAGCCGCATGACGCTGACGCTGACGATCCTGGGCTCCGGCTCCTCCGCCGGCGTGCCGCGCCCGGCGCTCGGCTGGGGCGCCTGCGATCCCAACAATCCAAAGAACCGCCGCCGCCGCTGTTCGCTGCTGGTCGAGCAGACCGGCGAGCACGGCAACACGCGGATCGTCATCGACACTTCGCCCGACCTGCGCGAGCAGCTCATCGATGCCAATGTCGATCACATCGATGCGGTGTTCCTGACCCACGAGCATGCCGATCAGACTCACGGCATGGACGATCTGCGTTCGGTCGTGCTGCACATGCGCAAGCGCATTCCAACGTATTTCAATCAGTCGACCGCCAAGGACATCATGGCGCGGTTCTCCTATTGCTTTATCTCGCCGGAGGGCAGCGACTATCCGCCGATCCTGACGCGACATTCCATCGAGGCGGGCGAGACCCAGACCATCCTGGGGAAGGGCGGCACGGTGAAGTTGACGGCCTTCCTGGTCCAGCACGGCCAGATCCCCGCGCTCGGCTATCGCATCGGCAATGCCGCCTACACGCCCGACCTCAACGACATCCCGCGCGAGAGCTGGGGCGCGCTGGAAAATCTCGATCTCTGGATCGTCGACGGCTTGCGCTACACTCAGCATTCCAGCCATTTCAGCATCAACGATGCGCTATCCTGGATCGAGCGTTTCAAGCCGAAGCGAGCTGTCATCACCAACATGACGGCCGACGTCGATTACGAGGTGATCAGGCAGAAGCTGCCCGCGGGCGTGGTGCCGGCCTACGACGGCATGCGGCTCGAGACGCACTGATCGCGCCGGCTCGGTTCAGGCCGAGATCGCCTTCGCCGATCCCACCTCGTTGCGCAGCAGGAATTTCTGGATCTTGCCCGTGGACGTCTTCGGGATCGGGCCGAAGATGACCGCCTTCGGCGTCTTGAAGCCGCTCATATGCGTGCGGCAGAAGGCGATGATCTCGGCTTCGATCGCGCTGGCGCCGTCCTTCAGTTCGACGAAGGCGCAGGGCACCTCGCCCCATTTCGGATCGGGCTTTGCGACGACGGCTGCGAACAGCACGGCCGGATGCTTGTAGAGGATGTCCTCGACCTCGACGGAGGAAATGTTCTCGCCGCCGGAGATGATGATGTCCTTGGAGCGATCCTTGATGATGACGTAACCGTGCTCGTCGAGCACACCGAGGTCGCCGGTGTGAAACCAGCCGCCCTCGAAGGCCTCCTTCGTCGCCTTCTCGTTCTTGAGGTAGCCCTTCATCACGATGTTGCCGCGGAACATGACCTCGCCGATGGTCTCGCCGTCGCGGGGCACCTCCTGCATCGTCTGCGGATTGATGACGGTGACGCCCTCCTCGAGCGGGTAGGGCACGCCCTGCCGCCGCTTCATGCTGGCGCGCTCGGCGGCGGGCAGATCGTCCCAGCCGGGTTGCTCAGCGCAGACGGAGGCGGGGCCGTAGACCTCGGTCAGGCCGTAGACGTGCGTGAGCCTGATGCCGATGTTTTCTGCGCCTTCGAGCACGGCGACCGGCGGCGCCGCGCCAGCGATCAGGCCGACGACGCGACGCGCGGCACTGCCCTTCGGCGCATCGGGTGCGTTGATCAGTGTGTTGTAGACGATCGGCGCGCCGCACATGTGGGTGACGCCGTGCTGCTTGATCAGCTCGAAGATTTTCGTCGGCTCGACCTTGCGCAGGCAGACGTTGATGCCGGCGGCCGCCGCAATGGTCCAGGGGAAGCACCAGCCGTTGCAGTGGAACATCGGCAGCGTCCAGAGATAGACCGGATGCTGGCCGAGTTGGCCGGCGAGGATGTTGCTGACGGCGTTGAGATAGGCGCCGCGATGATGGGTGACGACGCCCTTGGGATTGCCCGTGGTGCCCGAGGTATAGCTCAGCGCGATGGCGTCCCATTCGTCCTTGGGCGGGATCGCGGCGAAATCAGGATCGCCTTGCGCGACCGCCGCCTCATACTCGATCTCGCCGATGCGCTTGCCGCCCTTGAAAGCGGCGTCGTCGACGTCGACGACGAACGGCTTCGGCCCCTTCATCTGCGCGAGCGCGTCGGTGATGACAGTCGAAAACTCCGGATCGACCAGGATGATCCTGGCGCCGCCATGATCGAGCTGAAATGCGATCGAAGGCGCATCGAGACGAATATTGAGCGCATTGAGGACGGCGCCGGTCATGGGGACGGCGAAGTGGACCTCATTCATCGCCGGAATGTTCGGCAGCATCGCCGCGACGGTATCGCCGACGCCGATGCCCTTGCCGCCGAGCCAGGACGCAAAGCGCTTGCAGCGCTCATGCGTCTCGCGCCACGTGAAGCTGCGGCCCTCATAGACCGCGCTGACGTGGTTGGGATAGACGGCGGCGCTGCGCGCGAGGAAGCTCAGCGGGCTCAGGGGGACGTAGTTGGCGGGGGTCTTGTCGAGGCCGATATCGTACTGGTTCTGCCGCTCGCTCATCGAACCCTCCTTGACGCCGCGTTTTACAGGAATCCGATCGAGATCCAGGGGAAGATCGCGACGATGATCAATCCCACCAGCAGCGCCAGCAGATAGCCCCAGATCGGCCTGATGCCTTCGGCCGGATCGACGCGTCCGATGGCGCAGGCGGCATAATAGCCGACGCCGAAGGGCGGGGCGAATAGTCCGATACCCATGGCGAGAATGATCACCATGGCATAGTGCACCTCGTGCACGCCGACGGTACGGGCGATCGGAAACAGCAGCGGCCCGAACAGCACGATTGCCGGAATGCCCTCGAGCACGCTGCCGAGGATGGTGAAGGCCAGGATCGACACGGCGATGAAGGTCGCAGGCCCCCCGGGCAACCCAGTCATGGCTGAAGCCAGCGAGCGCGAGAAGCCGGATTGGGTGAGCCCCCAGGCCATGCCGGTCGCCGTGCCGATGATCAGGAGGATCGCGCCCGACAGCGCCGCGGTCTCGACCAGCATGGGAAACAGCCGCTGCCAGTCGAAGCGGCGGTAGACGAGGAGGCCGACCAGGGCGCCGTAGACGATGCCGATGGTGGAGACTTCGGTCGCGGTCGCAATGCCCTCGACCACGGCGTAGCGGATCACGAAGGGCAGCGCGAGCGCGGGCAGGGCGATGATGAAGGTCTTGCCGATCTCGCTACCCGTGGCGCGGCGGACATGGCTCATGTCCTCGTGGCGGTAGCGCCACCACACCAGCATGCAGAGCGTGATGGCGAGCACGACGCCGGGCAGCAGGCCGCCGGTGAAGAGGGCGGCGATCGACACGCCCGTCACCGAGCCGATCGTGATCAGCACGAGGCTCGGCGGAATGGTCTCGGTCTGCGCACCGGTGGCCGCGAGCAACGCCACGAGGTCGCCTGGCTTGGCGCCGCGTTGCTTCATTTCCGGGAACAGCACGGGCGCCACCGCTGCCATGTCGGCCGCCTTGGCGCCTGATATGCCCGAGACCAGATACATGGCGCCGACGAGGACGTAATGCAGGCCGCCGCGGACATGGCCGAGCAGGCTCGCCAGGAATGCGACCATGGCCCGTGCCATGCCGGTCATCTCGATCAGGAGCCCCAGGAACACGAACAGCGGCACCGAGAGCAGGATGAGGTGGCTCATGCCCTCGTCCATCCGCCCGACCAGCACCATGACCGGCGTCCGCGTGGTCAGCGCCAGATAGCCGAAGATGGCGAGGCCAAACCCGAACGCAATGGGAACGCCGGCAAAGACGCAGAAGCCGGCGACGCCGACGAAGAAGATGACGAGGTTGAGATTGCCGAGCGGCCGCAGATAAGGTTGCGCCAGCCAGAACAGACCGACGATGACGGCAACCGATATCACCGCCGTCAGCACCATGCGGTAATCGGCGGCGCGCAGCAGGCGCAGCAGCGCGAATACCGCCATCAGGCAGATGCCGGCCGGCAGCGCCGCGGCGCGCCACATGTTCGAGATCTGGAGCGCCGGCGTGGTGATGAAGCTTTCCTCGTAGGCGTATTCGGCGGAAGGCCAGACGATCAGCGCCAGGAACGCCAGCGCAGCGCAGGTCGCGACCACGTCCAGATAGGCGCGCATGGCCGGCCGCGCGCGCGCGACGAGCGCCGTCATGCGCATGTGCTCGGAGCGGCGGAATGCGACCGCCGCGCCGAGCATGGCCAGCCACAGGAACAGGATCGAGGCGAGCTCGTCCGACCAGATCAGCGGCCGGTGCACGCCGTAGCGCGCCACCACGCCCGCAAACAGGATCACGATCTCGGCGACGACCAGGATCGCCGCGGGGATCTCGACGGCGAGGCCGAGGATGCGCTCCAGCGAGGCCAGCACGGGGGATCGGCGAGGGGGCTGAACAGCCGCCTCGCCCACCACTTCGGTCGCCTCAACCTCGACATGAGCCATCTCGATAAGAACCTCGGCGGCCCCGACGCGTTACGACAGCTTGCCGACGGCCTTTTCCAGGAGATCCCAGGCCTGGTCGCCATACTTGCCCTTCCACTCGGCATAGAAGCCGGCGGAGCGCAGCTTGTCACGGAACGGCGCCACCGCAGGCTGGTTGAAGGTCAGGCCCTTGCCCGCGAGCTCCTGCTGGAGGTTCGCATTGAGCTTGGCGGTATCCTCACGCTCCTTGACGGCGGCGGCGTTGATGTTCTTGGCGACGATGGTGCGCACATCCTCCGGCAGCGCGTTCCAGGCGCGGCGGTTGGCCAGGAACCAGAAGCCGTCCCACATGTGGTTGGTCAGCGAGCAGTATTTCTGCACCTCGTACAGCTTGGCGGTCGAGATGATCGCCAGCGGGTTCTCCTGGCCCTCGACGATCTTGGTCTGGAGCGCGGAATAGACCTCGGCGAAATTGATCGAGGCGGGCGCCGCATCGAACGCCTTGAACATCGAGGTCCACAGCGGTGACACAGGCACGCGGATCTTGAAGCCCTTGAAGTCGTCGGGCCCGTTGATCGGCTTGCTCGACGACGTGGTCTGGCGGAAGCCGTTGTCCCAGATCTTGTCCATGACCTCGAGGCCGGCCTTCTTAATCTCGCCGCGGACATGGGCGCCGAGGTCACCGTCCATGGCCTTCCAGACCGTGCCGTAGTCCGGGAACGCGAAGCCGATGCCGTTGATGGACGCGGCCGGCACCAGGGTCGACAGGATCAGGCCTGACAGCGTGAAGAACTCGACGCCGCCGGACCGGATCTGGCTCAGCATGTCGGTGTCGGACCCGAGCTGGTTGTTCGGGAAGATCTGGAGGTCGAACTTGCCGTTGGTCTCGGCCTTGATCGCCGCCGCCATCTCCCTGGCGCGCACGTTGAGCGGATGGGTGTCAGGCAGGTTGTTGGCGTATTTGTAGGTGAACTCGGCGCTCTGGGCGCGGGCCACATGGGGCGCACCAAGGCCACCCAGGACCGCGGTCGCGGCGGAGGCCTTGAGAAGCGTGCGTCGGGAAAAACTCATGGGTCTGCTTCCTCGGAAGGTTTGTTGTTGTTCTGAGATGCAAACCTATACGGACGGAAGGCCTGAAGGTCATCTGCGATCTCGCGAGGTCTCGCTTATTGCAGCCGGACACCGTCGCGGCAATATCGGCTTTCGGCAGATGGGCCGGATTCAAAATCTGAAAAACAAGCCCATGCACAGTAGCCGTCAAGAGCCGAGAGGCCGGCCGTAGTCCAGATCGAAAACGGACGGAAAACGAAGGTGCCGTGTCAGGAATTCGATCTAAATATCTGATCTAATTGTATATAAAGATATTCCATAATATACCTTATGCGAATTATGGATATGGCGGTCCAGGCTGGGTGCCGCTTGGCGCATGGTCGCCGAAATCCCTCCCCACCGTTCATGGTGAGCCGCCTTGCTGGCCGTGGCGTCGCGGCGCATCGCCGCGCGCGGACTCAGCTGGGCATTCTTCTGAACTGGGCATTCTTCCGAACGGGTGACGCTCGCGCACGGCGTCACCGGAGACCATCCGGCCGGCAGTCAGGATGGCGCGGCGAAGTCGTAGGAGATGCGTCCGGCGGGCAGATAGAACAGAGCGATGACGGCGCCGCCGCGGACCTCGGGATAGTGCCGGCTGCCGGGATTGGGCGCGGTCCAGCCGGGCCCTTGCCAGCCCTGCAGCCCCTTCAGCTCGGCGCCCTTGTCGAGCGGCACGACCAGGTTCAGTTCCCCATATGGGTGACCGTGATATTGCCCGCGGAGCACGTCGTGGTCGTCCTCGTCCTTGAAGCGGCGCGGATCGGTGCTGTTCATGTAGACGGCCGTGATGCTGAACTGGAACGTTTCGGGCATCGGCTCCAGGATGCGGCTGCGCCGGTAGTTCGGACCGTCGACCTCCTGGTTCGCCGCCCAGCCTTCGGCGACCCCGAGCTTAATCAGGCGCGCCAGGTCCTGGTAGAGCTGGCTGCCCTCGCCGTATTTTTGATTGAGCCACCGCTCCATCTCCGCGCCGGGCGTCATATCCTTGACCTCGCGCAGAAACGGGATGCTGCACTGAATCAACTCGTCTCGGCTTCCCATGGCCTTGTCCTTTCGATTTGGGTTGCACTTTGGTCTTCAAAGCCCGCGAACGAGGCGAAGTCCGCGACGTCCGCGCGCGGCATCAGCCTGCCCGCGATTTGGTCCCTGGCACGGCCGATCGAAACGCCGCACACGACCATTTGCTCCGCCGGGATCGACAGCAGCGGACGCAGGATCCGGTGATATCTGGAGAAGGTTTCCTGCGGACAGGACTGGAGCCCATGGCCCGCCGCAGCCAGCAGCACGTTCTGGACGAACATGCCGAGGTCGAGCCAGCTGCCGACTTCCAGGCGCCGGTCGATCGTGACGATCAGCCCGACGGGTGCGCCGAAAAAGGCATAGTTCTTGGCGGTTTGGGCGCTCCTGGCTTCGATATCGGTTTGGGCGATGCCGAGCGAGCCGTAGAACAATCGGCCGAACTGCTGTCGTCGCTGCAAATAGGGTTCGGGCAGGTCGCTGGCGTAGTAGCTGTATTCCGACACATGCGCTTCACGGGCGGTTTCGTGCGCCTCGCGCAGCGCCGCCGAGACCCTGTCTTTGGCATCGCCGGCCAGCACGTAGACGTGCCAGGGCTGGATGTTGGCGCCGCTTGGCGCAAACCGTGCCACGCGCAGAATCTGCTCGATGGTCCCTCGCCCGACCGGCGCGCCCGAGAAGTCGCGGCATGCAAATCGGCCTGCGATGATCTCGTCGATGCCGCTCTGCACGGCTGCGCCCTCGCCGATCATGGCTGCTTCAGGAACGGACATCCGCCTTGCTCCATCGGCCGGAAAGCTTCCTCTCCCGGTATCGTCGCCAGCAGCTCGTAATAGTCGAACTTGTATTTGGACTGCTCGGGTGACTTGACGCGGAACAGATACATGTCGCGGACCAGCCGGCCGTCCTCGCGGATCCGACCATTTTTCGTCATGAAATCGTTCACGGGCATGTCGCGCATCTTGGCGGCTATGGTCGGCCCATCCAGCGTGCCGGCCGCCTGAACCGCCCTAAGGTAGTGCATCACCGCGCCATAGGTGCCGGCGTGGATCATGGTCGGGACCTTCTGGGTCTTGCCGATAAAGCGCTTCGACCACGCCCGCGTGTCCTCGTTCTGGTCCCAGTAGAACGCCGAGCTCAGCATCAGGCCCTGGGCGCTCTGGAGCCCGAGACTGTGGATGTCGGCAATGAAGACGAGCAGCCCGACCAGCTTCTGCCGCTGCGTGATGCCGAATTCGCCGGCCTGCTTGACGACGTTGATGAAGTCGCCGCCGGTGTCGGCGAGCGCGATCACGTCCGCCTTCGAGGACTGTGCCTGGAGCAGGAAGGACGAAAAATCCGGCGTATTGAGCGGATGTTTCACCGCGCCGATCACCTTGCCGCCCATGGCGTCGATGACCTTGCGGCTGTCGGCCTCGAGCTGGGCGCCGAGGGAATAGTCGACCGAAATGAAGTACCAGGAGTTTGCGCCGAGACGCGACATCGCCCGCGTCGTTCCCTGCGACAGCGCATAGGTGTCGTAGGTCCAGTGAATTCCGGTCGGCGAGCATTCGTCGCCAGTCAGGCGCGACGTGGCGGCGCCGGTGGCGAGGAAGAGCTTCTTCTTGTCGCGTGTGATGCCCTGCACCGCCAGCGCGACCGCAGAATTGGGCACGTCGAGGATCACCTCGACGTTTTCATTTTCGATCCAGCGCCGTGCGATGGTCGCGCCGACATCGGCCTTGTTCTGGTGGTCTCCCGCGACGATCTGGATGCTGCGCCCCAGCACCTGACCACCAAAGTCGTCGACCGCCATTTGCGCCGCGACCACCGAGCCCTGGCCGCCATTGTCGGCGTAGAGCGAGGACATGTCGGTGAGAACGCCGAGCTTGACCGGACCATCCTGCGCAAGGACCGGCGCCGTGAACAGTGCCAGTGCCAGTCCGAAAGCTCCGATTGACATCCCGCAGGATTTCATTGCCCGTCTCCTCCAAATCCGGCGTCGGGATCATGACGGGATCGCGCGAATGCGGAAGTGAAACTCTTGCAGAGTGATCCTGAACCGCCTTCAGATTGGTGGCGCGAACGCCCGGGCGTCGCGGTCCGGGCGCCCTGCTCGGTTGCGTCGGCTGCGCGTATGGCCTTAACTGGAAACGATCGCAGGTACGCAACGGGCGCGCGATCCGCCTGCGACGGTGTCCTGAACGTGGCTGTTTCCTTCAAGACCCTGGACCTGAACCTGCTCAAGGTCTTCGACGCCGTCATGGAGGAGCGCAGCGTGCTGCGCGCCAGCCAGAGGGTTGCGCTCAGTCAATCCGCCGTGAGCCATTCGCTCGCCCGGCTCCGCGAGATGCTGGAAGACGATTTGTTCGTGCGCACGGCGACCGGCATGCAGCCGACCGCGCGCGCGTTGACGATGGCACCACAGGTTCGCGAAGCCCTGCGATCTCTCGAGGCGGCGGTCGAGCAGCCGCGCTTCGTTCCGGCGGCCTCCACCAGGCAGTTCACCCTCGCCGCCAACGACTTCACCACGATGGTGCTGGCGTCACCGCTCCTGAAGATACTCGGGCTTGAAGCGCCGGCGATCGACCTGATCATCAAGCCGGTGACACGGATCGACCTTGCCGAGCAGATCGACCTTGGTCGCATCGACGTTGCGATCGGCGTCTTCTCGGATCCGCCGAGCCGCTTCCGGACCTCGCTGTTGTTCGAATATGACGATGTGCTGATCGTGGGCGGAAAGCGCAAGCTCGGCCGGATCGACAACGCGGCTCTGGCGCGCATGCCGCTGGTCGTCGTCTCCTTCGGCGGCGAGCAGGAGGGAGCGATCGGAGGCTTCATCTCCGAGCGTGGCCTCGCCAGGCGATCGGAAATGTATGACCGCGCGGCGCTCGAACGGGCATTGTCCGAAAGCGACCGGCCGCCGCGCATAGCTGTTTCGCTCCCGCATTTCCTGGCCCTGCCCGCGCTGCTCGCGGACTCCGAATTGGCGGCCATCGTTCCGCGGCCATTGGCGCGGGCGTTCGAACGCGCGCATGCCGTCACGACGTACGAACTGCCTTACGCCACAGCCCCGGTCGAGGTCCGGCTGCTGTGGCACGAACGTATCGAGGGCGAGCCATCGCATGACTGGCTTCACGATATCCTCAGGCGCGCGACCGCGGACCTCAGGGGTGGACGCTAGCTGGAGACGAGATGGCGTTCCTGCCGATGGATGCAGGAAGGGATTGTCGGACAGCTTGCGTGTCGCCGAGGCCAATCGCGGCCTTCTACTGCTTTGGCGGCTCAATGTGTCCGACGCGCTCTGCGAGCGCCAGGAGAAGCATCGTAAGCGCAAACCCCAACATGATCGCAATGAGCCATCCGAGCTTGGTGCTGTCCGCGTTGTGTTCGATATCCAGGAACCATTCGAGGACATTCACCGCCGCAATGGCGACTATGGATGCGAGGAGCCTTTGCTTTAGGCCCGAGAAGCCCACGTTCGCCAGGCCAGTTGGCCAGGCAGGACGCCGCTGCACGTCAATTGGCGCCTGGAAGTTCTCGTAACTCGAGCAAATCACGATGACGATCAGATTGGCCGTGAGGGCGACGTCGACCAGTTTCAGGCTTCCAACAATGATTTCCGAGGGATCGGCGACCGGGGCGCGCGCGAAGAAATCGAACAGCTTGAGCGCAAAATTGTAGAAAAGTCCCGCGAGCGTAAGTATCAGACCGAGTAGAAATGGAGCAAGCAACCAGCGGGAATTCGCAATTGTTGCTTCGAGCGTTAGGCGCAGGCGATCCATGACACACTCCCTGCCCCTGGGCCCTGCCCCGAGCGCCCCTTTGGGCCGGGCTCCAAATTGCCAGAATTGACCTGTCACGCCAATCACAAGGTGGCTGACAGAAGAATTGCGGTCGTGAGGGTCGCGACGCTTGCAATTGTGCTCACGATCAAGGCTGTTCCGACCCTCGGGGACGCAACATTGTACCGGATCGCAAACAGGACCCCGAATGCCCCGGAGGGGACCGCCATCAACATGATTGCGACCCGCGCCTCCGTGTGATCGAGCAGCGGAATGGCGAGCAGCGCCGTCATCAATGGTTGCAGTATGTTCTTTGTCATGACGGCCAATCCGACCTCTGCCCTGAACTGGATCGGCTGAGCAGACAAGACGAGGCCAGTGAGAAACAAGGCCGTTCCCGACGCGCCCTGACCGACCAGGGTCAGCGTGCTGTCGAGGAGTGGCGGGAGCGACAAGCCGGCGAGCGACCATAGCAGGCCAAGGAGCGGCGCAATCACAATCGGCTTGGCCAGCGCGGCTGTGACGATCGACATGGCACTTCGGCTCTTGCCGGCGCAGGACTCCAGCAGCAGAAGGGACAGCGGCGTGAGCACGATTGCGGCCACGGCGACCGCGACGGCCACCGAGATCGAGGCCGATTTGTTGAACAAGGCGGCGACAATCGGAAGGCCGGCGGATCCCACATTTGGACCGGACGCAGTCAGCGCGATCAGCGCGCTCTCGCGCCGGTCGACCCCAAGCAAGTGGACCTGGACAAAGTATGTGACGGCAAATGCAAGCAGCATTGTGCCAAGCAGCACGAGCGCAAGCCGAGCCTGACCGATCATGGCCTGGCGCGGCGCCTGTGCCATTGCGGTGAACAGCGCCGCGGGCAGTGCAAAATCCATGACGAGCGCATTGAGCGAACCGATATTGTGGTTGTCGAACTCCTTGGTTCGGCCGGCCGCATAGCCCATCGCCATGACAAGAAAAACGGGCGCGAGCGAAGCCAGAATGGTCGCGGTCTCGGTCATGCTTCGCCTCCCTTCGAGGCGTGTGCCTCCGAAAGACTTCGCCTCCCCTCGCCACCCTGGCAGGCAAGAATGCGCGCAAGTGAGGTGTGAGCGATCCCGAGGAACGTACCGACAAGCAGGGAGAGCGGCACACTGAAAACGGCATTTCTCAAACTTGGCGAGATCAAGGCCTCGATGGTGAAAGCTCCCGGCGCGAGGCTGAGATAGGCGAATGTCGAAGCGAAACCATAGAAGGCGGCCGGCACAATGCGAAGTGACCGCAAGCGTGAGGCCGCCACGATCACGAACGAGGCAATGCCGGCAACGATGGCCGTCAATAGGGTCGCGCTCGCTGGAGATCCTCGGGCCGCCACGATGATCGCGACCAGCCACGCCATGATGGCGCCAAACGAGAGCGCTACCGAAGAGCGTAACGCCGCCTGCCCCGTCGCCCCGGAATGGTCGTAACTTGCCCAGCCGATAAAGGCGGCCCATACGAACAGGGCCGGGAATTGCGCGAGAGCCAGGACAGAGGCCGCGGCAATGAGCGCCGCGGCCAGTGCTGATGCTTTCAGCCAACTCAGTTTCATCTTGATCACCCTTGCAAGGACGGGGCTGCGTCGTTGCGATCCCTGATCGAGCCCCGCGCGGCGAGGCGTCTTGTCGAGGCCTCCAGCGCCATCAAGCGGCGACGCTGGCCGGTTTCACACTCTCGCCCACGGGCATGCCGGGGTAGAAGCTCGCAAGCCAGTATACGATCGCGTGACGGGCGACCGCCGAGTTTCCGAGTTGGCAATGCTGCTCGGCACCTTCCCGCGCAGTGAATATCCGCGTCGTCACTGATTGTGCGCAGACGAGTTCACGCATGGTCCGATGCACCCAGCCGACGTCGAAGAGATGATCCTGCTCGCCCTCAGTGAGCAAGACGTCCTGCTTGACGTTGTGCAAAATGCCATCGAGAGAATGCTTCGCAATCGCCGTCAGGAAGTCGAACGGCGTCTTGGTGCCCGTGATATGCATCCCCTGGACAACACACCATTCGAACACGGAGCCCGGCAGGCGTTCCTCGGCCACGAGCGCCTCTGTTCCCTTGCGGTCACCGGCCTTGAACCGGGAGATCAGATCTTGAGCCCTGCCGGGCCGCATCTGCTTGAGCGTCATGTCGAGTCCCGAATAGGACGTGGGCATCGAGATGATGTGCTTGATGCGGGGCTCGAACGCCGCCGCCCGGATCGACATGTAACCGCCGCAGGAGGCACCGAGCCAATCCACGGCATCGAGGTCGAAGTAGTCGATCGCCGCCTTGGCCGGCTTCTCCCACGCGTGGTCCAGATAGATTCCCTGTCGTAGGGCGCCGCCCTGGCCAGGTCCGTCGAAGGCGATCACGGTAATTCCAAGCTCGGTCAACGGCAGAAGGAAGTTGTAGAACTCCTCGACGAACGAATCGTATCCGCCGGTGAAGATCAGCGTACTGCGCTCTTTGCCTTTTGCCTGGAGTCTGAAGCCCGGAAGATGTCCGCCAGGATACGGAATTGCGACGCGCTCGTAGCCGGCGACGCCTTTCATTCCGAGAGTCCAGTTTCGCGCAAAGTCGTCGTAGAGCCCATTGCGAACATCGCCGGCGGGCAAATAGAACTCCGCGCCGTGATAGTAAGAGGCAGCATCCAGGTATCGCTTCTCGGCTTCCGCCCTCTTGGCGACCTCAAGCCAAACTGCATGCCAGGACTCGTAATCCCTGATGCGCGGTGCAATGGCGCCGAGTTCCTTGAGACGCGCCGGCGACGTGCCGTCGAGCAGCGGCCGGTTGAAGGTGTAGTTCATCCCGGGGTCGGGTAACATGCGGATGAAGGGCATCACGTTCTCCGTTGGGGTGGGTTTAGTCGCGCCGGGACAATTGACCTCGAACCGGTGTTGATGCCATATCAATACGTGCACCATGCTGTTGCCGAAAACGCAACACACGCAGAAGGGAGATCCAAGCGATGGATTTCACGGCCCTTCGCTATTTCAGTGCCACCGCCCAGTCCCGCTCGATTCGCGCCGCGTCCGACCGGCTTCACGTCTCACCGTCGGCTATCAGCAGACAGATCGCGAAGCTCGAACACGAGCTTCGCGCGCCCATCTTCGATCGCCACGCGCAGGGCATGAAATTGACCCCGGCCGGAGAAATCCTTCTCTCGAAGATGGACAGCGTGATGCGCGAGTTCTCGCGCGTAAAATCCCACATCGCGGCGCTGCAGGACCTCCAGGCCGGAAATGTCGACATCTACTGTTTCCAGACGGCGATCGAGAGCTTCGTGGCGCCAGTCCTGAACCGCTTTCATACGCAATATCCGGATGTGACGTTCAATGTCAGGATGAGCAGCACCGATGAGGCGATCGAGGCGCTCATCACGGGGGCGGCGGAGATCAGCCTCATCATCAATCCGCCCGCACACGACAACATCACCAGGCTCGAGGTGTTTCGTGACCGAATGGTCGCAGTCTTCTCGCCCCAGCATCGGCTCGCCGGAAGAAAGATCGTGTTGCTGCGCGAGCTCGAAGACTTCCCGTTCGCCCTGACCGAGCCATCGTTCGGCCTTCGCCAACAGCTCGATCGCGTATTCGCAAGACACGGATTTGAGCCGAACACATTTTGCGTCACGAACTCGCTGGCGCTGGTCAAGGAGGTGGCGAGCATAGGCAACAACTGCACTCTGCTTCCGCGCTTTGCCGTGGAGCGGGAATTGGCGGCTGGCACGATCAAGTCGGCGGCGGTCCGCGAGCTCGGGGCAGAGCCCCTGGGGTTCTTCATTTGCACGCTCAGCGACAGGTCGCTGTCGCCCGCAGCCAAGGTATTCATGGATATCGTCGTCGATTATTGCCGCCGATATCGCGTTTGAGCTAAGATCGGGCGCCGCCCGCTGCGGGTCGACGGCGGAAAGCCGGCGCGGGCAAGTTCATTGATCTCTATTCAAACGGGCGGGAGCATAGCATGCTCCGACGTCGAAAGTTCGTTCAGTTTGCGGCGCTCGCGATCGCGGCATCAGCTAACCATGTGTTCGCTTTGCGGGGATATCCGAACAGGCCGGTGTATCTGATCGTCGGCTTTTCGCCCGGCGGCAATACGGACATTGTCGCTCGTACTGTCGGCCGGTGGTTGTCGCAGCAGTTCAGGCAATCCTTTATCGTTGAGAACCATATCGGTGCGGCGACGAATCTGGCGACCGAAAAGGTCGTGCGCGCCGCACCTGACGGTTGCACGCTGCTGGTCGCGTCGGCCGCGAATGCCATCAACGCAGCCCTCTACCGGAATCTGAAATTCAACTTCATTCGCGACACCGTGCCGATCGCAATGATCGTCAGCACGCCGCTCGTCATGTGTGTCAATCCTGCCCTTCCCGTACGGTCGGTCAGCGAGTTTGTCGCACGCGCAACGGCGGAGCCGGGTCGGTTGAATTTCGCTTCGAGCGGCCTAGGGAGCCCACCCCACGTTGCTGCGGAGTTGTTCAAGATGATGACCGCCGTCGACATGATGCACATTGCATATCGCGGCGACGCTGAAGCCATCGCCGATCTGATCGGCGGGCGCGTGCACCTCTACTTCGCGACTCTCCCGGGCGCAATGGGATTCATCAGGAGCGGAGCGTTGCGCGCGTTGGCAGTCGGTGCCGCAGAACGCTCTCCGTCGCTGCCCGACGTCCCGGCCATGACTGAATTTCTGCCCGGCTATGAAGCGACGATTTGGAATGGTCTCAACGCGCCGAAGAACACCCCGGATGACATCGTCTTGCAGATCAACCGTGCCGTCAACGTCGGCCTCGGCGATCCGATATTGATGGCACCTCTTGCCGAGCTCGGCGCGAGGGCCCTCCCCGGGTCGCCCGACGACTATGCCAGGTTCCTTGCCGCCGAGACGGTGAAGTGGGGGCGGATCGTCGATTCGATAGGCGCGCGATTGGAATAGGCTTCCAAGCAAGGGGCTGTCGCCGTTCGATGCGCGAAGTCCGCGTTCTCGTCCCCCTAACCTGACGTCGGGTATCGGTCCCCTACTCTACTTGGACAGTGCTTTCAGGCGGTTGGATCGTTGGCGAGGGCGGTCGCGGCTGGAATAAAGACGGCAGTGGCTTAGCGCAGCGGCAGCAGGTCTAACTGGCTCTGCGCCTTCCTGATGGCCGTGGCGAACCAACTCTGGCTCGCTGCCGCCCTGGCGAAGCACGCCGTGAAGGCGGTCATGGCGTTATCTTCGCGGGTTATGTCGCCGCGCGGGTCTTTCTTGTCGACCGGCTTGGCCATCATCTGCGTCCAGACCTTCTCGCAAGCCGGGATCGGGGCCGTCTTCACCAAGTCCCGGGCGGCGACGAAGAAGACCTTCTCGCCTTGGACCGCGACGACGTCGATTTCACTCGGCGGTCCCTTCAGATCGCCATTGCCGCGCAGGCCCAGCACCGCGATCGCGGCACTAGCCGCCGCGGGCTTTACGATCGGCAGCTCGGCATATTTGGCGAAGGCGGAGTCCTGGATCGCGGCGTAGTAGAAGCGGTCGGACTTGAACGCGGCGCCGATCTCCTGCGGCATGCCGTCCTCGCGGTGCTCGCGCAGCCAATGCTTGAGCAGACTTGTGGTGGTCACCACGGCCTGCATCTTGTCGCCTTCGGACGCGAAGGCGAGCCCGTCGAGATGGCCGAAGCCGGAGTCGCCCTTGAACAGCGTGTCGGCGTTCGACTTGCCCTCCGCCGGCAGCCCCTTGATCGTGACCGGTCCGACAAGGCCGCGCAGCAGGCCCGTCAGCTCGTTGAGCGCCGCGTCGTGCTGCTTGAAAGTCTCGTCGCTCTCCTTGGCCTTCGAGAACTTTGCGATGTAGCGATCGCGCAGGTCGAGGTAGTGCTGCTCGGGCGTGGCGGCGTCGGTGGGCGTCGCGAAGAGGAGCAGGCAGAGCAAGGTGAGCGATCTCATTGCATGGTCCGGCTGGGAGCGATCTCCAGACTTTGTGCCGGTGCCGGGCGGGAAGGTTCATCCCGCGAAAGCCGGCGGAAGCCCTACTCCGCCGCCGTGAGCTGCTGCCGGCTCAGGCGTAGGGCCGCCGTCTCGCGCACCCGGACGCGGGCGCGGCGCTTGCGCCACCAGATCACGACGCCGGTGACCGACAGCGCCGCCACCACGAGGCCCATGATCGAAATCAGGATACGCCCAAAGAGCCCGACGATGCGGCCCGAATGCAGCGGGAATTGCGCCTGCACGAAGATGTCGGCGGCGGTGCCGACCCAGGGCAGCCGTTCGCCGATCGGGCGGCCGTCCTCGCTGTCGTAATAGAGCTGCGCCGGCCCGACGCCGCCGGCGCCGTGATCGTCGCCGGGATGGAAGAACGCCGCGGCATAGACGCCATGGGCCGGGCCGTAATTGATCGAGCCGACCGGGACGGTCCACCCTCGCCCCTTGCCGTCGGCCGCCGCGCGCGCAGCGATGTCGTCAAACGTCACCCTGGGCTCGATGGGATCGTCGAGATCGCGATAGGGCCGCTGCTCATAGGGCGTCGGCGTGTAGTTCGACACCATCTTCATCATCGGCGAGAACACCTCGAAATAGAGGTTTAGCGAGAACGCCGTGAAGGCGATGATGAACAGCACGCCCCAGGTCCACAGGCTGAAGGCGCGATGGATGTCGAAGTTGATCCGGTAGGCGCTGCCCGATGCCTTGATGGTCCAGGCCGGCGCCCAGCGCGCCCAGAAGCCGCGTTCGAGCTGGCGCGTGACCTGGGGCGCCCGCGCGGCCTTGGCGCGCCGTCGCGAGGGCAGCGTCAGATAGAAGCCGACGAAGCAATCGATGGTCCAGATGATGGCGATCACGCCGAGCACGCGCATGCCCCAGCGATCGCTGCCCCAGAATTCCGGGATGTGCATGGTGTAGTGGAGCTTGTACAGGAACGAGACGAAGTTTTCGCGCGTCACCGGCCACACCGCGCCCCAGTAGCGCCGGCCGAGCTCGACACCGGTGTTGGGATCGAGGAAAATCTGGTTGTAGTCGATCGCGAAGCGTTTTCCCGTCGCCGGATCGATCCGCGGCATCACGAAGAACCATAGCGAGTGCCCCTCCTCCGGCGTCATGAACAGGTAGACGACGCGTGCGCGGGGATCGCGCTGCTCGATCATCTTCGCGAGTTCGATCGAGGGAATCGCCGGGCCTTTGCTGGTGACATCGAACAGGTGGTGGTTCAGGACTTCGTCGATCTCATGATCCCAGGAGATGATCGCGCCGGTGATGCCGGAGAAGAACAGGAATCCGGCGGTGAGAAGTCCCGCCCAGCGATGCAGCCTGCCGAATATCGCTCTCATCGTCTCGACTCTCATCAAGCGGGTCCGGCTGACATCGCCGGACCGTCCTCACTTCGAACTCACCAGCGGTAGGTCAGCTTGCCGATGGCTTTCCGCCCCTCCGCGTAGAAGCAGCCGGACAGGCTGTAGCAGGCAGCGACATAGCGCGTGTCGGCGAGGTTGGTGACGTTCAGCGACAGGCGCCAATTGTCGCGGGTGTAGGCGAGGAGCGCGTCCAGCACGGTGGACGATCCCACCTTGAACGTGTTGGCGTCGTCGCCCCAGGTCGCGCCGACATAGCGGATGCCGCCGCCGAACTGCAGGCCCGCCAGCGGCCCGTTCTGGAGCGTGAAGTCGCTCCACAGCGAGGCGCGGTTGAGTGGCACGGTCGGCGGCGCCTTGCCGAGATTGACGGGATCCTGCGACAGCATCGCGTCGACATAGGCGTAGGCGGCGCGCAGGTTCCAGCCGTCGGCGAGCGACATCGTGCCTTCGAGCTCGATGCCGCGCGATTTCACCTGGCCGATCTGTTCGGCGAGGTAGCTCGGCGGCGCGAACGTGACGACGTTGTCGCGCGTCAGGTCGAAGGCGGCGAAGGTGAACAGCGCGTTCCATCCGAGCGGCTGGTACTTGACGCCGACCTCGTACTGGACGCCGGTTTCGGGATTGAGCATCTGTCCGGACGGACCGGTCGCGAGCACCGGCAGGAACGACTCGGAGTAGCTGAAATAGGGCGCGATGCCGCTGTCGAAATTGTACATCACGGCGGCGCGGCCGGTGAAGGCCGAGGCATCTTTCGAGACCGACGTATTGGAGGTGGGGAGATTGCTGTCGACCAGCGTCGTCACGAAATCCTGGCGGCCGCCGAGCTGGAACGACAGCCGGCCGAGCTTGATCTGATCCTGCGCATAGAGCCCGACCTGCGACTGCCTGACACCGGTGTTGTCGCTCATGGCGCCGATGGTCCAGTCGTAGCTGTAGACCGGGTTGAAGACGTTGATCTCGGGCGCCGACGTCGTGGCGCCAAAGGCGGTGTCGCGGAACGACGTATTGCGATAGTCGATCCCGACCAGCGTGGTGTGGCTGAGGATGCCGGTGGTGAACTTGCCCTGGAGCTGATTATCCACCGCGAAGGAGTTGATGTAGGAGTTGCTGTAGCTGCCGAAACGAGCGAGCTGCCCTGCGGCCTCGTTGGTATAGCCTCCGCCGTAAAACACCTTTTCCTCGTTGTGCTGATAGGCGTAGCGCAGGTTCTGCCGGAACGTGATGTTGTCGGTGAAATTGTGCGAGAGCAGGTAGCCGGCGGTTGCGATCTCGGTGTTGAACGCGTTGAAGCTCGGCACGCCCGCGAAGAACGAGACCGGGATGGTGCGGCCGTTGTTCGGCCATACCGTGCCCGACGCCGGCAGGAACTGGAGGCCCCACCCTGCCCGGTCCTTCTGGTAGTCGGCTAGGATCGTGATGGTGGTGTCCTCGTTCGGCTTGAACGTGACCGCGGGCGCGATGAAGACGCGGTTGTCCTTGGTGAAGTCGACCTGGGTCTCGCCGTCGCGGACGACGCCGGTCAGGCGCCACAGCACGGTGCCTTCCTTGTTGGCGGGGCCGCCCATGTCGAACTGGCCCTGATAGCGGTTGAAGCTGCCGCCGGAGATCGAGACTTCGCCGAATTGCTGCGCGGTCGGCAGCTTGGTGACGTAGTTGAGGATGCCGCCGGTGCCGCTGCCGCCATACATCGCCGAGGATGGTCCCTTGAGAACCTCCAGGCGTTCGGCACCGTAGGGATCGAGGCCGTTGAAATGCACGTAATTGCTGGATGGAATCCTGAGGCCGTCGATGTAGAGACCTGACATGGTCGTGTCGAAGCCGCGGATCTGGAGGGCGCCGAAGCGGGTGTCCGAGCCGCCATTGACATCGCCGCTGACGCCTGCGGTGTAGCGCAAGGCCTCGCCGATCGAGACCGCGCCCTGGTTCCTGATCTGGTCGGTGGTGACGACGGACACCGACTGCGGCGTTTCGATCAGCGGCGTGTCGGTCTTGGTGGCGGTGCCGCTCCGCGTCGCCACGAAGCCGCGCACCGGCCCATTGGCGCGTTCACCCGTGTCGCGATTCGCTGATGCCGACTGCGTCGGCGTTGCTTGCTGCGCAGGAGAACGCCGGTTGGCGCGTGCGGTCCGTGCCGTCGCGGACCGCCGCGACGAGGCCGCCGCCGCGGGTCGGGCGCGCTGCGCCGGTGCTTCCACCGAGACCGTGGGAATTTGAGACTGCGCCTGCACGGGCGCGAAGGGAGTGCAGGGAGCGAACATGCTGACGGCACCGAAGAAAAGCACCTGAAGCTGTCGAACACGCGCATTGGAGCACGAACGAAGTTGGAAGTCTGACACGTCTAGCGAAGTCCCACGCACTGCCGGCTTTGCCGGGATGATTTTTGGACTCTCGCCCTAACGCGGGAGCATTCTCAGCGCGAGAGACGCAGAGTTAGAATCTATCGAGACCGGGGAATAAATCGTGCGACCAATGCGCCCATATGCGCGTCGAGGTGCATCGCCGGCTTCTGCGAGCGCTTCGATATGGAATGCTTCTAGAGTGAGAACATTCGCCGCTCGTCCGCAACCACCTGGAAACGGCGGGCGCGCTGCCTCGCGCAGATCGCAGGAGCTTCGGCGCGAACGAATGGCTGCAACGGCAATGCAACTGCCGACGGAGGCGCGTCACTAGGCCCGGCAGTTCAACCTTGCGCGGCAATCATGGTGTTGAGCGCTTTAACGCTCGGCGCAAACAGCACTGCGACGCCCTTGTAGCGGATAAATTGCTTCATCTGGAACGTCACGGAGGCGTCCCCCGCGAGCGGAACCTCGAACCGGGTCTCGGCCTTTGGGTCTGCCCGGTTTCCGGTCAAGGCATCCTGCGCGTTGGCTCCGTTCGGAAGGCGCATGTAGGCGTCGGCAAAGTCCGTCTGATGCATCCATCGCAGGATGGTATAGAATTGCTCGTTGATCCTGGCGAAGTAGAAGAGCCCTACGATGCCGCGGTCCCTGCCGTCGTCCTCCGTGCCCTCCAGATGAGGACCGTAGGAAAATCCGCGGCGTATCACGCGCGGCGGCCCCTTGGGGAAACGAATCTGATTGGCGAATTTCAGCGGCTGATCGCGGCAATTGACAATTCGAATGTGAGCGCCGAGCGGGCATTTGACGCCGTTTGGATCGTCGCCATAGCCGAACGCATCGTTCAATTGCGGGGTCGACGGTGGCGCATCCGGAAAACGCGACAGCGGCGACCCGTGTCGCCAGCGCCCCATCATCTTGGCCGCGATCCATTCCTCGGCCAGTTCCGGGCCGACATGCGGCACCGCCTGCGGCGCATTCGCCTTCAGGAATGTGTTGAAGGCCGCGACGTCCTGATAAAGCCACGACAGGCCGACGAATGATCCATCGCGCGCGAAGTCCTGCCATGGACCTGGCTTGAACGGTGAAGTGGGAAAATCGCTGTTCGGATAGCCGACGACGATCTCGCGGCAATCGACGGCGTCGGAAGCCCTGCCAGCCGGCGCATCCTGCCAGTTAACGTTCGGCGCAGTGATGCCGTCACGGTAACCAAAATGCAGGCGGCCGTCGGCTGGTCGACAGCCGGCCAGCGCACCGTCGTCCCAACTGTCGAGTGACAATTCCCGAACGCCGGAGCCTGTCGCCGACTGCCGGATTTGCCCGAGGCAATCGGCCTTTTGCGCGGGCGTGTCGAACCCGATGTGGATGGCGAGATCGATATCGCTCGACTTGAACTTGCCGTCCCACCATCCGGCCGGAGCGCTGGCGTCGAAGAAACCAAGCTGTGTCGCAATGCCGCCGTCCGGTGCCTGCGTCGGGTCCACGAAAGCCGCCTCGAACTCCCGACGGCCCTGCGCGACGTCGAGATTGGCGCGCCCTGACAACAACGTCGCGATGCCGTTCCAACTGAACATGAAGTGGAACGCCGGACCATCGGGGTCAGGGCCCGCGCCCACCGCTGCCCGCGGTATCCATTGCTGCAAGAAGGATTTGGCACGGCCGGCGTCGTCAAACTTGAACAACAGAACCGCGAGGAGCGGCTTGGCCGAGCTTCGAGCGACGATCGCCTGCAAATTGCCGAGATCCACCATGGCGCCTGCCCTGCAATAACGGTCAGCCGATAGGCAGCCTCGAAGCTGCCCTATCTCGAAAGCGCAAATCCGCTCAGAAAGCTATTTCCCGAGTTTTGCCAGAATGTCTGCGACAGTCATGCCGTCGTAAGCCGAGAACAGCCAGCCGGACGGGTTGCCGCCGATGTCGGTCGAGCCGTCGGTCGCCGTGCCCAGCGAACGTGCGTTGTGGTTCTTCGAGAATTCGAAGAACGCATTGGGATCGTTGATGTCCAGGCCAGACGTATCTGCCAGGGAAAATATCGCGGCAAATATCGGCGTGAGCGCTCTTCGGAAAAACTCCGTGTATTCCTGGTGCGTTCCCTCATATTCGGTGATGACCTGGATGTACTTGTCGTCGATGACGACGACGCGCGCGAAATGAACGATCCTGGACTGTTTCAACGCCGCAGCGATGGCGGGCTGAACCTTTTCGGTGAAGCTGGCCTCGAGATTCCGCAGCTTTGCCAGGGTCTCGGCGTCCTGCTTGATCGGCAGCGTGAGATTGAGCGCGTGGGTCATGGGAAATCTCCTAAAAAAATACAACTTTAGGATGATATCACTCCCGAAAGGAATTGGAAGCGATCTTTCGACCTGCGGCCAGCCGTCGCGCCGCGGGCCCTTCGAAAGTGGCAGCAATACTCCCCTGACAATTCGACCGCGAACGCATGCGACCTGCGAACCAGCGCGGGTCGGCCTGCTGCGAACGTTGAGCCGCGCGACGAGCCTAAGCTTTGCCGGCGTGGCAGCACGCGCCGGCGGCAGCATCCGTCGGGTCGCCCGCCAGCACGCTGCGGCTGTTGCGCTCCGGCGGAATGTCGCCGGCGGCATTGGCCGAAAAGAATCCGGTCGGCTTCAGCATGAAGCCGGCATATTCGACCGGCATGATCGGAAAATCTTCGGGCTTGCAGACATGGGTGTGGCCGAAGGAGTGCCACACCACGAGATCTGTGTTCTCGATGTTGCGGTTCTGCGCGGCGTAGCGCGGCAGACCGTCGCCGCCGGCATGGACATTGGGATAATCGCCGCTGGCGTATTTCTCGTCCTTGTCGAACGCCGTGACCCAGACGTGCTTCGTCGCAAAGCCGCCGCGCTTGCGCACGTAGCTGCCTTCCTGCGCCAGCATCAGCGGGCTTGGATTGACCACGAGCTTGTAAGCCGGCGCGTTGCCGACGGAGTTGGTCTCGTTGGGATTGCTGATCTTCCAGAACCGGCCGGTCTCGCCGTTCGCAATGGCAGCCGCATCACGCTCGCGCGACAGCACGCGCGTGGTGGTGTCGAAGGCATTGCCGTGCGGATTGTCCGCGCCCCAGGGCCGCGGCACGAACTCGTGCTCGGTGACGGTATTGCCGCCGCCGTCGAGATCCATGTGCAGGCGCACGTTGAAGAAATGCTGGTGCGTCGGCCCGCCCAGATTGTCGTCGACCATCCCGCCCCATTTGTATTTTTCGCCTGATGGCACAGCGGCGGTCTGGATGATGCCGGTGAGTTTGGTCTCGAGCTGGATCGTGCCGTCCTGGTACAGGTGCCAGTAGAAGCCGTAGTCGTAATTGCCGACGGTGGCGAAGAACGAGATGACAAGCCGTCGGGATCTGCGGACCTCGAACAGGCCGTTGCGGAATTCGTAGTGTTTCCAGGCAATTCCGTAATCTTCTTCATGCATGCAGATGGCGTTCTGCATGACGAAGGGCTCGCCCTTGTTGTCGGCGGCCGGCACGTCGAAATAATGAATGTTGCCGAGGCAGTCGCAGCCGAGCTCGAGCGCGTTGGCGAGCATGCCGAGCCCGTATTCGCCGGCATCGAACGCCGACTTCCAGAAGTGGTTCTCAGTCGGATCGGCATAGGGCACCACCATCTCGGTGACGCTGGCGCGATGGATCAGCGAGCGCTTGCGCGCACCGTCCCGGTAGGCGAGCTGATGCAGCACCAGCCCTTCGCGCGGCGTGAAGCCGACGCGAAAACTCCATTTCTGCCAATCGACCTGCCAGCCATCGACCTTGAAGCTCGCGCCCTCCGGCTGCTCGATATGCAGCGGCTTGATGTCGGTGCGCGGGTTCTTGACCTCGTGTGCGCCGTAGTTTCGCTTCTTGCGCGGGATCGGCACGATCGGGTCTGCGTCCGTGAGATCGATGACCTTGCCGGCGATCAGGTCGACGACGGCGACCACGCCTTCGATCGGATGGGCATAGCCGTTGTCCTGCAGATGCTCGCGGAAAAAGCTGACGGCGCGCACGATGCGCGCGCCGCGCTCGTACTCGAAATCGAAGAAGCCCGAGGAGAACGGGTCGACCTGGACCAGCTCGATATCCTTGTCGGTTAGCCCGCGCCGGACCATCGCCGCGCGCCAGCCGGGGTCGGCCTTTACCACGGCCTCACACTTGAAGAACTCTTCGAGCATCACCGGCGGCTGCCCGTAGGGCGCCTCGCGGTTCGGAATGACCTTGCGCGCGACGATCTCGTTTCGGCCGAGATCGACGATGTGCTCGATCGCCTCGCCCGTGGTGATGTCCAGCGTGAGCGCGAAGGCGCGGCGCCCTGCTCCGCCAGCGGCCAGTTCCTGCTTGGTCGGCTCCTCCAGCCGGACCGTCGGAAAGCGGCAGTTTTCGGGCGAGGTCGCGGCGGCACGAACCAGCGTGCAGGCGGCCGTGATCTCTTCGGCCGTCAGCGCATCGAGCGGATGAGGTGCGGCCGCTTGAATCGGTGATTTGGTTTTGACGGTATCGAGCATGATGATGACCAGAAATCAGCGTGGGGCAAGATGCGCGGTGATGGCGCGGAAGGCGGCGAGCCAGCGGTGGTCGAGCGGAACGTCCATCGCCTTCGGCTGCGTCGCGAGCTTGACGATGACGGTGTCGGTGGCTGCGTCGATATAGAGCCACTGGCCGTGGATGCCGATCCCGGCCAGATCGTTCCGCGAGGGATCGATCGTGTACCATTTGCTGCGGTAGCGGGCGCCCGGGAAGATGTCGGCGAGGTCGCCATCGGCCCAGGCGGTGGGATCGCCGTTCTCGTGGATGTCGTCGATCCACCAGCCCGGCACCACCTGCCGGCCCTCGACCACGCCGCGGTTACGGATCATTTCGCCGAAGCGCAGCAGATCGCGTGCGGTGACGGAAAGGCCGCCGGCGATGCGGCCCATGCCGTGGCTGTCGAGCGTGAGGGAGCCATCCTCCTCGGCGCCCATCGGCTGCCAGAGATAGTCGGAGAGGATGCGATGGTAGGGCATGCCGCAGGCGCGCTCATAGACCCAGCCGAGCACTTCCGTATTGGTCGAGACGTAGTGGAACACCTTGCCGTGCGGCTTTCCTGTGCCGCGCAGCGTGGCGAGATAGGCGCGCTGATGGCCGGGCTCGACGCCGGGCGGCGGCACGTCCCAGCCCGAGGAGAAACGATAGCGTGCGACGTCGCCGGCGGGGTCCTCGTAATCCTCCTCGAACTTGATGGCGACGGCCATGTCGAGCACGTTGCGGACGGTGCAGCTGCCATAGACCGAGCTCTCCAGCTCCGGCACGTAGCGCACCACCCTCGCCTCGGGATCGAGCAGGCCGCGCGCGGCCAGCACGCCGCCGAGCGTGCCGGCGATCGATTTGCTGATGGAGCAGATCAGATGCGGCGTGGTCGCGCTCATGCCGTCGCCGTACCATTCGTGGATCAGCGTGCCCCGGTGCATGATCAGCAGCGCATCGCCGAAGGTTTCGCGCAACGTGGCCTCGACCGTGGTCGGCTTGCCGTCCGGCGCGGTGAAGCTGAGCTTTTGCAGCTCGCGCGGCGCGCTTGCCATCGGTGTGGGATGCGCGGAGCGACGAACTTCGGCGGTCGGCAGCACTTCGCGGGTGTGAGTGAAACCCCAGCGGATGGCGGGAAAGCTGCGCCAATTGGCACGGGTCACTTGGGCCTCGGGCGCAGGCGGGCTGCCGCGCATGATGTCCGTCGGTCGCATCTCGATCCTCCGCAAGGCGATCCCGACTGCGATGTCGGAACGGCAAGGGAGAAGACTGCACACAGGCCGCATCGGGCGTTATCGAGATCCGGCAATATTTTGCTGGACAGCGGCCATGGCCGTGCCAGTCTGGCGTGGTTCTTGCTGGCTCTGGGCTACTAAATTTCGACGTGATGTCATGGCCTTAAGCGCAACTCTTCTGACTCCGGACTCGGCTGCAAGCCTGTTTCAGGCGCGCAGTGCCGACGTCGACGAGCATTGCGCCGCGCTCGGTCGCTGGCGCTTGAGCTACGACCAGATCAGCGCCGGCGCCTTCAGGGGCAGCTTCACCCAGCTGTCCCTGCCCCGGCTCGAAGTGTTCCGCGAGATCACCAGCCAGCAGGTCCGCCAATACGGCCAGCTCGGGGCCGACAGTTTTGGTATCGGCCTGCCCTGGGACGGCGACGGCGAAGTCAATTGCAACGGGGCCAGTGTTGCAGGCTCCCAGGTCATCGCCAGCATCGATGCCGAGATCGACATGTGTACGCCGAAGGCCTTCGAGCTGCGCGGTGTCGTCGCCAGCACGATGCTGATCGCTGAGCTTGCTGCCCGGCTCGATATCGAGCTGCCGCGCGCCGTCTGGCACCAGTTGCGGGTGATCGAGATGGCGGCGGCGCCGGTCGCGCGGCTGCGCGCCCACCTCGCCGCCATTCACGAGACCATCACGGCCGCACCCGAACGGTTCGACGATCCGGCCGCGCGGCAGACGCTGGAGGACGCCCTCCTCGTCGAGATCATGGACATGCTGCCGACGGCCCAGCCCAGCGATCCCGGCCGCAGCGCCACGGCGCGCAAGCGCACGGTGGATCGCGCCCGCGAGCTGATGCATGGCAGCGGCGATCGCTCGCTGTCGCTGCTGGAGGTCTGCAAGGCGGTCGGCGCGAGCCCGCGCAAGCTCGGCTATTGCTTTCAGGAGGTCGTGGGCACGAGCCCGATGCACTATTGGCGCGCGATGCGGCTGAACCGAGCGCGCCGGGATCTGAAGCGCGCCGGCGGCGCCGAGACGTCGATCTACGACGTCGCCGTGCAACACGGCTTCTGGCACTTCAGCCAGTTCTCGCTCGACTACAAGCGCCACTTCTCCGAGCTCCCCTCGGAGACGCTGCGGCGCGCCAGGCTTGCCGCCTGACGCGCGTGCTGCCTTACCAAGTCGGCAAATACGTACCCTTGAAGCGCGTCTCAAGAAACGCCTTCACCTTGTCGGAGTGATAGACCTCGATCAGCTGCTTCACCCACGGCTTGTCCTTGTCTTCCTCGCGGACGGCGAGGATGTTGACCCAGGGACCATCGGGGTTCTCGCGCGCGATCGCATCGGTCGCCGGACTGAGGCCGGCCTGCACGGCGTAATTGTTGTTGATCGAGACGACGTCGACGTCCTGCAGCGCGCGCGGAAGCTGGGCGGCATCGAGCTCGACGAAGCGGAGCTTCTTCGGGTTGTCGGTGATATCAGCGACGGTCGAGGAGACGTTGTTCGGGTCCTTCAGCTTGATCACGCCATGCAGGGCCAGGATCATCAGGCCGCGGGCGCCGTTCGAGGGATCGTTGGCAATCGCAACGCGGGCGCCTTCCGGCAAATCGGCGAGCTTCTTGTATTTCTCCGAATAGACGCCCTGCGGCGACCCGATCGTGTTCGCGACCTTGACGATCTTCCAGCCGGTCTTGGAGATCTGGTTCTTCAAATACGGCTCGTGCTGGAACGAGTTCGCCTCGAGATCCCTGAGCGCCAGTGCCTGGTTCGGAATGACGTAGTCGGTGAACTCGACCACCTTGATGTCGAGGCCGCGCTCGGCGCCGACCTTCTTCACCACGTCCAGGATCTCTGCATGGGGGCCGGCGGTGACGCCGACGCGGATGGTTTCAGCTTGAGCGGTGGTCGCAAGCAAGGCTGCAGCCGCAAGGGTTGCGAGAAAACGCATTGAAGTCTCCAGTTTCAGGGAATGTGGTTCAGCGCTGCCGCAGCCGGCGGTTGACCCGGCGCGCCAGATAATCGCCCGCGCTCTGCACGAGCTGCACCAGCGCGATCAGAACGACCACGACGGCCAGCATCATCTCCGGCATGAAGCGCTGATAGCCGTAGCGGATGCCGAGATCGCCGAGCCCGCCGCCGCCGACGGCGCCGACCATGGCGGAGTAGCCGAGCAGGCTGACCACGGCGAGCGTCAGCGCCAGCAGCAGTCCCGGCAGCGCCTCGGGGATCAGCACCTTGAGCACGATCTGGATCGGCGAGGCCCCGAACGAGGACGCGGTCTCGATCAGGCCGCCATCGACCTCGCGGATCGCGGCCTCGACAAGGCGCGCGATGAACGGCGCCGATGCGATGGTCAGCGGCACGATCGCCGCGGTCGACCCGATCGAGGTGCCGGCGACGAAACGCGTGAACGGGATGATGGCGACGACCAGGATGATGAAGGGCGTGGAGCGCGTCGCATTGACCACCATGCCGAGCACGCGATTGACGGCGGGGGCCGCGAATAGCTCCCCTTTCCGGCTGGTCGCGAGAAAGACGCCGAGCGGCAGGCCGAAGGCGGTGCCGAGCAGCGCCGCGATTCCGACCATGTACAGGCTTTCGCCGGTCGCCTGGATGATCAGGTTGATGAGTTCAGGCGACATAGCCGAGACGCTCCGCCGAGAGTTGATATTGAGAGAGCCAGTTGAGCGTCCGCGTCACCGCGTCCTCTTCGCCAGGCATGCCGAGAGGAATACCGAGGGTCAGCGAGCCCACATGCTGGCCGCCGATCTCGTCGATACGCGCCGACAGCAGCGCCACGTCGAGGCCCAGCTCGCGGGCGAGCCGCGCCACCAGCGTGTCGCCGGCCCCTGCCCCGCGCACCTGGACGCGGATCACGGCCTGCCCGCCCGCGGACGGCTCCGCCATGATCCGACTCGCAAGCGACACCGGCAGGCTGTCGCCGATGACCTCGGCGAGGAAGGACTGCGTGATCGGATGCTTGGGATGGGTGAAGATGTCGGCGACATGGCCGCTCTCGACGACGTGGCCGGCGTCGAGCACCACCACTTCCTTGGCGAGCTGGCGCACCACGGACATTTCGTGGGTGATCAGCACGATGGTCACGCCCAGCTCGCGGTTGATGTTCGCAAGCAGGTCGAGGATCGCGCGCGTGGTCTGCGGGTCGAGCGCCGAGGTCGCCTCGTCCGACAGCAGCACGCTCGGCCGGGTCGCCAGCGCACGGGCAATGCCGACGCGCTGCTTCTGGCCGCCCGAGAGTTCGGAAGGATAGCGGTCGTGCTTGTCGGCGATGCCGACCAGCGCCAGCAGCTCGGCGACGCGGGCCTTGATGTCGGCCTTGGCCCAGCCGGCGATCTCCAGCGGCAGCGCGATGTTGTCGGCGGCCGTGCGCGACGACAGCAGGTTGAAATGCTGGAAGATCATCCCGATCGAGCGCTGTGCCAGCCGCAATTCGCGGCCTGCCAGCGCCGAGATATCGCTGCTATCGACGATCACGCGGCCCGTGGTCGGCTTCTCCAGCCCGTTGATCAGCCGGACCAGGCTCGACTTGCCGGCGCCGGAGCGGCCGATGACGCCGGTGATCGAGCCGCGCGCAATCGCGAAGTCGATGTCTTGCAGCGCGTTGACGCCGGGCTTGCCGCGATAGGGCGGATAGATCTTCGAGATGCCCTCGAAACGGACCATCGCGTCAGCGTTCCGGGCGGCAGGTGAAATCGCTTCAAGCGTTTCGATCTTCTGTCCGATGGCGAGCGATTGGTGGGCGTTCATGGAGGCGGCCTTCATGCACAACAGTTCCTGCTGCCCTCTGGGGCATCCGGGAACCGGGTCGCGTCAAGCGACGGAGAGTGAAATTGCCGTGAGGGTTCGGTTGGAACACGCTGCACTGCAGCACGCACCATCGCCTTTTCAGGTCTTCCTTGCAATGTCAGATATTTGCGGGGAGTTGGACGAAGTTTTCCCAATCCCACCCCGGCGAAGAAAATTCGTCTGCCGGGGGTATGAGCTTCCGGCTCCGCTCAGCTGATCTGCAACCAGGGCAGCACGATCAGCAGCAGTCCCGCGAAATAGAGCAGCCCGAACAGCAGCCCAAAGCCCCAGAACTGGCCCTTCCCGATATAGCCGCTGCCGAAATACATCGGCGCGGGTCCCGTCGCGTAAGGCGAGATCACGCCCATCAGGCCGAGCGAATACATGCAGAGCATGGCGAGCGTCGTGACCGGCAGGCCGGGGATGCCCGATCCGACCGCGAGCACCACCGGCAGCACGGCCGCCGCATGCGAGGTGATGCTCGAGAAGAAGTAGTGGATCCAGAAGAACAGCGCGACCAGCAGGATCATCGCGGTCGACGGCGACAGCCCGGCGAGCGGTTTGGCGTATTCGGTCGCGAACCATTTGATGAAACCGATTTCGTTGAGGCCCGAGGCCAGCGTCAGCAGCGAGGTGAAATAGAAGAACACCTCCCAGGCGCTCTTCTCGCTGACGATGTCGGCGAACTCGATCACGCCCGTCACCAGCATCAGCGAGATCACGATGAACACGACGGTGGTGGCGTTGACGAAGTTCGAGCCGAGCAGCGGCACGTGGATGTCCGGGCTCGAGCCTGCGATCCACAGGAACATCGCAAGCACGATCAGCGCCAGCATGATCCACTCGTTGCGCGACATCGGGCCCATTGCGCTGAGCTCCTTCGCCGCCCATTCGGCGATTTCCGGGCTGCGCTTCACCTCGGGACGGCAGACCACATAGCTGAGCAGCGGCACGAGGATCATCAGGAGGATGCCGAGCGGCGCAAAGCCGACGAACCACTGCGCCCAGCTCACCTCGACGCCGGCGGTCTTCTTGGCGATCGCAAGCGCGGCCGCATTGGGTGCGAGCGCGGTGAAGAACAGCGAGCTGGTAATCGCGGTTGCCGCAAACGCCGTCCACATCACATAGGTGCCGATCTTGCCGGCGGTCGGCCCGGGCTCGGAGCCGTAGATGCGCGGGATGTTGCTGATGATGGGATAGACGATGCCGCCGCTGCGCGCGGTGTTGGATGGCGTCGCTGGGGCCAGCAGGAAGTCCGACATCGCGACCGCGTAGCCGAGACCGAGCGTGTTGCGGCCGAGCCTCTGCACCAGCACCAGCGCGATGCGGCGGCCGAGCTGGCTCTTGCGATAACCGATCGAGAATACGAACGCGCCGACGATCAACCACACCGTGCTCTCGGCAAATCCTGCCAGCATCCAGCGCAGCGATTTGCCGGGATCGGGATCGATATAGCCGGCGACGCCCGCGACCGTCAGCCCGATGAACCCGACCGCGCCGACCGGCATCGATTCAAGGATGAGTCCGGTGATGACGGCCGCGAACACGGCAAAATAGTGCCACTGATTGGCGTTGAGACCCGTCGGCACCGGCCACAGATAGATGGCCAGCCACACCGCGAGCGGCGCGATCAGCTTCCAGCTGAACCCTTTTGCCTGAGGCGTCTGCGAGCTAGCGGCCATGGGCCCTCCCCTCGATTGTCGTCGCATTGTACCGCCCGTTGGCCGAGCCGCTTTTGTCCTAGCGCGGCGTATACGGACTGGCCGCGGCGCGATCAATGGCCTGACTTCACGTTCTACTGCCCCTTGAAACGCGGCTTGCGGTGGGTCAGGAACGCCTCGACGCCCTCCTTGTGGTCTTCTGTGAGACTCGCCAGCGCGAACTGGTCGACGTCCATGTGGCTGGCGAGATCGTCCAGCGCATGTGCGAGCCGGTTGACGGTCAGCTTGGTCATGGCGACCGAGAGCGGCGGCTGCGCGGCGACCTTGCGGGCAAGCTCCATGGCAGCATCGAACGCATGGCCGGGATCGGCCACCTGCTCCACCAAACCCCACTCGTAGGCCTCATCGGCCGAGATGCGCTGGTCGGCCAGGATCACCGCCTGCTTGGTGCGGGCCGGCCCGATCAGATGCAGCATGCGCGGGATGCTCTGCCAGCTCATGTTCATGCCGAGCCCGATCTCGGGCACGCGCAGATGCGCGTCGTGCCCCATCACGCGGAAGTCGAGCGCCACGGCCAGCGCGACGCCGCCGCCGACGCAAAAACCCTCGATGGCCGCGATCGTGATCTGCTCCATCTCATGCCAGGCATGGGTCAGACGCGGCCCGAGCTTGAGATGCCGCCGCAGCGCGCCGAGATCCATGTCCTTGCGCGAGCGGCCCTCGGCATCCTTGAGGTCGAAGCCGGCGCTGAAGGCGCTGGTGCTGCCCGTCAGAACCACGACGGACGTTGCGGCATCATCCTCGAAGCTGCGCGCGGCCGCGGTGAGCTGGCGCAACGCCTCCGGCGAGAGCGCGTTGATGCCGTCGCCGCGGTCGAACCGCACCACCGCAATCCGCCCCTCCGGTCCGAGCCCCTTCTCGATCGTCACGAAGTCCGTCACCGATGTCTCCCTATCCGCTCTGCTGCGAGGCTAGCCTACATCCGGCCTCACGAATATGGGACCCGGTTGCGCCCCAGCGCATACTCGACAGGCAGGGACCATTGCGCCTATCTTTGCGCCATGAGCCACGATCACGACCATCATCACGACCATTCCGAGCTGTCGGAGACCGAGCTGCGCGTGCGCGCGCTCGAGACGATCTTGACAGAAAAAGGCTATGTCGAGCCGGCCGCGCTCGACGCCATCATCCAGGCCTATGAGACCAGGATCGGACCGCACAATGGCGCGCGCGTCGTCGCCAAGGCCTGGACCGATCCTGCCTTCAAGAAGGCGCTGCTGGAGGATGGCTCGAAGGCCATCGGCACGCTCGGCCATGTCAGCCGCGTCGGCGACCATCTCGTCGTGGTCGAGAATACGCCGGAGCGACACAACATGGTCGTGTGCACGCTGTGCTCCTGCTACCCTTGGGAAATGCTGGGGCTGCCGCCGGTCTGGTACAAGGCCGCGCCCTATCGCTCGCGCGCGGTGAAGGACCCGCGCGGCGTGCTCGCCGATTTCGACGTCACGCTGCCCAGGGACATGGAGATCCGTGTCTGGGATTCGACGGCCGAGACCCGCTTCCTGGTGCTGCCGATGCGCCCCGCGGGCACGGAGGGCTGGAGCGAGGAACAGCTCGCGGAGCTCGTCACGCGCGATTCCATGATCGGCACCGGCTTTCCCAAGACGCCTGGAGCGCCCTCGTGAACGGCGTGCACGACATGGGCGGCATGGACGGGTTCGGCAAGGTCGAGGCCGAGCCGAACGAGCCGATGTTTCACGAGGAGTGGGAATCGCGTGTTCTCGCCATGGTGCGCGCGATGGGCGCCGCCGGTGCCTTCAACATCGACACCTCGCGCTTCTATCGCGAGACGCTGCCGCCGCACGTCTATCTGTCGAGCTCCTACTACAAGAAATGGTTTCTCGGGCTCGAGGAGATGCTGATCGAGAAGGGCTATCTCACGCGGGAGGAGGTCGCCGCCGGCCACGCGATGCAGCCTGCAAGGGCGCTCAAGCACGGCAAGTTCGACCTCGCCAACGTCGAGCGCGTCATGGTGCGCGGCAAGTTCGCCCGCCCTGCTCCGTCGCCGGCAAAGTTCAACATCGGCGACCGCGTCCGCGCCCGGAACATTCATCCGACCACGCATACGCGGCTGCCGCGCTATGTGCGCGGCCATGTCGGTGTCGTCGAGCTGAACCACGGCTGCCACGTATTTCCGGATTCGGCGGCGATGGAGCTCGGCGAAAATCCGCAATGGCTTTACACGGTCGTCTTCGAGGGCCGCGATCTCTGGGGCGCAGATGGTGATCCGACCTTGAAGGTGTCGATCGACGCCTTTGAACCCTATCTGGACCCGGTGCGATGAGCAGCACGGCTGCGGCCGCCGCGACGGCGGCCATTCCGAGCATCCCGCGCGATGACGACGGCCCGGTGTTCCGCGCACCCTGGGAAGCGCATGCGTTTGCGATGGCGCTGACGCTGCACGAGCGCGGCGTGTTCACCTGGCCGGAATGGGCCGCAGCCTTGGCCTCCGAGATCAAGCGCGCGCAAGCTGCCGGCGACCCTGACACGGGCGAGACCTATTACCTGCACTGGCTCGCCACGCTGGAAGGTTTGGTCGCAAGCAAGGGTGTCGCATCGACGGAGACGCTGCACCGCTACCGCGACGCCTGGGACCACGCCGCCGACCGTACGCCGCACGGCAAGCCGATCGAGCTAAAGCCGGAGGATTTTGGCTAGCGCGGTAAGAGGCAAGCTCTTGCCTCAGCCAACGCTGTCATTCCCCGCGAAAGCGGGGAATCCAGTACGCCGCGGCCTCTCCATATCCCACAGATGTCTCTGGAATACTGGATCGCCCGCCTTCGCGGGCGATGACAGCGGTAATGACGGTAACAGCGGAGCGAGAGGTCCTACCTGCCCGCCGCAAACTCCCGCCACCCCTTCGCTCGCAAGCTGCACGCCGGGCACTCGCCGCATCCGTATCCCCAATCATGCTGCGCGCCGCGTTCGCCGAGATAGCAGGTGTGCGACTGCTCGCGGATGAGGTCGACCAGCCCCGCGCCGCCGAGGTCGTGGGCGAGCTGCCACGTCGCCGCCTTGTCGATCCACATCAGCGGCGTGTGCAGCTCGAATTGCCTGGCCATGCCGAGCGAGAGCGCGGCCTGCATGGCGCGGATGGTGTCGTCGCGGCAATCGGGGTAGCCGGAATAATCGGTCTCGCACATGCCGCCGACGATGTGGGTGATGCCGCGCCGGTAGGCGAGCGCTGCGGCAAACGTCAGGAACACCAGATTGCGGCCGGGCACGAACGTGTTCGGCAGGCCGTCGGCGCCCATCGCGATCGCGACGTCGCGCGTCAGCGCCGTCTCGGACACGGCTGCCAGCGTCGGGATCGACAGCGTGTGGCTCTCGCCGAGCCTTGCGGCCCAGTCCGTGCGCAGGCCCTTGATGCCGTCGAACAGCCGGTCGCGGCAGGCAAGCTCGATGGCATGGCGCTGGCCGTAGTCGAACCCCAGCGTCTCCACGCGCGCAAAGCGGCTCAGCGCCCAGGCGAGGCAGGTGGTGGAGTCCTGGCCGCCGGAAAACAGCACCAGCGCGGTTTGTGATGAAAATGCGTCACTCATGGCCCGCGCTTTAGCACCTCGCCAATCTGCCGCCAATCGGTGGAAATCGGCCTGTTCCGCCGCGCCGCGCTGGGAACGGCGGGCCGCTTTTGGCATAAGGCTTTGGAGCCAGGAGACTGCCCCGCAATGACCCCTTCCCGCGACATTTCCCGCCTGATCGAGATCATGGCGGCGCTGCGCACGCCAGTGACCGGCTGCCCCTGGGACCTCGAGCAGAATTTTGCGACGATCGCGCCCTACACGATCGAGGAAGCCTATGAGGTGGTCGAGGCCATCAGCCGCGGCGATCTCGACGATCTCAGAGAGGAGCTCGGCGACCTCCTGCTCCAGGTCGTGTTTCACGCCCAGATGGCTTCGGAGCAGAATGCCTTTGCCTTCGGCGACGTCGTGGAGGCCATCACCCGCAAGATGATCCGGCGCCATCCCCATGTCTTCGCCGACAAGGACGGCAATCTCGCCTCCTCCCACGTCAAGGAAGTCTGGGACCGCATCAAGGCCGAGGAGAAAGCCGAACGTGCGGCGCGCCGGCCGCCGGAGGAAACGCCGACGCACAAGTCGTTGCTCTCGGGCGTCAAGGCCGGCCAGCCCGCGCTGACGCGCGCGATGGAGCTCCAGCGCAAGGCCTCGACCGTCGGCTTCGACTGGAACGACCCGCGCGCGGTGCTGGCGAAGATCCGCGAGGAAGCCGACGAGATCGAGGCCGCGCTCGACCGCAACGACAGCGAGGGGCTGGCGGAAGAGACCGGCGATCTGATGTTCGCACTCGTCAATCTCGCTCGCCACGTCGATGCCGATCCGGAAGCTGCGCTACGCGCGACAAATGCAAAGTTCGAGCGGCGCTTCGCCTTCATCGAGCGCGCGCTCGAGGCGCAGGGCCGGACGCTCGAGCAGGCGTCGCTGGCGGAGATGGACGCGCTGTGGAACGCGGCGAAGAGTGAGGCGAAACCGGTATCGGAGCCTCGCCGAGAGGCCCGCCGCTAGCGTTGCGGCCTGCTCCATCGCGTACTCGCAAGGATCGGAAGCGGTCGCGAAGGAGATATAGGTCAGCATCTTTTCCCGAGTGCAGCGAGGTGGTCATGGCGGATCGCAGTGAAGCCATGAAACCGTCACGACAAGCAGTCTAAAGTTGAGCAACGGAGCCCGCGCAGCCGAAATCCCACCTCAGGTGAGTGCGATGCCACTGAAGCACTATTCGGTCCTCAAGGGACGCCCGATCGCGATGCGTTTCGGCACCGGCCAGTCGCCGCACTATCAAGTCCATGTCGTGGCCGACAACGCGGATTTCCGCATCGCCGTCAATGTGCAGTCAGGCGACGGAAGCGAAGTCGAGTTCCTGGTGCGATCGCATTTTGTCCATCCGATCACCGATCATCTCGCGGCGCTGCCGGAGGGCCTGCACCCGCAGCCGCCGAAGCCGGCCAGCATCGCGCTGGACTTCATTCGCGGCAATCTGATGCAGCCTCAGGAGATGATCCCGCTGCCGCTGTCCGTGCCTGGACCCGACAATGACCTCAACGAGAAGCTCGACCAGTTCGTCCAGCGCGCGCTCTCAAACGAAAGCGCGATGATCTACGCGTTCGGTGAGACATGGGGGCCGGAGACCAAGGCGGACAATTATTTCGGCTTCCGGCCGGGGCGCGGCATTCACGACATCCATATGAATCAGGGAAATCCGATCGGAAGGTTCTCGGGCGACAACGGGCCATGGCAAGACGGCGGGCTGGTGTTCGAATTCCCGGATCAGAAGCTATGGACGGCGGTCTTCCTCAAATTCCAGACGCAGGCCTGGCACACCGACGACAAGACCGGTGACCCCATCGATCTCGGCGCGCCGACACAGCCGCCAGATCCGACCGCTCCTCCGACCGGGCAAATGCCGGACGGACTCGTGCGCATCATTGCGGCACTCGTCAACGCCTTGAAGACGCCCGAGCGGGAAGTCGTCACGCTGCTCAATACGGCCGATCGCGACATCGATCTCACCGGCTGGATGCTGGCCGACAAGCAGAAGAACAAGATGGTCCTGTCAGGGAAGATCGCGGCCGGGGGCACGCTCGCCGTCGTCGTGCAGAAGCCGATGGAATTGTCGAACCAGGGCGGTATCATTTCGCTGCTGGACGAGCGTGGCATCAAGGTCCACGGCGTCGCCTATACCAAGGCGCAAGCGAAAAATCCGGGCCTGACCATTCCTTTCTAGCGTTACGCGTCTCAACCCGGAAACGCGGATATGGTCGATATCGCACGCAGGCCGGTCGGGGCGCACCGCGCCCTTCGGATCACGCCACGCGCGGCACGGCATCGAACCGGTTCACCACGATATCCCGCTTGGTCTCGTCGACCCGTACGGTCATGTCGAAGCGGCCGTCGTGCAGCTCTTTCGCCAGCACCTCCGCATTTCGATGCAGCCAGCTGATGCCGGCGCCGTCGGCGGCGTCGATGGAGAGATCGAGCGTGGTGCGCTTTGCGGCGAGCCGTTCCTCGATCGCGGCGAGCAGTGCGTCGATCCCCTCGCCTGACACGGCCGAGACCAGCATCGCCGGGTGATCCTCCGGCCGGCGCGCGGCGATATTCAGAAGCTCTTCGCGCTGTTCGGCATCGTAACGGTCGATCTTGTTCCAGACCTCGATGATGCGGCCGGAATCGTCAGGGTTGATGCCGAGCTGGCGCAGCACCGCGTCGACGTCGCTCTGCTGGGCCTCGGCATCCTCGTGCGAGATGTCGCGCACATGCAGGATGACGTTGGCTTCTAGCACCTCTTCCAGCGTGGCGCGGAAGGCCGCGACGAGCTGGGTCGGCAGGTTGGAGATGAAGCCGACGGTGTCGGACAGCATCGCCTTGCCGCCATGCGGCAAGGTGAGCGCGCGCAGGGTCGGATCGAGTGTGGCGAACAGCATGTCGGCGGCCTGAACGTCGGCGCGCGTCAGGCGGTTGAACAGCGTCGACTTGCCGGCATTGGTGTAGCCGACCAGCGCGACGACGCGATACGGCACGCGCTGGCGCCCGGCGCGATGCAGCCGCCGCGTTGCCTGCACCTTCTTCAGCTCGCCCTCGAGTTTCGAGATGCGCTCCTGGATCAGGCGGCGGTCGGCCTCGATCTGCGTCTCGCCGGGACCGCCCATGAAGCCGAAACCGCCGCGCTGGCGTTCCAGATGGGTCCAGGAGCGAACGAGGCGCGAGCGCTGGTAGTTGAGATGCGCAAGCTCGACCTGGAGCGAGCCTTCCCTGGTCTTGGCGCGGCGGCCGAAGATTTCCAGGATGAGGCCGGTGCGGTCGAGCACCTTGGCGTGCAATTCCTTCTCGAGATTGCGCTGCTGGATCGGCGCCAGCGCGCAATCCATGACTACGAGCTCGACGTCGAGGCTCTTGGCCAGCGCGGCGATCTCCTCGACCTTGCCCTTGCCGATATAGGTCGCGGGGCGGATCTGGCTGATCGGCGCGATGATGGCGTCAGCAATGACGAGGTCGATCGCCCGCGCGAGGCCGGCGGCCTCATCGAGCCGGGCCTCCGCGTCACGCTGAACATGGCTTTCCGATTGCGTGTCGGCACCGCCCGCGCGCACACGCAAGTAGGGGCCGATGACAAGCACCCGCCCCGTCTGCTTCGCCCCTGCCGACCGCGGACGGTCGGCCTCCCCGTCGAAATTCCGGGGTTCCAATCAGATCACTCTCAAGCCGGCTGATCCTCGCCGCCTTCGAACAACTGGATCGGAGCGCCCGGCATGATGGTCGAGATCGCATGCTTGTAGACAAGCTGCGAGTGACCGTCGCGCCGAAGCAGCAAACAGAAATTGTCGAACCAGGTCACGATGCCCTGGAGCTTCACTCCGTTGACCAGAAAGATCGTCAGTGGCGTCTTGGTTTTGCGAACGTGATTGAGGAAGGTGTCCTGTAGGTTTTGTGCGCGGTCTGCCGCCATTGTTTTTTTCTCGCTTTGAGTTTCTTTTTATTGCGCCGGTTGTGGCCCTCTTTATGAAATTCGGGGCCTCTTCCGGTTGCTATTCCTCATGAGATCCCCCTCGGAGGAACAGCGGTTCAATTAGAGGACAGGACGGGTTATTAGGCAAGCCGCTTCACGCGGCAGGCCACGCCCAATTGCCCCGAAAAACTACGGAAATCGATGATTTTCCTCGCTAATCCCTGAGGTGCGGCCGCGACGTCGCGGTGTCAGCCGACGCCGAGCGCCTTCAGCTTCCGGTGCAGCGCCGAACGTTCCATGCCAACAAACTCAGCCGTGCGAGAAATATTTCCTGAAAAACGGCTTATCTGTGCAATCAAATAGTCGCGCTCGAACACTTCGCGCGCTTCACGCAGCGGCAGCCCCATGATGTGCTCGCCATTGTTGCTGGTCGGCATCGCCGGCACCATCGAGCCGACATCCTGCGGCAGCATGTCGGCGGTGATGATCACCTCCGGTCCGCCCGCGGCCAGAATCATGACTCTCTCAACGTTGTTGCGGAGCTGGCGCACGTTGCCCGGCCACACATGCGATTGCAGCACCGCCATCGCGTCCTGCCCGATCTGCCGCTTGGGCAGGCCGCTGCCGGCCGAGATCTGCTCCATGAAATAGTCGATCAATTCCGGGATGTCCTCGCGCCGCTCCGAGAGCGCGGGCACGCGGATCGGCACGACCGACAGCCGATGATAGAGGTCTTCGCGGAAATGGCCGGCCGCGATCTCCTCTTCGAGATTTCGCGCGGTGGAGGAGATGATGCGGACGTCGACCTGCACCTTGGCGGTGCCGCCGACGCGCTGGAACGACTGCTCGACCAGCACGCGCAAGATCTTGTTCTGGGTCTCGCGCGGCATGTCCGCGATCTCGTCGATGAACAGCGTGCCGCCATGGGCTTCCTCGAGCGCGCCGGGCTTGCGCGGCTGCTCGCCATTGGACTGTTCTACGCCGAACATCTCGTGCTCCATCCGCTCCGGCGTGATCGCAGCGGCATTGATCACGACGAAGGGACCATCGGCGCGGCCCGAGGCCGTATGCAGCGTGCGCGCGGTCAGCTCCTTGCCGGCGCCGGCCGGGCCGACGATCAGGATGCGGCTGTTGGCCTTGGCCGCGCGGTCGATGGTCTGGCGCAGCTGGTTCATGCTCGGCGAGCGGCCGACGAGCGAGCTTGCGCTCGGCGCGAGCTGCTTCAGCTCCTTGACCTCGCGCTTGAGCCGAGAGTTCTCGAGCGCTCTGTTCGCGACCAGGATCAGCCGGTCGGCCTTGAACGGCTTCTCGATGAAATCGTAGGCGCCGCGCTTGATCGCGGCGACCGCGGTCTCGATGTTGCCGTGGCCGGAGATCATCACGACCGGCAGATCGGCATTGTCCTTCTTGACCTGCTCCAGCAGCTGCAAGCCGTCGAGCTTAGAGCCCTGGAGCCAGATGTCGAGAAACACCAGATGCGGCCTGCGATTGGCGATCTCGGCGAGCGCCGTATCGCTGTCGCGAGCGGTCCGGGTCACGAAGCCCTCGTCTTCGAGAATGCCCGCGACGAGATCGCGAATATCGGCCTCATCATCGACAATCAGAATTTCACTTGCCATGGTTCGCGCCTGTCTTGTCAGATGCCCGTTGAGGCTTCGATCTTCGTTGATTCATTGGTCATTTCAGCCGCCTCTTTGGTTTCGGCGGCCGGCTGTTTTGTTTCGGGGGGCTTGGCGATGTCCGTGACCGCGTTTGCGGCCGACGATGCCTGCACGGTCCCCTCGCTCTTCGCGGGGGCGCCGGAGATCGCAAAACGCATTCGCATCCACGCGCCGCGCTGGCCCTCGCGGAAATCGGAAGCGTCCTTCAGCTCGATACGCCCGCCATGGTCTTCGAGCACGCGGCCGACGATCGCCAGGCCAAGGCCGGTGCCCTTGGCCCGCGTCGTCACATAAGGCTCGAGGAGCCGCGAGCGCGCGACCTTGGGCAGGCCGATGCCGTTGTCGATGACGTCGATCAGCACGTCCTCGCCCTCGCGCGAGACCACGACGTCGATGCGGCCCTTGCCGTAATCCTTGCCGAGTTCCTCCGGCGGGACCTGCTCGATCGCCTCGGTGGCGTTCTTGACGATGTTGGTGACCGCCTGGGAGATCAGCCGCCGGTCGAACTGGGCGCGCAGCGGATCTTCCTTGAATTCGGCCTCGATATCGATCTCGGGATGGGCGACCTTCATCAGGAACACCGCCTGCCGCACGGTGTCGGCGACGTCCTCGCCCTCCATCACCGGCTTCGGCATCCGTGCGAAGCGCGAGAACTCGTCGACCATGCGGCGGATATCGTCGACCTGCCGCACGATGGTGTCGGTGCACTGCTCGAAGATCTGCTTGTCCTTGGTCTCGGTGATGTCCTTGCCGAACTTGCGGCGGATGCGCTCGGCCGAGAGCTGGATCGGCGTCAGAGGATTCTTGATTTCATGCGCGATGCGGCGCGCGACGTCGCCCCAGGCCGAGGTGCGCTGCGCCGAGACCAGCTCGGTGATGTCGTCGAGCGTGATGATGTAGCTGTCGTGCGGCTGGCTGGTCTTCTCGGCGCTGACGCGGACCGACAGGTTGCGCTCGGTGCCGTCGCGCGTGATCGTGATCTGGCCCTGTACCAGGCGCTGGGTCCCTTCCCGCGCCGTCTTCATCATCTCCTCGAGCTCGGGCAGCACGTCGGAGAGCGGATGGCCGAGCGTCTCGGCTTCGGAGTGCCCGATCAGCTTCTCGGCGGAGCGGTTGAGAATGCCGACGCTGCCCGAATTGTCGACGCCGATGATGCCGGCGCTCGCCGAGGACAGCACGGCCTCGATGAAGCGGCGGCGGCTGTCGATGAGATCGCTGGCGTTGACGAGCTCGTCGCGCTGGCTGCGCAATTCCTGCGTCATCTTGTTGAAGGTCTCACCCAGCTGGGCGAGGTCGCCTTCCGACTGATGCACGGGCACCTTCACATGGAGGTCGCCGGTCGAGACCGTGTGGGCCGCGTTCATCAGCCTCCGGATCGGGGCCACCAGCGAGTTGGCGAAGTTGAGGCCGATCAGCACCGAGGCCATCAGGATGGTGAGCGCGATCACCGCGAACATCAGCGCGAAGGCGACCTGGATGCCGAGCCGGCGCGACTCGATCTGGGCGTATTCGGCGACGCTGACCTCGGTCTGCTTGAGCTGGTTGACGACGTTCGGATCGAGCGGCCGCGCGACGTAGAGGAAGGTGTCGCTGAAGGCGCGCAGGCGGATCACGGCGGCGACGAAGCTCGCGTCCGGCAACACCGCGATCTCGGGCTCGGATTCGTTGACGTTGCTGAGGAAGTCCGGCGCCGGCGGCGAATAGGCGAGCCGCATGCCGGTGTCGGCCGATTCCAGGATGTTGGTGTTCTTGTCGATGATCATCGCGCCCGGCAGGTTGCGGGAGCCGGCGCTGGCGGTCAGCAGCTCGCGGAACGAGCGGCGGTCCTGGTCGTAGAGCGGCCGGGCGTGGGCGATGTCATTGGCCATGCCGAGAATGTCGCCGCGGATCAGCTGCGCGTGGTCCTGCATGTAGGCGCGCGCGATCGTCAGCGAATTCTGGATCACCTCCTTGGTCGGGCCGGAGAACAGCCGGTCGAGGCCGCGCTCGATGGTGACGTTGGCGACGACGGCGACCAGCACCGCCGGCAGCACCGCCACGATCGAGAACAGGCTGACGATCTGGACGTGGAGGCGCGCCGCCGCCCGGCCCCGCCGCCGCGCCAGGATCAGCTGCCAGAGCTCGCGGACGATGATGCCGACCAGCAGCAGGATCGTGGCCGCATTGATCAGATAGAACGAGCGGACCACCTCCGGCGTCGTTTCGATCCGCGTGAGACCGGTCAGGACCAGGAAGGTCAGGAGGGCCGATAGCAACGCCATCGCCACGGCAAGGGGCGCCAGCCAGCGCCGCACCGACCAACGTCGGGGCTCCTCCGCTGGAGCCGTGTCGAAGTGTGCGGCCGAGGTGTCTGCGCTGGTCATTCCGGCAATGGTGCTGAAAACGGGGTCCGCGGTGGGCGGATACTGATGTATTCCTACCACATTGTTGCCGAATTGCGACAATTCCGCGGCGCCGCCGCCGCGGCGGACCGGCGCATCCACAGGCCGCTGTTCTGGCAAACCTCGCTTGCGGGAACGGATTCCCGCCCCCGCGGCTTGACCGCCATGGACAGGTTCTTTCTCGCGATGATGGTGTCGGCCGTGCTGCTGCTGATCGTAGCCGCCGACCTCCTGGTCAACGGTCTCGGGGTGCAGCAGCCGCTGGCGAACGTCGCCAGCGCCCAGCCAGCCTCGGCGCGGCTGATCAGATGAGCGCGACGCAGCGCCCTGCGGTTGAATAATAATTCATACGTTCCAACGGAACGTTTCGGCCCGATTCGGACTTTTGCTCACCGCGCCAGCCACAACGGCTAGCGCGATCCGGACAGGCTCAGCTCCGCTTTGGTAGGGGGAGCTGAGCCACCGTCCGGTCGTGAAGACTAGCCCCCGCTCCGATACACCTGGATATCGAGATCCCGGATCTTCTTCCGCAGCGTGTTGCGGTTGAGGCCGAGCAAATCGGCGGCGCGGATCTGGTTGCCGCGGGTGGCGGCGAGCGCGGCCGTGAGCAGCGGCACCTCGATCTCCTTGAGGATGCGATGATAGAGGCCCGGCGGCGGTACGCCGTTCGGGAATCCCTGGAAGTGCGAGGACAGATAGGCCTCCACCGCGCCACCGAGATTGTCGACGCCCTGCTGGACCGCGGCACCGGGGCTGACCGTCGGGGGCGCCAGCTCTCCGTCGATGACGGAGCCCGTGATCACGTCCTGCGGGTAGAGCGCGGCGAGGCGCCGGGCGAGGTTCTCGAGCTCGCGCACGTTGCCGGGCCAGCGGTGCTGCTTCATCCGCTCCAGCGCCAGCGCATCGAGCTTCTTCGGGGGCAAGCCGTCCTTCTCGGCCAGCGAGAAGAAGTGCCGCACGAGGTCCGGCAGGTCTTCGATGCGCTCGCGCAAGGGGGGCAGCCGCAGCGGCACGACGTTGAGGCGGAAGAACAGATCCTCGCGGAACAGGCCCTGCTGGATCAGGACGCGCAGGTCCTTGTTGGACGCCGCGACGATCCGCACGTCGGTCTTGATCGGAGTGCGGCCACCGACGGTAGTGTATTCGCCCTGCTGCAGCACGCGCAGCAGGCGGGTCTGCGCCTCCATGGGCATGTCGCCGATCTCGTCCAGGAACAGCGTGCCGCCCTCGGCCTGCTCGAACCGGCCCGAGGCGCGGGTGTTGGCGCCGGTGAAGGCGCCGCGCTCGTGGCCGAACAGTTCGGACTCGATGAGGTCACGCGGGATCGCCGCCATGTTGACCGCGACGAACGGGCCGTTGCGGCGCTTGCCGTAATCGTGCAGCGCGCGCGCCACCAGCTCCTTGCCGGTACCGGACTCGCCCGTGATCATCACGGTGAGGTCGGTCTGCATCAGACGCGCCAGCACGCGGTAGATTTCCTGCATCGCCGGCGAACGGCCGACCAGCGGGATCGCCTCCATCTCGGCGTCCTCGTCCGGCGTCGAGACCCGTTCCTTCGGCTCGGCCAGCGCGCGGCCGACGATGGCGATCAGCTCCTTCAGGTCGAAGGGCTTTGGCAGATATTCGTACGCCCCGCGTTCGGAGGCGCGGATCGCGGTCATGAACGTGTTCTGCGCGCTCATGACGATGACGGGCAGATTCGGCCGCATCTTCTTGATCCGCGGCAGCAGGTCGAACGCGTTCTCGTCGGGCATCACCACGTCGGTGATGACGAGATCGCCCTCCCCCTGGCTGACCCATCGCCACAGCGTTGCGGCATTGCCGGTGAGCCGGACTTCATAGCCGGCGCGGGATAGTGCCTGATTGAGAACCGTGCGGATGGCGGTGTCGTCATCAGCAACGAGAATGCTACCTGCGGGCATCGTTAATCCTCATTTCGCCCCCTGTGACGCAGACGACGACTTCCCGGCAGAGCCGTCGCGGCTGCTTTGATCGGCATGTTTGACCGATGTGGAATACATCGGCATCAGCACGCGGAAGGTGGTCTTGCGCGGCTGAGACTCGCATTCGATGATGCCCCCGTGATCTCCGATGATCTTTGCGACCAGCGCCAGGCCAAGACCCGAGCCGGTCTGCTTGGTGGTCACGAAGGGATCGAACAGGTTGGGCAGAAGATCGTCCGGCACGCCTGGTCCGTTGTCCTTCACGCAGAACTCAAGCGGCAGCGATACACGGGATTTTTGACCGGGGACTGACAGGCGCACGCCGGGACGGAACGCGGTGGTGAGCTGGATCTCGGCGTCGGGGACGTCGATCAGCGCTTCGGCGGCGTTCTTCACGAGGTTGAGGAACACCTGGACGAGCTGATCCTGGTTCGCCAGGACCGGCGGCAACGAGGGATCATAATCCTCGATGAAGCGGATGTTGCGGGCAAAGCCCGACTGCGCCAGCCGCTTCACATGATCGAGCACGGAATGGATGTTGACGGGACCGCGCACCACGGGACGTTCGTCGCCGAACACCTCCATGCGGTCGACCAGCGTGACGATGCGGTCGGCCTCGTCGCAGATCAGCCGCGTCAGCATGCGGTCCTCGGACGAGGCCTGCTGCTCCAGCAGCTGCGCCGCGCCGCGGATGCCGGAGAGCGGATTCTTGATCTCATGCGCCAGCATGGCGGCCAGCGCGATCACCGAGCGCGCGGCGCTGCGATGGGTGAGCTGGCGGTCCATCTTGTCGGCGATGGATCGCTCCTGGAGCATCACCACGATATGGCCGGGCCGCTCCGTCAGAGGAGCGACATGCAGATCGACCTGGCGGTCGCCGCCCATGCGCGGCGTGCCCAGATCGACCTTGTATTCGTTGACCGGCGAGTTCGACGAACGAACCTGGTCGATCAGCGCCAGCAAGGGGCTGCCGAAAGGCACCAGCTCTTTCAGCGATTGCCGTTTCAGGAACTGCGTCGAGATGTCGAAGAAGGCTTCGGTCGCGATGTTGGCGGCGACGATCTTGCCGTCCGGCCCGATCATGAGCACGGGATTGGGCAGCGCATCTAGGATCGCATCGCTCTCGGACGGAAGCGGCCGGCGATGGTCAGCGGCTGAGCTCATGCAGCAGCGCTCCATGCGAAATCGTCGAAGGCATCTTGCAGCGACTGGTGGACGAGGCGCGGATCCTCGGAGGTGAGGACCTTCTGGCGCCAGGCTTTCAGCTTCTCGGCCGGCGCACGGCTCACATCGGCCGCGACGTCGAGCGCCCAGCCGAGATGCTTGCGTGCGTGCCGGAGGCCGATGCGCAGGCCGTAGAGCGCGCAGACGCCCTCATAGAGCGTGCGGACATAATGCAGCTGGGTCTCGAGCGACGGCGCGGCTTCGACCGCCCCGCCCTTCAGGCGGCGGCCGATCTCGCCGGGTAACCAGGGCTGCCCCTGCGCGCCGCGGCCGATCATCACGGCATCGGCGCCGGAGGCCTCCAACGCCGCGAGCGCCTTCTCGTAAGTGGTGATGTCGCCATTGACGACGAGCGGAACGGAGATCGCTTCGCGCACCGCGCGGATCGCATCCCAATCGGCCTCGCCCTTGTAGAACTGGCAGCGGGTGCGGCCGTGCACGGTGACGAGCTTGATGCCGGCGGCTTCCGCACGCCGCGCCAATTCCGGCGCGTTGCGGGTGTGATCGTCCCAGCCGAGCCGCATCTTCAGGGTCACCGGCACCTTCACCGCGGCGATCGTCGCATCGATCAGGCTGACGGCATGGTCGAGATCGCGCATCAGGGCGGAGCCGGACTGGCCGCCGGTGACGTGCCGGGCCGGACAGCCCATGTTGATGTCGATGATGTCGGCGCCTCCGGCTTCGGCGATCCGGGCCCCCTCGGCCATCCAATGCGCCTCGCAGCCGGCGAGCTGGACCACATGAGGCCCGATCCCGGTCGCTTCGCAGCGCAACCGAGACATCTTGTGGCCGTTCGCGAGCTCATCGCTGGCGGTCATTTCGGACACGACCAGACCAGCCCCAAGCTCGGCGGCAAGCCGGCGGACGGGCGAGTCGGTGACCCCCGACATCGGCGCCAGGAAGACCGGGGTGGCGACCTCGATATCGCCAATTTTCAACGGCTTAGAGCCTGATACTGCCGAGCCGGTCACAGGGGTCTCGTTGCGTAGGCAGGGCCTCATCGCGCCTGCCATGACCTATTTTGCGCACAATTCTTGTGCAGTCAAGCGTCATGCCTACAGTTTAGACAGTTCTGCAAATCTTTCAAGTGCAGTGCAGCAAAATGCTGTTTCCCACAATCCGGGGAAACCCCCTTTTTTTGCGGGCCTGCCGTGCTAGAGGCATGCGGCAATCACCCCTCTCCCCGACTCTCTTCATCACCAACTGAGTATTTGAGTCCTATGGCGAAATCACAGCGCACCGCAGTCGTCCTCGTCGCGGCCGGACGCGGCCTGCGGGCTGGCGCCGGGGGCCCCAAGCAATATCGCGAGATCGGCGGCGTGCCCGTGATCTATCGCGCCATGGAAGCCTTCAGCCGCCACCCCGACGTGTTCGCCGTGCAGCCGGTGGTGAACCCCGACGACAGCGCCATGTTCACGGCAGCGGTCGCAGGTCTCAACCACGAGCCGCCGACCAATGGCGGCGCGACGCGGCAGGCCTCCGTGCTCGCAGGGCTCGAAGCGCTCGCCAAGCATAAGCCCGATATCGTGCTCATCCACGACGCCGCGCGCCCCTTCGTCTCGGCAGGCGTGATCTCGCGCGCAATCGAGGCGGCGAGCCGCACCGGCGCTGCGCTCCCTGTGGTTGCCGTCACCGACACCATCAAGGTCACCGGCGAGAACGGCAATGTCGAGGACACGCCGGACCGCGCAGCCTTGCGAATCGCGCAGACGCCGCAATCCTTTCGTTTCGACGTCATCCTCGAGGCGCATCGTCGCGCGGCGAAGGACGGGCGCAGCGATTTCACCGACGATGCCGCGATTGCCGAATGGGCAGGATTGACGGTCGCAACCTTTGAAGGCGATGTTGCCAATATGAAGCTCACCACTCCCGAGGATTTCGTGCGCGAGGAAGCGCGCCTGGCCAGCCTGCTCGGCGACATCAGGACCGGCACCGGCTATGACGTGCACGCCTTCGGCGAGGGCGACCACGTGATGATCTGTGGCGTGCGGGTGCCGCACACCAAAGGCTTCCTCGCCCATTCCGACGGCGATGTCGGCCTGCATGCGCTGGTCGACGCCATCCTCGGCGCCCTCGCCGACGGCGATATCGGCTCACACTTTCCGCCGAGCGATGCGAAATGGAAGGGGGCTTCCTCCGACCAGTTCCTGAAATACGCCATTGAGCGCGTTGCCCAGCGCGGCGGCCGCGTCGCCAACCTCGAGGTGACGATGATCTGCGAGCGGCCGAAGATCGGCCCCTTGCGCGACACCATGCGCGCCCGCATCGCCGAGATCTCCGGGGTCGACATCTCCCGCGTCGCGGTGAAGGCGACCACCAGCGAGCGGCTTGGCTTCACCGGCCGCGAGGAAGGCATCGCGGCCACCGCGAGCGCCACCATCCGCCTGCCCTGGAGCGTCTAGGTCATGGGCGGCAGCGACGCACGCGCCCTCTCCCGCTCGCTGCTCGATCTGTGCCGGATGCGCAAGCTGACGATTGCCACCGCCGAGTCCTGCACCGGCGGCCTGGTTGCCGGCGCGCTGACCGACATTCCCGGCTCCTCCGACGTGATCGACCGCGGCTTCGTCACTTATTCCAATGACGCCAAGCGCGCGATGTTGGGCGTTGAGGCGAGCACGCTCGCGAATTTCGGCGCCGTCAGCAAGGAGACCGCAACCGCGATGGCGGTCGGCGCGCTGGAGCGGGCCGGCGTCGATCTCGCCGTTGCCATCACCGGTATCGCCGGCCCCGGCGGCGCCACGCCCGGCAAGCCGGTCGGTCTCGTGCATTTTGCGGTTGCCGCGCGCGACGGCCGCATCGTCCACCGCGAGCATCGCTTTGGCGCGATCGGTCGGACCGCCGTGCGCCAGCGCTCGGTGGTCGAGGCATTGCGCATGCTGATGGATCTCGCCCGCGGCCCGAAGGCCCAGCCCAAGCCCCGGCGCGCGACCGCGGCAACCCGCCTGCGGCCTCGCGTGACCCGCTCGCCGCGCCGGCATGCGGTGAAGCGCAGGACGCCGCGGTCACCGCGCGGCTAGAGACACCTCATGCCGCCGCCAGCAGTGCGCTCGCGCGTGGTCGAGCACGCACTGCTGGCGGCGCATGCGCGCCCGGCGCGAGGAGCCGAATCGGTTCCGCGACATCCAATTATTGTTCCTGGCGCTTCGTCCGACAAATGACAGGGAGCTTCTGCTCAATCGCCTTCGCCAGCACCGTGCCGCTGGTCCGGCCGAGCTCTTTCGCTATCAGCGCAATCGGCTTCGTGCCTGCCAGGACCTTCAGCCTGCCAAGGTCTTCTTCGCTCCATGCCTGCTTCCAGCGTGCCATCTCCCCGATCCCGCGACAAAGCGCCCGCGCCCGACTCGGATTGTAGTCGAACCCTTCGCAAAGGGCAGAGCTCGCGGTGCGCCGTTTGCGGCAAGGGGTGTTGCGTCAGCGCGCTGCGTTTTGGCACAAACTGCACTTGTCGCCCGATGTGAAGATGCACTCTGATGGAAGGTCGTCTGCCCGGCCCAAGCGGCAGACCATCCGCGCGCGCGAACGGATTCCACATTGCCGCGCTTCCCGCCTGTGAAGCAAAGCTCGGGCGGAATACGCCGCGAGATCGCAGCGTTTTGTCCAGTTTTTAAAAAGCACGCAATTCTTGTCGAATTCGAGCAGGATCGCAAATGTGCAACCGCGACCAAGCGTCGTCGCTCATGTCCGATCTTGCGCGCGACTGTATTGGCGCAATAATGCGGGCCTACGCTGTGGCCAGGAATCAACCCGGTCCTGCTTTCTGGAGGGCGACGGCGTGTTCGCTCGCGACACTGCACTGGCAATCGCCATTGCTACCTTGGCGGTCATTGATGGTACCGCCGCACAAACGGCCAACCAGCCGCCGGATACGATGGCGGCGCGGGTGGAGGCGTGCACGCCCTGTCACGGCAACAAGGGCGAAGGCACCAGCGACGTCTATTTCCCGCGGCTTGCCGGCAAGCCGGCCGGCTATCTCTACAACCAGCTCCTCGCCTTCCGCAGTGGTCGGCGCAAATACCCGCCGATGAACTATCTGCTGGAGTTTCTGCCTGATCCGTATCTGGAGGCGATGGCCGAATATTTCGCCAGCGAGCATCCGCCGCTGCCGCAGCCCGCGCCGAGCGAAGTCAGCAAGGAAGTCCTGGCGCAGGGCGAGCTGCTGGCGACCAGCGGCGATGCCGGTCGTAACATACCGGCGTGCGTGAGCTGTCACGGCCCGGGCCTCACCGGCATGCAGCCCGGCATTCCCGGTCTGCTGGGCTTGCGCGCCGCTTACGTCAGCGCGCAGCTCGGCGCCTGGCGCTACGGCACGCGAACGGCAAAATCGCCTGACTGCATGCAGCTCGTCGCCGGCCATCTGACGGAAGCAGATGTTACCGCCGTAGCTGCCTGGCTGGCGACGCGGCCGGCGCCCGCCAACCCGGCCCCCGTACCGAAGGGCACCTACGCGCTGCCGTTCGGCTGCGGCAGCCAGCCCAACTGACGAGGCGCATGATGGGCTCAAGACTGTCGATCACGCTGCTATCGATCAAACTCCTGGCCCTCGCCGCGCTCACCACGGCCGCGCAGGCGCAGGACAAGAGCAGCGATGTCATCGCGCGCGGCGAATATCTCGCCCGCGCCGGCGATTGCACGGCCTGCCATACTGCAGCCGAGGGCCGGCTGTTTGCCGGCGGGCGCCCGATGCCGACCCCGTTCGGAACGATCTACACCTCCAACATCACGCCCGATCCGGAGACCGGCATCGGCAAGTGGAGCGCGGACGATTTCTACAGAACAATGCACAACGGCCGCTTCCCGGACGGCGGGCTGATCTATCCGGCGATGCCGTTCGCGTCCTATACGAAGGTCACGCGTGCCGACAGCGACGCGATCTTCGCCTATCTGCGCTCGATTCAGCCGGTCAACCAGAAGAACAAGCCGCACGAGCTGCGCTTTCCCTATGACAACCGCCAGCTCATCCTCGGCTGGCGCACGCTGTTCTTCCGCGAGGGTGAGTTCAAACCCGACCCCACCAAGTCGGCGGAATGGAATCGCGGCGCCTATCTGGTCGAGGGGCTCGGTCATTGCGGCATGTGCCATTCGCCGATCAACGCGCTCGGCGGCACCTCGCAATCGGACGCCTTCAAGGGCGGCCTGATCCCGATGCAGAACTGGTACGCGCCGTCCCTCACCTCCAACCGTGAGGCGGGTCTCGGCGACTGGAGCATCAAGGACATCACCGATCTGCTCCAGACCGGCGTTTCGGCGCGCGGCGTAGTCTATGGCCCGATGGCGGAGGTCGTTCACAACAGCCTGCAATATCTCAACGACGAGGACACCAAGGCGATGGCGGTGTACCTCAAGGGCATCTCAGAGCCCTCGCCGCCACCGCCGCCGAGCTCGGCGCTGCCGACCACCGAGAGCAGCCTGCTGATCAGCCTCGGCAAGACCGTCTACGACAAGAATTGCGCGACCTGTCATGGCACCCAGGGCGAAGGCAAGCCGCCGCACTGGCCGCCGCTCGCCAACAACCAGTCGATCGAGATGCAATCGGCGGTCAATCCGATCCGCATGGTGCTCAATGGCGGCTATCCGCCGGGCACCAAGGGCAATCCGATGCCCTACGGCATGCCGCCTTTCGCCGGCCTGCTCTCGGACAACGAGGTCGCGGCCGTCGTCTCCTACATCCGCACCGCCTGGGGCAATCGCGGTACGCCGGTGTCGGCGCGCGACGCCAACGAGCTGCGCTCGGCACCACTGAACTGAGAGGCGCCAGAGAACATCATGATCAATTCCGATCCGCCGACCAGCCCAGCCGCCGCCGACCAGGCCGTCGAGGAGGTCGTTGCCCGGGGACCGTCAGGGGCGATCGTGCTTGCCGGAATCGCAACAGCCTGCGTGGTCGCGATGTGGCTCGCGTTCTATCTGTTCGTCTTCCTGCCGCGCGGATCACTGCAATGAGCGCAGAGGACACCCATGGCAGCGCCGAAGTCGCCGCCCGCGTCGAGCGGCGCTGGGCCACCGTCGCCGTGATCATCATCGTGATGATGGCGCTGCTGGCGGCGTTCGCCGGCATCCATCGCGCGACCATGCCGCAGCCGCGCGTCGAAACCACCGATCCATCGCGGATTCATCTCTCCGGCGAGTTCGTCGAGAGCAACCTCGGCAGCGTGCTGGAGGCCAATGGCAATGTGACCGTGCGTGCGATCGGCCAGCAATATTCCTTCACGCCGGCCTGCATCGTGGTGCCCGCGGACACGCCGATCACCATGCGCGCCACCAGCGCCGACGTCGTCCACGGCATCCTGATCCAGGGGACCAACATCAACACCATGCTGGTGCCGGGCTATATTTCCGAGCAGCTGATGCGCTTTAGCAGGACCGGCGACTATCTGATGCCCTGCCAGGAGTTTTGCTCCTTCGGCCACGAGGGCATGTGGGGCAAGGTCAAGGTGATCGACAAGACCGAATTCGCCGATCGCGCGAAGGGTGGCGGGAGGCTGAACTGTGTTGGCGAATAGGAAGCTCATCCTCGCCCATTTCTGGCTGGCTTTCGGCGTGTTCGGCATCGCGCTCACGCTCGGCGCCTGGCAGATGTTCATCCGCAGCCCGATCGGCACCTGGCTGTCCAATCCCGAGCTCTATTATCGCTCGCTGACCGCGCACGGCACAGTGATGGGCTACGTCTTTCCCACGCTCGTCGCGATGGGCTTTGGCTATGCCATCAGCGAGTCCGCGCTGGAGCAGCGCCTCGTCGGCGTGCGCTGGGCCTGGACCGGTTTCTGGCTGATCGTCGCGGGCGCGATCATGGCAATGGTCCCGGTCGCGCTCGGCCGCGCCTCGGTGCTCTATACGTTCTATCCGCCGCTGATCGGCAACGTTTTCTACTACCTCGGCGTCGTGCTGGTCGTGGTCGGCTCCTGGATCTGGGTCGCGCTGATGGCGATCAATCTGCGCGTCTGGCGCAAGGCCCATCCCGGCGCACCGGTGCCGCTGGCGATGTTCGCCAATGTCGCGGGCTCCTATCTGTGGGCCTGGACAGCGGTCGGCGCCGCCCTCGAGCTGCTGCTCCAGATCATTCCCGTCGCGGCGGGCCTGAAGGCCACGATCGACGCGGGACTTGCCCGCGTGTTCTTCTCCTGGACGCTGCACGCCATCGTCTATTTCTGGCTGATGCCGACCTACATCGCCTATTACACCATCGTGCCGCGCGCGATCGGCGGCCGGGTCTATTCCGACACCATGGCGCGGATCTCCTTCATCCTGTTCCTGGTGGTGGCGATGCCGATCGGGATGCATCACACCTTCGCCGATCCGATGGTGGGGGCCGGCTTCAAATTCATCCATTCGGCCTTCACGGCGCTGGTCGCGCTCCCGACGCTGTTGACCGTATTCACAATCTGCGCATCGGTCGAGATCGCGGCGCGCCTGCGCGGCGGCCGGGGGATGTTCGGCTGGATGAAGGCCCTGCCCTGGGACAATCCGATGATGCTGGCGCTGGCATTCTCGTTCGTCATGCTCGGCTTCGGCGGCGCCGGCGGCCTCATCAACATGAGCTACCAGCTCGACGCGTCGATCCACAACACGCAATGGATCACCGGCCATTTCCACCTGATCTTCGGCGGCGCCATCGTGATCATGTATTTTGCGATCGCCTATGATCTGTGGCCGCATCTGACCGGGCGCGAACTGATCGACCTCCGCCTGATCCGCACCCAGCTTTGGCTGTGGTTCATCGGCATGATCATCACGACCTTCCCGTGGCACTGGGTCGGCATCCTGGGCATGCCGCGCCGCATGGCCTATTTCGACTTCGGCGATCCCGCGATCGCGCCTCAGGCGCTCTCCGTCACCTTCTCGGCGATCGGCGGCTTCATCCTGCTGGCATCGGGCATCATGTTCATCGTCATCCTGGCACGTGGCATGCGTGCGCCTCGGGCTGACGCCGGTCCCTATCGCTTTGCGCTGGCCGTGCATCAGTCCGCGACCGTGCCGGTCGCGCTCAACACGCACGCGCTGTGGGTGGCGCTGATGATCGTCCTCACCCTCACCAATTACGGCTACCCGATCGTGACGCTGGCGCTGACCGAGGGCACGTCGGTGCCGGCCGTCTATGTGGGAGCGCAGTGATGAGCGCGCGCGACCTCTTCACCTTTCGCAACCGCCATTTCAGGATTGGCGTCGGCGCCACCGCCGCGATCCTGATCGTGACGGCGATCACCGGCTTCATCGTGCTGCCTTTCGCGCAGCCGTGGGTTCAGTTCGCCAATGTCTGGGATGCGATCTGCAGCGCCGCAGGCGTCCCGCAGCGCGCGCCAAGCGTCACGGCGCCCGAACAGCCAAAACGCCTGTCGGAGGTCGTGCTGACCTCGCATACGCTATCGCGTCCGAGCCAGGAAGCGATCGGCCGCGGTGCGACGCTGGCGCAGCGCTGCGCGATCTGCCACGGCCCGACTGGCATCAGCCGCGCGGACTCGCCCAATCTTGCCGGCCAGTACGCTGCCGTCATCTACAAGGAGCTGCACGATTTCCGTTCCGGCGCGCGCACCAATGCCGTGATGTCGCCATTCGCCGTCAATCTGACTGACCAGGAGATCGCCGATCTCTCGAACTATTACGCCTATCTGCCGCGGCCGGCAGCCTATCACCCGACGCCGCAGCTGCCGAAACCCAGCATCGTCATCTACGGCGCGCCGATGCGCGGGATCGCGCCCTGCGGCTCCTGCCATGGCAGCCTCGACAACAAGACCGGCAGTCCGTGGCTCGAAGGCCAGTCCGAAGCTTACATGAAGGCGCAGCTCCAGGCCTTCGCGTCCGGCGAGCGGCGCAACGACATCAGCCAGCAGATGCGCAACATCGCCCGCGCGATGACGCCGCAGGAGATCGAGCAGGCCGCGGCGTATTATGCCTCGCAGCCGCCGGATGTGGTGAAGGCGGTGGATTGAGCCTCGCTGTCATTGCGAGCGCAGCGAAGGAAATCCAGAATCGCTCCGCGCAAAGATCCTGGATTGCTTCGTCGCAAGGGCTCCTCGCAATGACGGCGGAGAGAGTACGCCCTACGACGACGCCAGCTTCGGCCGGCCGTAGATCGCATCCGCCCGTTTCTCGAACGCGATGGAGAAGCGCGCGAATGCGGCATCGAACATCGAGCCCATCAGCATCGCCAGCATGCGGCTCTTGAACTCGTAGGCGAGGAAGAATCCGACGTCGCAGACGCCCTCACCCTTGGGCTCGAACGTCCAGCGGTTCTCGAGGTTGCTGAACGGGCCTTGCAGATATTCGACCAGGATATTCAGATTGGCGCGGTCGAGCGTCACGCGGCTGGTGAAGGACTCCTTGACCAGCTTGAACGACACCGTCATGTCGGCGACCAGCACCTCGGTGCCGTCGGGTTTGGCCATCCGCTGGCGGACCTTGAGCGCGCTGCACAGCGGCACGAACTCCGGGTAGCGCTCGACGTCGGCAACCAGATCAAACATCTCGGACGCGCTGTGATGGACACGGCGCTTGCTCGAAAATTTGGGCATGGCGGTTCAGCGGGCAGTCGCGGCCCGTGCGGCCTTCAGTCTCGCAAAGTCCTCGCCGGCATGATGCGACGAACGGGTGAGCGGGCTCGCCGACACCATCAGGAAACCCTTGGTGTAGGCGACCTTCTCGTAGGACGAAAACTCGTCGGGCGGCACATAGCGCATCACGGCGTGGTGCTTCCGGGTCGGCTGGAGATATTGCCCGATGGTCAGGAAGTCGACGTCGGCGGAGCGCAGATCGTCCATCACCTGCTGCACCTCGTGGCGCTCCTCGCCGAGGCCGACCATGATGCCGGACTTGGTGAAGATGGTGGGATCGAGCTCCTTGACCCGCTGCAACAGCCGGATCGAGTGGAAGTAGCGCGCACCGGGCCGCACCGTGAGGTAACGCGACGGCACGGTCTCGAGATTGTGGTTGAACACGTCGGGCCTCGCCGCGACGACGATCTCTAGCGCCCCCTCCTTGCGCAGGAAGTCCGGCGTCAGGATCTCGATCGTGGTCGAGGGGCACGCGGCCCGGATCGCGCGGATGGTTTCTGCAAAATGCTCGGCGCCGCCATCGGCTAGATCGTCGCGGTCGACGGAGGTGATGACGACGTGGGCCAGCCCCAGCTTGGCGACGGCTTCGGCGACGTTCCCCGGCTCCGCCGCATCCAGCGCATTGGGCATGCCGGTCTTGACATTGCAGAACGCGCAGGCCCGGGTGCAGGTATCCCCCATGATCATGAAGGTCGCGTGCTTCTTGTCCCAGCACTCGCCGATGTTCGGGCAGCCCGCCTCCTCGCACACCGTGTGCAGGCCGTTGGCGCGCACGATGTTGCGGGTGTCGGCATAGCCGCGGGTATTGGGCGCGCGCACGCGGATCCAGTCCGGCTTCGGCGGCGAAGCGGAATCAGGGCGATTCACCTTTTCAGGGTGGCGGGGGCGCAACGGGTTCGAGATGGTGTCGACAATAACGACCATGGGCTGTCCGGTCTGTTCAGGTCCTACCTAGTCGGTCTGGCTGCCTGCCGCAACCCGGCTCGCGCCGCCTCAGGGAACATGGCAGATATGGGCAATATCCTGCTCTGTTCTCTGTCGATTCTCACCTCGAATGGCTCCAACCTCGAAAGCCTCACCACCGCGGCTCGGCAAAGCCCTGAAGCGTGCCTTTTTCGGCCGCAGCGTCCACGAGGTCGCGCCCGATTTGATCGGGGCCACCATGCTGGTCAACGGCGTCGGCGGCCTCATCGTCGAGGTCGAGGCCTATCATCATACCGAGCCGGCGGCGCACTCCTACAATGGCCCGACGCCGCGGAACCAAATCATGTTTGGCCCGCCCGGCTTTGCCTATGTCTACCGCTCCTACGGCATCCACTGGTGCGTGAACTTCGTCTGCGAGGAGGAAGGCTCCGCCAGCGCCGTGCTGATCCGCGCACTGGAACCGACGCATGGCCTGGCGGCGATGCGCCGCCGCCGGCATCTCCAGGAGGTGCACTCGCTGTGCTCGGGCCCCGGCAAGCTGACCGAGGCGCTCGGCATCACCATCGCGCAGAACGCCCTGCCGTTGGACCGGCCGCCGATCGCGCTGCATGCGCGGACAGAGGAGGTCGAGGTGGTGGCCGGCATCCGGATCGGCATCACCAAGGCCGTCGAGCTACCCTGGCGCTATGGCGTCAAGGGCTCGAAGTTTTTGAGCAAGCCGTTCCCGAAGTGATCATCGTCATTCCGGGATGGTCCGAAGGACCAGACCCGGAATCTCGAGATTCCGGGTTCGATGCTCCGCATCGCCCCGGAATGACGATGGGATCACGACGCCTGCTTCAGCCGCTCCAGCGCCTCCAGCAGCTTGGCCTTGCGGGCCAGCGCGGCCTCGCGCTTTTCGCGCTCCTCCTCGACGACCTCTTCGGCCGCGTTGGCGACGAACTTCTCGTTCGCCAGCTTGGACTCGGCGCGCTTGATGTCGGCGTCGGCCTTACCGATCTCCTTGTCGAGGCGCGTGCGCTCGGCGGCGACGTCGATCACGCCCTTCAGCGGCAGCGCGGCCACCTCGCCGCGCACGAGGAGCTGGACCGCACCATCAGGTGCGCGGTCGGCGAAGGAGATGTCGGACAGCCGTGCCATGCGCTTGATGACGTCGGTCCAGCGCGGCGCGCGTTCCTTCGTCTCGGTCGAGGCGCCCGCGAGCACCAGCGCCGTCAGCGTTGCCGGCGGGATGTTCATCTCGGCGCGCACCGAGCGGATCTGCGTGACCAAGTCGATCACCCAGCCGATCTCGGCTTCCGCCTTGGGATCGGTGAAGTCGGCATGGTCGAAGATCGGCATGATCAGGACCGGCGAGATCAACGGATCAGTCGGCCCGGCTGCCGCGGCGAGCATCGCGAGTTGCTCCGGCGTCGGCTCGGACGGCTTCAGCGGCCATTGCGCCAGCGCCAGCAGGCCGTCGCGCTTGGCCGTCACCTCCCACAGCTCTTCGGTGATGAAGGGCATGAAGGGGTGCAGCAGCTTCAGGATCTCGTCGCGCGCCCAGGCGACCATGGCACGGGTTTCGTCCTTGGCGGGGCTGTCCGGACCGAGCAGCACGGGCTTTGCGAGCTCGACATACCAGTCGCAATAGACGTTCCAGACGAAGCGGTAGATCGCACCGGCCGCATCGTTGAAGCGATAGGCTTCGATTGCCTCGGTCACCTCGCGCGTCGTGTGGGCGCTCTCGTGCGCGATCCAGCGGTTCAGCGTCTCCTTGGCCTTCGCCGGCTCGAAACCGTCGGGGACCGCGCAGTGGTTCATCTCCGCGAAGCGCGACGCATTCCAGAGCTTCGTCGCGAAATTCCGGTAACCCTCGACGCGGCTGGTGGCGAGCTTGATGTCGCGTCCCTGCGCCGCCATCGCGGCCAGCGTGAAGCGCAGCGCATCCGCACCGTATTCGTCGATCAGGTTGAGGGGGTCGATGACGTTGCCCTTCGACTTCGACATCTTGGCGCCCTTCTCGTCGCGGACAAGGGCGTGGATGTAGATCGTCGAGAACGGCACTTCCTTCATGAAGTGCTGGCCCATCATCATCATCCGGGCAACCCAGAAGAAGATGATGTCGAAGCCGGTCACCAGCGCGTTGGTGGGGTAATAGCGCTGCACTTCCGGCGCGTCCTCGGGCCAGCCGAGCGTCGAGAACGGCCACAGCGCCGAGGAGAACCAGGTGTCGAGCACGTCCTCGTCACGCGTGATGAAGCCTTCGCGCTTGTTGCGGTCGAGCGCCATCTCACGGCCCTGCTCGGCCGTGATGACCTCCTGCTCGACGTAATAGCCGAGCGCGTGGCTGACGGCCTCCTCCTCGGTCTCGGCGACGAACACCTTGCCATCGGGGCCGTACCAGGCCGGGATCTGATGACCCCACCACAACTGGCGCGAGATGCACCAGGGTTGGATGTTCTCCATCCACTCGAAATAGGTCTTTTCCCAGTTCTTCGGCACGAACGTCGTTTCGCCCGAACGCACCGCCGCGATCGCGGGCTTTGCCAGCGTCTTGGCGTCGACATACCACTGGTCGGTCAGATAGGGCTCGATCACGCTGTTCGAGCGGTCGCCGTGCGGCACCATGTGGGTGTGCGGCTCGATCCGCTCAACGAAGCCGAAGGATTCCAGCCGCTCGACGATGCGCTTGCGCGCCGCGAAGCGGTCGACCTTGTGAAACTCCTCGGCGAATTGCGAAGCGCCTTCCGGCAGGTTACGCAGGTAATCCTCATTGTCGACGAGGTCGAGGCAACCTTCCTTGTCGATGACGCTGATCCGGCCCAGGCCGTGGCGATTGCCGACCTCGAAGTCGTTGAAGTCGTGCGCCGGCGTCACCTTCACCGCGCCCGAGCCCTTGTCCGGATCGGAATATTCGTCGGCGACGATCTTAATCTTGCGACCGACAAGCGGCAGGATCACATTCTTGCCGACCAGCTTCAGATAGCGCTCGTCATCGGGATGCACCGCGACGCCGGTGTCGCCGAGCATGGTCTCGGGCCGCGTGGTGGCGACGACGATGAAGCTCGAGGGATCCTCGGGGCTGAACGTCTTGCCCTCGATCGGATAGCGCAGATACCACAGGCTGCCCTTGACCTCGGTCTGCTGCACTTCGAGGTCGGAGATCGCCGTCAGCAGCTTGGTGTCCCAGTTCACCAGCCGCTTGTCCTTGTAGATCAGGCCGTCGCGATGCAGCTCGACGAACACCTTGATGACGGCCTTCGACAGGCCCTCGTCCATGGTGAAGCGTTCGCGCGACCAGTCGCAGGAGGCGCCGAGGCGCTTGAGCTGGTTGATGATCGTGTCGCCGCTCTCGGCCTTCCACTGCCAGACCCGCTCGAGAAACTTCTCACGGCCCATCTCGCGGCGGCTGGGCTGCTGGCGCTCCATCAGCTGCCGCTCGACCACCATCTGGGTGGCGATGCCGGCGTGGTCGGTGCCGGGCTGCCACAGCACGTCGCGGCCGCGCATGCGCTCGAACCGGCACAGGATGTCCTGAAGGGTGTTGTTGAGGGCGTGGCCCATATGCAGCGAGCCCGTCACGTTCGGCGGCGGGATCACGATGGTAAAGGGCACTGCGTCGCGGCGGTCGGGGCGGCCGGCCCTGAAGGCAAGGCTGTCCTCCCACACGACGGACATGCGGGCTTCGATATCGGCGGGCTGGTAATTTTTCTCGATCATGGGCTGCTAGAAAGCCGCGCGCGGGGGCAAGTCAACGAAAAGGTCCAAAAGAAGGACCAAGAGAAGGTCAATGGAAAGCCCGGCGGCAAAACGGCTTTCCGGCCGGTCGGCAGGTCAAACAGGCGCATAAGCGGGGCTTTATGAGGGCTCGGGAGCCGCCCTCACCTGCCGCCGCGCGAGACCCGCTCGATTTCGGCCTTCACGATGCGTTCAACGAGGCCCGGCAGGTTGTCATCGAGCCAGGATTTCAGCATTGGACGCAGCATCTCCTTGACCAGATCTTCCAGCGTCCGCGCATTGCTGCTGAGCACTGTGTGGGCCAGGGAATTGAAGGCGGATTCGACCGCCGAGACCGTCGATTGCGCCAGGATCGGCTGTTGGGGCGGCAGCGGCGGCGTATCGTAGTCCACCGGCGCATAGGACGATGAGGGCATCGGGCGCAGCGGCGATTCGGCGAATTCCAGATCGTCGCGCGGCTCGACCTTGCGGAAGCTCGGCGGCGGCGGAGGCGGCGTCGGCTCCGGATCCATCGCCATCTCGTCGGTCAATTCGAGTACGTCGGGTTCAGGTTCTGGCTCAGGCGCACGGACCTCCGGCGCAGGCGTAGCCGCATCCAGCCCCGCCAGCAGCGCATCAATATCGTCCTGGTTATTGGATGCGTCCGCCGCAGGTGCGGGTGGCGGCGGCGCTGGAGCCGGCTTCGCAGCCGGCGGCGGCGCGGGTTTCTCGGCAGCAGGTTTTGTGGGTGCGACCTTGGACGGCGGAATGTCGTTCATCGCCTGAGGCTTTGGTGCGGGCGCCGCGGGAGCGGGCTTGGCAGCTTCTGCCGGCGGCGGCTTGGCCTCATCGTCGGCAATGATGCGCCGGATCGAGGCCAGAATCTCCTCCATCGAGGGTTCCGTGACCTTTGCAGGCTGCGTCATCTCCGACTCCACATCATCAACGCCCTCGCATGCGTTGTTTTACACCAAGCACGACAGGATTGGCCGGTTCCGCTACGGACGCCCCGACATTTTCGTCGCGGCAGCCCGACTTGTCCCCAGTTCACGGCTCAACGTGCGGCGGTGCGCCCCTGCCCTCAGTACTCAAGCCTTTACGCACACGACATCAGGTGTCGGGCGAATCGACCCGCATCTTCTTGGCAAGGCTATGTCAGGGATTTTGATGATTGCAAGCAAAGCACCAGTCAGCCTCGGCTGTTTGCGAGGCCGACCGGATGACTACGGGACTTTAGCGTCCGTCAGGCGTGCGCACGCCGGCCCAGCTGTCGCGGACCTGATGGTAGTGAACGCTCGGATCGTAAACCGTGGTCGCGAGGCCGAGAACCTGCGGCGACAGACGGCCGATCGCGGCAAGGACGTTGTACGATGCCACGACGCGGTCGTGCTGTGCGGTCACCAGCGCGACGCGCGCATTGACCAGCGCCTGCTGCGCGTTGAGCACGTCGAGCGTGGTGCGCTGACCGGCCTTGGCTTCCTCGCGCACACCGTTGAGTGCGATCTCGGACGCCGTCACCTGCGCCTGCGCAGACTGCACCTGCGCCTTGCCGGCCTGCAACGTCCCCCAGAACTGCACCACGTTCGCACGAGTCTGGTCGCGGGTCGTCTCGAGGTTGAGACGCTGCTGCGCCAGATTTTCCTTGGACTGACGGATCAGCGAATATGAATTGCCGCCGTCGTAGAGCTGCCAATTGGCCTGCGCGATGGCGGACGCATTGAACGACCTGTATTGAATCAAGGATTGTTCGTTCCCCTGCGTGGCCGCAACCTGCAACGCGATCGTCGGCAGCAGCGCACCTTCGGCGACCTTGACCTGCAGATAATTGACGTCGATGCCGAACATTGCGGCCGTGACGTTGGGATGCTCGATCAGGCCGAGCTCGACCGCCGCGGCGAGGGTTGCGGGCAGGAAACGATCGACCGGCGAGCCGGGCGCGAGGTTCGTCGGCTCGTTGCCGATGATGCGGCGGAAGTTCGCGCGCGTCGTGGTGAGATTCGCTTCGGCCGTGAGGGCCTGCGTCTTGCCGGCCGCCAGTTGCGCTTCCGACTGCGCAACGTCGGTGCGCGTCACTTCGCCGACGTTGAAGCGATCACGCGTCTGCTTCAGGGTCTGCTCGAGCACGCGCACGTTGCTGCGCTGGACTTCGAGCGTAGCCGCATCGCGCAGATAGTCCATGTAGATCGTGGCGCCCTGAAGCAGCACGCTCTGATCCAGGCTGCGCAGCGCTTCGCGGGAGCCGGAAACCTGGCTCTCGGCGGCGCGCGTCCTGTTGCCGGTGATGTTGCCGTTATAGACCGTCTGCGTGACGGTCACACCCACGCTGCGCGGCACGCTGGGCCCGTTGATTGGTGAGTTGCCCGGCGCCGGCGAACTCAGCGTGTCCTGATATTGATAGCCGCCATTCGCCGACAGCGCGACCCTGGGGCGATAGCCCGACAACGCCTGAGGCACGTTCTCGTCGGTCGAGCGCACCTGGGCGCGCTGTGCGTTGAGCTGCGGATTGTTCTGATAGGCCCGCACCAAGGCGGCCTCGATCGTGTCCGCCAAGGCAGGCGTCGGCCCGGCAAGCGCCAGCAGCAGGACCGAAACCGCAGCTCCGGTGAAGAGCTTCACCCCATGCATCCCTTAAATTCCGTTCATTCTAACGCCCCGCTCGTGCCCGCGAGCCAGGATACCGTCTACCGAGTGGAGTCGTTGCCCCTCAGCAACATAGGCCGCCAATTGGCGCAACGGAACCACCTCAAGGTAGTTCCCGGTGGAAACTCTTCACGTGCAGCATCCGGGCCACACTTCTGATTCAGAACGGGATTTTAACGGGCCAAAGCCCTCAATCGGGCCTTCAGAAGACGAAAGCGGCGGCCCGTTCCAACCCGGGAAGGACCGGAGCCGCGGCATCGAACAGCGCCCGATGGCCGAATTCACCGTGGGTATGGGTCACGATCATGGCCCGGGGGGGCGTGGATTGGGCCGACACCCCCACGAGGCGCCCGCCCTCCTTCAGCTGCCCGAGCAGCGCCTCAGGCGTCACCTCGAAGGCGCCGTTGAGGATAATGACGTCATAGGGAGCGGCAGAAGGATCCCCTTCGGTACAGGCCGCGGCCTTGCACGTGACGTTGGCGAGGCTGGCACAAGCATCCTTGGCCTTCGCGGCCAGGGCCGAATCACATTCCGTCGCGGTGACCTGACGGGCGAGCTTGGCCACCAGTGCAGCGAGGTAGCCCGTGGCGCAGCCGACCACCAGCACGTTGTCACCCTCGCCGATTTCGGCGGCCTGGAGCAGCTTGCCGGTGAGCTGCGGCTTGATCAGGAACCGCTTGGCCCCGCCTTCGCTCACGTCGAGATCGAGGTCGAGGTAGGCCAATGCCTGCCTGGCAACCGGCACGAACGCCTCGCGCGGAACCGTGAGCATGGCGTCGAGAATACGGCGATCGGTGACGTCATTGGTGCGCACCTGGCCATCGACCATTTTTAGGCGCGCGGTCGAGAAACCGGACATTTGCGGACCCTGCAATGCGGACGATGCCGCGGACGAAATTTGGCGGCATCTTTGGAACAGGCTCCGCGAAAACGCAACACGTCCGTTGGCCCGGGCTGACCGGGCTACGCACCCCGCGGCGTCAAGCTGGTCGGTGAGCTATTCGATCGTGACCGCAAGGCGGCCGATCAACGCGGCGACTTCGTCGAGCCGGGCCGAATCGTGCGCCTCGACGGCGCGCGCGAGACGGGCCACGCATTCATCATCGCTGAGCTCGGGAACGTCCGCCGGCAGAATCGAGGGGGCCATTTCGGAACGGTCGACCTGGACGTCTTGCATGGGAATCAGCTCCGTAAAAATCCGGCAGTAACAAGCTCGACTTAAATTGGGTCGAATTGGCGTCCCCCTCATGACGCGACCGCGTCCGCACACACAACTGCTTGAGTGCGATTCTGCGCCGGATTTGGGGTGGATCATTGTTGAAATGTCGCCTGAAGTGGTGCGGCAGCGACATTAGAATGTGGACGCAGCGCATTGAAAGTACATTGAAATATGCTCCGAGCGCTCCGCAGGTTACAGCGCCCAGAAGCTGACGCCGGCGGAGTCGGCGAGCGCGGGTTGGCGGTGAACTCGCCGCCGCCAATGTAGTTGCGAGCTCGGCTTTTCGAAGGTGGCCCCGTCATGTCGCGTCTCCCATCCCAGTCACGTCAGCCAGCCGAATGGGTCATGCCCCGACCAATGATAGTGCTATTTCGTGGCGCCTCCGACCGTCGTGGCCACGCGCTCGACGTCGGGTAGTTTCCAGGCCTTGTCGAACAGTTCCTTCTTCGGCCCGTAGAGGCGGAACATCATCTCGAACTTGCGGGCGGGATCGGTCGGGATCCAATTCGCCTCCTGGCCGGCGGGCGGCTTGGGCCCGAGATAGAGATCGACCGAGCCGTCGGCATTCTTCTTCACGTCGGCGTTGTTCGATGCACGGCTGGCGCGGTCGACATTCTTGATCAGCGCGTGCGTGTCGCGGTCATAGGCCGTCAATGACCAGTACTGCTCGACCGGCACGTTCGGCGGAACGTGAAGGCGATAGGTCGCCGCACCGTCGTAGCTCTGGCCGTCTCTGTCCTTGATGTTGATGAGGTAGAACTGGCCGGCGCCGAGCCGCTTGATGCCGACATAGGCATAGGTATAGGTGATCCCCCGCCAGTCGACCGGATAGGCGGTTGGATCGTCGAAGTTGTCGGCGGCGGCCTTGAGCAGGTCGGGATGCGCTGGATATGTCCAATGCGTTCCCTCGAAGAACGGGGGCAGACCGGCGTCGTATCTTGCCGCCGTCAGTGCCTGCGCTTCGCGAATGCCGTCCGCCAGCGCCTGCTTCATTTTCGCGTCCGGCGCGAATGCCTTGCCCTTCTCGATGCCGATTGAACGCAACTGGTCGATCATTGCGCGATCGCGCGTGAGCCATGGCTCGCTCTGCACGGCGCGATCGAGATTGACGAAGAAGCTGTCGTCGTAGCGGATCGTCGAGTCGAACAGGATGTCCTTGACGTCGGTGAAGACGGTCGCCGGCGGATTCGATGCCTGCGAAATGGGATAGATCTTGATCTGCTTGCCGTAGGTGATCGAGTTGGCCACGTCTGCGTCGCCGTGGCTCTTCATGTTGGAGCGGAACAGCACGTAGCTGCCGAACGTGTTGGGCTGAAGCGGCTCGAACCCCGTTGGCACCTGCCCGCCGTACCCGGGCGGCAGCATCAGAAGCTTGACGCCAGCCCCCTTGTCCACTCCGAGCAACCCAGCGTCTTCCAGCGGCTGCTGCCAGGCATTGACGATGTTGGCGTTGAGAGAGCCGCCTGGACCGGCTGGTGGAATTTCGATGGCGATCGGACCGACATCCTTCGTGTTGAGGAACGCCATCAAATAGAGCGTGTCGGGGTTGGGCGTCAGCGTCTGGTTCTTCCAGTCCAGCGGCTTGCCCCAGTAGATCACCTGGTTCACCCTGCCCGGCGTCTTGGTCAGCATCTCCTGGAGCATGAGATCGTAATTGACGATCGGCATGCCCCAGATCACGGCCTCGACGGCGCGGCGCTGGACCTGGCGCGCAGCGAGCTCGTCCAGAGAGCCGGTCTGCGCGTATGTCCCCGTGGCCATCAGCAAGGTGGCAACAAGTCCGGAAAACAGCTGCTTCATGACAGCCTCCATCCGCTCTCAGCTCACCGGCTTCGGCTCGGGGAATTTCCATTTGCCGTTCAGGATTTCGGGGCGTGGCCGGTAGAGCCGGACCGTGTAATTCCATCCCTTCATGATCGGCAGGCAGTTCGGGATCTTGCCGTCGCAGCCGCCGAACTGGACCGTCGTGGAGCCATCGGCCGATTTCGTCGCCGTCAGATTGTTAAGGGAGTAGGCATTGTACGGATTCTTCTCGAAATAGCCCTCCGCGTTGTAGAGGCTGATCGACCAGAAGCCGTCGACCGGCACATTGCCGGGAACGGTGAGCTTGTAGACTGTGTTGCCGTCGCTCTTCTCGGGAGTAACGCTGAGATAGGTAGCGTCCTTGTCGGGATTACCGCCCCATCCCGCGGCGGTTGCGATCAAATGCCTGATCGGATCGACCTGTCCCTTCGCGCCAAATGCATTCTTGAAGCCGGCTGTCGTTGACGACAGCACGAGAAGAGCATCCCGCACTTTCTTCTGGCTGGCCGCATCCCAGTTCGGGATCTCGAATTTGCCAGGGGCCTTCTGGCTCACCTTGATGGCATCCTGAAGGGCGTGAACCTTCTCGACATCCTTGGGATCGTTGGGATCGACCAGGGTCCGCAGCGCCACCAGCACGTAACGGGTGCCGGCCTTGTTCCTGTCCAGCGTATAGCTGCCCGCGCCGTATTCGACCTTACCGACGACATAGTGATCCTCGTTGATCACCTGCATCGACCGGAAACGCTTTCCCGCATCCGGCAATGTGATCGTTGCCGGGCCTGCATCGAGATCAAGGACAAGGGCTGAGTAGAGTGTGTCCCGATTGGACCGGATCACCGCCTGCTTGTCGACCTGTATCGGCTCACGATGGTGAGACAGTCTTCCAGTGCCGCCGGCATCCTTGACGCTGTTGCCGAGATAGAGATCGGACTCCGCCCGCGCAAAATTGTCGACTGTCACCGGTAGCGGTGACTGGGCCTGTGCCGTCGATGTGAGAAGGAGGAACGAAGCCGTCAGCACTGCCCTCTTCATGAATTTCCTCGCCTAGAACGGATTGACGTAATTCAGGATCGCGACCTGCCGCAGGATCACGCGGCGCACGATATGGGTCGGCTTGACGTGGTCGGTGTAAATCGCCGCCGTGCCGGCGCTGCCTGCCGGCAGGCGCTTGACGAAATCGGCATCGTCGAGCCTGACGCGGACGACGAACGGGGCGGCTTCGATCGCACGCGGCGCGACGGCGGTGCCCGATGTCTGCGCCTGCCCGGTGGCAATCGCCTGGAGCACGCTTTCGACCTTGCCGGAAAAGATCCGCCCGGGCGCGAACTTGAAGGTCGCCTCGACCTCCTGCCCCGGAGCAACATAGCGCGCGTCGTTCTGGTTGATCGCGACACCGATGATCGTGTCGGAGGTATCGATGAACGCCATCACCGGCGACAGCGGCAGGTTGGCCACCCGCGCACCCTTGCGCAGCGCGAGGTTGGTGACATAGCCGTCCGCCGGCGCACGCACGACGGTCTTGTCGAGATTCCATTGCGCGGCCTCGAGCTGGCCCGCGAGCTGGTCAACCTCGGACTGCCGTTGCTCGACGTCGAAGCCGCGGCCGGCGTCGCGCTCGAAGAGCTGCGTCATCTGGCCGAGACGCGTCTTGGCGAGCTTGAACTGCGCGTCGATCGCCTTGACCTGCGCGGCATAGGGCGTCGGGTCGATCTTGAACAGCACGTCACCGGACCTCAGTGGCCTGTTGGCGATAACCGGGACATCTGTCACCTCGCCCGCCACGTCAGGCACGATCGAGACCGCGTTGCGCACGACCAGCGCGTCACCCTGTGGCGCGCCCCATCCCATCGGGATCAGCAGCCCGAACAACAGGAGCACCAGAACGATCGCGGGCGAGGCCTTCCAGAACAGGTTGAAGCGCACGATCCCGAAATGCACCAGCAGGAACAGCAGCACGAGATAGATATTGAAGATCGCGACGCCCATCACGCATCTCCCGCCTTGCGCGCGGGCACGTCGAGATAGGCCCAGATCAACGCGATCGGCCACAGCGCGAAGCCGAAGAACAGCGTGATCCAGCCGGCCACAGTCACCGCCTGCGCGTGAGGGTGATTGCGCGACTTTGCGATGTGCCCGGGCAGCCAGCCGGCAATGCAGACAACGCCGATCGCGCTGGCGAGCAGGATCACCAGCACGATCCAGGCGAAGATGTCGTAACCGCTCATGACGGTCGCCTCATCGCTTCAGCAATACACCCCTCATTGGCAATAATCCCAGAAACCCTGCGTGCGGGAGGGATCGGTGTAGTACCAGCACATGCCGGGCGCGGGCGCCGCGCCTGCCCAGGCAGCAGCCGTTGCTGCTGTTACGACACCGATGGCCGCACCGGCCGCGATCGCACCGCCTCTCGGCCAGCCATACCAGCCGGGCCGTGCCCACCCGCCGCGGCCCGCGACCGCGGTGGTGTGGCGAACCGCAACGTTGCCTCGTGGTCCCCTAACGGCCGTGGTGCCGCGATAGGCGCCGCCACGCGGCCCGACCGCGGCTCCGCCGCGGTGAACAACGGCGCCGCCACGCGGGCCAACCGCTGCACCACCACGACGGCCGGCGGCGCGGACTTCGATGAGATCAGGTGATCCAATTGCGTCCAGATGGATTGCCGCGGGTTGAAGCGGCGCCGCCGACACTACTCCAGCTGGCAGAGAAACGCCGGTTACCAGTGTCAGCAAGCAGCTCGTCAACCGAACAGTGCGCATATGCCCAAACATCTCGAACCTCCTGATATTCTTCCTTGTTGATCAAGTTTCTCGTCGCGATCGTTTTCGTCGTTGCGATGCCCCCGTCCTCTCGCGGTCGAACCCGAACCCGCACCACGTTGTGACATGCGCGACGAAGTCGGTGCTTGCTGTCTTCGTCGCGCAGTCGTTCGTGGCGCTCCCGTTACTGTGGCTTCAGGCGCTCGATCTCACCAAGTCGCTTCAAAGCCGCCTGCTGTCGGAGCAAGCCGTAATTGATACCGCTCGCATTCAGCGAGCTGCCTTCCTGGAAGGGGAAGTCGTTGAAGTCGGCGAAGAACTCCTTGATCTTCCCTTGTACGGGCACGATCAGCCACATGTTCTGAGCCAGGAACTGGATGGCTCCTCCGCCTTCCTCCATGCCTCGCTCGTAAGGATCCATGCGCAAGTTTGCGATTAGCGCCCACGAGGGCACCTCGCGGGTTGCGGTCGCAATGTTTCCCTTGGAAGCTATTGCAAAGCTCAACTTCCAATCGTTCCACCTGATGGCATTGAGATTGCCGCCCTGGTCGAAGTAGTAGAGCGCGTCCCGCGGCGGCGTGGTTGTCTCACCCTTGAAAAAGGGCAGGAAGTTATAGCCGTCGAGATGGACCTTGAAGTTCTTCCCGTTGGCGGTGAAACCCGCCTTCATCTTCTCCTTGATGTCCGGAATTCCGGCCGCGGCACACAGCGTCGGGAACCAGTCGATCAGCGAGATAATCTCATTGTATTGCGTGCCCGGCTTAACCACGCCCGGCCAGCGCACCATCATCGGGATGCGCATGCCGCCCTCCCACGTCGTGCCTTTCTCGCCGTGGAAGGGAGTTTGCGCGCCGTCGGGCCACAGTGCCAGTTCGGCGCCGTTATCCGTGGTGTAGAGAACGATGGTGTTGTCGGCGATGCCGAGGTCGTCGAGCTGCTTCAGCAACTCACCGACCATTCCATCGTGCTCCACCATGCCGTCAGCATGGATGCCCTTACCGGTCTTGCCGAGCGATTCCTTCTTCAGGTGCGTGAAGACGTGCATGCGCGTGGAGTTGAACCAGACGAAGAACGGCCGGTTCGCCTTCGCCTGCCGGTCAATGAAGTCCTTCGCGCCGCCGAGGAACTCCTCGTCCACGGTCGGCATGCGCGCGGTGTTGAGCGGGCCCGTGTCCTCGATCTTTCCGTCCGCGGTCGATTTGATCACGCCCCGCGGCCCGAACTGCTTCCGGAAATTGGGATCCTTCGGATAGAAATAGCCTTCCGGCTCCTCTTCCGCATTGAGGTGATAGAGATTGCCGAAGAATTCGTCGAAGCCATGCTTGGTTGGCAGATGTTCGTCGCGGTCGCCGAGATGGTTCTTGCCGAACTGGCCAGTGGCGTAGCCCTGCGTCTTCATCACGTCGGCGATCGTCGGCATCCAATCCTGGATGCCATGGGGATCGCCGGGCATGCCGATGGTGAGGAGGCCGGTCCGGAACGGCTCCTGGCCCAGGATGAACGAGGCGCGGCCGGCCGTGCAGCTTTGCTGGCCGTAGGAGTCGGTGAAGATGGCTCCTTCGCGCGCGATGCGGTCGATGTTGGGCGTGCGATAGCCCATCATACCCATGGTATAGGCGCTGATCTGGGGAATGCCGATGTCGTCGCCGAAGATGACGAGAATGTTGGGCTTGCGGCCTGCCGCGGGCGCTGCAGCCGGCGCCCCGAAGGGGCCGCCTTCTGAGCCTGCGCCAGTGCCTGCGATGTCAGCGCCGCTGTAGCGACGATCGACGATGTACCAAGCAGCACGGCGCGGCGATGAATCGCCGATTGGTCGCCACAGGTGGAATCGGCAACGGCATTATTCTGCTTCTTCGTCTCGTTGGTCATTCGACGCTCCCTGATTTATTCGATCTTGGTTGTCGTGGATGAGGGCGAATCTAGATCGTCCGTTCCGTCTGAGTGACCTCCTGTGTTTTGCTTATCTCGCTGGCTTTCGATACGCGGCGACCTTCGGGGTCCCGAGCGGGTTCAAAGACGGGGGCAGACCTGTCGTGGCCCGGCTTCCGGCGCGTGGGCGCAGCCTGCGGCGGGCGGCGGCCACGCGGTGCAGCAGCCGGCGTGGAGACCAACGAGCCGGATTGTGCCGATTTCCGAACAACTCGCTCTCGATCGCATCAAGCTGGCGGTCGAGTTCCGGATCGCGTGCGACGGCCTTGAAAGCTCCAGCCGTGATTGGAGGCTGCGTCGCGTTGAGATGTGACAGCCATTCAAGCAGCGCGAAATAAGACGCCTTTGCGTCGCGATGGCGGATCGCACGGCGCAGCCGGCTGAAAGCAAACGCCTCCGACTGAAGATAGGCCTGGTGCCGACGATGAAGACTGGCCGAAGCGCGACGTGCCACACGAGGCGCAAACCAAGCGATCCCGGCCGTGGCGGCTACCACAAGCAGGGCCGTCAGCCAGTGGTCGAAGATAAAGTCGACGATGCCATCCCACGTCCACCGTCGAGCTGATTGGTTCGAAGCAGCTGGACCTGCCGCCACCGAGGTCGCAATGCCCTTAAGAGGCACAGCCTCGAGATGAACCTGCTCGACCTTGCCGCTACCGACGTTCCACCAGCCGATATCGATGGACGGCAGCGCATAATCACCTGCCCGCTCCACCATATAAGTTGCGGAATCGACGCGGGTCGACGTCATGACGTCGGAGGGCCCGTCGATCCTGTCCTCGAGCGTCGGCTGCGCCGGATAAAGCTTCAAGCCATCGACGGGAGGGAATTGCTGCGGCGGCAGCAGCATCGCCGGCGTGCCTTCCGCCCGGATCGTGATGGTACGCGTGACGGCATCGCCAGGCTTGAGCGGATCGGACGAACGCTTGATGTCCTGCACGACGGTCAGGCTGTTGGCCGATACGAACGGGTGAAGCGAGCCTGCCGCCTCCGGGATGAAGGCTTCGAACGACACACGTGGCAGCGCGACGGCCACCTCGCGCGTGGCTGGCGGCTCGGCCGCATATTTGATCCTGACGCTCTGGCCGGCGACGGCGTAGGAGCCCGGCTCCTGCGGCGAGATCGCATATTCGAAGCGCACGCCGGCATAAGGCAGGCCATCCCGCTGCTCGCTGGTATTGACGCTCTGCAATTGCCGCGTCACCGCGTTGCGTACCTGAAATTCCGGTAGTTCGGGCGGCGACGTCATGTAGTTCGGCGCGAGGACCAGGACACTCAGCGTGGTCTTCTGCCCGACCACGACCCGCGACGGGTCGATCGTGACCTGCACGATCGGCTCGAGGGCCACCGATTGCTGCGCATACACATCCGGCGACGGGAGCGCGCCGCCAAGCAGCAAGGCGATGAAGCCGATCCAAACTCTCACTGCGGCGCCCTCCCCTGTGTCGGAGCGGTCGCCTGGATCGCAAATTTCAGTTTGAGGAAATCCGCCGGCGAGGTCTGGACCTGACGCATCCAGGCCTCGGCTGCGCCGGCAGTGGTGACGTCCTGCGGCGTGACAGTGATCTTCTTGCCGCCTTTCTGATTGGGATCGACGCGCATCTCGTCGGCCTTCTCATCCGGCGGTGCAGGGTCATCCTGCTCCTGCTTGCGTCGCTTGGCTTCACGCGCATCCAGCGCCGCCTGAACGATGGCACGGTTCGTCTTCGCGGCGGCGTTGCCCGGCTGCGCCTTGAGCACCTCATCATAGGTCTTGAGCGCTTTCTCATAAGCGTGGTTCTGCGCCTGCGCGTTGCCGAGCGCGAATTTTCCCTCGATCGTGTCAACGCGCGAAAATTCCTCAGCAGCGGCGAGAAAATCGTACGCGCGGTATGCCGAGATGCCGCGCCACATCGGATCGGCGAATTTCGTTTTCGCGGCGGCATAGTCGCCACGGTCAAATGCGAGTCGTCCCTGCTGATCCGGCGTCAGCCAAAGATTAGTAAAGCGCGATGGCTCTTCGGCCCTCGAGGCGCTGGCGTGCGTCACGATGAAGAGAGCCAGGATCCACGCCACTGTCGTACCGCGCCGGAACCAGAGCAGACTCAGCAGCGCCAGCGGCGGCAGCAGCCAATAGCCTTCATCCCGCCATTGCGTGCCGAACGCATCGCCCTGGGCGGCCTGGAAGCGCGTCTCGATCCGACGCTCCAGTCGTACGATGTCCGAGCCGTCGATACTGACCCGGATGACGTCCGCGCCGACCGGCAGCGCCGTTGTGTCCGGGCTGACCGCGAGTATGACGAGACCATTGCGGCCGGCCGCTTGCCGGACCGTGGCCGCATCCGCGGTCCCGAGATCGTCCGCGACCAGCAGGACCGTTCCGGGGACTGGTTCGGCCGCCAGCGCGTCGGCCGCCAGTGTGACGGCACTCGCAACGTTCTTGCCGTCCGCCGGCATCACCCCGGCCCAAGCGCGGCCAGAAATGGCTCGATCACGGAGCGGTCGTCGGTCGGCGGCATCACCAGATGCGCGGTTCCCGCAAAGGCCACGAGCCCGGTCCTGGCGCCCGCGCGGGCCGCAAGCAGGTCCCGGATCTTCTGCTTGGCGCGCTCGAGGCGCGAGGGCGCCACATCGGTCTCGTTCATCGACGATCCGACTGCGAGCGCAATCATCAACGGCGCCTTGTCTTCGACGAAGGGCGGAAGCTCGCGGCGCCAGGTCGGACCGGACAGACCGATGATGCCGAGCATCATGCCGGCCGCTACGAGATAGACCGGGTTGACGTAACGTCCTTGTTCCGGCCGCACGATGAGATGCGTCAACAGATGCGGCGCGATCACGCCACCCCATTGCGCGCGCACGTCCTGCCGGCGAAGCAGCACCGCAAACACGACAGCGAGCGGGATCAGCGCGAGCAGCCAGAGCGGGCGCAAGAGATGGAAGGACATCGTTGCCGCGTCACGCATGGCTGACGCTCCGCATCCGGCGCCACTCGCTGCCGAGCAGGAGCCAAAGCCACAACAGCAGACCGATCGCGATGGCCAGGCCGAACGGCCATTGAAACAGCGGCAGCTTCGGCCGCCATGACAGGGTCTGAAGCTTGGCCGGCGCGAGGCGGTCGATGTCGGCATAGATCGCCTGCAGCTGCGCGCCATCCTCGGCGCGGAAGAAGTGCCCACCGGTGGTGTCCGCGACATGCTGCAAGACGGCGAGGTCGACGCGGTTCTCGCCTGAGGCTGCGGGATCGCCGACCCCGATGGTGTAGACCGTGACATCGTTCTGGCGAGCGATGTCGGCGGCGTGCTCGGGCGGCACCCGGCTCGCCGTATCGTTGCCGTCGGTCAGCAGGATCAGGAGCTTCTGCTTCGCAGTGCTGGCTGCAAATGTCTTGATGGCAAGCCCGATTGTATCGCCGATCGCCGTCTGCTGGCCGGCCATGCCGACCCCTGCCTGATCGAGCAATTGCTGCGCCGTCTGGAGGTCTTGCGTGAAGGGCACCTGCACATAGGCCCTGGTGCCGAACAGGATCAGAGCGACACGGTCGCCCTTGCGGCGGGCGATGAAGTCTCTGACCACGCGCTTGACGCCGTCGAGACGGGTGAGCGTCGTGCCGTCCGAGGCCTTGAAATCGCGCTGGTCCATCGATCCCGAGATGTCGATCGCCAGGATCAGATCGCGCGCGGACACCTCGCGCGTCACCGCGTCGCCGACCCATTGCGGCCGGGCCAGCGCCACAACCAGCAGCGTCCAGATGGCCGCAGCCGCGATCATCTGGACGGCGCGGCGTTCGAGCACAACCGCGCCGCGCTGCGGCGTCTGCCCGGTTGCCGCCGCCAACCTGTCGAAGAACGGCACCTGGATCGAGGCCTGCCGCGCCCGGTATGGCGGCAGCAGCCACCACGCCAGGACCGGCAGCGGCAACAGCAGGAGCAGCCATGGCCAGGCGAACTCAAGCATGATGCCCCCGATCCAGCGGCGCACGAGACGAACCAGCGATTGCAGCTCGGCGCCATCAGGCGGAATTTGCTGGTAAGGCCCGCTCGCGAGTAGGCGCCCCACGCCGTGAGAAAACTCCTCGCCGCCATAGCTGCGATCGAGGAAGGCCAGCCATGCCGTACCGACCAGTGGTGCCACTTGCTCGCGCGGAAAGGCCGCGAGCGCCGTTCGCCGCACCAGCAAGGTCAACTTCGACAACAGCTCCGACGGCATCGGGTTGCGCGCCTGCTCGATGCTATGAAGCTCCGCGAGCGCTTCGCGGCGATAGCGGTTGACACGGCGCTGATGCGCCACGCGCCACACGGTAGCGCAGATGGCCGTGAGCAGCAGGGCGATCGCAAGCCTCGCCTCCCAGGTCTGTGGCCAGAGGCTGACCTCGCGCGGCAGCGGAACGTCGATCAGACCGGCCACGGGGTCGGCAGTCACGGATGGAGCCTCAGCCAAGGGCCGCCTCCGCCAGGTTATGCGGGGCCGCGCGGCCACGACCGGCCGGCAGACCACCAAGAAGACGCCGAAGCTGAGCAGCGGTGTCCTCCGCCGCGCTCAGCGGCAGCACGGGAATTCCGAGCTCGCGCGTCCAGTCGAAGATGCTCTTCAGGCGGTCCCGGGTGAGCTGCGATACGCTCTTGCGGACGCTGTCGCGGCCGACATCGAGCCGGATCTGCAACTCGCCATCGGTCACGGTCATGCTGGCCGACGGTGGCAGATCGCTTTGCAGGGGATCATGGACCATCGCAGCGACAACGTCATTGTGCCGCGCCAGCGCGGCGACCATATCGCGCGTTGCAGCGTCCGCGCCGTCGAAATCGCTGATGATGATCACGGCGGCATCGTGCGGTGCCCGCCGCCTTGCATGATCGAGCGCTGTGTTGAGCATCGTCGGCGCGGATACCAGACCGCGCCCGACGCCGAGCGCCTGGTTCTGCGTGACGACGGCCGCGAGGATCTGGAGCACGGTTGCCCGGCTACGACGCGCCCTCACCTCGATAAAGTCTCGATCGTTGAACACGACGGCGCCGACGCGATCGCCGGCGCCGAGCACCCGCCACGCCCCGATCGCTGCGGCCTCGGCCGCCGTCACCGATTTCATCGCATGCCGGCTGCCGAAGAACATCGACAGGCGCTGATCGACCACCAGGATCGTCTGCCGGTCGCGCTCCTCGTTGAAGACCCGGATATGCGGCTTGCGCAGGCGCGCCGTCTCCTTCCAGTCGATCGAGCGGACGTCGTCGCCGGGACGATAATCCCTGATCTCTTCGAAGTTCAGGCCGCGGCCCCGCATGCGGGAGGCAAAGCGGCCGGACAAAAGGCTATGCACGGGCTGGCGCGGCAGGAACGAAACCTTGCGTCCGCGATATTCGAGCGCGATCAGATCGTGAAGACCGACATAGACACCTGGCATATTGGCTGATGTCTCGGTCATGTCGGCCTCAGGCTGCTGCAACCAGCTCGGTGATCTTGTCGATCACCTGATCGGGCGTAACGCCCTGCGACACCGCCTCGTAGCTGAGGATGATCCGGTGGCGCAGGCAGTCGTGGATCACCGCGCGCACGTGGTCGGGCGTCACGAAATCATACTCATCGAACCAGGCACGAGTTCGCGCGCAACGGTCCAGCGCCAGACTGCCGCGCGGGCTGGCGCCGACCTGGATCCATTTGCTCAAGGGCTCGCCATAGCGCCCGGGAAAGCGCGTCGCGTAGATCACGTCGACCATGTACTTCTGAACGAGGTCGGAGACGAAGATGCCGTCGATTTCGCCACGTGCATCCAGGATCGCCTGCTGCGGGATCGGGGGCGGCTCCGAGGTGTGGTCCTTCGGTGCCTGCGCGTTCTCGGCACGATTGAGCCGGATGATCTCGCCTTCGGATGCCTCGTCGGGATAGGTGATGACGACATGCATCAGGAAGCGGTCGAGCTGCGCTTCGGGAAGCGCATAGGTGCCTTCCTGCTCGATCGGGTTCTCGGTCGCGAGCACCATGAACAGATCCGGCATCTTGTAAGTCTTGCCCGCAACCGTGACCTGGCGCTCCTCCATGGCCTCGAGCAGCGCGGACTGCACCTTGGCCGGAGCGCGGTTGATCTCGTCGGCGAGCACAAGATTGGCGAAGATCGGCCCTTTCTGAAACTCAAACTGTCCACCATTGTCGGTCTGGACGTAGATCTCGGCGCCAGTCACGTCCGACGGCAGGAGATCCGGGGTGAATTGCACGCGCGACAAATCGGCGGCGAGATGCTTTGCCAGCGTCTTGACTGCCCGCGTCTTGGCGAGACCGGGCAGGCTCTCGATCAGAAGATTACCGTTGGCAAGGAGGCCAATCAGCATGCTCTCGACCAGATGATCCTGCCCCAGGACGGACTTTCCGATCCGCGACTTCAGTTCAAGCACCGCGTCAAGCGCTGACGAACGCTTCGAACTCTCCGGGCCCGCGGGCCCCCTACTCGTCGTCTCTATCGCCTGCAACTTTCGACACTCCATCGGACGTAGTGCAATCGCGCGGGCCATGATGCACGGCCCGCGGTGACGATCCGGCGATCAGTTCTTGTTTGGGCCCGCCGCGGTGATCTTTTCCATGACATCGCTAACCGTGAAGCTCGCCGCCTTGGCCCGTGGCGGGAAGTCCTTGAAGCTTTCGATGTAGCGCGCGACGATGGCTTGGGCCGGCACGAACATGAAGGCGCGATGGGCTTGCCAATCCCCGTAAGCGATACTATCGGGCCCGCGCTCGAATGGGTCTGCCCGCAAATTGTAGAGATTTGGTCCACGTAGCTTGGTGAAATTCCCTTGCCAGACCCCGAGCGGAGTCTTGGGATTGACCTCGGTGTGCTGCTCCATGAACACGACCTTCCAATCCTTGATGCGGAGTGCCATCAAGTCGCCGTCATCACTCCAGTAAAGAAACTCTTCGCGCGGCGATTTCGGTGCATCGCCCTTCAGGAACGGGAGTAGGTTCATGCCGTCGAGGTGAACCTTGAAGCTCTTGCCGTTGAGCGTGGAGCCCTTCTTCAGGTTTTCGACGAGAGCACCGTCGCCATTCGCGGCCGCGAAAGTCGGAATGAAATCCTCGTGCGAGCAAATATCGTTGACGATGGTGCCAGGCTTGATCACGCCCGGCCAGCGAATGAGGCATGGCACCCGGAAGCCGCCCTCCCAATTCGTCGCCTTCTCGCCTTTAAACGGAGTCGCGCCGCCATCCGGCCATGTGAAGACCTCGGCGCCATTGTCCGTGGTGTAAACCACGATCGTATTGTCGGCGACACCGAGGTCATCGACGAGCTTCAACAACTCACCCACATGTCCATCGTGCTCGACCATGCCGTCCGGGTAGACACCGAGACCCGTCTTGCCTTCTGACTCCTTCTTGAGGTGCGTGAAAATGTGCATTCGTGTCGAGTTGAAGTAGCAGAACCACGGCCTGTTGGCGCGGTGCTGACGGTTGATGAAATCCTTCGCACCCGCCAGGAACTCCTCGTCCACTGTCTCCATGCGTTTGGAGGTGAGCGGCCCGGTGTTCTCGATCTTGCCGTCGCTCGTCGCCTTGAGGACGCCGCGCGGCCCGAACTTCTTCCGGAATTCCGGATCCTTGGGATAGTCGGGGTTCTCCGGCTCCTCTTCCGCATTCAGGTGATAGAGATTGCCGAAGAACTCGTCGAAGCCGTGCGCAGTTGGCAGGTGCTCGTCGCGATCGCCAAGATGGTTCTTGCCGAACTGACCTGTGGCGTAGCCGTAGGTTTTCAGCACGTCCGCCACGCTGGGATCGAGTGGTCCGAGGCCAAGCTCCGCGCCGGGAAGGCCGACCTTCGTAAGTCCGGTTCGGATCGGCGATTGCCCGGTGATGAAGGCGGCCCGTCCCGCGGTACAGCTCTGCTGACCGTACCAATCGGTGAAGACGGCGCCTTCCTTGCCGATGCGGTCGATGTTGGGGGTGCGGTAACCCATGACCCCCATGTTGTAGGCGCTAACATTAAACCAGCCGATATCGTCACCCATGATGAAGAGAATATTCGGCTTGCGCGAGCCGCCTGCGGGCGATGCGGCCGGCGCGGGTGTCGCCTTCTGTGCCTGGGCCAACGCCTCCGAGGTCAGTGCCGCTGCCGCCACGATCGATGAGGTTCCGAGAAGCAGGTTTCGACGATCTATCTTTTTTTGAGCCCCGGACTGGTTGTTCTTGTTTTCGAAGTCGCTACTCATTCGATACTCCCTACGTTGCGGCGCTTCCTTCTTTTTCTCGAGTGTCGATAGGTCCGCGCACCACGCACCTGAAGCCGACGTGGCTGGTCGAGGTATCGACCGGCTCGGCGTGGCGGGCGGCGGGGCGGTAGCGGCGGCAATAGTTCGGCGCGCAGAGATGCGAGCCGCCCTTCAAGACTCTCCGCGGGATGCGGATGTCGGGTTGACATGGATCAAAGCTTGCCTCCTCGCGGCCGCCGCGGGGATTTCTGGGAATGCAGCAAGGCTTTGCGGCATCGGCGGTATGCTTTGACGACCACCAGTCCGAGGTCCACTCCCAGACATTGCCGATCATGTCGTGGAGGCCGTAGCCGTTCGGCGGGAAAGCCATGACCGGCGAGGTACGCTCGAACCCATCCTCGCGGAGATTCTGGACGGGGAAATTGCCCTGCCACGTGTTGGCCATGTGCTTGCCGCCGGGCATCAGGGCATCGCCCCAGGCGAACTCCTCGCCGTCGAGGCCGCCGCGCGCGGCGAATTCCCATTCCGCTTCCGTCGGCAGCTCCTTGCCGGCCCAGCGGGCATAAGCGGCTGCATCGCTATAGGAGACGTGTACGACCGGATGGTCGTCGAGGCCCTTGATGTTGCTGCCAGGGCCGTAAGGATGACGCCAGTTGGCGCCGCGCATGAAGCTCCACCACTGGCTCCAGTCGGCAAGATCGGTAATGCGCGGCAGTGGCGAGAACACCAGCGAGCCGGCGTAGAGCATTTCCTTGAGCGCGCCGGGATAATCCTTGGGATTGGGGACGATCTGCGCTTCGGTGACGTGGCCGGTGGCGTTGACGAATTGCTTGAACTGCCGGTTGGTTACCGGCGTACGGTCAATCCAGAAACCGTCGACGGAGACGCGGTGGCTCGGCGCCTCCTCGGGATAATGATGGTCGGATCCCATACGGAAGGTCCCGCCGGGAATGTAGACCATCTCGCCGGTCTTCACGTCGTCCGGCAACCACTCGCAATGATCCGGATCCGCCCGCAGCATCGTGGAAACTCCGATACGAGTATTCCACCCGGTACTACGGCGCGGACTTCAGCAGGCGTCGACGAAAGCACATTGCCCGGCATTCTGGACGCATTGTCTGGTCCCCTCTTCTTGGCGCCAAGGGGGCGAGATGGGTGTCGTAGACTTGCGTCAGCATCTCTCCCTCTTTTGCGCACATCCTTCGAGCCCGCGGCAACACCATACCGCCATCCCCGCCCCGCGGTCCGCAGAGCTGTCGTCGCCGATATCGCCTAGGTTGAAAATGGTATCCGAAGATTGGATGCCCGTGATGTGCAGTTTGTGCCAAGACGTCGCGCCTATCGGTGAGGCTTAACGACACATGTCGCGAACTCCTCAATCCACAGCGGTATCTGCGCACAGATCGCGTCAAATTCGGCGATGATTTACCTCAAAGCGCGAACTCGGCTTGTCGCACCCACTTCGCGTTGTGGTGGTATTCCGCCGCCGCCTGCCGCAGAATTGTCGCGCTTGAGTAACAGGGTGGAACCATGGGCCAATTGCTTCTGGTTGATTCGCGTAAGCTCGACGGCTTCGAAGGTCTTCACCAGGCCGTTCACGGCTCGCACGTCGATGTCATGCAGCTGGGGCGCGGGCGATTGCGCGGATCGCTGTCCCATGTCGGAATCGGCGATTTCTCGCTCAGCATCGGCACCTTCAGCGTCGGCATGCGTACGCAGCGTGTCTCCAGCGACGACAAGCTGATCATCGGGATGCTGCTCGCGGCCGAAGAGCGGGTCACCCACTGGTCCTTCGACATGCGCCTCAACGACGTGCTCGTGATTCCGCCGCTGCTCGAGCATGACGGAATCTTTCACGGTGCATCCGCTTACGCCGCCCTGCGCTTCGACATCAACGAGGTCGCATCGCTATTCGGCGGCGAAGCGAGGCTGAGCAATCCCGAAACCTGGCGCAGGCGCGACCATTTCCGGGCGGACCCCGATAGCGGCGCGATCGCCGCACATCGTCTGGTCCGGATCATGTCACATCTGCGCACCTACAGGAGCGGCCTGACGCCCTCGACCGCCGATTTCTGGAAGCGATCGATCGTCGAATGCATGGCGGCCAACGTGATGTCGTCGTTACCGCCCGACGACACCGGCTGGTTGCCTTCGGCAAGGCGGCTGATCCGCCGGGTCGAGGAGTATCTCGACGAGGCCGGCACGCGCCCAGTGCATGTCTCGGAGATCTGCGCCGCTCTCGGGGTGTCGCGCCGCACCCTCCATCGCGCGTTCCAGGAGGTGTTCGGCTTGGGCCCGGTCAGCTTCCTCAGACACAAGCGGCTGTGTGCCGTTCATTCCATTCTGCATGAGAGCGTTCCCGGCTCGACGACCGTGGCCGCTGTCGCCATGCAGCAGGGCTTCTACGAGCTTGGGCGGTTCTCGCAGTATTACCATGCGATGTTCGGGGAACGCCCGTCGCAGACCCTGGGAGGACGAACTGTCCCTCGCCTGAGGGTTCAGCCCTCTGGGTATGAATTATAGGCGCCTGCTTCGGCCGCGCTGGGGGACAGCTATGGTCCAACTGATTCCCCATCGACTGGTCGACAGATCAGCTGGGCGCGGCGGTCTTGCGCGATGTTGCGCAATTGCAACACAAGCAAGGCTTTGAATTTGCTGGATTTTGGCTCCCCGGGCTGGATTCGAACCAGCGACCATCCGATTAACAGTCGGATGCGTTCTCCCCTCCCAAGTTGTTGAGCTGACTCGGATTTACCGAGAAACGCAGCAAAAATACTACAATACGAGGCTCAATTGCTACCCACCGCAAACCACCGAACTTCACTTGAATTCACTCCGCTGTGTGTGCATGGTCGTGTGCACGGGATTTGGAGGGCTCAACGTGAAGCAATTGATCAGCAAAACCACCGTGGATGCTCTGCCGGCCGGCGCTCTGCTGGTCGATACCAAGATTGACGGCTTCGTTGCCCGTAAGCTGCCGAGCGGAAAGGTCTCCTACGGCTTCCGGTATCGAAAGAACGGCAAGCAATGGTGGTTGGGGCTGGGTGTTCACGGCCAGAGCGGCACCACGGCCGACACAGCCCGGGCCCAGGCCAAGGTTTTCCAGGGCCAGGTCGCTGGCGGCAAGGATCCTGGCGCCGCCAAGCTGGCCGAGCGAGAGAAGGCCCTTCAGGCGAAGCAGGCCGCTCGGAACACTGTCGACGCGGTGCTTGACCAATTCGTCAAGCGGCACGTCGAAGGCCTTCGGAGCGCCGCCACGGTCAAGCAATGCCTCGATGACTACGTGCGCCCGAAGATCGGCAGCAAATCGATCTACGACCTTAAGCGCCGCGACATCGTGGATATGCTGGACGCAATCGAAGGCAAGGACGGCGAGCTGGCCGTGACCGCGGATCGCGTTCTCGCCTACGTCCGGAAGGCCTTCAACTGGCAGATGGCTCGAGATGATGAATTCACCTCCCCCATCGTCAAAGGAATGGCCCGCACGAAGCCCGCCGAGCGCGCGCGCGATCGCATCTTGGCCGACGATGAAATCCGCAGCCTGTGGAAAGCGCTGGGCAGCACCGAGGCCGGCCCCGAGCCGTTCCGCAAGCTGGTCCGCGTGTTGCTGCTGACGGCGCAGCGTCGGGACGAAATCGGGCTCATGCAGGCGGAGGAAATCGACGGCGACGTGTTTGTCATTCCCGGCGACCGCTACAAAACGGGTGAAATCAATGCCGTGCCATTAACGACCGCCGCCCGCCAATGGATTGGCGACCGCAAGTCCGGTTACATGTTCTCGGCCACTGAGGGCAAAAGGCCCTTCAGCGGGTATAGCAAGGCCAAGAACCAGCTCGATGCCGTGATTGCCAAGCAGCGCAAGGCGGACGAACTGAAGCCAATGGCTGGTTGGCGACTGCATGACCTGCGGCGCACCGCGCGGAGCCTCATGTCCCGCGCCGGCATCAACAGCGACATTGCGGAGCTCGTTCTCGGCCACAAGCTGCCCGGCATCCGCCGCGTCTATGACCGATACAGTTACGCCGCGGAGAAGCGCGACGCGCTGGAGAAGCTTGCGGGACTGATTTCGATCATCCTTAACCCACCGGCGGACAACGTTGTGCAGATGGGGGCGCGGGCATGAGCGATCCGCAGTTAGATTTGATCCGCTACCTGGGTCGTGTTTGTGTCCTGCTCGCCACGCCGACAACTCTGAAAAAAAAGCAACTCGAGTCTGCCCAATCGTACGCCAAGCGTTTGGGCAGCATGTGCGACTACTTTGCAACGCACAACGATGGAAAGGGTGCGCACGGCATGGCCGGTACTATCCGGGCCGAGCTCACGATCCTCATTCACATTTTGGAGGCAGCAAGCAAGCCTGGACGTTTAGGGCGCCCTCCGAAAGGTGCCCCCTCTGTTGACGACCTTCTGGCGCTAGCCGAGTACAACAGTTTCGAGGGGACGCACAAAGAGAAGCTAAGGCATCTGCATGCGAAGGGCCTGATCATTCTCAAGGATGAAGATGAGGATGGTAAGTGGCGACAACATTTCGCTCGCCTCAACGAGAGGGCCGAACGCTTCGCCAATCATGAAAATGGGGTGGACAAATAAGCGGCCGGACTTTCTGTACGAAGACAAAAACTCGGGCTGAATTGTTGTACTAGGTTCAAGATTCACTAGGCGAAATCACGCCGACATATTCGCACCCATCCGAAGCAACGCCGGCCCACACACGGCCGGCCAACTCGATGGGTGAAAGATGGCACCACTTAACGACAGCAAGGCAGCAGCCAAGCGCTTGTGCGTGGCTGAGGGCACGTTGGCGAACTGGCGTATCCAGGGCAAAGGCCCGCGCTTCGTTCGAATCGGCGGCAAGATCTGCTACCGCGACGAAGATATTGACGCCTTCATTGCCGGCGGCCTCCGCCAGTCGACCTCCGAAACCAAGGAGGTTGCATAGATCATGGCTTCTAAAATGGAAAACCCCGCGCAGGCGGCACGGGGTGTTCCGGTAATTGTTCAGGCTGGCGGCTCGAACACTCCGGAATCTAAATCGTCCCTTCGTGAACTGCAAGCGTGCCACCTAACGCGGCGCTGCGCCATCAGCTTCGCCATGGCCTCGATCGTGGCTCCCCTCATCCATGGAGAGCCAGCATGAGCGAGCCAATCACCATCACTCTCGCCGGCGCTCCCCAGGGAAAGGGCCGAGCTCGAGCATTCCTTCGTGGGCGCCACATCAGGCACTACACGCCTGAGAGAACCCGCAGTTATGAGGGTATGATCCGTACCGCGGCCATGGAAGCGCTCGCAGACCGAGAGGCATTTGACGAGCCGATTGAGCTGATCCTGCGGGCGATCTTCCCGGTGCCGGGCTCGTGGTCCAATCGAAAGCGGGCGCAGGCATACACCGGCAGCATCAAGCCCGGCAAAAAGCCGGATCTCGACAACATCGCCAAAGCCTGGAACGACGCGCTCAACGGCGTCGTGTATCGCGATGACAGTTTGATTTGCCGGATGGCGCTGGAGAAGCGTTACGGGCCTCGGGCCCTCGTGGTCGTCACGGTGCAGCCGATGACGACCGTTCCGCATCGAAACGTTCCAGTGCAGAGCGTGCCTTTCAGTGTTCTGGGCGAGAGCAACGGGAGCGGTGAATGAGCCATCCCCTCATGGTCTCGGATCCGAACATCCGAAAGCAACTCCAACTAGCCGGCCTGCGCTACATGTGCACCCGCGCGCGGTGGCTGGAAAGCGAAGCCAAGATCCTGGGCGTTCGCCTGAAAAATGGCACCCTCTCCTCTCGCGAAGTCGACGCCAAGCTAGAGGAATGGGGTGCCCTTGACTTAGTCTATCCAGAACTCATGGGGCGCGAATGAATCTGCACGCCTTCGATCGAGAGTTTGGGCCGACGCCGGATACCTACCCCGAAAGCGCGGATGGGGAGCCTGTCGTGGAGCCGAGCCCGGCGAAGCCTGTCTATGCGGCCATCACTCCCGCCGCGTGGAAAGGCACTGAGCCTGAGCAGCAGAGATGGGTTGCGTCCGCGCGCATCCCAAGCGGTGATTTGACCATCGTGTCTGGCAATGGAGGCAGCGGCAAGACCGAGATATTGGTCCAGTTGCTCGTCTACGTCGCCGCTGGCCTCGGTGATTGGCTCGGCTGCACCGTCGAGACCGGCACCGCGCTGTTTCTGAGCTGCGAGGAGCCGGAACACAATATCCGCGATCGCGTCGAGCGCATCTGTGCGCACAGGTGCATTGACCCGTACAATCTGCCGGACTTGCACATGGTATTCCCCGATCTGGAGAGCACTTGGCTGGTCCACTCCAACAAGGACGGCCGTCTCTCGCGCGCTCCACTGCTTGACTTTCTGGAAGAATGGATAGTCGCGCACCAGCCCCGCTTGGTGGTTGTCGACAACGTGGCCGCGGTGTTCGACGGCGAAGCCATCGCACGCCGGCAGGTCCGCGCATTCCTCGCGATGCTGCGCAAGATCGCCCGGAAGCATGACACCGCCATCGTGCTGCTCGATCACCCCTCAGTGCGCGGCATGGCGGATGGCAGCGGTACGGCCAACTCGGTGGACTGGCGCAACTCGGTGCGTTCGATGCTGCACCTGTCCGATCCTGAGAAGGACGATCCGGACGCTCGCACCCTCACCGTGACCAAATCCAACCGTGGCCGCACCGGTGAGAAGGTGACGCTCCGCTGGGAAGGGCTCACCTTCACCACGGCTTTGGCTGGCGAAAGTTCCTCGTATCGAGCAGCCGCAGACCGCGACGTCGAGGATCTGTTCCTGCGTCTCCTCGACAAGCGCAACGCCCAGGGTCGCCCCGTGCATGCCAAGAATGCCAAGGGCAGCGCGCCGACCGAATTTGCCGACGATCCGGAGGCCGCTGGCGTCAAGGTCAACGCATTCAGGGGGGCCATGGAGCGCCTGCTGTCCGCCGGCAACATCTGTGTTGTCGAAACCGGTTCGGCATCTCGGCGCCGCACTCACCTCGAAAGGAGGGCATGAAGTGGCCTTCCAACCCCCCTACCAACCCAACTTTGACCCTTCCAACCCCCCTACCAACGTGGCTGCCAACAGCCCACCAACAGCTTCCAACCCCCCTACCAACCGCGTGTTTCCAACCCCCCATACCCCCAGTGCGTTGGAAACGCCCACGCTTGGTGGCGCGGGCGACCAACGAAGAGAGACAGTGCCGCTGGCACGATGGCTCGACCAGAAGCGGCAGCTGAGAGAGACGCGCTCAAGACGACGCTCGGTCAGGTCTTGCAAGGGATTAGGCATGACGGAAAGTAGGCCACCAGCGGCCGGGGGAAGCGGCACGGCGGTGTCGGCTGTCTCCCTTCGCGGCGCTGGTCGAATTCAACGCCGCATCTGGAGGGCCTTTGTCGCCCAGCCAGGCGTCGAGCTATCGACGGCTGATCTTGTGAGTTGGTGTTATCCCAGGCTGACCAGCAGGCCGAATCGCACACAATGGCGGGCCATCAGGCGAGCTGCTGAGCGCGTGGCAAGTCGTGTCCGTCGCACGAGGCCTGGAGGCGTCTATTTTCGAGCTTTGGAAGGTGCAACCGATAATCTATCGGATGCTCATCGTTGATTTTTCGACAGAATTTCTCGTCAAAGCGCCATGCACACGCGAGTGCACAAATCGGAGGTTCAAATGCGGTGGTTTTGTCTTTCGCTCGCCTTGCTCCCGGCCGGAGCCGTTGCTCAGCAGCAGCCTAAGGGGGACGTCTTCCCGCCCGTCGTGAATGGCATTGAGTATCGTCTGAAGTACGGACAGCATCCCCGCGAGGGCTGGCAGGACGGCATGCGGTTTGATTTCTCGCGGGAGGAATGCCGGCGGCGCTTACAGGGCGCTCCCGAGCCATCTGTCTGCATGATCCGGCCGGAGCCGACCGCGCTTTAGCTCTTCGGCCGGTGAGCGACCAGAAGCTCCTCAAATGTCATGGTGTTCGGCTCAAGGCTCTTGCCTACAATTGCCTTGGTGAGGGCTCGGCACATTGGGTAGCTCTCCGAGCCTAAGGCGCGAAATTCTTCCACCTCGGCAAACGCCCTCAATACGCGCTCCAGTTCATAGCCCTGCATTGCAAGGTCGATCGCGGTCTCGAGCATAAGCTGTACTCGGCCCTTATCATCCAAGCCCTGCCACTCGCCGTAGTGGGCTCCGATGGGATCGCCCCAGCCTGGGCTTCGAACGATGCCGGAATTGACCTCGGACACTCGCACTTCTCGCTTTTCGTGGTTCGTCCAGATCACAGCTTTTGCGGCGCTTATCATTGTCCCTCCCAAAGATGCCCGTCGGTAGTGGGCTGGATGAAGTTAGAATCCGTTGAGGCGGCGCACCAGCGACCATTCAACAAAAAGGTGGATTCCTCTCGTTCTTCAAAATCATCTTCGCCACTCAGTTTCCGTTTCTAATCACGCGAGATAATCGTAAGCCATTGACAGGACGTATCTTTTTCTTTGTTCGGATTCTCCTTAGGCTTACACTGTTCGCACCAAATCACTCGATGGTGCGAACCAAGATGTCCGAACAAACGTCCGACCACTTCACTGAGCGAGCAGTGTTCAAGTGCTCGCCTGAGCTGCTCGAGGTCATCGACCGCTCGGCGGCAGCCAGCTTCACCACGCGATCGAACTTCCTCCGCGACACGGTCGTAGAGCGACTGCGGAGAGAGGGCGTCATCCCCTCCCCGCGCGCAACCGTGGGGCTGCCTGATGAAGATCATTCACAACAGGCTGTACGACGAGCTCTGCCGTGAGATCGATAGCGGCACCCCCGAGGAGCGGATTGCCCTGCTGCTGCGTGGCATCGCTGACCGCATCCAGGCGGCCAATGCCAACCCGGTGAAGCTGTCCGACGTGTGCTCAATCCTTCGGGAGAACCCGGACAAGCTCGCGCGAACGGTTCTCCGCAAAAATCTGACGGTGGTGCAGTGATGCGGAAAATCTCACGATTGTTCCTCACGGCACTTTTCGCCGCGACACTCAGCGGGCCCACCCTCGCGGCCGGCACTGTTCCGGGCTTCTCGCTCTCCCCTCAATTCGATCTCAGCGGCAAGATTGCTCCCGGCTGCAAGCTTTTCATCATTCAGGCCGGCACTACCAGCACGCCGCAAAATGCCTACCAAGACAGCGGGCTTACTCAGGTTTTGCCGAACCCGTTAACCTGTGATGCTGCGGGCCGGCTCGGGCAGTTCTTTGTTGCTGATGGACTGATCAAAGTCCGCCTTCAGACTGCGGCCGGCGTTCAGATCACCACGCTCGATAATATCCTTGTCATTGGTCCATCGGGTGGCGGCGGTGGAGGCGGCGGCACGATCGATCCGACGACTATCTTTCAGACCGGCGCCTTCATGCAGTTCTATGGCACCGGAACACTAACCGGGTGGGTACGGGCGAACGGCAGAACGATCGGTTCTGCAACCTCTGGCGCGACGGAGCGGGCGAACGCTGACACGCAGGCGCTGTTTGTCTATCTCTGGGGGGCTGACGCCAACCTTGCGGTAAGCGGCGGTCGTGGCGCAAGTGCAGCAGCGGACTATGCCGCAAACAAAACCATTACGTTGCCTGATCTCCGTGGCCGTGCCATCGCGGGCCTCGACGACATGGGCAGCAGCGCGGCAGGGCGGCTGACATCGACGTATTTTGGTGCGAGCGGAACGTGCTTGGGGTGTGCCGGCGGTGCAGAGAGCAGGACGCTGACCCTTGCTCAATTGCCGGCCGGCATCACGTCGAGTGGGAGCAACAGCATTACTGTTGGGGTCGGCGGCACTATCGCCTTTACGCCCAATACCATTCAGAACGGCACTGCTGGTGGTGGTGCGAATGGGGTCTTCCCGTTCTCCAGTAGTAACTGGACCGGCATATCATCGATATCAGGGACCAACAGCATTTCTGTTACGTCGAGCAACACTAGCGGCGCGGCTCATGCCACGGCATCGCCGATGATGCTCGCCACTATCTTCATCAAATTGTGAGGCCACGCCCATGATCACGCTCACCATCACATCCGAGAACGACGAGCCGTTCACAGTTCGGTTTCAAACTAAACCAGCGGCCGGGCAAGATGGCTCGGTGACATGGCAAGATAGCGAGGTTGTCACCGAAGCCGGCAAGTCGCAGGTCTATGGCATCGATGAAAACTTCAGGCTCATCGTCGAAAGCTGCAAGCCCGATCAGCCTGCAGGGCATCAGTAATTCAACGAAAGGATCTGCCTCAATGGCCAGCCGAGAACTTCTGAAACGGACCGCGTTCGCCAAACGTAATCCCGAATGGGACGATAACCTCCGCGGCGCCAATATCGCGATTGCTCATGCGCACAGCATGCTCTCAGCGGGCAAGCTGACGCAGAAGGAATACAAAGATTACGAGGCGCACCTCTGGCACGAGATGCTGGAAAAAGTGCCGATGGATGTTTTCTCCGAGATGCAGGCCGATGGCTCGCTTGAGGACCTGGAGGCGCTAGCCCGCGGTTACGATGACGACCGCGACTCCCATAGCGTCATGGAAAGTCGGAAGGCCGCTGAGCGAAAGGTCAAGGCCGATGCGCTCGAGCTTAAATGGCTTGACGGCACCATTGATGACAAGACCTACGCGCAGCTTTCCCGCGATCACGTGGGGAAGAGCGAGCGCTTGGATGATTTGATCGCTCACGATCACCATGACAGAGCGGCGCACGAGGCCTTCGGCAGAAACTATGACGAAGAGCCCGACCATGAAAACGGGCTTGCGCGCTACCTGAACGAAAAGTACGGCGGCGGAAAGAAGCCGGACGGCAGCAAGGTCGAGCCGCTCACGTTTAAGCGGGACGAACGCACAAGTTGGGAAAAGGCCACCGACAAAGACGGCATCACCGATCTCGACGCGCTGGAGGCGTTCGAGCGCGACGATTCCGATTCCGCAGGCGCTCATCCTGGCGGATACGTCGAGCATGAAACTGTGCTCGATCTCGGATCCTCGTTCACCAACAATCCCAACCGAGACGACGACTCCTGATGGCTGAGCAAGACCCCAAGACCGGCCGCTTTCTGCCCGGCAACAGCGGCAACGGTGGCCGCCATAAGGGCGCGCGCAACAAGCTGCACGCCGATTTCATCCAGGCGCTGTTGGACCACTTCCACATGCGGGGCACGGCGGAAAATGCCGCCAGCCTTCCGCGCGGTCAGGCAGCCATCGAGATCGTCTACCGGGAAAATCCCCGCGATTACCTGAAGCTGATCGCGAGCGTGCTGCCGAAGGAATACACCATCGAGGACAATCGGTATGACGACGTCGGCGACGAAGAGCTCCGGGAAATCATCGACGACTTCCGCCGAAAAGCATTTGAGCGAGAAGGAAGCCAAAGCGCTGGCGAGGGCGCAGGCGGAGCTAAACCGGCGCTTAACTGAGAACCGGCTCAAATACTATCGGCCCTACCCCAAGCAGCGTTCGTTCCACGAGGCCGGGCTTGTCTATCGCGAGCGGCTGTTTCGAGCGGCCAACCAGGTCGGCAAGACCATTGCCGGCGGCTTTGAAGCTGCAATGCATGCGACCGGCCGTTACCCTGACGATTGGAGGGGCAAGGTTTTCGATGAGCCCACCTTCGCCTGGGTTGGCAGTCCGACCGGGGAGACGCTGCGGGACAATCCACAGCGCATCCTGCTTGGTCGTGTCGGACAGCACGGTACGGGCTCGATCCCCAAGGACGCCATCGTGGAGACTGTGCCGGGCGCTGGTGTGTCCGACCTCGTGGGGACGATCATCGTTCGCTGGGGTGGCGGTGGTGACGTCCAGGCCGGCCAGAGCTCGATCGGCTTGAAATCCTATGTCCAAGGTCGCGAGAAGTGGCAGGGCGAAACCCTGCACTGGCTTTGGTTCGACGAAGAGCCCCCGGAGGACATCTATTCGGAAGGTCTGACGCGAACCAACGTCACAGGCGGCCCCGTGTGGCTGACGTTCACCCCTCTGCTTGGCATGTCGGAGGTGGTGCGGCGCTTCCTGCTCGAGAAGTCTCCGGACCGCCACGATACCTCGATGACGATTGAGGAGGCCGAGCACTTCACGCCAGAGCAGCGGCAGAAGATCATCACCAGCTATCCGGTCCATGAACGCGACGCCCGAACCAAGGGTATCCCGATCCTGGGCTCTGGCCGCATCTTCCCGGTGACGGAGGAATCGATCACGGTCGCACCGTTCGAGATCCCGACCCACTGGCACCGGATCGGCGGAATGGACTTCGGCTGGGACCACCCCTTTGCCGCGGTCGAACTCGCCTGGGATGCTGATCAGGACATCGCCTATGTGATCAAGGCGCACCGGCTACGGGAAGCCACTCCCGTGGTGCACGCGGGCGCCATCAGGTCTTGGGGCCCCCTGCCCTGGGCATGGCCCCGAGACGGCCGCCGGGAGACGCTGGAGGGCGCCGGCGTGGCGTTGGCTGAGCAGTACCGCGCGCAGCAACTCAACATGCTGGACGTCCACGCGCAGTTTGAGGACGGCTCTGTCAGCGTCGAGGCCGGCCTAATGGACATGCTGACCCGGATGGAGACCGGCAAGCTGAAAGTCTTCAGCACCCTGCTCGACTGGTTCGAGGAGTTTCGGCTGTACCACCGCAAGGACGGCAAGGTGGTGAAGCTGGGAGACGACCTCCTCTCAGCCACGCGCTACGGGATGATGATGCTTCGCTTTGCCGAGCAGATCTATCGGCGAGACAAGCCGCGGCGCCGGCGTGGCTTCTTCTGGGGCGGCGGGCACGACACGGGCGCCTGGATGAGCGGCTAGAGGGCCTCATGATCTTAGGCGAAAGTACTGGCCGAACTTTCGAGTGAACGCTTTGAATTGGCGTTAATTTCTATTAACCAACGCACTCACCGAATCTGCTATTCTCGGTTGTGTTGGAGATCTGCATTGACCATTGCCGCCTGCTATCTTTCAAGCGAAGGGATTGTACTGGGTGCGGATAGCACCTCGACTTACGTGCTTCCTTCGGGAAATCATTACTTCAATCACGGCCAAAAGATTTTCGAGATTGGCGAGAATTCGACGCTGGCGATCGTTACGTGGGGCTTAGGAGGTTTGTCTGTTGGAAGCCATCGCACGTTGGTCGCTTTGCTCGCTGATGACCTCAAGAAGGCAAAGCCAAAAAGCGTTCGCGAGGTGGCAGACCGCTGGTGCACGCACTTTTGGAAGGCATACAGCACCTCGCTGGATGCAGAGATCAAGGTTTACGACCAACTCTCTAAGTTGCTGCCATTCGATCCCTTCGCACAGCCTCCAGCTCCGAACTCTCGAACGAAAGAGCAGGAAGCACAACTAAAGGGACTGAGAAACAACCTTGCGGTAGGTTTTTGCATTGCCGGGTATGTTGTTCCCGGTCGTAAACCAGAGGCCTTTGAGATGGTCTTTGATCTCGCTGGACAGCCGACGCCTAAAGACATTCCCGCCAATGGGCAGCGATTTTGGGGTGCGCCCAATATGATTGCCCGTCTGCTTCACGGGTATGATCCTGGGCTGAGACAAGCGCTCCTAAGTTCGGGAAAATGGAACGGAACAGAGGCCGAGTTGGACGGTTTGCTAAGAAAGCAGGCGTTAACTCACCTTCCGGCCCCAATGCGGGATGCCATCGATTTTACCTATGCGTGTGTTTTAAGCACCATCAAGGCGCTTAAGTTCTCGAGTTTCGCACAAACCTGTGGCGGCCCGATCGAGATTGCGGTAATCACCGCCGACCGGCCGTTCCGGTGGGTGCGTCACAAGGCTTGGGATGCAGCTATCACGGAGGGAGAACCATAATGCCGGACCAGAGGAAGGTAGATCAGGTGGATCCTCACTATTCAAGCGATATCCGAGCAGAGGCGGTCGCATCTTCCCCTAGCGACCGTAGCGACATTTACGTCGTGCTGGGCGATCAGCATGCCCATGTGGAAGTCCGCGTTGAAAATGAATACTCGTTGGCTGCGTACATGCCGCCGAGCGACTAATTGTCGCTCTCATAGAGTAATGCAATTAAGCCGCCTGGACCGCCCCGGCGGTTTTTTTGTGCACTAGTGTGTCGAAAAACGGAACACTCTACTCGGAGGTGTTCCGATTGAAGAACACCATGGCGCGTGTTTTTCGCGTCGCAGTTCTGCATCAAGACTTCTCAAGAGCATGAAGGCCGTACTCGCGCCATTCTTTCACCAACGACGCAATAGGCGGGACCGACGAGCGGCAAAGCTCTGTCAGCTTGTCACTGAGGCGCCCTACCAACAGGATTAGATCCCGCATCTCGCCGTATTCGATCGATTTCCAGTTCTTGCGATCGAGAAGATGAACCACTCCGAAGTTGCGGAAGTGAATGAGCCTGGAATGGATGCCCCAATCGATCTCTCGATAGATCGAAAGAAAATCAGCAACCATCTGCGTTGGTGACGGGCCAAACATCGACTGAAACTCTTCGTACTCGTCGAAGACCTTCTGAATGAGAGCGCGTTGCGTCTCAGGCTCTTTAAGTCGCCTGTAGACGCCTTGGAAACTCACGGTCTTTTCGTCGCTGTCCAGCAGGATGCATGTCCGAACCACGGCCATCATGAGCGTGCCGTCCTGAAAACCGAGTGCGGCCTGGTGCCATCCTTGGCGATATTTGTCGTTGCCTTGCGCATTTCTGATGGCTTCGTTCGCCCCCTCGCCCAACCCGAACGACATTGAGGCCAAAGTGGCGATCGAAGATAATCGCGGAGCAGCCTGGATTATGAACTCGGCATCGGCAGCGGCGGTTTGCTCGCTCATGGGACTAGTAAGACCTGCCAGCCGACGATTATTTTGAACAAGCTTCGAAGGATCATCTAACGGCATTCGGCTTGGATTGCGGAAGCCAGCGCGGACAAAAATTTGTCGCTCCCCCCCGCGTTAAGGTGGACACCATCCCTCCTGTCGGTCTCTTCAATGTGGGTGTCAACGTAGGAGATTTCGGCGCCTTCGTTCGCCCGCCTCATGAGATCGTCCGTCTTCGGATCTGGCGTAACCGAAAGGCTGATGATCTTGTCGCTCCGGTCTCGTAAAAGACGAAGCAGGCGAGAGGTATCCGCGCCAGCATCTTCAGATCCTCTATCGTTTGCACCGAGCGCGACGACAACCATAAACGGCCGATGCTGCTCAGAAATGCGCGGCGCGATTGTGTCGAAGTCCTTGATCCGCAAGCCTCCGATGCCAGCATTTATCACCGGGTGACCGCATAGCCGCTGAGGGAGTTTGGCGAGCTCGGTGATGCTGTCGCCAAAAACGATGATCGGGTCTCTCGCTTGGCGGAGGTCCGCAAAGATCATCTTCTCTCGCTTCTCGGGGTAGCTGAGTGGCCTGAAAGCGTAGACCGCGCCCAACGCGGCGATCAAAAGAACGACTGACAATATCCACGGGAATGCGCGGCGCATGGGGTGCATTCCTACCACTACAACCCATAGGTGGGTCAACCATGGTTGATGGCCTCTGAGATTGGACGCGCCGAGGCGCCCCGGAAGGGGATGGATTTTTAAGCAAATCAGGAGCAGCATGTCCGTGGGTGTGACAACCCGGACCAGTGATAAGCCGCTTCATGCTTGGTCAGCATGTCCACTCGATTGGCGTCGAGCGGTGACGGCTGAATGAAACTGTACCTCGTCGGTACGGTTTCGACGGACGCACTTGGCGGTGCGGCTCCGACCCGAACCTTATTGCCTATTCGGATTCCGAGGGCAAGTGGCCGGGGGCGGACTGTGCTGTCCAGGGGAGCAATCCCTAAAAGCGTCCGACCAGTCTCACTGGCTGGTTGTCACCCCCGGCTGCCTCGTCCGACCACGGGGCACGGCTGTGACAAGCCTGAACCAGTGAGCAACCACATGCATATGACTACCCTAGAAAGGCCAGCGGACTCCGCTGATGCGTTTTCACGCCGCCTAGCCATCCAACAGCGCAAACGAGAAAAAACGCTCCAACGCCTCGCCAGACTCAGGAAGAAGGCATCCGCTGAGATCGACCGGCTGATCGCCTTCCTGGACGCCTCCGACCCCTACGTCATGACCGAGCTCGAGGACGACATTTCGGCGGACCTGGAAGACGAGGACCCTGCCGAGGATGACGACCCGGCAGAGAACGACCTCGACGACGAACCGTCGCTCGGCAGCATTGAGCGGCACCCGAGCTGCTATGGGCCGGATGGTCGCAATTGGTCGGGCGACCAGATCGCTTGGGCGGACGGTGGCACCAAAGATCTTGAGGACGAGCACGACGGCGCCGAGCCGGGCGAGGATGAAGAACCGTCCCTAGGCGCGTGTGAGGGCCACACTGATCAAAGGGTTGCTTGGCGGGCCACATCAGTCAGCGACTACGAGTTAGATCACTCGGAGAGCGGCATCGGCGACGTGGACGGTTTGCTCGAGCAGGTCGGAACGCAGGACTGGCAGCAAGGGGCGATGGCATGAAGGAAAATTCTTGGCACCGCCGTCACGCCATCCAGCTTGCCAGCCAACTCCCGGAGGGGACCGAGGACGCCATGATCATTCTGCGCCTGATGGCACAGCTTGTTACCGACTTCCTGGATGCTCCAGAGCCGACGCAGAAGGCGGCGCCGGTAGTAGTGCGGATCGGGGGCAACGAGTGCGCCTGATCCGCCTCTACATCGGCCGGCTATGCTTCAAGGCCAGTCTTCGCATTGCCATCGCCGGCACGGTGATTAGCGGCATCGAATTTGGCAATCAGCCGCCTTTTCCGCTGCATCACTTCTGACAAACAAGGCCCGCCGGTTCACGCTGGCGGGCCGCCCTCACTTACCGGCCGCAGCAGGGGCATCCCTGCCCTACGGGCCCCATGCTGATTTGGTTATCTTTGATGACCCGGCTTTCTTCCAGGTATCCGCGGCTCTGCTTATCGATAACGTCAGCGAGTTCTTTCCGCTGGCTGGGATTAAGGCGCAAATATCCCTTTAAAACCGTCTTTGTCTGTTCATCCATTGAGTCTTTCTCCTCCACATACCGGACAAGGCTTTTTGGGCTTTTTCGGCGGGTCGATCGTAGCGGGTATCTCGTTGCATGTAACGCAGGGTTTCTGCAACTCTCGCAAGCCGGCCCGCATCCCGATGCGCAGCTCATCTTGCGTCAGTTCAGCGGACGCCAGTCTAGCGTCTACAACCCGTTGGCGCGCTCTGGCCACTTCGTAAGCCGCTTCGAGCCCGGCCACATCTCGCCTTCCAATATCCCGCCAATTGACCTCCAGTTCGCTCGTATCAGCCATCAGCTGGATCGATTTTGCCCGGTCTTCGTCCCATCGCGCGATGAGGGACCAAAGCGACAGCAGCGCCTGGGCTAGACCAGCGACTGCCAACAGAGCGAGCGCTATCGTTTTGAAGCGGCCCAATTTGTCCATCCAATCGGTCGTCGCAACAAAGGCCACGATCACCGGGATAGAGACGCCCAAAAAGTCGCGCGTTCGCATCCAACGATTCAGCGAAGCTGCCCGCCGCTTGAAAATCTCGTGAGCGCCGCGATTATCGATAAATTGCTTCCAGGCTTCCTGCCGAATGTCATCTTCGCTCAGCGACATCTTGGCCTTTCTAGCCGGAGCAATCACGGAAATGTGTGCAGGGTGTGTGAACGGCTCTTTTTCTGCCAACCAATTCTGCCGCTAAGTGCTTGAATTTGTTGGCTCCCCGGGCTGGATTCGAACCAGCGACCATCCGATTAACAGTCGGATGCTCTACCGCTGAGCTACCGAGGAAAGGGCGAACCAGTCGTTCGCGCGCGGCTGCGTATAACAAAGCCGCTTGCGCTTGCAAAGGACGAATTCGCGATCTTGCACAATGCGCCGAGGAAGGGCCGCCGCCCCTTCCCTGGCTCAAGTCAGGTCAAACTATTCGGCGGTGAAGGACGTGGTCTTGGTGCCGGGGTCGTAGCGCAGCCGGAGCGCAGTCATCTTGCAGAGGTTGACGTTCTTCCAGAGCACGGCCTCGTCATAGTTCTGCCAGTCGACGCGGATGTTCCAGACACAGCCCTCGTCGTCCTCGTCGAACTCGACATAGGTGCTCGCCTGGTTCTGCAAAACCTTGTCGAGCTCGTTCTCCCATTCGTCCAGGCCATCGTCCGGCGCGTTGAAGCCCAGGAATTTGATGGCATAGCCGGTCTCGTTGACGACGGTGACGTTGCGGGCGTCGGCCGCGAACGACGGCGTAGCGGCGATCGCAAGACCGATCGCGATCAGTCCGGACAGAAAATACTTCATGTGAAATTCCCCCGATCGAAAGAGGCTCCGGTGCCTGACGTCGATCCGCGCAGGCACCGCGGCAACAAATGGCGTTGCCTCGAAGAATTCACCCGGAGCGCGATCGAATGGTTCAACACGCGATCGATCGACGCTCCGGAGCGTGCGCGACGCGAGACGCGCACGGGCAGTTCATATCGATTCGAATTCTCCGCAGCAATGAACCGGCATTCATAGATCGGCGGAGTTTGTTTTCTCCGGCACGGGCACCGGCACCGCGGCGCCGTTGCTCTTTCCGGCCACCGCATTAACCAACGACTTCACGGGATCGTCGCCGGGCGCAAAGCCGCTCTGGCGCAGGATCTCGTCGATCATCGGACGCAGCGCGTGCACCTTGAGGAGCTCGCCCGCAAGCCCTTCGCCGAAGCCGACATTGCCTCCCCCGGCACCGTTGCCGCCGAACGCGCCGCCGGTGTGCAGGATGCGGACGTCCTTGAGATTTCCGATCGGCTTCACCATCTCGGCCAGCGCCGAGGGCATGGTCTCGATCCGCTTCTTGGCGAGCTCGAAGTCGATGACGTTGGCGCCGAGCTTGTTCTGCGCCTCGTTCTTGAGCGTGATGATCGCGGCTTCGGCCTCGCCGATATTCCTGACGCCGACGGCCTTGATCTTGTTGGACTCGGCTTCCGCGGTAGCCAGCGTCTTGACGGCCTCGGCGCGATCGAGCGAGGCCTTCTTTTCGGCTTCGGCCGCGACGATTAGCTCGGTCGACTTGCGCTCGGCCTCGGTGCGCGCGGCGAGCACCTGGGTGAGACGGGCACGGTCGGCGACCTCGACCGCGCGTGCGGTCACGACCTTTTCCTCCGCGGAGACGGCGAGCGCCTCGGCGGTCTTGGCGTCGGCGACGGCTTCCGAGGTCTGCTTGCTCTTGGCCGCGATCTGGATCTCGTTCTCCTGCGTGGCGATCTGGATTTCACGCTGCGCGTCGGTCTTGCGCTTGTTGATGGCGAGATCCGACTCGATGACCGCGGTTTCCTTGACCTGCTTGGCGCCGGCTTCCTTCTCGGCAACGGCGCGGTCGGTGTCGATGCGGGCGTTCTCCTCGGTCAGGCGCGCGGTCTGGGTTGCGGTCGCGACTTCAGCGCGGGTGCTCGCGGTCTTGTTGGCGATGTCGCGCTCCTGGGAGAGCTCGGCCTCCTTCTTGGTCCGCTCGATGGTCAGGGTCTGCTGCCGCGCCTCGAGGTCCTTTTGCGCAATCGCCACCTCGTTGTCGCGCACGATCGAGTTGCGGTCGCGCCGGCGCGTCTCGGTAACGGTCTTGAGCTGGGTCAGACCTTCGGCGTCAAAGAAGTTCTCCGGATTGAAGAACTTGACGTCCGTCTGATCGAGTTTTGTCAATGACACCGATTCCAGCTCGAGCCCATTCGACTTGACGTCGGACTCGACCGTTGCCTGCACGTGTTTGACGAAATCGCTGCGCTTTTCCTGCAACTCCAGGATAGACATGGTGGCCGCCACCGAACGCAGGCCGTCGACGAATTTTGCCTCGACCTGGTTACGCAGGGCTTCGGCGTCATTGGTCAGCGCGCCCAGCGTCTGGCTCGCGAGCGCGATGCTTTCATCGTCGGGGCGAACGCGCACGTAGAACTCGGCGACGATGTCGACGCGCAGGCGGTCCTTCGTGATCAGGGACTCCCGCTCCTTGCGCTCGACGGTGAGCCGCAGCGTCTTCAGATTGACGCTGGCGTAGGAGTGGAAGATCGGCAGGATCATGGCGCCGCCGTCGAGCACGACCTTCTTGCCGCCGAGGCCAGTGCGCACGAAGGCCTCGTCGCGGGTGGCGCGCTTGTAAAGGATAGTAAAGACGATCCCGAGGACGACGATCAGCGCGACGCCGATCATGGCCGGGACTGCGATATCGAACATGACTTTCTCCGATAAATGACTTGTCAGCTGCTTAGAGTCGGCTTGGAAGGTTTGAGTTCATCGTCGGCCTTCACCGCGACGAAGCGGGTGCCGGCGCGATCGACCAGCAGGACCATGGTTCCCTGCGGCAGGGGCGATGATGACGGTGCGGCGACCGCCCAGACGAAATGCCGGTTGCCGTGGATGTCGGCGACGCTGACGCGGCCGGGCGGTCCCTGATCGAGCGGGCCGATCACGACCTCGCCGACGCGGCCGACGAGATCGCCGAGGCCGACGGCATAGCTTTCATCCTTGGGAATGACCCGCGCGATGCCCCTGCTTGCGGCGCGGACCAGCGGAATCGAGACTGCGACCGCTCCAACCGAGGCCAGCGTTGCCGGCAAGGGACCGGCCACCATCCGCGCGATGTCCTGGATCAGGAAGCCGGTGATGGAGAACGCGCCGAGCAGCAACAGCAGGAAGATCAAGAGCGGCACGCCGCCGACATTGATCCAGGAGATGGCGTTGATCACGCCATTGTCGCTGGGGTGACCGAAATCGATGTTGGTGCCAAGCATCTCGCTGAGCGAGGCCCCGACCAGCATCGAGACCACCTCGATCGAGCCGACGATGAGGATCATGGCCGCCGCGATCGCGAACGGCCTGACCTCCGGCGACATCACGTGTTCGAGCAGAGCGCTCATGACACATTACTCAGGAGCGCGACTTCAACCGCGCCAGCCTCGCTGCAATCTCCTTGTCGCGATGCAACGTGCTGAGCTCGTCGATGTCGCTTGAAAACGGGATGGCTGCCGGAACGCCGGTGGCGCGCGCCACCGCCCTGCCCGCGCGCAAGGCCTTAGCTGCCGCCGCGGCACCACCGGACTTCCGGGGCGACGTCGAGGCCTGGTGGCTTGCCTGAGCCTCGCTCTTTTCGAGATCGGCGCGGCGCTGCTCGGCATCTTGCAATGCTGACAGCACGGCGCGCAGCGAGGTCACGCACTGTTCGATCTTCTCGTTGTTCTCGTCGATGGCGCGGGAAAGCACCTCGAACTGCGCCTCGAGGTCCATCTGACGCGCAATGCCGGCGCGGGCGAGATCGTCGCGGCTATCCGCGATCGCGCCCTCGATCTTGGGCGTGAGATCGGTCATCTCGCGTTCGATCTCGGTGCGGCGTGCGTTGAGACGGTACTCCTCGGCGCGCGCGGCCGCGAGCGCATCGCGGGCTTCGCTCTCCGCGCGCTCGATCTCGCGGATGGCCTGGCCAACCACTTTGAGCTTGTTCTTGCCTTCCGCCTGCTCGATCGCGTCATAGGCGATCCCGGCGATCAGGCGCCCGACCCGGGACAGGAAATTGTCGGGGGCGGCAGCGATGGTATCCATGGCGTTCTCCTCCTCTGGCAGACTGTTCGGCGTGACGCCGTAGTGAACTTCGAAGCCGTCGTCGGTGCGGATGAGGTGCGCGGGCGCGCTCTGCCCCCAGCCCTCGGCGTAACCGGCGTAGTCGAAGGGCACGCTGAAGCGCCCCTGCACGGTCGCAATCGAAATGGTGGCGGGGCCCTTGATCTTGGCGAGCTTGTCGTCGAGCGGCAGGCGTCGGCCCTGCGCGGCGCGATAATCGGCACGGTCGCGCAGGCCCAGCGTCACCAGCCGCGACGGCAGTGCGGTTTCTTTCCGGATCGGCTCATAGGCATGGGCGTGCAGCAGGACGACGTTGGAGCCGACGTTATGGCTCCGCGCCACCTCGTCCAGGATCTCCATCATGCGGTCATAAGCCCTAAACGTCGCCTCCATGGCGGCCTTGGCGGCCGGGTCAGGGGCAAGCCTGTAACGCAGCGCGGACGGCGCGTTTTTGGACGACGGGCTCATGAAAAGCACTAAAGCACCAGTTTGGTGCTTTAGGAAGAGGGGGTGCGATCACGTTCCACTGATCCTTGGGCAATCTACGGATTTGTCGCGGCGGCTCGGATCCGCGTTCAAGGCGGGCTATCAACTCTAGATCGCCACCGATCAAGATTTCTTGCACGTGCGGGTTGCAATTTTACACATAGTCCACGCCGAGGAGGAACACGAGCCGGAGCCTGGGATGCACGCACTCTCCCCGCCGTCATTGCGAGGAGCGAAGCCACGAAGCAATCCAGAGTCTTTTCCGTCGAGGGATTCTGGATTGCTTCGCGGAGCCTGTCATCGGGCCGCGCTTCGCGCGGACCCGGTGGCTCGCAATGACGGAGTGCGAGGCACGCGTCGTTCTCCGCCAACTCGCACCGCTACTCGCAGACACGCCTTCGCATCCTCGCGGCTCATTTCGCCCGAGCTTTGCATCGTCCCACCCTCCTTGTCAGAGGGCGCAGGGAAGACCGGGTGCCGGCCGGGCACCCACGGTCCACTGTGCGAAAGGTGGCAACAAGAATCTGCACAGCGGCATACAGGTGAAGCCAAACATCCGGCCTTCCCTGCGCAGTGGTTTTACGACTTATGCCGAGTTCTCCCCGGGGAGCGTTGCACTATTGCCCCCGTCGCCTTGCGGATGGCTGATGCGCGGACCCGGTCGGGCCGCCACATCACCGCAAGACTTGACGCACAGATCCCGGGCGCCAGGACGACACGGTTTTGCCGTACGCGGACCGCATCGGTCGTGTGCGCGCTGGCTGTCGCTCACGGTTGCCCGCCCCGCGACGCCCTTCGCGCCGATGCTGCCTGCGTCCACCGCAGCTCACCCCGCGTGTCGAGACGATCGCGATACGCCCCTCTGACCGGGATGAGGTGCGGGCATGAATACGCCAAAGCCGAATTTCGGTAAAGTGGAATATATTCTCCGAGGCGGATTGACCCGTTGTTTGGGTGTTTTGGCCGTCGGGCAACGCAAGAGATCGTGGGTGCGTAGGGTGGACTAGCGAAGCGTAATCCACCGCGTCTGCTGCCGCGGAGACTGAAGAGGTGGATTACGCCGCGACTACGCTTCGCGCAGCCGCAGGCTAATCCACCCTACGGACCTACCGCGGTCTCACGGCCGCCGGCACACCAGGTCGATCTCGATCAGCGCGTCATAGGCGAGCCCGGTGACGCCGACACACGTGCGAGCCGGCAAACGATCCGGCGCGAAGAAGCTGCGGTACGTCTCGTTCATCGCCGTGTAGTCTTCTTTGAAGCGCGTCAGATAGATCCGCGTCATCACGACGTGCTCGAGGCCGAGATCGAGGCCGGCCAGAACCACCTTCAAATTCTCCATCACCGCGCGGGTCTGCGCGACGATACCGTCGGGCAGCACGCCCGGCGCCTGCGGCGTATCAGGCATCTGGCCGGTGACGAACACAAACCCGTCGGTCTCGACGGCGTGACAGAAGGGCGCGACCGGCTTCGGTCCGCCGTTGATCATGTGGAATTTCACTTGAGGTGTCCTTGTTAAGTCGCGTCCCGGAACAGGCGCTTGCTGAGGATGGCGTGCACGCCCCAATTGCCGTCGACGACCTGCGTCACGCCGAAATCGACGGCGGCCGACATCAGCGCGATCGCCTCGTCCTCGCTGAGGCCTTTGACGTTCATCAGGAAGCGGCGCATTTTCCGGAACGCATCCTTCATGGCGAGATCGAGCGAGGACTTGGCGTAGACTTCGCTCTGCCCCTGCGCGCCGAACTCGGCGAGATAGTTTGGATGGCTGAAGCCGGTCAGCACCCAGTCGGTCTCGGTCTCGATCAGGGGATAGGAGAGATCGGCAAAGGGCCGGCCGGCAAGGTCGGCCTTCTTGTGCAGGATCACCTCGAACGTCCCCGTCATCGAGCATTCGATCGCGGTACCGCTGAGCTCGCCGTCGCCCTGCGTGGCATGGGAATCGCCGACCGACAGCAGCGCCCCGGGCACGGAGACTGGAAGATAGACGGTCGACCCCTTCCCCAGCCGCCCATTGTCGAGGTTGCCGCCGAAATAGGACGGCGGCACGGAGTCGACGAAATCGACCTCGCGCGGTGCCACCGCGATCACGCCGAAATGCGGCCGCAAGGGAATGCGGATGCCATCGAGTACGGCATGGCGGCGCTTCACTGTAGCAGGCACGACGGGGACGCCGGGATAGTCGTAGGTCGAGTGCACGACGCCGAAGGGGTCGGTCTGCGGCTCCCAGCGATAGGAATAGAGCGCGCGGGCGTGCGGCTCCTCGGGATCGTCGAAGATCTCGTAGATGGTGACGATTTCGCGCGGCTTGGGACCGCCGAGAAACTCGTTGTAGTGATAGCCCCACCACGCCGCGACCGAGGAGCCGAATACGCGCCCTGCATGGTTCGGATTGCGGCTCGCGCGCGGCACGATGTCGAGGATGCGCACCTCCAGCACATCGCCGGGCTGGGCATCCTTCACCGCGACCGGACCGGTGCAGATGTGCACGCCGAATCCTTCCCCGGCGCCGCGACCGAACACGCTCGCGTCCATCGGACCAGCGCCGCGACGATCGACGTTCTTCCTGTCCCGCGTCCAGCCGAACACGCTTTCAGCACCGGCATCGCCCGCGATCATCATCTCGGGCGCGTCGGAGGCGTGCTGCGTCAGCGTCTCGATGGTGATGGTGTCGCCCGAGGTGATCTCGATTTGCGGCGACAGCGAGCGGCTGAAATAGCCCCAATGGACGCGACTGGCCTCGACCGGGAGATGGTGGTGCCTGCGTTCCGTGGTCGTCCGCGCCTCAGTGCCGGCACACCCAACGGTGCCGCGTGCCTCGACGCCCGGATGCACGCGGAGTTGCGCCAGCGCCTCCTGCGGCCAGCCGCGCTGACCGGCAACGCCGTGCTGCAAGGTCGCGCGCTCCGCCTCCTGCTGGCGGAATTCGCGCGGCGGCAGACCAAAGCGGTGACGGAAGGCGCGGCTGAAATGTGCGGAATCGCCAAAGCCGTAGGCGTAGGCGATCTCCGAAATCGAGCGATGGGCTTCCGTGGGGTTGGACAGATCAGCCCAGGCACGCTGGAGGCGGCGTTCGCGGACGTAATGGGTGAAATTGTCGCCGACCGTCTCGAACAGCTTTTGCAGGTAGCGCTCGGAAATCCCCTGGGCCTGCGCGACGCGCGCCGGCACCAGTTCGGGATCGTCGAGCCGCCGCTCGATGGTTTGGCAGATCCGATGCAGCAGCGCGGCCTGCGTCGCACTCGATCCGGCATCGGACGTCGAGGCCGCCAGTTGATGCGCGAGCGTCAGGAGCAGGTCAACGAGCGACTGCGCGACCGAATTCCATTCGTCATCGCTCAACGTGTCGAGCGTGCGCGCGGTCGCGTCGAGCAGACGCGAGAACACATCGGCAAAGCCGCTGGGCGGAACCACGCGAGGTTCGCCGAGCCGCGGCTTGCCCGAGAGGCGTCCGTGCAGCGCTTCCGAGGTCACCGACAGCACGATGGCCCGCATGTCACGCTGGAACACGATGCTCCAGTCCCCGCTCCGCGGCAGCAGCACGAGATGGCCGACCGGAACGATGCGGTGGCCGCCGGCGCTTCTGAGCACCATGCCGTCCTCGACCGGCATCAGCGCGATCGGAAGGTCTTCATTCGCTTGCGCAAGCGGTGCGACGCTTTGCGCGCCAGCGGCCATTCGCGTCAGCGCGACACCTGCAGCGTGGCGATGCGATGCGGTTGCATGTCCGTCAAAGAAGGAATGGCTGGTCGCCGGTCGCAGGCCGACCGCCGCCAGCACGTCCCGCCAGGCTTCGGGGCGGTCGTCTTGCGCGTAGGACTCGCTCGTGAACGGCCGGAAGCTCATCGGATCAACCCAGATTGCCGTTGATCGAAGCAACCTCCGTGCCAGACGAACGCGGTCATCCGTCGCAGCGACGGGCCGCAAACGACGTTCGCTGCTCATCCCCTCATCCCGAAAACCGGCTTTGCCTCAATGCATTAGTCGCACCGAAAGATGTTCTTGCGGATCGTGCCGTGGACGCCCCAATTGGCGTCGACGACCTGGGTGACGCCGAAATCGGCGCCGACCGACAGCAGCGAGATCGCCTCGTCCTCGCTGAGACCGTGCACGGTCATCAGGAACCTTCGGAGTTTTCTGAACGCATCGCGCATCGCACGGTCGAGGCTCGAGTGATTGGCAATCTCGGTTTGCGCATCGGCGCCGAGTGCGGCGAGATAGTTCGGATACGTGAAGCCGTAGAACGACCAGGCCTGATCGGTCTCCAGCATCGGATGGTCGAGGCCCTCCAGGTTGGTGCCGGCCAGATCAGCCTTCTTGTGCAGGATGAACTCGAAATCGCCGGTCAGCGAGGTCTCGATCGCGGTGCCGCCGAGCTCGCTGTCGCCCTGCGCGGCGTGGGGATCGCCGACCGAGAAATAGGCGCCGGGAACCGCGACGGGATAAAACATCCGCGCGCCCTTGCCGATGCGCCAGTCGTCGATGTTGCCACCAGTATAGCTCGGCGGGATCGAGCTGACGAAGTCGGCTTCCGACGGCGCGAGGCCCATGGTGCCGAAATGCAAGCGTGCCGGCACCTTCACGCTCGACAGGATGTTCTCGCGTTTTTTGATGGTGGCGTGATCGACGCGCACGCCGGGATAATCGATGGTCGGATGCACGATGCCGTCGGGGTCGGTTTGTGGCGTCCAGACGTAGTTGTAGACCGCTTTGGCATAGGGCTCGCCCGAGGTGTCGAGCTCGAAGATGGTGACGACCTCCCGCGGCTTCGGCTCCTCGATCAAATCGTGATAGTGAAAGCCCCAGTTCGCCGCGACGTTGGAGCCGAAGCAACGCCCGGCGTGGCAGGCGCTGCAGCTGGGTCGCGGCCGAATGTCGAGGATGCGCACTTCCAGGATATCGCCGGGCTCGGCACCTTCGATCGCGACCGGTCCGGTGAGGAGATGCACGCCGATCCCCTCGCCCGCGCCACGGATGAAGGGGCCTTCGACCGGGCCTGAGCCGCGGCGCGCGACCGCCTTGTGCTCGCGCGTCCACTGGAACACGCTCTCGGCGCCGGAATCGCCCTGGATCATGCGCTCGTAATCGTCATTGGCATGATGGGTCAGCGTCTCGATGGTGGCGCGGTCTCCGGAGCGCAGCGTCAGGGCCGGCGCGACTTTCTTGGAGAAATAGCCCCAGTGAACTGTCTTCGGCGAAACCGGCAGCGTGAAATGCTTCATGACTTTAACTCTTCTGACTTGGCCTCTTCGGGAGTCTTGAACCTTCTGGGGACGGCGCTCATCGCACCACCTCCGGAGTCTTGTCAGCTTCCATCACGCTGAGGAAACGCGCCGTCAGCGGATTGCGGGGATTGGAAAGCACCTCGTGCGCCGGTCCCTCCTCGATGATCGTGCCGCCGCTCAGGAAAGCGACGCGGTCGGCGACTTCATCGGCGAAGCGAATCTGGTGCGTCGAGATGATCATGGTGAGGCCGTCGTCGATGGCGAGGCGCCGGATCACTTCCAGCACCTCGTTGACGAGCTCGGGATCGAGCGCCGAGGTCGGCTCGTCCAAGAGCAACACGCTTGGATTGGGCGCCAGCGCGCGGGCGATGGCGACGCGCTGCTGCTGGCCGCCGGAGAGATGTCGCGGCAGCGCGTCGGCGCGATGCGACAGCCCGACGCGGTCGAGCAACTCGGTAGCGCGGCGGTCGGCGTCGATGCGGGTCATGCCGTGGACCCAGCGCAGGGGGCCGGCGATGTTCTCCTTGGCCGACAGATGGGCGAACAAATTGAACTGCTGGAACACCATGCCGACACCGACGGTTGCCCGCTCGTTGGCGATCGCCCGGGGTGACAGCAACTTGCCGTTATCGTCAAAGCCGAGGCGGCGGCCGCCGACGCGTACGGTGCCCCCGTCCCAGCTTTCAAGATGGTTGATACAGCGGAGCAGCGTGCTCTTGCCGGAGCCGCTGGGGCCGAGCAGCGCGACCACCTCGCCAACGCGAACGGTGAGATCGAGGCCGTCGAGCACCTTCTGCGCGCCGTAGCTCTTGGTGAGGTCCTTGGTCTCGACTGCGATGTTGTTGCGCGCGATCGTCGCGGCACGCCGCGTGCGCTCCTCTCGGGTCAGAGCAAGCGGCGGCGTGTCGGTCAGCTCGGCCTGCACGGGTTCGGGATCGGCAACGGTCGCCTCAGTGAGCTCGAGCTTCGTGCCGAGGTCAACGCGGCGCCAGGGTAGATAGTCGGCAAGCTTGCGCTCCCGCCCCTTGGCGCGGTCGAGATCGAGCAGCCATTCGACGAACAACTGGATGACGCTGATGGCGAAGGTCAGCACGAGGTACAAAAGGCCAGAGGCGAAGAAGATCGAGAAGAAGTCGAAGGTCGAGGACGCAAGCTGCGTCGAGCGCAAGGTCAGCTCCTGGACCGCGACGACGGACGCCAGCGAGGAATTCTTCAGTGCGCTGACGGCCTCGTTGCCGAAGGCCGGGATCATGGTGCGGATCGCCTGCGGCGCGATCACCCGCCACATCAGGATCCGCGGCGTCATGCCGAGCGCCTGACCGGCCGTCACCTGCCCGCGGTCGACGCCGAGCACGCCTGCGCGCAGCATCTCCGCGATGAACGGCGCCTCGTTGCAGGCGAGCGCGAGGCCGGCCGCCAGCACCGCCGGCAGCTTGATGCCGATATGCGGCAGCGCGTCGTAGGCGAACACCATCTGGAGGATCAGCGGCGTGCCGCGGAAGATCACGGTATAGGCCCTGGCGATCGCCGCCAGGGGCCAGAAGCGGGAGAGCTGCATGCCGGCGAGGATCAATCCGAGGATCAATCCGCCGCCGAGCCCGAGGGCGGTCACCTCGAGGGTGAGCTCGATGCCCTCGAGCAGATACGGCATGCTCAGGTAATGGAGAAACAGCGACATCAGTCAGCCGTCAGAATGTCAGGCTCCTTGAAGTTGTTCACATCGAGCCCATGCTTCTTCAGAAGCTCCATATGCGTGCCGGCCTTCTGCACCTCGATCAGCGCGGCCAGCACGGCGTCGCGGAATTTCGGCTTGTCCTTCGGGACGGCGATGCCGACCGAATACGGGATCGTCACCGCGATCGCCTTCTCCAGCTTGTCCGGATAGGCCTTCACCGCACTGTCGACGGTGTTGACGTCGTTGATGTAGGTGTCGGCGCGGCCGGCCAGGATCGCCTGGACGCAGTTGGCGTTGTTGTCGTAGAGCTGGATGGTCGGCTCGGGCTTGCCGGCCTTCTTGCACTCGGGGACCAGCGCCTGGATCAGGGGCACTTCGACATAGCCGGTGTTCTCGGCGGCGGCCGTACCGCACATCGACATATTGATGCCGTTGATGCCTTTCGGATTGCCCTTGGCGACCAGCACGCCGTCGAACACTTTCGAGTAGGTGATGAAGTCGGCGGCCTTGGCGCGCTCCTTGGTGGCGTAGATGTCGGAGATGACGATGTCCGCCTGGCCGGCCGCGAGTGTTGTGAGGAGTGCTGCGAACGTCACCGGCTTGTAGGTCAGCTTGAAGCCGAGGCATTCGCCGATGGCCTCGCCAAGATCGATGTCGAAGCCGATATATTTGCTGGGATCCTTCGGGTCGATCGTCTCATAGCCCGGTGTATGCGGGTTGATGGCGTTGACGAGGGTCTTGCCCTTCCAGTCCGGATATTTCTCCTGGAGCGCGGCGCAGGCGGCGGGCGCGGCGGCCTGCGCGCTCAGCGGTGCCGCGGCGACGAGGCCGAAGGCGATGCCGGCGCCGAGTGCGACCTTGCGCCATGCCAATGATGCGCGTGTCATCCCCCGCGCATGGGGCAATACCCGTGTCTCCATCTCCAGCTCCTTCGAATTGTCATGGCACTGGCCATGTTCCAGATCTCGGGAGCGAGCCTAGGTGGAGTTCTCCGCGGAAAGCTTGTCCGCGGGCGTACAAAAAATTGGATGAATGGGGCCCGCGAATTGGGCAGCCCGCTGCACAAAAACTGTTCGTGCGTCGGGCGTCGTGCGGGACGCAATTCCGAATTCGGGAGAACCAAATGATTTTGCGCGACGCAATAATCTGCACGGTCCGAGAATCATGCAGTGTTGTCATTTGACGGAGATATGACGGTCAGGGGCCGTATCCACGGCCGATATCCAAACTAGATCACTGTCCGTCCACAGGCTGTCCGCAGCATATCCACAGGCCGACTATGCCGGATTCGCGAGACCGTACAGGCCACTTGCTGCGCACAAACCCACAGGGCAGCTATGTCAGCTGCCGGCCTGGTCGAAAACGGTGCGGCAAGCCTCGCTCAAGCTTGACCGGTTACGGCGAAGACAGGCCGTGATGGCGCGGACGTTGGGGATCTCGCCGGCGCAGAGCCGGTAGACGTCGGGGGTGCAGGCCCGGCGCTGCTCCGGGGTTCCCTGCTGCGCCTGAGCGGCGGTGGCGAACAGCGCCAGGAACAGCCCGACCGTCGAGGCGCGGCGCGCCCGGCTCCTCGCAGCCGCAAACCGCAAGAACCTTGCCTTCATGACCAAGTCTCCCGTCTGCCTTGCCCACCCTCGGCCTTCGCTGGCCGGTGTCGTGCCAAGGGGTAGGAGAAATAAATTGTGGGGGATGTGATCTCTTTCACACTGAGGCCGGACGGGAGGAACGTACGGTTCCGCGGGGATTTTAGGGAATCGCTAACCAATCCGAGCCCGATCGCCGGATCGCTAAAATGCGAACGGTCGGCTCAATCGGGTAACAAACCGGCTTTGCGACATTGCGCCATCCGCGTTCTGCGAGGGTGCGATGAGCGAAGCCGAATTCAACTTGCTGCTGGATGCCGTCCGGGACGCCATGGTCTATCAAGATTTCGCGCCCGAGCCGGAGGAGGAATTCGTGCCCCGCTCGTGGTCGTACGTCGCAACGCCCAAAGCCGCCAATGACAATGAGGGCGCCTGGCCCCTTCTGCCGTTTCCGGACGGCTGGTACGCGGCCGGTTGAGGCCACTTTCAACGTCAACCGATGCGCCCGCTCCCGCGGGCGTTTTGCTGTCGGCCATGCGCCGGAACGGCGCGGTGCCGATCAGGTCTTGACCCGCTCTTCGCTGTCCTGCGGCGCCCGGTCGGGTGCGGCCGGCGGAAAGATGCTGTCATAGATCGCACGGGCCTCGCGAATGAGGCGGGCCCGCTCCAGCTCGGATTTCGGGACAAATCGGACGACGTCGTTCACGTGCTCTCCAGCTCCAGGGGTTCGTGACGCATCACTTCGCAGATGCGAAGTCCATGCCATCGGGCCTGAATCGCTGGTGTCCGCCAAGCCCCGGGCAAACCCGGTGTGCACGGCCTGGCAGGCCTTAGCCGCGCGCTCGGTGGAACGCGCGGTGAGCAAAATTTGTGATGAGATATCAGGAGGTTGTTATGGAGGCCACGACCAGAATTGAACTGGTGTACACGGTTTTGCAGACCGTTGCGTAACCACTCCGCCACGTGGCCCCGTAAGGGCGGAGCAATATAGGGGATCAATGGCTTAGGCAACCCCGACCCGGCGTTTACGCCTTGGCCCGGCCGGGGTCGGAAAGATATTTCGCAAGAATCGCATCGGTCGGGCCGGCCGCGGTCATCCGCCCCTCCTCCAGCAGGATCGCGCGGTTGCAGGTGCTCTGGATCAGCTCGATGTCGTGGGAAGCCAGCACCAGGATGCCGGCACGGGCCACGATCTCATCGAGCCGCTGCCGCGCCTTCCGGCGGAACTGCTGATCGCCGACGCCGATCCATTCGTCGAGCAGGACGATCTCGCCGTCCACGGCGGTCGCGACCGCGAAGATCAGGCGCAGCATCATGCCGCTGGGAATAGGGTGCGCAGCGGCAGGTCGAGCCTGTCACCGAGTTCGGTGAACTCGGCGATCTCCGCCCGCCGCGCATCGATCTCGGAGCGCCGCGCGCCGATCACGAGCCCGCGGCGTATGATGTTCTCATAACCTGTTGCTTCCTCGTCGAAGCCGGCCGACAGGTCGAACAGCGACAGGCAGCGGCCGAGCACGTCCAGGCTGCCGGCGGTCGGATGATAGATGCCGGCGAGAACCCGCAGCAGCGTGGTCTTGCCGGCGCCGTTGGCGCCGATGATGGCGACGCGGTCGCCGGCGCGGATGTCGAGACTGACGTCGTTGAGCGCGGGGACGATGTGCGGCACCACTGGCGTCCGGCGCAGCGTCACCGCGCTGACGAAGCGGCTGCGCAGCGAGCGGTCGCGGAACGACAGCACCGGAAAGTTGACCGAAACGTTGCGAAGCACGATGTGGGCAGCAAGGCTCATGCACGCCTCACAGCCAATACGCCACGCGGTGGCGGTATTTTGCGTAGCAGCCGAAGGCGACGACGGCTACGACGATCGCATAGAGCGACCCGAGCAGCCATTGCCCAGGATCGGTCGGCTGCGACAGCAGCGGCCTGCGCACGAGGTCGAGCAGCGTCGCGAACGGATTGGCGCGGATCAGCCAGTGGAACGCGGTGCCACGCAGGGCGTCCTCGGTCCAGATGATCGGCGTCAGGAAGAAGATGAATTGCAGGCCGCTGACGATCGCCGTGCCGATATCGCGAAAGCGCGCGCAGAGCATGCCGAGCGCGACCGAGCCGCCGAGCAGAACGATGAGCAGGATCGCAAAGCCGGGCACCGCGAGCAGCATGTTCCAATACAGCGGCCATGGCATCACGATGTAGAGCAGCACCACGATCACCAGATGATGCGCGAAGATGAGGACGTTGCGCGCGATCATCTGGAGCACATGCACGATCAGCGGCGCCGGCACGGCCTTGATCAGGTGGCCAGACGCCACGAAGATGCTGGAGCCTTCCTGGAGCGTCGTCGCGATCAGGGTCCAGACGATCAGGCCGACGGCGAAGGGCGGCAGGAAACCGGCGATGTCCTGCTTGAACAGTGCGGCGTAGACCGTGCCGACGCTTGCAATTGTTGCGGCGAGCGTCAACGTGATCCAGAGCGGGCCGATCACGGTGCGCCGGTAACGCAGCGAAATGTCCATCAGCGCGAGCGTGCCCCACCGATCGGGCCGCGCCGCCTGTGCAAGGATTTCCTTCGCCGCTGGCTGAATTCGACTGCCCCCTACCGATTCCGGCCTTCCGATGCCGCGACAGGATAGCCGCTCATCAGCCGCTGGTCTCTATCCGGTCGCCGTGCGCCGGGCAATCAACCGTACGGATGATGAAGGCCGAGGTCAGGCCCGCTTGCGGCGGCGGAAGTCGCGCCGACCGCCCTTTGGGGCCGGTTTCGGCGCCAATTCCGGCATCTCCGCCTGGACTTCGCGATAGCGCGTCAACATCCGTTCAAAACTGGCATTCAGCGTCTCCGCGATGTCGGGGCGCTTCTCGAGACTGGCAAGGATCGTCGCGGCGGCCTCGATGGTCGAGAGCCCGTCCTTGCGCGGCTCCTTGCGCAGGCGGCCGTAGCGCGACGGATGCGCCGGGTTGAGGATGACGCGCTGGCATTTCAGCATCCAGGGATTGCGCCACCACAGTGCCTTGGCCTGGCTCCAGGTGCCGTCGAGCAGCACCACGCCTTCGAGCTTGCCGAGGATCGCGCGCTGGTTCTCCGCCACCTCGCCCTTGCGGTTGAGCGCGAGTATCTCTCCCTCGGCTTCGAGATCGGCCGCGCGGGCCGAGCCGAGATAGAGCACGGCCCAGTGCGAGGCGTTCTCGACCGGCCGCCCCAGCGCCTTGGACAGGCTCGGCCAGGACAGGCCGACCCGCACCGTGGCATTGGCGAAATGCTTTGCAAGCAGCCGCGCGGTGCCGAGCGCCCTGTCCTGCTCCTGCGGATGCTGGAGGATCAGGAGCGAGAGCCGGTTTTCAATCGGCGTGACGCTGTCGCAGATGCACAGCGGCATCGGCTTCTGGCAGTGCGGGCATTCGGGGATCGGATCGGCCGGCGCGGCAGCGGTGGGGTTCGACATGGCCGCCGCTATACGCTTCGAACCGCGGTTCAACAACCTATTCCGCGGGCGCGGCGAGCGGACGCGGCTCGGAACGGCGGCGCAGGCGGTCGATCAGCAGGTAGATCACGGGCGTCGTGTAGAGCGTCAGGATCTGCGAGACGAACAGGCCGCCGATGATGGTGATGCCGAGCGGACGACGGAGCTCCGTGCCGGGGCCGGTCGCGATGACCAGCGGAATGCCGGCGAACAGTGCCGCCATGGTCGTCATCAGGATGGGGCGGAAGCGGGCCTGGCAGGCCTCGAAGATCGCCTCCGCCGAGGACAGGCCGCGCTGGCGTTCTGCATCGAGCGCGAAGTCCACCATCATGATGCCGTTCTTCTTGACGATGCCGATCAACAGGATGATGCCGACGAAGGCGATCACCGTCAGCGGCGTGTTGGTCAGCTGCAAGGCGAGCAGCGCGCCGAGCCCCGCGGACGGCAGCGTCGAGATGATCGTCAGCGGATGGGCGAGGCTCTCATAGAGCACGCCGAGCACGATATACATCGCCACCAGCGCGCCGAGGATCAGCAGCGGCTGGCGGCCGCTGGTCCTGGCAAAATCGCCCGCGTTGCCGTCAAAACTGCCGCGAATGCCTTCCGGCATGTGCAGTTCCTCGACCGCGCGCTGCACGTTCTGGGTGGCTGTCTGAAGCGGCACGTCCGGCAACAGGTTGAACGACACCGTGGTCGAGGGAAACGCCTGCGAATGATAGACCGCCAGCGCAGCGAGCCCGCGCGTCGCGTGCACCACGGCCGACAGCGGCACCTGCGCGTCATTGGCACCGGCGACATAGATGCGATCGAGGTTGGATGGGTCGACCTGGAATTTCGGGTCGATCTCCAGCACGGTCATATACTGGTTGCGCTGGGTGTAGATGATCCCGATCTGCCGCTGCGAAAATGCGTTGTTGAGCGCGTTGTCGATATCCTGGACCTTGACGCCGAGCGCCGAGGCCTTCTGGCGGTCGATCGAGAGCGTGAGTTGAAGCCCGCCGGGATCGCGGTCGCTGGAAATATCCGTGATGCCCTCGACGCTCTCCATACGCTTGGCCACGATCGGCGCCCATTTCTGGAGCAGGCTGAGGTCAGTGCTGGTCAGCGTGTACTGGTAGTCGGAATCGCTCTGCCGCCCGCCGGCGCGGACGTCCTGGGCGGCGAACATGAACAGGCGGATGCCGGGCACCGGGTACAGGGCGCGCCTGAGACGGTCGATCACGACCTGCGTCGAGACGTGGTCGCGCTCCTCTGGCGGCTTCAGGCTGATGAACATGGTGCCGCGGTTCGAGGTCGCTCCCCCCGGCCCGCCTCCGCTGCCGACCGTCGAGCCGATGCCGGCCACGGCCGGATCCTGCATCACGATCTCGGCGAGCCGCTGCTGCAGGCCGAGCATGGACTGGAACGAGATGTCGGCCGAGGCGCGCGTCGCGCCGATGACGAAGCCGGAATCGTCGGTCGGGAAATAGCCCTTGGGGACCTTGATGTAGAGCGTCACCGTGAGGCCGATTGTGGCGAAGAACACCAGCAGCGTCAGCAGTGGATATTGCAGCACGGTACGCAAGCTGCGAGCGTAAAACGTGACCACGCGCGACAGCGAACCTTCGATCAGCCGATCGAACAGCGTCGCAGTCCCGGACGTTGTCTGCCGGATGTAATGGGCGCAGATCATCGGCGTGACCGTCAGCGACACCAGCGTCGAGACCAGGATCGCGAAGGTCAGCGTCAGCGAGAACTCGCGCAAGAGCCGACCGACGATGCCATCCATGAAGATCAGCGGCGTGAAAGCCGCAATCAGCGACAGGCTGATCGAGACCACGGTGAACCCGATCTGCCGTGCGCCTACCAGGGCCGCCTGGAGCGGCCGCATGCCATGTTCGAGATTGCGGTACATGTTCTCGATCATGACGATGGCGTCGTCGACCACGAAGCCGACCGAGATCGCCAGCGCCATCAGCGACAGATTGTCGATCGAGAAGCCCGCGACCCACATCCCGGCACAGGTCCCGGCCAGCGCCAGCGGCACGGAGATGCCGGCGGCGATCGTCGGCGTCAGCCGCCGCAGGAACACGAACACCACGACCATCACGAGGACGGCGGTTGCCAGCAGCGTCCACTGCATGTCGAGCACGCTGGCGCGGATCGTGCTGGTGCGATCGACCAAGGTGGAAATATCGACACCCGCCGGGATCCATTGCTTCAGCGCCGGGATCAGCGCCTTCACCCGGTCGACGGTGTCGATGACGTTGGCGTCGCCCTGCTTGGTGATCTGGATCAGCACCGCCGGCTGCTTGTTGAACCAGGCGATGGAGCGGGCATTGCGAACCGAGTCCTCGATATCGGCGACGTCGGACAGCCGGACGAAATTGCCGTTCGAGCTCTTGATGACGATGTCGCGGAACTCTTTCGCCGTCCGCATCTGCTTGTTCAGCGACAGCGTCTCGCTCTGGCGCTCGCCGTTGAAGATGCCGACGGGACCGAGTGGGTTGGCGTTGATGATCGCGGTCCTGACGTCGTCGGTGGCAATGCCGGCGTTGGACAGCGCGACGGGGTTGAGCTGCACGCGCACCGCCGGCTGGTCGGCGCCGCTCACCGTCACGTCGCCGACGCCAGGCACCTGCGAGATGCGCTGCGCAATCACGGTATCGGCGACGTCGTAGATCGCGCTGGCCGACAGCGTCTTCGAGGTCAGCGCCAGCACGAAAACGGGCGCGCCGGCCGTGTTCGCCTTGCGGAAGCGCGGTAGCGTCGGCAGGTCGCTCGGCAGGTCGATCAGCGCGGCGTTGATCGCCGCCTGCACGTCGCGCGCGGCCTTGTCGATGTTGCGGCCGATGTCGAACTGGAGCTGGATGCTGGTCGTGCCGAGCGACGACGTCGAGGTGATCTGGTTGATGCCCGCGATCTCGCCGAGCCGACGCTCCAATGGCGAGGCCACCGTCGCCGCCATGACGGATGGGTCGGCGCCCGGCCGGCTGGCCGACACGAAGATGGCGGGGAAGTCGACGTTCGGGACCGAGGCGACGGGAAGGAACTCGTAGGCGACGACACCCAGCAGGAACAACCCGATCGACAGCAGCGTGGTCGCGACCGGACGGCGGATGAACGGCTCCGAGATCGATGCCATCACTGCATCCCCTCGGTCGCGCCCGCGACCGGCGGGCCGCCGGATTCGGCCGGCGGCAGAGCCTGCTCGAGGCGGCGGTTGATGCGGTCGAGCGCGAGGTAGATCACGGGCGTGGTGTACAGCGTCAGCAACTGGCTGAGCAGCAGGCCGCCGATGATGGAGATGCCGAGCGGAAAGCGCAGCTCGGCGCCGGTGCCGCTCTCGATCGCGAGCGGCAACGCGCCGAACAGCGCCGCCAGCGTCGTCATCATGATCGGACGGAAGCGCAAGAGACAGGCCTGCACGATCGCCTCGTTCGGCGACATCCCCTGCCCGCGCTCGGCCTCGAGCGCGAAATCGATCATCATGATCGCGTTCTTCTTGACGATGCCCATCAACAGGATGATGCCGATCAGGCCGATCACCGAGAGGTCCTGCCCGCACAGCATCAACGCCAGGATCGCGCCGACGCCGGCCGAAGGCAGTGTCGACAGGATGGTGATCGGGTGGATGTAGCTCTCATAGAGCACGCCCAGCACGATGTAGATCGTGATCACGGCGGCGAGCAGCAGCCAGGGCTGGCCGGCGAGCGCCTTGGCGAATTCGGCGGCGTCGCCGGCATAGACGCCGACGATGCTGTTGGGCATCCCGATCCGGGTCTCGATCGTCTTCACCGCCTCGACGGCATCGCCGAGCGCGGCGCCCGGGGCGAGGTTGAAGCTGAGCGAGATCGACGGGAATTGCGCCTGGTGCGAGATCGCGAGCGGCGCCGTGGTGCGCTTCAGCGTCGCCACGGCGGAGAGCGGCACCTGGGCATTGGGCCCGCCAACGATGCTGCTCGCCGCGCCCGGCAGATACAGCTTCGACAGGATCGAGGGGTCGCGCTGGTACATCGGCAGCGCCTCCAGCACCACGCGGTACTGGTTGGCCTGGCCGTAGATGGTCGAGATCTGCCGCTGCGCGAACGCGTCGTTGAGCGTGTCAGTGATCCCCTGCAGGCTCACGCCGAGCTGTCCGGCCCGGGTCCGGTCCACGTCGAGCTGCGCCCGCAGGCCGCCCTCCTGCGCCTCCGAGGAGACGTCGCGGAACAGCGGATCGCGCCGCATCTCGGCAACGAGCTTGCGCGCCCATTCCGACACCAGCGTCGCGTCGGTCCCGGTCAGGGTGTACTGGTACTGCGAACGGCTCGACTGGGTCGAAATCTGCACGTCCTGCACCGGCTGGAAATAGACGGTCATGCCGGGGATAGCCGACACCCGTTCCTTCAGCCGGGTCACTACCGCGCTGACGTCGTCGCGCCGCTCGCCGCGCGGCTTCAAGGTCATGACGAGGCGCCCGACATTGGTGGTCGGGTTGACCGAGCCCGCCCCGATCACCGAGACCACGCCGACCACATCAGGATCGGCCTTGATGGCATCGGCCGCCTCGGCCTGCCGCTTCTGCATCTCGGTGAACGACACGTCGGGTCCCGCCTCTGTCACCGCCGTGATCGAGGCGGTGTCCTGAAGCGGCAAAAAGCCCTTTGGCGCGACGACGTAGAGGACGAGGGTCGCGACCAGCGTGGCGAACGTCACGAGCAGCGTGGCGCGCTGGCGTTCCAGGACCCAGAGCAGCGTGCGGTGATAGAACTCGACGGTGCTATCGATGAAGCGGCTGATCGCGGCCAATCCCGGCACAGCCAGTTCCTCATGGGCGTGCTTGAGCAGCCGGGAGCACATCATCGGCGTCAGCGTCAGCGAGACCACGGCCGAGGTCACGACCGCGATCGTCAGCGTCAGCGCGAATTCGCGGAACATGCGCCCGACAAGGCCGGACATGAACAAAAGCGGGATGAACACCGCGATCAGCGACACCGTCAGCGAGATTACGGTGAAGCCGATTTCGCTGGCCCCCTTCAGCGAGGCCTCCATCGCGCTGTCGCCGTTCTCCATGTGGCGGACGATGTTCTCGATCATGACGATGGCGTCGTCGACGACGAAGCCGGTGCCGATGGTGAGCGCCATCAGCGACAGATTGTCGAGGCTGAAGCCGGCGAAATACATGATGCCGAAGCTGGTGATCAGCGACAGCGGCAGCGCCACGCCCGCGATCAGCGTGGCCCGCAGCGAACGCAGGAACAGCAGCACCACCAGCGTCACCAAGACGACGCTGAGGATCAGGGTGAACTGCACGTCGCGGACCGAGGCGCGGATGGTGACGGTGCGGTCGGAGACGATGGTGAGGTTCACGCCGGCCGGAATGGCGCGCTGGACCTTTGGGATTTCCGCCCGGATCTGGCTGACGACATCGATGACGTTGGCGCCGGGCTGGCGCTGGATGTCGATGATGACCGCCGGCGTGCCCTGGTACCAGCCGCCGGTGCGGTCGTTCTCGAGGCCATCCACGATCTGCGCGACGTCGGCGATCGTGACCGGCGAGCCGTTGCGGTAGGCAATGATAATAGGCTTGTAGGCGTCGGCGGCGGCGATCTGGTCGTTGGCGGCGATGATGTAGGATTGCTGCGCACCGTCGAGCGAGCCTTTTGGCCCCGAGACGTTGGCGTTGGCGATCGCGGCGCGCAGATCCTCCATCGCGATGCCATAGGCGGCGAGGCGCGCCAGATCCGCCTGGATGCGTACGGCCGGCTTCAGCCCGCCGAGCACCGAGACGCGCCCGACGCCGGAAATCTGGCTCAGCCGCTGCGCCAGAAGCGTGTCGGCGATGTCGCTCATCGCCCGCAGCGAGATCGTGTCCGAGCGCAGCGCCAGCGTCATCACCGGCGCGTCCGCCGGGTTCACCTTGGCGTAGGTCGGCGGATAGGGCAGCGTCTTGGGCAGCACGCCGGCCGCCGCGTTGATTGCCGCCTGCACGTCCTGGGTCGCGCCGTCGATGTCGCGGTTGAGGTCGAACTGAAGCGAGATCTGGCTGACGCCGAACGAACTCGTCGAGTTCATCGCCGACAGCGACGGGATCTGGCCGAGCTGCCGCTCCAGCGGTGCGGTGATCAGCGAGGCGATCACGTCGGGGCTTGCGCCCGGAAGCTGCGTCGTCACCTGCACGGTCGGGAAATCGACCTGCGGCAGCGCCGAGACTGGCAGCGAGAAATAGCCGAGCGCGCCCCCGATCAGCAGGGCGATGCCGAGCAGCGAGGTCGCGATCGGGCGGCGGATGAAGGGTTCGGAAACACCCATGGGATCTGCCTGCCGCTCAGGCGGCTGTTGTCGGGATCATGGCTGCTTGGCTCCAGGTCCCGATGCCCCCGGCCCCGGCGCCGGTCCGGTCTGCCCCTTCTGGTCGCCCTCGCTGCTGCTCCGTTTGGCGCGGTGCTCGCCGTCTTTGCCCTGTCCGTCCTTTTGCCCGTCCTTGGCCTGCCCATCCTTCTTCTGGCCATCCGGGCCGCGCGTGCGCTTGCGCGGGGCGAGATCGGCCGACGGTGTCTGGTCATCGCGGCCGACGACCACCTTGGACCCGTCGGACAGATTGGCAAAGCCCGTCGTGACGACCTTGTCGGTCGGCGACAAGCCGTTCGCAATGACGGCGTCATGCTCGTTCTGCTGGGTCACTGTCACCGGCTTGGCGGAGACGACATTGTCCTCGCCGATGACGTAGCTGAAGGTGCCGATCGGTCCGCGCTGCACCGCCGATGTCGGCACCACCAGCGCCTGCATCAAGGTCTCGACCTTGAGGCGGACATTGACGAACTGGCCCGGCCAGAGCTGGTAATTGGCGTTGGGGAATTCCGCCTTGAGCTTGAGCGTGCCGGTGGTCTGGTCGACCTGGTTGTCGATGCCGGTCAGCTTGCCGGTGTCGATCACGGTGATGCCGTCATTGCCGAACACGTCGACCGCGAGCGTGCCCTTCGACGCCGCCGCGTTGACGCGCATGATCTGCTGCTGCGGCAGGCTGAACCACACCGCGATCGGCTGCAATTGCGTAATCACCACGAGGCCCGTGGTGTCGGCAGCGTGGATGATGTTGCCCTGGTCGACCTGGCGCAGGCCGGCGCGGCCCGAAAGCGGCGCCACGATCTTGGTGTAGCTCAGCGTCGCCGCCGCATTGTCGATCGCGGCCTGGTCGGCCTTGACCAGCGCCTCGGTCTGCGCGACCGCGGCGCGCTGGGTGTCGGCCTGCTGCTTGGAGCCTGCGTTGGAGGCAGCCAACTGCTCGTAGCGCGTAAGGTCGATGCGCTGGTTGGCGAGCTGCGCCTCGTCCTGCGCCTTCTTGGCGACGGCCTGATCATACGTCGCCTGGTAGAGCGCGGGATCGATCTCGCCGAGCACGTCACCCTTCTTGACGTCCTGGCCCTCGGTGAATTTCACGGCGATCAGCTTGCCGTCGACCTGCGACCGCACGGTCACGGTGTTGAGCGCGCGGATCGCGCCCACGCCGTCGAGATAGACTGGCACGTCCTGGATGCGGGGCGTCGCCGCCAGCACCGGCACCGGCAGATCGGGCCGCTGGTTGCGGCCATTCGCCTGCTGCGGCTGCTGATGCCAGACGGTCCAGCCGAAATAGCCGAGCGCGCCAAGGATGGCGAGCGTGATCAGGGTCATGACGAAGCCGCGGCCGCGCGATTTCTTCGCCGTCCCCTCTTTCGCGCCTTCCTTCGTATCCGGCTTAAAGAGCATTGACCGGTTTCTCCATTCGCGGCTCCCAGCCGCCGCCGAGCGCCTGATACAGGCTGACGATGGCGAGAAGCCGTGCGAGTTGGGCCTGCCACAACGCATCTTCGGCCTGAAATAGTGTCTGCTGGACGTTCAGCACAGTCACGATGTCGGCCGTGCCGGCGCGCAATTGCTGCTCGGCGAGATCGAAGGCGCGCTTCGACGAGGTCACGACATCGCGCTGCAATTGCAGCTTGATCGTGGTCTGCTTGATCGAATAGAGCGCGTTGTCGACGTCCGCAAACGACTGGATGATGGTCTTGCGGTAGGTCTGGAGCAACTCGTCCTGCCGGGCCTTGGCGAATTCGAAATTGCCGAGGATCTTGCCGCCGTCGAAGATCGGCTGCGTGGCGCTGCCGACGAGCTGGAAGAAGGCCGCATGCGGCTGGAACAGCGAGACCAGCGCCGAGCTCTGATAGCCGCCATTGCCGGTGAGCTGGATGGTCGGAAAGAACTGCGCGCGGGCATTGCCGATGTTCGCGGTCGCCGAGGCGAGCTGTGCCTCCTGCCGGCGGATGTCGGGCCGCTGCGTCAAAAGCTCCGACGGCAGGCCGGGCGTGACGCGCGGGATGGCGATCTTGTTCAGCGAGCCGCCGAGCACGCGGACGCTCTCCGGCGGCCGCGACACCAGCACGGCGAGTGCGTTGACGTTCTGGTCGAGCGTCTGGCGCAGCGGCGGCACCAGCGCCTTCTGGTTGGCGACCACGCTCTCCTGCTGGGCGACGTCGAGATCGGTGCCGGTGCCGGCCTTGCGGCGCTCGCGGATCGCATCGAGGATCCGCTGCGCGCTGGCGATGTTGCTCTGGGCGGTCCGCAGGCGATCCTGCGAGGCCAGCACCTGGAAATAGGCGTTGGCGACGCCGGCGAGCGTCGTCAGTGCGACGACGTCACGATCGAAACGGTTGGCATTCGCCGTCTCTTCCGCCGTTTGGAGCGCATCGCGGTTCTGGCCCCAGAAGTCGAGCTGGTAGCTCGCGCTCAGCGACGCCGAATAGTTGACGACCTCGCGGCCGCCGATCGACAGACCCGAGGCGCTCGAACCCGAGGTGCGTGAATAGGTTTCCGATCCGCCACCCGACAGGCTCGGCAGCAGCGCCGCGCCCGCCTGCCGCGCCTGGGCGTCAGCCTGGACGATGCGCGAGACGGCGGCGGCGATGTCGAGATTGACGGTCTGCGCCTCCTCCATCAGTTGCGTCAGCTCCGCGGAGCGAAAGCCGCGCCACCAATCCAACGACGGCGGCGCATCCGGCTTGCCCGCGTATTTGTACTGCGCGGGAACATCGAGTGCGGGATCGGGCAGATCCTGCGTCAGCACGCAGGCGCCTGAACTGGCGGCAAGGCACACCGCGGCAACCCATTGCGCCGCACGCGACGTCCGGAACGTAAGGCCGGGAGATCGCCCCATGGCGACCGCAGGACCATCCTGTGTCACATCCATCCCCCGCCGGGCAGATCGATCCGCCACCGCAGAGCCGGATTAACCGATTCGTGGCGGGACGGCCGGGGGCGTTTATGTGACTCGTTCACAGCCGTGATGCTTTCTGCGGAACCTGTAGTTCATACTAGCGGGGCGCGGAACAGGGGGACAGTCCCGCACCTGCGAAATGCGGCCCCGAATGCGCCGATGTCGAGCTCACGCAAATACAAAATATACCTGTCTCACAAGGGTTTTTTGTATTCCAACCTTGCTCCGAGGCGCATTCAAGCTTACCAAGATTTCATGTGATATTGCTGCCACGCCGACGCCAGCGCCACCGGTCCCGGCAGGCGCTCCACCGAAACCTGCGCCGCGGCGCACCGCAGCTTTCCCGGCCTTGGCTGAGCGCACGGCGCGCTATGATCGGGGGCTGGCCTGCAATTGCGCTGTGCACACGGCGGTGGACTGCCGGAGGTACCCCGCCAGCACCTTGGCGACCGGCGCAGCGCGCACCTATATCATTCAAATGATTCGACGCTGACCGTTTGCGGGGCGCCCTCGGGTCCAGCGATATGAGGCGTAGGGGGGCGCCTGGCTCGCGGTCGGACTGCATCCGTTCAGGTGATGGATCCGCCGATGTCGCATACCATTTCGGTGACGTCAGACACCATAGATACAGTGCTTGCCGATCTGCCGCGCATCGTTCGGCTCGCGCTCAGTTTTGGCGCGCGGCTGCGACGAGGCACGCTCGACGTCACCCTGCCCGACGGACGCGTGATCCGCCTCGGCGGCCAGGAGCCGGGCCCGAATGCGGCGATGCGGCTGCACAATTACGGTTTCGCTTCGCGCCTCATCAACGGCGGCGACATCGGCATCGCTGAGGCCTATCTCGCCGGCGACTGGGACACGCCGGACCTGACGCAATTCCTCTACCTGTTCTGCGTCAATCACGATCTGATCCAGGCCATGCTGAACGACAAGCCGCTGATGCGGTTCGTCCAGCTGCTGCAGCACTGGTTCAACCGCAACACCCGCCGTCAGGCGCGGCGCAACATCCACGCCCATTACGACATCGGCAATGCGTTCTATTCGGCCTGGCTCGATCCCGGCATGACCTATTCCTCGGCGCTGTTCGAGGAGAGCACTTCCGATCTCACGGCAGCCCAGACCAACAAATACCGCCGGCTCGGCGAGGCGCTCGACCTGAAGCCTGGCCAGACGCTGCTCGAGATCGGCTGCGGCTGGGGCGGCTTCGCCGAGTTTGCCGCAAAGACCTTCGGCACGCGCGTGGTCGGCCTCACGATCTCGACCGAACAGCGCGATTTTGCGCAGAAGCGCATTCACGAGGCGGGTCTTGCCGAGAAGGTTGAGATCCGTCTTCAGGATTATCGCGACGAACGCGACCGCTACGACCGCATCGCCTCGATCGAGATGATCGAAGCCGTCGGCGAGCGGTTCTGGCCGAAATATTTCGCCCAGTTGCGGGACCGGCTGCTGCCCGGCGGCCTCGCCGGCATCCAGGCGATCACGATCCAGGACAGTCTGTTCCAGGGCTACCGGCGCGAGGTGGACTTCATCCAGCGCTACGTCTTTCCCGGCGGAATGCTGCCCTCGCCCGCCGTCCTCAAGTCGCTCGGCGACAGATTCGGCCTGCCGGTCATCCGCGAGCGCATCTTCGGGCAGGATTATGCCAAGACGCTGGCCACCTGGCGGAACAACTTCCAGACGGCCTGGCCGGGCCTCGTGCCGCTCGGCTTCGACGACCGGTTCCGGCGGCTGTGGGAGTATTATCTGTCCTATTGCGAGGCCGGATTCCTGTCCGGAAATATCGACGTCCGGCAAGTCATCTTCGCAAAGCAGCAATAAGGGTTTGCGGGGTCGGCCTGCAAGGGTCGCTTGTAAGGCCCGCCACCCTACTTTAGGGTCGCGCCCACCCTATGATCCAGCCGGTAATTGCCTGACATGACCATCAAAAATGACGTTGTCGAAGCCATCGGCAACACCCCCCTCATCAAGCTCAAGCGCGCCTCCGAGCTGACCGGCTGCACCATTCTGGGCAAGGCCGAGTTCATGAATCCGGGCCAGTCGGTGAAGGACCGCGCCGGCAAATGGATGATCCTGGAGGCCGAGAAGCGCGGCGAGCTCAAGCCGGGCGGTCTCGTGGTGGAGGCGACCGCCGGCAACACCGGAATCGGCCTCGCGGTCGTGGCGAGCGCGCGCGGCTACCGCACGCTGATCGTGATCCCGGAGACGCAGAGCCAGGAGAAGAAGGATTTTCTGAAGCTGTGCGGCGCCGAGCTGATCGAGGTGCCGGCCCTGCCCTATGCCAATCCCAACAATTATCAGCATGTCGGCCGCCGGCTCGCCGACGAGCTGCGCAAGACCGAGCCCAATGGCGTCCTGTTCGCCGACCAGTGGAACAACCTCGACAACGCCAAGGCGCACTACGAGTCGACGGGCCCCGAGATCTGGGAGCAGACCGGCGGTAAGGTCGACGGCTTCGTCTGCTCGGTCGGCAGCGGCGGCACGCTCGCCGGCGTCAGCCGCTATTTGAAGGAAAAGAACAAGGACGTCCAGATCGCCTGCGCCGATCCGCATGGTGCCGGCATGTTCGAATATTTCCGGAGCGGCGACGCCAAGGCGACGCCGGGCGGCTCGATCACGGAAGGTATCGGCCTCAACCGTGCGACCGCAATCGTCGAGAGCGCCAAGGTGGATGACGCCTATCTCGTTCCCGACGCGGAAGCCGTCACGGTGATCTACGAGCTGCTCCAGCACGAAGGTCTGTGCCTCGGCGGTTCCACCGGCATCAACATCGCCGGCGCGATACGACTCGCGAAACAGCTCGGGCCCGGCAAGACCATCGTCACCGTGCTCTGCGATTCCGGCAGCCGCTATCAGTCGAAGCTGTTCAACGCGGATTTCATGCGCGCCAAGAACCTGCCGGTGCCGGAATGGCTGGAGAAGCGCAGCAACATCAAGCCGCCGTTCGTTTAGCCGCCATGTAGGGTGGGCAAAGCGAAGCGTGCCCACCATCCTTGCCGCGATCGCCGAGGGATAGTGGGCACGGCGCGACGCGCCTTTGCCCACCCTACGAGATCACCGCAAGATCTGGCTCAGGAACAGCTTCGTCCGCGCGTGCTGGGGAGCGGCAAAGAACTCGTTCGGCGTATTGGCCTCGATGATCTGGCCGGCATCCATGAACACGACGCGGTTGGCGACCTCGCGGGCGAAGCCCATTTCGTGGGTGACGACCAGCATGGTCATGCCCTCCTCGGCGAGGTCGACCATGGTGTCGAGCACTTCCTTGACCATTTCGGGGTCGAGCGCCGAGGTCGGCTCGTCGAACAGCATCACCTTGGGGTTCATCGTCAGCGCGCGTGCGATCGCGACGCGCTGCTGCTGGCCGCCGGACATCTGGCCCGGAAACTTGTTGGCCTGGTGCGGGATCTTGACCCGCTCCAAAAACTTCATCGCGGTCGCCTCAGCGTCCCTTTTGGGGATGTTGCGCACCCAGATCGGCGCGAGCGTGCAATTGTCCAGCACTGTCAGATGCGGGAACAGATTAAAGCTCTGGAACACCATGCCGACTTCGCGACGCACCGCGTCGATGTGCTTGAGGTTGGGCCCGAGCTCGATGCCGTCGACGACAATCTCGCCCTCCTGAAACTCCTCCAGCGCATTGATGCAGCGGATCAGCGTCGACTTGCCGGAGCCCGAGGGGCCGCAGATCACGATGCGCTCGCCCTTGCGGACCTCGAGGTCGATGTCGCGCAGCACGTGAAACTCGCCGTACCATTTGTTGAGGCCGGAAATCTTGACGATGGGGTCTGACATGGTGAGCTCGATCAGTTGCGACGGTGGGCGTTGAGGCGATGCTCGACGAAGAGCGAGTAGCGCGACATTCCAAAGCAGAAGATGAAGTAGATGATCCCGGCGAAGGCAAAGCCGGTGAACGCGGTCGACGGCGTCGACCATTTCGGATCCGAGAACGACGCGCGGAGCGAGCCCAGCAGGTCGAACAGCGCCACGATCGAGACCAGCGACGTGTCCTTGAACAGCGAGATGAAGCTGTTGACGAGGTTCGGAATGACGTGGCGCAGCGCCTGCGGCAGCACGATCAGCGAGGTTGTCTTCCACCAGGACAGACCCAGGGCGGCCGCCGCTTCGCCCTGCCCGCGCGGGATCGCGGCCAACCCGCCGCGGACGTTCTCGGCCTGATAGGCGCCCGTGAACAGCGCAATGCCGATCAGCGCGCGCACCAGACCGTCGACCGTAAAATTGCCCGGCAGGAACAAAGGCAGCATGTAGGTCGCGAAGAACAGCACGGTGATCAGCGGCACGCCGCGCCAGAACTCGATGAAGGCGATCGAGAAGATCCGGATCAGCGGAATGGTCGAGCGGCGGCCGAGCGCCAGCGCGATGCCGATCGGCAGCGAGGTGACGATGCCGGTCACGGAGACCACCAGCGTCACCAGGAGCCCGCCCCACAGGTTCGTGGCCACGACCGGCAGGCCGCCGTGATCGAGCCCCATCAGCTTGATCACGACCGCGATGGCGATGAAGGTGCCGATGCTGGATGTCAGAGCCCGGCCGCCGGTGCGAACGCCGCCACCAAGAACGAAGGCGATCAGGGAGACGATCGCCGCCGTGATGGCGAAATCGGCCCAGACCGACTGGCCCGTTCCCTGGAGCTGGTCACGCAGCCAGGTCAGCGGAAAGATCAGCCAGTAGATCGCAGTGCCGACCAGCACGATGAGATTGCCGGCCAGCCAGAAGAGCGGCGCGATGGCCGAGGTCTTGGCGAGACTGAGCAGAGCCTGCCCGGCGCCGATGATGCTGTCGTCGAACAATTGCAGCAGGCCGGCCGTCCAGCTCAGGCCGAACCCGGTGATGCCGCCGCCGTGCAGCAGAAAGAACGCCACCACGGGAAAGGCGAAGAAGAAGAGACTTGCGTTCAGTCCTTTCGCCGGCAGGCGCGGAATGAGCAGCGGCAGGAGCAGAACCGCCGCCAGGATCAGCGAGAGGTTGACCCGCCAGCGCTCGGCCTCGGGATAGAAGCCGTAGATCAGTTGCGGCAGCTTGGCCTGGATGTAGGGCCAGCAGGCGCCGACCGTAAAGCCGGCATTCTCGGTCAGGCACGCCGTGCGATCCTTGCCGGTCCAGACCGCATCGACCATCAGGAACTTGACGGAGGGAACGATGGTGAACCAGAGCAGCAAGGCGCCCACGATCGTGAGCAGGATGTTGGTCGGCGAATTGAACAGCCGGGTGCGCACGAGGCCAATGAAGCCCGTGGTCTTCACCGGCGCGGGACGCTCGGTGAGCAGGTCCCGGCGGACGTAGGCGGACGAGGTGATGTCGCTCATGCGCCGAGGCTCCGGCTGACGCGCCAACCATACACGCTCATGATGGCGCTCGTGAGCAAGGAGATCAGGAGGTAGACGCCCATCGTCATGGCAATGATCTCGATCGCCTGCCCGGTCTGGCTCAGCGACGTGCCGGCGAACACCGACACCAGGTCAGGATAGCCGATCGCGACCGCGAGCGAGGAATTCTTGGTGAGGTTGAGGTACTGGTTGGTCAGCGGCGGCACGATGACGCGCATCGCCTGCGGCACGACTATCAGGCGGAGCGTGGTGCCGCGGCTTAAGCCCAGCGAGGAGCCCGCCTCCATCTGCCCCCTGTGGACGGACAGGATGCCGGCGCGCACGATCTCGGCGATGAAGGCGGCGGTGTAGGTCGACAGCGACAGCGCCAGGGCCACGAATTCCGGGATGATCCGCGAGCCGCCGGCGAAATTGAAGCCCTTGAGCTGCGGCACCTCGAAGCTGAAGGGCACACCGGATACCAGCATGGTGGCGAGCGGCAGGGCGAACAGCAGGCCCAGCACATAGGGCCAGATCCGAATCATCTGCCCCCGCTGAAACAAGGCGCGCCGCGCGTAGATGCGCAACGCCAGCGAGGCCACGACCCCGAATGCCAGCACCGCGAGGAACGCCTCGAAGCCGCTCTCGCCGATCGGGCGCGGAATGACGAGGCCGCGATTGCTGACGAAGGCGAGGCCGAGCAGCGAGATGCTCTGCCGGGGATTTGGCAAGGCCGCGAGCACCGCCAGGTACCAGAACAGGATCTGGAACAGCAGCGGCAGGTTGCGGATGACCTCGACATAGATCTCGCCGACGCGCGACAACAGCCAGTTGGGCGACAGCCGGCACAGCGCGACGATGAAGCCGATCACGGTGGCGAAGAAGATGCCCACCACCGAGACCACGAGCGTGTTCAAAAGCCCGACCACGAACACCCGCAGGAACGTGTCCGAGCCGGTGTAGGAGATCAGCGTCTGGTTGACGTCGAAGCCGGCATTGTTCCGCAAGAAACCGAAGCCGGCGGCAATGTGCTGGTTTTCGAGGTTGGCCCGGGCGTTGGAGACGATCTCGTAGCCAATCCAGCCCAGGATCGCCGCGAAGGCAAACTGGACGGCGACGCCGTTCCAGCCTGCCTTGCCGCCCAGAACGCGCCTGATCTTCAGCGCGATCTGGGCCGGCGGTTTTCGAGCCTCGGTGCTCATCGCCGCGGATCAGGCGGGATCAGCGGATCGGCGGCGCGTACTGAAGACCGCCCTTGTTCCAGAGATTGTTGAGGCCACGGTTGATGCCGAGCGGCGAACCGGCACCGACGTTGCGGTCGAACACCTCGCCGTAATTGCCGACGGCCTTCACGATCCGCACCACCCAGTCCTTGGTCAGGCCGAGCTGTTCGCCGAAATTGCCGTCGCTGCCGAGCACGCGCTTCAGCTCCGGATTTTCCAGTTTCGCCTTCTCGTCGACGTTCTTCGAGGTCACGCCGAGCTCTTCGGTGGTGACCAGGGCGAACAGCGTCCATTTCACGATGTCGAACCACTGGTCGTCGCCGTGGCGCACCATCGGCCCGAGCGGCTCCTTCGAGATGATTTCGGGGAGCACCATATGGTCGTTGGGATTGGCAAGCTTGAGGCGGTTGGCGTACAGGCCCGACTGGTCGGTGGTGAAGACGTCGCAGCGACCGGCTTCATAGGCCTTGACGGTCTCGTCGTTGGTGCCGAACGCGATCACCTCGTACTTCATGTTGTTGGCCTTGAAGTAGTCGGCGAGGTTCTGCTCGGTGGTGGTGCCGGTCTGGACACAGACCGAGGCGCTGTTGAGCTCGAGCGCCGAATTCACCTTGAGCGACTTCTTCACCATGAAGCCCTGCCCGTCATAATAGGTCACGCCGGTGAAGTTGGCGCCGAGCGAGGTGTCGCGCGAGATGGTCCAGGTGGTGTTGCGCGAGAGCACGTCGATTTCGCCGGATTGCAGTGCCGTGAAACGATCCTTGGCGGACAACGGCACGTACTTGACCTTGGTCGCATCGTTGAAGATCGCGCCGGCGATCGCGCGGCAGAGGTCGACGTCAAGCCCGGTCCAGTTGCCCTTGTCGTCGGGCGAGGAGAAGCCGGGCAGGCCCTGGCTGACGCCGCAGGACAGCATGCCCCGGTCCTTGATGGTCTTGAGCGTTTGCGCATCGGCGGCCTGGGCGGAGAGGCCGGCGGCGAGAGCGAGGGTGAGAGCCAGGGTTACGCGTTTCATGGGCTGAAGGCCTTTCAAAGTCGTCTCAAGGTCAGGAATGGCGTCTTTGGGATCGTCTCCGCCAGGGCTAGCCGCATCAAGACCAGCCTTGCAAGAGTCATGCTGGAAAACCTTGCCGAACACTCGCCCATCCCGGGAGGCCATACCTTAATCCCCGCCGCAAGCGCCCGCCGTTATGGCTGTGACGCAAGGTCCGGTCAGACGTGGATCGAAGGTCGCGGCAGCCCCTCAACATGCGGCGACTGAATAGCACCCGCGCATCTCAGAACGACTGGCGTGCCGGGTCAAGGGGTTGACGGGACTCTTCTGTGTTCTGTTATTAACGGCAGCGGCCTTCGGCCGGCCCGCGGGCGCGGCGCGCCCGGTGGAAACGCGGTTTTGAAAGCAGACGCATGGATTCCTCGCACCCCTCCCAACAGCACGCCGAGACCCGGCTGGTGACCTCCGGCCGCGACACCAAGGCGCAGAAGGGGTTCGTCAATCCGCCGGTGTTTCACGGTTCGACCGTGCTCTATCCGACCGCCGAGGACCTGCACGCCCATCGCGGCGAGTTCCAGTACGGCCGCCACGGCACCCCCACCACCAGGGCGTTCCAGGAGACGCTGATGGCACTGGAGGGGCCGCAATGCGCCGGCGTCGGCATCGTGCCGTCAGGCCTGTCGGCGATCTCCACCACCCTGCTCTCGGTGCTGAAGACCGGCGACCATCTGCTCGTCTGCGACAACGTCTATCGGCCCTCGCGCAATTTCTGCAACGGTATGCTCGCGCGCCTTGGCATCGAAACCACCTATTTCGATCCGCTGATCGGCGCGGGCATCGACAAGCTGTTCAAGCCCAACACCCGCGCGGTGCTGGTGGAGGCGCCGGGCTCGCAGTCGTTCGAGATGCCTGATATCCGCGCCATCGCCGAGGTCGCGCATGCGCGCGACGCGCTCGTCATCGACGACAACACCTGGGCGACGCCGCTCTATCATCGCTCGCTCGACCAGGGCGTCGACATCAGCATGCAGGCCGCCACCAAATATATCGGCGGCCATTCCGACATCATGTTCGGCACCATCTCGGCCAACGCCAAGGCCTGGCCGCAGATTGCCGAAGGCATCCGCCTGCTCGGCGTCTGCGCCGGCCCTGACGACGTCTTCCTCGCGCTGCGCGGCCTGCGCACGCTGTCGGTGCGATTGGCGCAGCATCATCGCTCGGGGCTCGACATGGCGCGCTGGCTCGCGGCCCGCCCCGAGGTCGCGCGCGTGCTGCATCCGGCGCTCGAAACCGATCCCGGCCATGGGATCTGGAAGCGCGATTTCACGGGCGCGTCGGGCCTGTTCAGCATCGTGTTGAAGCCGGCGCCGCAGAAGGCCGTCGACACCATGCTCAACACGCTCAAGCTGTTCGGCATGGGCTTCTCCTGGGGCGGCTTCGAGAGCCTTGTGATTCCCTTCGATTGCGACGCCTATCGTACCGCCACGAAGTGGTCGCCGGGCGGCCCGACCCTGCGACTGCACATCGGGCTCGAAAGCGTCGACGATCTCAAGTCCGATCTCGATCGCGGCTTCGCTGCCCTCAAGGCGGCAATGTGAGCCTGCTCACAAGGCATCGCGGCGCGGGAACGAGCAACGGACGCAAACGTTAACGCCGACGCGCCAACAAAGGGTTTGAACCGCTGACGTTTGGCGCTAGCCTCACCAATCGACTCCAATCCGGACGCGGAGCATGGGAACGTTGGTTCTGCTCGATCTGATGGGCGGCGTGGCGCTGTTGCTGTGGGGCCTGCACATGGTCCACAGCGGGATTCTGCGCGCCTTCGGCCCGGACCTGCGGCGGCTGCTCGGCAAGGCGCTCGGCAACCGATTCAACGCGTTCGCCGCCGGGCTTGGCCTCACCGCGCTGCTCCAGAGCAGCACGGCGACGGCGCTGATCACCAGCTCATTCGCGGCAGAAGGCCTCGTCAGCCTGGCCGCCGCGCTCGCCATCATGTTGGGGGCCAATGTCGGCACGACGCTGATCGTGCAGGTGCTGTCGTTCAACATCGCAGCCGTTGCGCCTGTCCTGTTCGTGCTCGGGCTCGTCGCCTTCCGCTCCGGCCCACGGTCGCGAATCAAGGATATCGGCCGCGTCTTCATCGGCCTCGGCTTGATGCTGCTGTCGCTGCACATCCTGCTCGACACGCTAGCTCCGGCGGAGAACGCGCCGGGAGTTCGCGTCATGATGTCGGCGATCACGGGCGATCCCGTGCTCTGCATCGTCATCGCCGCGCTCGTCACCTGGGCGGTGCATTCGAGCGTCGCCAGTGTGCTGCTGATCATGTCGCTGGCCTATTCGCAGTTCATCACGCCTTACGCAGCGCTTGCGCTGGTGTTGGGGGCCAATCTCGGCAGCGCCATCAACCCCATGTTCGAGGGCGCCCGGCGCGACGATCCCGCGAGCTACCGCCTGCCGCTCGGCAATCTCGTCAACCGCGTGATCGGGATCGCGCTGGTGCTGCCGTTCCTGGGTGGGATCGCCGAGCACATGCACGCTTGGCAGCCCGATCTCGCCAGGATGACGGCGGCCTTCCACATCGCCTTCAACGTGGGCACGGCCGTCATCTTCATCGGCCTGCTCGACATCATGTCCCGGCTCCTGACCCGGCTGCTGCCTGATCGCGTCCGGGAAGACGATCCGGCCCGGCCGCGCTATCTCGACGAGAGCGCGCTGGAGACGCCGTCACTGGCGCTCGCCGACGCCGCGCGCGAGACCTTGCGCATGGGCGACCTCGTCGAGGTCATGCTGCGCAAGGTGATGGCGGCGATGATGACCGGCGACCGCGCACTGGTCGACCAGGTCACGAAGATGGACAATGTCGTCGACAGCCTCGACGAGGCCATCAAGCTCTATGTGACGAAGCTGATGCGGGGCAGCCTCGACGAGAGCGAGGGGCGGCGCGCGATGGAGATCATCTCCTTCGCCATCAACCTCGAGCATATCGGCGACATCATCGACAAGAGCCTGAGCGAGCTCGCGACCAAGAAGATCAAGCGCCGCTTCCAGTTCTCGGCCGAGGGCGCCGAGGAGCTCGCCGCGTTCCACAAGCGCACGATGGACTCGCTGCGGATCGCCTTCGGCGTCTTCATGTCGGGCGATGCCAACGAAGCGCGCAAGCTGCTGGTGGAGAAGACCACGCTGAAGAACACCGAGCTCGCCGCCGTCGAGCGCCACCTCGACCGCCTGCGCGAGGGCCGCCCCGAGACCATCGAGACCACCTCGCTGCATCTGGACGTGCTGCGCGACCTGCGCCGCATCCACTCGCATATCTGCTCGGCCGCCTATCCCGTGCTCGATGCCGCCGGCGAGCCTTATCGCAGGAGCGAGGCGGATACCGTCCTGCCCGCCTCCGGCGCGGCGTCGGCATTGCCGCGCTAGCGGCGCGCCTCAGCGCTCCAGCGTCTTCGAGGCGCGGCCGCGGTTCTTGATGATCAGCATGATGTTGCGGACATAGATGATGGTCGCGAGCGCCTGTCCGAGGATGATGACGGGCTCGCGCTTCACGACGCCGTAGACCAGCGTCATCAGGCCGCCGCCCATCGAGCAGAACCAGAACGCCATCGGCACCACGCTGTTGCCGGCGCGCTCGCTCGCGATCCACTGCACCAGGAAGCGCGCGGTGAAGAACAGCTGCGCGACGAGGCCGAACGCCAGCCAGAAATCGAACTTGGCGACGAAGACGTCGTAGAGATAGTTGCTCAACGCCTGACCGTATTGGATGATCATGCCTTCACCTCAGTAACATCTGGCGTCGGCTTCTTGCGGCGGATCAGCCACCACACGCCGACGAGGTCCATGATGCCGATCCACAGCCGGTCGAAGAAACCATAGTTTGACACGCCGGAATGGCGCGGCCGGTCGATCACGTCGACATAGGCGATGTCGTAGCCCTCGCGGCGCACCAGCGCCGGCAGGAAGCGATGCAACCCGTCGAAATAGGGCATCATCAGGAACACGTCGCGCCGGAACGCCTTCAGGCCGCAACCGGTATCGCGCGTTCCGTCCTTCAGGATCGCATTGCGGACGCCGTTCGCCACCCGCGACTGGAATTTCTTGAAGCCGGTGTCCTTGCGTCCGACACGCTGACCGGCGGCGAGACCGACACGCCCTGCCCCCTTCTCGACTGCCGCGATCAGGTCGGGCAGGAAGGCGGGATTGTTCTGCCCGTCGCCGTCGAGCGTCGCCACGATCGTGCCGCGCGCTGCGCGCACGCCACTGCGCACTGCTGCCGACTGGCCGCCTGATCTGGCATGGCGAAGCTGCCGGAGATTGTCCCGCTGCTGCATGACCGCGCCGAGCCGTTCGCCGGTCGCGTCCGTCGAGCCGTCATTGACGTAGATGATTTCATAGGCCCAGCGGCCGTCGAGCGCCGCGCCGATCTCCTCGATCAGCGGCGCGATGTTGTCGGCTTCGTTGCGCACGGGAACGACGATGGAAACCGAAGGCTGGGACGACGACAAATCGAAAGCTCGTGGTTGGAATTGGCCTGCCCCGGGGAACCGGCGGTCCCGGCAGGCAGCCGCTTTTATGGGGCGGATGCCCCGTGGGCAACCCTTTTGAGACGGCCCGAGACCGCCCCTGCGAGAGGCACAATGGTGCCGTCGGCGCGGATGGCAAAGCCGAGCCTCCGGGCCGCGAACCAGTAGCGCACCGCCATGGCGCCGACGATGCCGACCAGAGCGCCGGCGACGACATCGCTCGGATGATGCGCGAGCAGCACCAGCCGGGTCAGCAGGATCACGATTGCGTAAGTGAACATGAACACGCGCAGGCGCGGCCACAGCGCCGAGACCGCAAACGCCAGCGCGAACGCCGTCACCGCATGACCCGACGGCAGACTGGCATAAGCCCCCGTTCCCTCGAACGGGATGAAGTGGAACGGATCGGCCTTGCCGCTCACGAACGGGCGTCCGCGACCGATGAGATATTTCAGGATCTCGACAACGAACACGGACAGGGCAACAGACAGAAACATGTACTGCAACCGCGTACCGAGGCCGAGCAGCAGCCCGCGACGGGTGCCGCGCAATCCCGCTGCAACGAGCGCCAGGACCACCAGCGTCCCCCCGAGCACCGAGAGCACATACTCGTCCTTGCCGAAATCGGTCAGGATGCGGATCGGCCACAGGCTCGGTGTGCCGCGCGCGGGCATCAGCTGAATCTCGGTCTGATCGAACGCGAGCATCAGCACGATAATCAAGGCCGCACCGGCCGCGCTGAGCCACAGCGAATGCCGCGCCAGCTTTCGCGCGGCTTCGGCGCGGCGCGAATGCGAAGGCGTGCGGACGAGCTGCGCCAGGGCACGGCCCGACACGGCGAGCAATTGCGCGGGATAGCCCGGGCGCGGCGTGATGTCGGCTGGCGCCGGCATCCTACTCAGTGCCTTCGGAGCGGAAGATCGAGATCGAGATCGCGCGCCCTTGCGAGAAATTATAGCCGTCGATGCGCGTACCGACCTTGTAGCGCAGCCCGATCGCCTCGGCGCGCTGCACGAAGCTGCGCTCCGAGCGCTGCTCGATCAGCGCGAAGCGACAGCTCCCCTGCCGCAGGAAATCCGCCGCGCCCGAGCCATCGGTGAGCAGCGTCTGCGTGCCCGTCAGGAAAACGAGGCTCGGCTCGTGATAGCCGGCGGCGGCCGCCTTCGGCCCGACGCAGGTGACGTTGCGAAGCGCGCGTGCGATCTCGATGCTCGGAAACAGCGGGGTCAGCGACGGCAGCACGATGCCGTAGACCACGACCGCGAGCATCAGCGCTGCGACCAGTGCGTTGAGCAGCGAGCGCTCGGCGCGATTGGTGTCGAACAGCCACCAAGCGAACAGACCGAAAATGAGCGAGGCCGCGATGAACGGCCAGGCCACGAACGCCGGTTGGCGCGTCAGCATGACCGAGCCGACCACGGCGATGATCGAAGCGGCAGCGGGAATCGCGAACCACCAGGCCGAGCCGCGCGCGAGCCACGAGCGCGACAGCACGTTGCGCTCCAGCGCACCGACGGTGAGGATCGCGATCGCCGGATACAGCGGCAGCACGTAATGCGGCAGCTTGGTCAGCACCGCCTCGAACACGATCCAGGACGGGATCAGCCAGGCCAGCAGAAACTGCGCGCCGGGCTCGCGCCGGGCCCGCCACACCGCCGGCGCCGCCATCGCCGCAAGCGGCGCGCCCGGCCAGAATGTGATCCAGAACAGCGCCAGGTACAGTCCGGGCGGCGCGCCATGGGATTCCTGGGCGCCGATTTTGCTCAGCATGTCGCCGCCGACGGAATCGGCGAAGAAGGCATCGCCCGCGCGCCAGAAGATCGCGACGAACCAGGGCAGCACCAGCACCAGCATCCACATCAGGCCCCAGAGCGGACGCAGCTTCCACAGCCACGAGGCATCACGGTCCTGGATCGCGAGCGCGACGATGGTGAGGCCTGCGAACATCAGGATCAGCGGACCCTTGATGAGGATGCCGACGGCGAGCGCGGTCCAGAAGATCGCGGGCCAGCTCCAGGGCGGATGGGTCTCATCCTCGGCGCGCTGCCACGACAGATAGGCACGCGACATCGCGCCCATCGCGGCGGTCACGCAGAACAGCAGCATCGCATCGGTCTTCGCCAGCCGTGCCTCGACGCCGAGCAGCACGGAGGCGCACATCAGGAGCGCGGCAAGCACCGCCGCGCGCCGCGTGACGAAGCCGAGCGCGGCCCAATAGGTCATCAGCACGGCGCCGATGGCGCCGATCAGCGACGGCAGCCGGTACACCCAGATCCGCAATTCGGCCTTCGGCAGCTTGAGCGCGGATGCGGCTTCAACCGCGGCCGCTTGCAACCAGTAGATGCCGACCGGCTTCTTGTAGCGGACGTCTTCCTGGAAACGGATGTCGACATATTCGCCGCTCTCGACCATCTGCTTGGTCGCTTGCGCAAAGCGCGCCTCGTCGCGGTCAACAGGCGGGATGGTGAAGAAGCCCGGGAGGAATAGCAGCAGCGCGCAGAGCAGCAGGAAGCCGACCGCGCGGGCGTGGCTGGCCGTGGCGACGTCGAGCATGGACACGAGCCGGCTGCCCGGATTTACGGGCGCTTTCGGCTCGCGGGGTGCTCCAAAACGGGGGCTGGGATAGGTCTCGGCCATTGGTTCCGCTTACGCTGAAACCGTCATTCCGACAACCGGTTAAGGCGGGGTCATTGAATTCGAATGACAACTGTGTCCGCGGCGCCAGTGGCGTCGATCACGGTCAGCCGCGCAAAGCCCGGACCGGGCGGATCGATCAGGCGCTGGCGGCGCCCGTCGATCTCGCCGAGTGATGTTCCATTAACCATGACGGTCATGGGAAGGACGCCGCCGGCGACCTTCACCGGCATGGCTGCGCTCCCCTCGCCGCCGGAACGGTCGACATCGATCCGCGAGCCGTTCAGCGGGAACTGGATGTGTAGCGCCTGCTCGCTGCCGGTCCGCACCAGGTCTCCGACCGGGCGGAACCGTTTCAGCGGCAATGGCAACTTGGCGTTGCTGGCGACCAGGGTTCCCTTCGGCGGCTTCGGCAACGGAACCAGCGTCTTGCCGGTGCGGGCAAAGGCATCGAACAGGATCGGGGCTGCGGCCACGCGGCCGATCAGCCCGGGAACCGGCGCACCATCGGGCCGGCCGACCCAGACGCCGATGGTCATGCGGCCGTCGAAGCCGACCGACCATGCGTCGCGATAGCCGTAGGAGGTGCCGGTCTTGAACGCGATGCGGTTATGGGCGGCATTTTCGGGCGGCGGCGTGCCCAGAAGCGCGTTGCCGACCTGCCAGGCCGCGACCTGGTCCAGCAGCCGCAACGGTTCCCGATCGTCGCGGCCGGTCATGAGGTCGCGCAACGGCATGGTGGTGCCGAGCCGGGCGAAACCCGTATAGAGCTGGGTGAGGTCCTGCAGCGTCACACCGACGCCGCCGAGTCCCATCGCGAGCCCCGGTGCCTCGTCCTTGGGCAGGACCAGATTGCCGCCGGCCTGTCGCAGCCGCGACGACAGCCGACTCGCGCCGACGCGGTCGAGCAGCACGATCGCTGGAACGTTCAGCGACAATTGCAGCGCCTTCTTCACCGGCACCGTGCCCTGAAACGTCATGTCGAAATTTTCCGGCGCGTAGGAGCCAAAGCGGACGGGCCGGTCGTCGATCAGACTGTCGGGGTGGACGAAGCCGTCCTCGAAGGCGAGCCCATAGATGAAGGGCTTTAGCGTCGACCCCGGCGAACGGACGGCGCGGGTCATGTCGACCTGCCCCGCCCGGATCTCGTCGAAATAATCGGCCGATCCGACGCGGGCGAGCACGTCGCCGCTCTCATTGTCGACCACGATGATGCCGACCGAGATGTTGGGCCCGAGCGCAATGGCGCGGTCGCGCGCCAGCGGCTCCAGCACCTTCTGCAGATTGGCATCGAGCGTCAGCTTGATGACCGGCGTATCCTTGACCGTCGACAGCGCCGTGTCGGAGGCGTGCGGCGCGAGGATCGGCATCGGCTTGCGCAGCTTTGGCACGGGCACGGCTTTGGCCTGCTTCGCGTCCTCAGGGCTGACCACATTCTCCTCGACCATCCGGTCCAGCACGCGGTCGCGGGCTTTACGTGCAGCCTCGGGATAGCGATCGAGCCGGCGCGTCTCCGGCGATTGCGGCAGCGCCACCAGCAGCGCGGCCTCGGCCAGCGAGAGCCGCTTCGGCTCCTTGCCGAGATAGGCGATCGAGGCCGAGCGGATGCCTTCGAGATTGCCGCCATAGGGCGCCAGCGCGAGATAGAGGTCCAGGATCTCGGCCTTGCTCATGCTGCGCTCGATCTCGATCGCCCGCACGATCTGCCGCAGCTTGGCATAGAGCGAGCGCTGCCGCCGCGGCTCCATCAGCCGCGCCAGCTGCATCGAGATGGTCGAGCCGCCCGAGACGATGTGGCCACGCGTGGTGAGCTGTAGTGCGGCGCGCCCGAGAGCGAGCGGGTCGAGACCGTTATGCGCGTAGAAGCGCTGGTCCTCATAGGCGAGCAGCAGCTTGAGGTAGGTCGGATCGACGTTGGCCCTGGCATCGACCGGCAGCCGCCCGCGGCCGTCCGCCATGGCATAGGCGCGCAGCAGTTTTCCGTTGCGATCGACGACCGTGGTGGAGACTTGGCGCGCCTCGTCGAGCGGGAGCGGGCCGAGCGAGTAGACCCAGGCGACGAAGCCGACGATGGCGAGGATGAAAGCAACGGCAGCGGCTGAGAGGACGCGAAGCCCTCCGCCGCTCGCTCCACTGCCGTCATTCCGGGATGGTCCGAAGGACCAGACCCGGAATCTCGAGATTCCGGGGTCGGCGCTTCGCACCGCCCCGGAATGACGAGATACTTGATTGGCCTCGCTCATCTCACCACTCACTTCGCCGTCCGCACCTCGACGTTACCCGTCCCGGTCCGGCCGTAGCGCGAGGGATTGTACATGTCCTCGACATAGGCCTGCGGCAGCACGTATTTGCCGGGCGAGACCGCGCGCACGACGTAGGCGACGGTGAAGACCGACTTGGAGTCCGAGGCGCGATCGACCGCCGCCGTAAAGCGGTCGTCACGGAACTCGGTATCCTCGGGCTCCTCGCCGTCCTCGATCCAGTCCAGCGTGCCGCTGTCGCCCGACGACACCAGCTTCGGATTGTCGATCTCGAGGCCCGCGGGCAGATAGTCGGACACCATGATGTGGCCGTACTCGGGCTTCGCCTCGGTGATCTTCAGCACCACGGCGAAACGCTGGTTCTGCTTGACCTTGCTGATGTCGGCGGGCTTGCCGTCGAGCGTGAAGTAATTGCGCTCGATCTTGAAGCCGTTCGATGCAGCCGGCTCCGGCGTGACCGGCGAGCCCGACACCGAGACCACCGCCTGAACCGGCGCATCGCCGGTGTTGGTGATCTTCAGCGGCTTGCCCTCCAGCGTCACGGCCTTGTAGCTGCGGTACAGCGCGGTCTTGACCGGCTGGCCGTCGACTTCCATCGACAGGTTCTCCTTGGCGAGCGCGCGCGCCGCCAGCACCAACCACGCATTCTCCTGCGTGGAGGTGTAGGGCGTCAGACCGCGTGCGGTCTCGACCCGCGACACCGCCTGCGTCAGCGTCGCCTTCGGCGCGTTGCCTTCGCTGGCGAGCGAGACCAGCGCTGCGGCATCGCGCAGCTGCGAGCCGTAGTCGGTACGGCCGAACTCCAGCACCGGCTTCGGCGCGAGGCTGTCGAGGGCGGCACCGTAGACGCGTTCTGCGCGGTTGCGGTCGCCAACCAGTGCGAGCGCCGCCGCAAGCTGCGACTTCGCGATCGGGGTCGCGAGGTTGCTCAACTTGGTGTCGGCGAGATAGCGGAGATCGCCGATCGGCGCCGCGCCATTGCGTGCGAGCACGTAGAGGCCGTAGGCGAGATCGCGCCCGCCGTCCTTCTCGGGCTCGTTGCCGGTCACGACCGAGTTGCGGATACGGTCGAGCGCGTTCTTGAACAGCACGTCCGGCACCACAAAGCCCTTTTCGCGGGCGCGGGTGAGAAAGTCCGTCACGTAGGCGTCGAGCCAGGCGTCGTCGCCTCCGGCCGACCACAGGCCGAACGAGCCGTTGGCGCCCTGGCGCGCCAGGAGCCGCTCGATGGCGTCGCGGATGCGCTGGTCGACCTCGGTGTCCATGGCCAGATGCGCGCCGGCGGCGAGCTCGTTGACATAGAGCAACGGCAAGGCACGGCTCGTGATCTGTTCCGAGCAGCCATAGGGGTAGCGGTCGAGCGCCTTCAGGATCGTTGCGGCGTCGAGCGCCGTCGACAGGCTGGCCGAAACCGAGACGCTGCCGGTGCCCGGGACGAGATCGGAGAACATGTCCGAGGTCAGCGTCAGGCTTTCACCCTTCGCCAGCGTCCGGATCGAACGCCGCGCCAGCACCTGGGTCGCCGCCTTGACGTCGAGCGCATAGTGACGCGCCAGCGCAAGCCCGTTCGGTCCCTTGATGTCGACGTCGAGCGTCGCCTGCCCCGCCGCGGTCGCGTCGATCGCGAGCGTAAACGCGTTGCGCTGCTTGGCGGCCAGCTTGACCGTGGTTGCGGGATTGCCGGTCATCTTCACCGGGCCGCCGGTCTTCACGTTGATGACGTAGTCGCCGGCCTGGCCCTCGACATTGTCGATCTCGAGATTGACCGTGCCGTGGTCGCCATTGAGCAGGAAGCGCGGCAAGGTCGTGGTCAGCACCACGGGATCGCGGATCACGACATCCGTGTTGGCGCGGCCGAGCTTTGTCGCGGTCCAGGCCACCGCCATCACGCGCGCGGTGCCGGCGAACTCGGGGATATCGAAGCTCACTTCGGCGGTGCCGTCGGCGGCGACCGTGACGATGCCCGAGTAGAGCGCGAGCGGCTTTTGCGTGGGCGGAGAGCCCTGCAATTCGCCGGCGCCGGCATCGCCGCCGGACTTGATCTGTCCGCGGGTGCCCGACATGCCGTCGATCAGTTGCCCATAGAGATCGCGAATCTCCGCGCTCAGGCGGCGCTGGCCGAGATAGTAATCGTCCGGCGCCGGCGGCTTGTAGTTGGTGAGGTTGAGGATGCCCACGTCGACCGCAGCGATGACGATTTTGGCGTCCTCACCCGGATTGAGCCCGTCGAGCTTGACCGGGATCTTCAACATCGCATTTGGCCGGATCAATCCCGGCGGCGTCAGCTTCACCTGGAGCGTGCGGGTCTGCTTGTCGATGCCGAACCATTTCAGGCCGATCGCCCGGCCCGGCATGCGTTGCGCAGCCGCATCGAGCGGGCGGCGCAGCGTCGCCACCACATAGGCGCCGGTGCCCCAGTCCTTGCCGACCGGCAGCCTCACCTGCGCGGTACCTTCCTTGACGTCGATGGTCTGCGTCGTCAGCAGACGGTCGCCGAGCACGTTGACGGTGAGCTTGCCGGCGCTGCGGACGTTCACCGACACCGTCATGGTGTCGCCGGAGGCGTATTGCGGCTTGTCGATCGAGGTCTCCAGCAGGTCCGGCGTGTCGGCGCTGCCGTCGGAATACCAGCCGACGTCGAACTGCACCGAGGTCACCGGGCCGTCGGCATCGTTCGACCTCACATCGAGCCGGTAGCGGCCGGGCTGCGGGCTGAGCGAAATCCGCGACGGCTTGTCGGCCGCGATCGTCACGTCGCCGTCGGAAACGCGCGAAGTCGATTTGACCGGCTCGTACTCCCAGTAATTGTTCTGGCGGTACCACTGGTAGCGCGACTCCATCTTCAGGAGTTCGTAGCGCAGGCCATCGCGGCGCAGCCTCTCACCTTCGGGCGAGACGAATACGACGTCGAACTCCGCCTTGTCGCCCTCGGCGACGTTCTTGTCGCCGAACAGCGGCTTGATGCCGATCATGGCGTTGGCGGGCGCGACCGGCAGCACGATCTTGCGTTCGACGGCACGGCCGCCGGTCTCGACCATGCGAACGAAGATCTGCGCCTCCTGCGGGCGCGTCGAGACAGGCTGCTTGTCCAGCGTCACCGGGAAGGTGGCAACGCCATTGGCGTCGGCCTCCGGCAAATTCTCCAGCGGCGTGCGCTCGTTCGAGGTGGTCTCCTCGTCGGCGACGCCGAACTGGTAGCCGGCAAAGCCCGGGCGTTCGCTCGCGGGCGCGACCAGCATGTCGCCTTCGAGCTGGAGCCCGGAGGCCGGCGCGCCATAGAGGAAATGGCCATCCGCCTTAAGCTCCACCGGAGCGTTAGCTTTGATCAGCTTGTCCTTGGCGGACAGGTCGAATTCGATCCTGTCTGGGACATAGTCCTCGACCATGAAGGTGGTTTCGCCGACCGACGAGCCCTTCGGATCGGTGAAGGCGCGGACCCGCCAGGTTCCGGTCGGGACGGCCGAATTGAGCGGCACGGACAGCGTACGGCCGCCGGCGCCCTGGTCGGCCAACACGGCGCGGCGGAATTCGACGCCGTCGGGGCGCTCGATCACCAGCGTCAGCGGCCCGCCGGCAACGGCATTGCCCTGCCCGTCGCGCAAGAGCGCGGTGAGATAGACGGTCTCGCTGGAGCGATAGACGCCGCGCTCGGCATAGACGAAGGCATCGGCGCCCGATGGCACCGCCCGGCCCGAAACGCCGCGGTCGGACAGGTCGAAAGCGGAGGTCTTCAGGCTCAGGAAGGCATAGTCGGCCTTCTCGCCCGTGACCGTCAGCATCGCCGGCGACAGGCCGCCCTCGCCGCGCGCAAGGCCCGCCTCGAACAGCACATGGCCGCTGTCGTCGGTCTTGCGGGTCGCCAAAATCTCGTTGTTGCGGGCGACTAGCCGGACCTCGGCCTTGCCGACCGGGTCGGTCGAGGCCAGCGAATTGACGAAGACGTGGATGCCGTCATTGCCGGAATAGGCGGTGACCCCGAGGTCGGAGACGATGAACCATTGCGTCGCGAGCTGGTAGTCGTCGTCCGAGCCCGGCCCCTTGGCCGCGGCGGTCATCACATAGACGCCGGGCTGAAGCTCGCCCAACGCCTGGTCGACCGGGAATGCGGTGGTGACGTCCTGGTTCAGCGTCATCGCGGTCGCGAGCTCGCCGGTCCAGACCTTGACGCCGCGCTCGCCGCCGAGATCGGCGAGCTGGTAGCGCGACAGCGTCTTCTGGAAATCGCTGTCGACCACCGTGTTGATCAGGTTGCGGTCGCCGATCCGGAAGACGTTGACGCTGACGGCGGGCGTGTTGACGCTGACCACGGGAATGCCGCGCTGGCCGGTCCGCGGCAGCACATAGGCGCGGCTGTTGAAGCGTACGAACGGCTTGCGGTCGCGCACATAGACGTTGAACTCGGCCGATTTCGGCAGGCCCTCCTTCACGGTGGACGGCAGGCCGGCGCGCAGATTGATGTTGTAGCGCTCGCCGTGCTTCAGCCCGTCGACGCAGAGCTGCTTGCCTTCGGCCGACAGCGCCGGCTTGTCCTGGCCCGCCAGCGCGAGATACGGCGCGAAATCGGTGCGCTTGGCCAGCTCCTCCGAGAACTGGAAGCAGGCGCGCGGGCTCGCCGAATCCGAATCCACGGTATAGTCGAGCAGCCGGAAGCCGTGCTCGTCGCGCATCTTCTCGTATTGGCCGCGGACGTCGGCGACCTCGCGCATGTCGAGCGACAGCCGCAGTGCATCCAGCGCCGGCCGCCACAGCTTGCGTTCGGCCAGCGACTTGCCGAGCACGGCGAGCGCATCCGCCTCCTCGCCCGCATTGCCGGCGCGCTGGTAGGCGATGTAGGCGGCGGTCGAGGCCCGCTCCAGCAGGAAGGTTTGCTCGCTCGAGTTCTTCGGCGAGATCTGGAAGATCACCTTGGCGAGCCGCAGCCAGTTGCCGGTATCCTCCGGCGTGGTCGCGGCGATCTGGCCGAGCACCGACAGCCCGGTGCGGGGATCGTTGCGCCGGAAGGCGGCGTCGGCGTCCATGCGCAGCGTCGCGCTGGTCTTGGCGACCGGCCCCGCTTCGCTCTTGATCTGGGCCTCCAGCTTGATCGCGGAATCGGCGAGGTCGTCGCGCTTGAACGCCTTGTCGGCGGCCAGCGCAGCGCTAAGGCCGAGCGCCAGCGTGGCGCAGAATGTGACGGCGCGAACAAGACCGATCATAATGGACTCCCGGAAATCGCGGCGAACGCCGCGTGAGCATGAAATGCGCGGAAAGGTGACGGACTCAAGGCGATGGAACCAAAGGTGCAAATCGTCGCATTCGCCATGACAAGGCAAGCCCTGAGGAGACCGATCGAGATATCGCCGCGCACGCCGTCCTGATGGCGCAGCCCTACCTGACCGATCGACCGGCGGTCGTGTCCCGGAAGCTGGCCAGCGTTCCCGGCGATGTGATCCATCGTCCAGTCCGCTGCCGCTCAACCCGGCACCCTGACACCCCACCGTTCCGCTTAGTCGCGGCGTTGAGGAAAACGGTTCGGTTCAGACTTGGCGCGAGCGAGGATTTTTCATATTTGGCGTGATAGAAGACCGGCAGGCGATAGCCGAGGCCGGCCTCAAGACGGTCCCATAGCTCAACTGGATAGAGTAGCGGATTTCTACTCCGCGGGTTGCAGGTTCGAGTCCTGCTGGGATCGCCATTCATCACTGGATCGACGAGGCCGATAGACCCGACTTGCGGTATCGGCCGCCCGCTCACCGGAGACGTCTTCAAGAGCCTCGCTGTTCTCGTCGATCCCGTGGACGATTTCGATTCGCGCGGCCGGAATTTCGGTGCCGCTTGATCGACGTGACGGACGCACAATTACCAACCCGTCTTGCTTCACGAATACGTGGGTACCCTCGCCCCGGTCTTTCAACCGGGCGGACGAACCCTATCTATGCGCCGGGCGACGTGCGCCCGATAGGGAATTCGATGCTGCCAACCGAGTGGACGAGAATGGCTATCGCATCTGCGGTTGCTGTGATCGCGATATCGTATTTGGCAATCGACGCAGGCGTCGTGAACTCCAGCGTGATCACACGGCGCATCGAGACGGCGCGGGCATCCATTGCGGACGCGGCCGCCAGCCAGCATCAACTCGCCTTCGCTGTTCGGGCGTGGGCGCGTCCAAGCCGCCAGAACGCGGACTCGGAGCCACGCTTGGAGCACTGCCTGGCGATCGATTGAGTCAGGCGCAGCACCAAATCAGTCGACGCCTGAGCCGCATTTCTTTGTTCACGGTCCGACTCCGCTTCGTTCCAAAAGCACGAATCGTCATCGCAAAAATCGGCCGCGCGCATTTATTAATACCGCGTTTCGCTCGCTCCGTTCGTTCATGCATCCAAGGTCACGAGCACGGGCCGCGACCGGTACGCGTCGATCGCGGCATTCGACAGCAGCAGCCTGCGCCGCTCGCCGCGCAGCATCATGCGATCGATCCTGTTCAGGATGAAGCGGGCTGAATCATTCGGCTCGCCGGTGAGCAGGCCGGATTGGTCGAGATATTTCCAGGCGATTTCGAAAGACTGCGCGCGTAATTCGGGGTCTGTCATGGCCGGCCAACGTCGGCGGGGAACGGATGTTCCTAACCGTGCAACGTCAGTCCGGCGCGACGACATGCGCAGCGCCGCGGAACGAGATCACGACCATGACGTTGGCTGCAACGGAATGGAGTGGTGCCGACCCGCCAGCCCCGGTCGGCCTTGAAGGGCCCCGTGCTTGTCCCCCGAGCACGGGGCTTTCTCATGCAGGCCAACCAGCGTCCCGACCTCGGCCGGCCATTGACGCGAGATCTCGCCGAGGATGCGATTAGTCCGTCTGCTCGTCGCGCCGGTCGCGGGCCAGCTGATGCCAGGCCAGAGCCAGTTGGATCAGCCTCTGCCGGTCGGCGCCGTCGGCGGACGCCGCGGCCCGCTTCATCGCCGCCTCGGCTTCGTGCTGTGGGTCGTACTTGGGACACATGAGGCCGAACCTAACCGACCGATATGGACGGGCTCATGGCAATTTCGTCCGTATGAATGCGGGGTAGTTCTCTCGTCGTCCGGCCCCCCAGGACGCATCTGTGAACTGCGTCACAGCCTGTCCCCGGCGTCTCGGCTAAACATCGCTTTAACCGCTCGCACCGCCGCGAGAGGGCATGGGTGGTCCGTCATGACACAGGAAGCAGCAGCCGAGGCTCACGTCCCGACGCGACGCGCAAGGCCCGACCTGTTCGGCGCCACGTTTCTTGCCACCATCGGTATCGTGATGCAGGCCTGGTCTGGGCCGCGATCGCGTTCTTCAACTGGCTGGTGTGACGCGCGAAGCGATCAGTATCGCTTCAGCAAACAATACGTTGCCCAGACAAAAAGAGGCGGGCCCGCGCCCGCCTCCTTGTTTCAGATCTTGCCGGGAGCCTCAGTAACACGCGCGAGGATCGGCCTGCACATACTGGCCGCTCGGATAGCGGTAGTAGCAATTGCCCTGGGCCAGATAATAGCCGGGCCGCGAGGCAGCCGTGGCGCCGGCGATCGCGCCGGTGGCGCCGCCGATCACCGCACCTGCGGCCGCGCCCGAGGCGTTGCCCGAGATCAGGCCGCCCAGCACGCCGCCGACGATGGCGCCGCCAAGCGCGCTTGCGCCGGGATCAGCCGGTGGCGGAGGCGGCGGCGGTTCGTAGGCGACGGGAGGCGGCGCCGGGGCATAGGCCACCGGCATGTCGTCGATGTAATCCTCGGAGATGTAGGCCGGCGGGCCGGCCATCCGCTGCGGATAATAGTACCAGACGCCGCCGACGTCCCACCACCAGCCGGACCGGCCGTTGCGGACCTCGTGGCGCCAGCGCCCGCCGTCCCAGGCGCGATTGCCGCGATAGACGTGTCCGCCCCAGTCGCGCTCCGGTGCGGGGCCCCTGGCGTAATTGCGTCCGGGCGGCGGCCCGCCTGCTCCGTGCGGGCCGGGACCAGGGCCGCCGGCATGGGGCTGGCCGCCGGGCTGTTGCGCGGGCCGGGCCGCCTGCTGCGGCGGAGGTCCCTTGCGCATGTTCTGATTGTTCTGGGGCGGCGCACCGGCGCCGGGCCCCGCAGGCGCCTGGGCCGGGGGTCTTGGCGGCAATGAGTCCTGTGCCTGCGCCGAAAGCGCGACAAGGGACATGGCCGAAACCAAGGGAATAATGATCTTCATGCGGCTGGACGCACTCATGCGTGCTTGACCCCCTACTCTCGCGATTGCCGTGGTGCCTAGCGCGATAGACGATTCGCCTCGCGCCTAGCTGATGCCGGCGGACATAACTGACCTGCTTTGGTCGGCCAAGTCCCGTTACAAATGATTAAGATCACGGCAATTTTCGGCCCTGGGGAGGCGGCTGGAACCGTCCTAGCGCGCCGGCTCGATCACATTGCAGTTGCTCCGCCCCGACATCAGGCAGTCCTGCATCTTGCTGGCCGCGGTGAGATCGCGGGCGAGCCACCAGCCGACACCGAGGATCACGAGCGCGATGATCAATCCGGCAATCGCGCCGCGACGGTTGTCGCCGGATTGAGGCTTTGCGAGGGATTTGGGCTTTTTGCCCGGTTCGGACTCGGGTTCGGATTTGGACTCAGACTTGGACATGACTGGCCGATCGCAGGGGTGAGCCGGCTTTACCACCTCTGCGACGTCGCGTCACATCCCGGTCGATCGTTCAGCCCCGGGTCTGCCGGATCGCATCCTTGCGCGAGGTTTCGACCGCCGGTGTGGCCCGCGGTGCGCAGGTCGTCAGCAAGAATGCGGTCTGGGTGCATTCCCAATCCGCGCCGAGGACGGCACTTTCGACCGGCTTCGGGCGGCCGAGCAACAGTGCGATGCCGGCCAGGGCGACCACCGCGACGGCGATTGCGAGCGCCTTCGGGCTCAGTCGGAAGATCATCATGCCCGTGCTCCGTCTCGTACCGGGCGGACGCTAGGCGCCGCTCCGTGTGGTCCTCTATGAAGGACATCACAATTCGGCAGTTTTTTCGGGTTACGAGAGATCGTCGGTGGTGGCGATTTTTCGTCTACCTGATCGGCTGCTATTATGGGTGGCTTCGCGACGCGCGCCGATGTACACGCTTCTGCGTCGCGTGGCGCCCGCTATGCCCAGCCGACGTACCAACAGGCAATGATGTAAGATCGGAAGCGAGGAAGACAAGGCTCGTCGATGAGTGGATTCAGGGAACCCGGCTTCGCAGACCGGCAAAAGGCGGCGCAGGACGCGCGCAAAAATCTTTTGAACAAATTCAAGTCGCAGCCCGGGTTGGATGACCCGGCGGTGGCGGCACGTCGTGCTGAGCGCGAGGCGCTTGCGGCCAAGCGCGCCGAGGCAAAGGCCGCGCGCGAAGCCGAGAAGGCCGAGCAGAAGCGCCTTGCGGAAGAAGCTGCAGCCGCCGAAGCGGCGCGTATCGCCCGCGAAGCGGAAGAAGCAATCGCTAGGCAGGCTGAGATCGAGGCCGAGCAAAAGGCCAAGCGCGACGCCCGCTACGCGGCCCGTAAGGCCAAGCGGAAGTAACGTTCGCAAGTAACGTTCAACTCACGTCAGGTTCAACTGAAGTTGAACTGAAGCATCGCCGGGGCGGTCCATGTGACCGCCCTCGGACTTTCAAGCGCGCGTCTGCCTTCGCGGACGCCGCCACGACGGCGGAAGGTCAGTTCTTCTTCATCATCCCGTCGTCCTTCTTCATCCCGTCCTTCGACATGTGGTCCTTCTTCATGCCGTCGTCCTTGGACATGGTGTCCTTCTTCATGCCGTCCTTGGACATAGTGTCCTTCTTCATCATGCCGTCTTCCTTGCCCATCTTGTCCTGGGCAAAAGCGGCCGGCGACAGCGCGAGGCCCAGCGACAGAGCGGCAGCCGAGACGCCGAGCACGATGCGGGTGCGAATGGTCATGAGTGATTTCCCTTCGAGATGGTGTTTGTCAGCGACGGACGCCGCTATCTGATCTCGACGGATTGCCCGCTGGCGTTGTTACGCGCCCACTGACAAAATTTCTGCGGGCCGGGTACGCAAGCGGTAAGTGTGCACCGCAGCAAAGTCGGCACTTGCCGCGGCATTCGGTCTCGAACTATCAGATGAGAGAATATTGGGTGAAAGACCGGCTAGGATGGACTACGCGCCGGTCTCAAGGACCCAGCCCACCTCACACCAAACAAGAACCGGCCAAGACCGTCCAAGGGGATACCGCCATGCTCACGCGCCGTCATCTGATCGCGACCGCCGTCGCCGCACCCGCCATTCTTCGCTTCGGCACTGGTACCGCGCATGCCGCGACCACGCTGAAGATCTCGCATCAATTCCCGGGAGGGACCATCGACAAGGGCGACTTCCGCGACCGGCTCTGCCGCATGTTCGCGGCTGAAGTCGCCAAGCGCAGCAACGGCGACATCGCCGCGGAAATCTATCCGAACTCCTCGCTGATCAAGACCAACGCGCAGTTCTCCGCGATGCGCAAGGGTGCGCTCGACATCTCGCTCTATCCGATGCCTTACGCCGGCGGCGAATTGCCGGAGACCAATATCGGCCTGATGCCCGGCCTCGTCACCACCTACGACCAGGGCCTGCGCTGGAAGAAGGAGCCGGTCGGCAAGGCGTTGACCGACTTCCTCGCCGACAAGGGCATCATCCTGCTCACCTGGGTGTGGCAGGCCGGTGGCGTCGCCAGCCGCTCCAAGCCGATCGTCGCCCCCGAAGATGCCAAGGGCATGAAGGTGCGCGGCGGCTCGCGCGAGATGGACATGGTGCTCCAGACCGCCGGCGCCTCGGTGCTCTCGGTGCCGTCGAACGAAATCTACGCGGCGATGCAGACCGGCGCCTGCGATGCCGGCATCACCTCCTCGACGAGCCTGATCTCGTTCCGGCTCGAAGAGGTCGCGAAATCGCTGACCTCCGGTGCGGGTGCCTCCTACTGGTTCATGCTCGAGCCGCTGATGATGTCGAAGGTGATCTTCGACAAGCTGCCGAAGAACCAGCAGGACGTCCTGCTCGCGGTCGGCACCGAGCTCGAAGCCTTCGGCCGCAAGGGCGCGCAAGACGACGACATCGAGGTCGCCAAGGTCTACGAGAAGGCCGGTGCCAAGGTCAGTGCGCTCGATGCCGCCACCGTTGGCAAATGGCGCGACATCGCCCGCGACACGGCGTGGAAGGACTACGGCGCCAAGACCGCGACCGCCGCCAAGCTGCTCAAGCTCGCCTCCGACGTCAGCGCATGAGCCACGGTCCGCTTTCGGATCGTGACGACCAGGCGAACGCTGCCGCAAGGACCGGCCTTGCGGCGGCGATCGACCGCGGCCTCGCCATCCTCAACAGAATCATTGTCGTGTTCGCAGCGATCGCGCTGATCGCGGCCTGCGCCATCCTGAGCTACAGCGTGCTCAGCCGCGCTCTGTTCAAGGCCGCCAATTACTGGCAGGACGAGGCCGCCGTATTCCTCTTGGTCGGCGCCACCTTCATGACGGCGGCCTATGTGCAGCAGAACCGCGGCCATATCGGCATCGAGGCCTTTGTCGGCCTGCTGTCGCCGCTCGCGAACCGGATCAGGCTCTGGCTGGTCGATGCCGCGACGTTCCTGTTCTGCGCCTTCTTCACCTGGAAGTCCTGGACGCTGACCCATGAAGCCTATGTCGACGGCCAGGTCTCGAACTCGATGTGGTCGCCGCCGCTCGCCATTCCCTATTCGCTGATGGCGCTCGGGATGAGCCTGCTCTGCATCCAGATCCTCGTGCAGCTTGCGCTGCCTTTCGCAGGAGCCAGGCGTCCATGAGCGTCTTCGGTATCGGCCTCGCCTACGGTATCGCGACGCTGGTCGTGATGTTTTCAGGCATGCCGATCGCGTTCGCGCTCGGCGCGGTCGCGGTCGTGTTCATGGGCATCTACATGCCGGCGGCGTCCCTGGATACGGTGACGCAGAACGTCTACGAGGAAATGGCCTCGATCACGCTGCTGTCGATCCCGCTCTTCATCCTGAAGGGCGCCGCGATCGGCAAATCGCGTGCCGGCCAGGATCTCTATTCGGCCCTGCATGCCTGGCTGCATCGCGTACCCGGCGGCCTCGGCGTCGCCAACGTGTTCGCCTGTGCGCTGTTTGCGGCGATGGCGGGCTCGAGCCCAGCGACCTGCTCGGCGATCGGATCGGCCGGCATTCCCGAGATGCGCAAGCGCGGCTATTCCGGCGGTTTTGCCGCCGGCATCATCGCCGCCGGCGGCACGCTCGGCATTCTGCTGCCGCCCTCGATCACGATGATCCTGTTCGCGGTCGCCGCCGAAAAATCGCTCGGCCGGCTCTTTCTGGCCGGCATCGGCCCCGGCCTGCTGCTGGTCTCGCTGTTCGGCGCCTATGCGGTGATCCGCTTCCGCCAGGAATATGCCGCGGCCCAGGCAATCTACGAGAAAGGCGGCCCTGAAGCCGCGATCCTGGCCCGCGACGAATACACGCTCGCCGAACGCTTCAGCGTGCTGCCGCGCGTAATCCCCTTCGTGCTGCTGCTCACCGGCGTCATGATCGCGCTCTATGGCGGCTATGCGACGCCATCGGAAACCGCCGGCCTCGGCGGCCTCCTCGCGCTGGCGCTGATCGCGGCGATCTACAGCGTGTGGCGACCGAGCGACCTCGCCCCGATCATGATGTCGACGATCCGGGAATCGACCATGCTGATGATGATCATCGGCATGTCGCTGCTCTATTCCTACGTGATGAGCTACCTGCACATCTCGCAATCGGTCGCCGAATCCATCGTCGCGATGCACCTGCCGCGCTGGGAGCTGCTGTTCGCGATCCTGGTCATGGTCGTCGTGCTCGGCTTCTTCCTGCCGCCGGTCTCGATCATTCTGATGACCGCGCCGATCATCCTGCCGCCGCTCCGCGCCGCCAATTTCGACATCATCTGGTTCGGCGTGGTCATGACCATCGTGATGGAGATGGGGCTGATCCATCCACCGGTGGGATTGAATATCTTCGTCATCCGCAACGTCGCGCCGGACATTCCCCTGCGCGAGGTGATCTGGGGCACCCTGCCCTTCGTGCTGCTGATGATGCTGGCGGTGCTGCTGCTGTGCTTCTTCCCGGGAATCTCGACCGGGCTGCCGGACCTGGTGATGGGGCCGGACGGGAGCAGGTAGAGGCGATCGCAATTGCCGTAGGGTGGGCAAAGGCGCGTAGCGCCGTGCCCACCATCTCTCTGCGATCCCGCTAAGAATGGTGGGCACGCTTCGCCTTGCCCACCCTACGAGTTCATCGATTACGACTCGCTCTTCCGCCGCGACTTCGGCGCGATCGCCACCACCTGCAACAGATCCTTGCGCACGGCCTCGATGTGCTGCTCCAGGAAGCGACAGGCCTCCTCGACCTCCTGCGCGCGACAGAGCGCGATCAGATGGGCGTGCTCCTTCTCGGCCGTCCCCATCGCCTTGGTGTTGGAGAGCTGGAGGCGCGTGTAGCGGTCGCTGGTCTGGAGCAGTGACAGCACGATCGCGCGCGTGCGCGGCTGCGGGGCGTGAACATAGAGCGCCATGTGGAAGTCGGCGTTGAGCTGCCCCCATTCGCTGACGTTGCGCGCCTTGATCGCCTTCTCGAACTCCTTGTGGATGTCGTCGAGCCCTTCGAAATCATCGCCGGTGAAACGCGGCGCCGATTGCGCCAGGAGGCGCGGCTCCAAAATCCGGCGCAGATCGAACACGTCGTTGATCTCGTCCAGCGACAGCTCCGAGACGATCGCGCCCTTCTGCGGGACGATGCGCACCAGGCCTTCGGCCTCGAGTTGGAACAGCGCTTCGCGCACCGGGATGCGGCTGACGCCATAGGCCTCGCCAAGCGCGTCCTGCCGTAGCTGCGAGCCGGCCGGATAGGTGCCGTCGAGGATCGCCTGCCGGAGCTGGTCGACGATCGCGGCCGACAGCGTGCGATGCTTCAGAGGCTGTTTCATCTGACCTTCTGTTGTCCTTCCCGACTCATCCGGCCGAAGCGGTCCCTCTCTTGCATGTTGCGGGGCCCGGCAAAAGCCGGCGCCCAGCAAAAGCGCGTCCTGCCGCCGAAATGACCGCAATCTCCGTTTGACACGCAAAATGTATAAATTATACATTTGCCGATAGCACGAGATTTCTCAGGGGTCGGGGCCGCTTTCATGATCGAGCAGACGATGCCGGCCACGCGCGCATTCAGCGTTCGACACATGGTCGTCCGCGCGTCCAGTGGCCTGCTCGCCGTCGAGCGCGTCGCGCTGATGGGCCTGATGTACCTGCTCACCGGCCTGATCCTGGTGAACGTCGTCACCCGCTACGCGCGCTTCCCGATCTACTGGATCGATGAATCTGCGGTCTATTGCGTGGTCTGGCTGACCTTCGTAGGCGCCTCCGCGATGACGCGGCTGCGGCTCGATTTCGCTGTCACCATGCTGACGGAACGTCTTTCGCCGCGGCACCAGAAGATCGCAAAGGTGATCTCGACCGGCATGGTTGTCGTGTTCGGCATCGCGCTGATCGTGACCTGCGCGCTCTGGATGGACCCGATTGGTCTCGCGCGCGCCGGCTTCGACGGGCGCAAGCTCGCGGCCGAAACCTTCAACTTTCTCTACACCGAGCACACCCAGACGCTGAACTGGCCGACCTGGGTGCTCTATTTGACGCTGCCGATCTTCGCGGTCTCGATGACCATCCACGGCCTCGCCAACATGCTGGAAGATCTCGAGCTGGTCCCGCGCACGCCGCCGAAGGGCTTTGCGCTCTCCGAACTCGACGGGGTCAACTGATGATCACGTCAGCCGCCTTCGTCGCGATCATGCTAATCGGCGTGCCGATCGGACTCTGCCTGTGCCTCGCCGGCCTCGTCTACATCGCAGCGTCCGGCAATCCGGTGCTGTTCCAGTCCTATCCGCTCCAGCTGTTCGGCGGCGTCGACAGCTACGGCCTGATCGCCATCCCGCTCTTCATCCTGATCGGCGAGATCATGAACGGCGGCGGCATCACGCGGCGCATTGTCGACATGGCGATGGCCTTCGTCGGCTCGCTCAAGGGCGGGCTCGCCTACGTCAACATTCTCGCCAACATGTTCATCTCCTCGATCCTGGGATCCGCCACCGCGCAGGTCGCGATCATGGCGCAGATCATGGTCCCGGAGATGGAGAAGAAGGGCTACGACAAGACCTTCGCCGCGGGATTGACCGCCTATGGCGGCATGCTCGGCCCGATCATTCCGCCATCGGTGATGTTCGTGGTCTACAGCGTGCTGGCGCAGGTCTCGGTCAGCGACATGCTGATCGCCGGCATCGTGCCGGGCGTCATCCTCACGGTGATGTTCTGCCTCGTCATCGCGCTGATGGGATATGTCTACAACTATCCCCGCGCGGATTATCAGACGCCGCGCCAGCGCGTCATGACGATCCTGCGGACGTCACCCACCCTGCTGATTCCGATCGTCATCGTCGGCACCATCCTCAGCGGCCTCGCCAATGCGACGGAATCCGCTGCGGTCGGCGCGGTCGCCGCGGCACTCGTCGGGAAATACTGGACCAAGGAATTCGAGTTCTCGCAGCTGCCGCAGATGATGCTGCGCAGCGCCATCTATTCGGCGATCGTGCTGTTCCTGGTGGCAGCCGCGGCGGTGTTCTCCTGGGTGCTGATCTTCGGCAAGGTGCCGCAGGAAACCGCTGGCTGGATCCAGTCCGCCGCCAAGGACCCGGTCAGCTTCATGCTGATCTGCAACGTCATCCTGCTGATCATCGGCACTGTCATCGACGGCATTCCCGGCCTGATCATGACGGTGCCGATCCTAGCTGCCGGTCGCAACCGACGTCTACCACATCGATCCCCGGCATTTCGGCGTCGTGGTGGTGATCAACCTCGTGCTCGGCCTGCTGTCGCCGCCGGTCGGGCTCTGCTTCTTCGTCGCGGCCGCCGTCACCGGCGCCAAGCCCGGCAAGATGTTCATGGTGACGCTGCCCTTCTTCGTCATCTCCTGCGTCCTGCTGGTGCTGCTCTCACTCTACCCGTCGCTCTCGCTGATCCTCATCAAATAGGCCCGTTCAAAAGGAAGCCCGACCATGCCGCTTTCACGCCGCCGCTTTCTCACCGCCAGCGCCGCCGCATCGGTGTTCGCGCCCTCGCTGGCGCTTGCCCAGGCCAAGGAATTCCGGCTCGGCCTGATCACGCCGAACGGCCATTCCTGGAACAAGGCGGCGCTCAAGTTCGGCGACGATCTCAAGGCGGCCACCAACGGCCGGCTCACCCTGACCGTGTTCCATTCCGGCCAGCTCGGCAACGAGCCCGCGATGATGCAGCAACTGCAGTCCGGCGCGCTCGACATGGGCTTCATCCAGGCCGCCGAGCTCGGCTCGCGCGTCCCGCACATCGCTGCGATCAATGCGCCCTACATCGTCCGCTCGACGCCTGCGGTCGCGAAATTCGTGCGGCATCCGGCGGCAGTGAAGCTGTTCGATGTGCTGCCGCAGGAGACCGGCACCATCGGCCTCGGCTGGGGCATCACCGGCATGCGCGCGGTGTTCTCCTCGAAGGACCTGAACTCGCTCGCCGACATCAAGGGCATGAAGCTGCGCATCAACCCGACGCCGGTCTATCGCGACTTCTATTCCTCGCTCGGCGCCGCGCCGACGCCGATCCCGACCCCGCAGGTGTTCGACGCGATGGCCAACGGCCAGGTCGACGGCCTCGAGGCCGATCTCGAATTCTCCTGGAACCAGCGCTTCGACAAGGTCTCGAAGGTGATCCTGCAGATGAACGCCGTCTTCATGCCGATGGCCGCGGTCGTTTCCGGCCGGGTCTGGCAGACGCTCCCCGCAGCCGACCGCGAGCTGATCGCCAAGACGGTGAAGTCGACGCTGGACGCGCAGATCGACGAGTTGGCCTCCAACGAGCCCGCGCTGATCGAGAATTTCAAGAACGCGCCGATCCCGATCCGCCAGGTCCCGCCCGGCGACACCGAGGCCGTCATCGCCGAGTTCGACAAGATCTGGCTGCCCAAGGCCCCTGTTCTCGCCGAGCTGCGCAAGGTCGGCGCGACGCTCTGATACCACCTGCCATCCCATTCACCACAGCCGGCGGCCCCAGCCCCCCGCCGGCAAACTCACTTGGAGTCAATTCATGAGCCGCCGCGTTTCCTGGGAAGGCGTCTTCCCGGCCGTCACCACGCAATTCCACGACGATCTCTCGCTCGACATCGACGCGACCGCCAAGGTGATGGACGGTCTGATCCGCGACGGCGTCTCCGGCCTGATCGTCTGCGGCTCGGTCGGCGAGAACACCTCGCTGGAGCGCAAGGAGAAGGTCGCGATCATGGAGACGGCGAAATCCGTCGCGAAAGGCCGCGTGCCGATCCTGTGCGGCATCGCCGAGTTTACCACGGCCTTCGCGGTCGAAACCGCCAAGGAAGCCGCGCGCGTCGGCATCGACGGCGTGATGGTGATGCCGGCGCTGGTCTATTCGTCCAAGCCGCACGAGACCGCCGCGCATTTCCGCGCGGTTGCGAGCGCGACCGATCTGCCGGTGATGCTCTACAACAATCCGCCGATCTACAAGAACGACGTCACCCCCGACATCCTGGCCTCGCTCGCCGACGTCGAGACCGTGGTCTGCTTCAAGGATTCCTCGGGCGACACGCGGCGCTTCATCGACACCAGGAACATGGTTGGCGACCGCTTCGTGCTGTTCGCAGGGTTGGACGACGTCATTGTCGAGAGCATCGCCATGGGCGCGGTGGGCTGGGTCTCCGGCATGTCGAACGCCTTCCCGAGGGAGGGCGAGACGCTGTTTCGTCTTGCCAAGGCCGGCCGCTTTGCAGAAGCCATGCCGATCTACGAATGGTTCATGCCGCTGCTGCACCTGGACGCGCGCCCCGACCTCGTCCAGTGCATCAAGCTGTGCGAGCACATCATGGGCCGCGGCACCGCGCTGACCCGCCCGCCCCGCCTCGCGCTGCTGCCGCAGGAGAAGGCTGAAGTCGAGGCGATGATGGCCAAGGCGCTCAAGAACCGGCCTCGCCTGCCGGATGTCGGGCTGAAGGCGGCCTGACCTTACGACGCTCTCTCCACCGTCATTGCGAGCGAAGCGAAGCAATCCAGAGTCTTTCCGCAGAAGCAGGCTGGATTGCTTCGCCGCTTCGCGCCTCGCAATGACGGAGAATTAGGAGGCCGCGCGCTTCTTCTTCGCGTTCAGCGCGGAGGCTACGCGGCTCACAGGCGGCTTGCCCAGCACGCCGCTCATCTCGTTCGTGGCCGCCAGCAGCTTGTCCATGTCGACGCCGGTCCTGATGCCCATGCCTTCGAGCATGTAGACGACGTCCTCGGTCGCAACGTTGCCGGTCGCGCCCGGCGCGTAGGGGCAGCCGCCAAGGCCGCCGGCGGCAGCGTCGATGACGCGCACGCCCTCTTCCAGTCCGGCATAAAGATTGGCGAGCGCCTGGCCGTAGGTGTCGTGGAAATGCATCGCGAGTTTTGCGGGCGGGATGTTGGCGCTGACCGCGCGCAGCATCTCCTTGGCCTTATCAGGCGTGCCGACCCCGATGGTGTCGCCAAGCGAGATCTCGTAGCAGCCGAGCTCCCACAGCGTGTTGGCGAGATCGGCGACCGCCTTCGGCTTGATCTCGCCGTCGAACGGGCAGCCCAGCACGCAGGAGATATAGCCGCGGACCCTGACGCCATCCGCCTTGGCGCGCGCCAGCACCGGCTTGAACCGTTCGATGGACTCCGCGACCGTGCAGTTGATATTGGCGCGCGAAAAGCCTTCCGACGCCGCCGCGAACACCGAGACGACTTGCGCGCCGGCAGCGCGCGCGGCGTCGTAGCCCTTCTCGTTCGGCACGAGCACGTGGAATTCGGCGCCGTTGACGTGGCTGACACCGCGTAGCACGGCATCGGAACTCGCCATTTGCGGGATCGCCCTTGGCGAGACGAAGGCGCCGACCTCGACCGTGGTGAGGCCAGCGGCTACGAGCGCCTCGATGAAGGCGATGCGGGCCTCGACGCTGACGGGCGTCTTCTCGTTCTGGAGGCCGTCGCGCGGCCCCATTTCGATGATGCGGACCGGATCGCTCATCTCACTCTCCCGATGGCTCGACCACGGCGAGCTCGACGCCCTCCTGGACGATGTCGCCGACCTTGCATTTGATCGATTTCAGCACGCCGGCATAGGGCGCGCGCAGCGTCTGCTCCATCTTCATCACTTCCAGCGTGAGGATCGGCGCGCCCTTGTCGAGCTTGGCGCCCTCCTCGGCCAGCACGGCGACGACGGTGCCCGGCAGAGGCGCCGCGATCTTGTCCTCGCCGACATGCTCTTCGCTCTCGCCGCCGAACGGATCGACCCAATGCAGGTCGAAGCGGCCATTGCGTGTGCGCAAATACAGCTCATGGCCGTCGATCACGGCTGCGACCGAGGACTTGACGCCATCAAGCGTCAGATCGAAGCCGCCATCCTTCGGCACGACGACAAACGCTAGTTCGCGCTCGCCGGTCACCAGCGTCGAGGGGCCGCTGCCGTAGTTCAGCGTGATCTTTTGTTCAGGTCCATGGCCGACGCGGAAGGCAAAGTTGCGCTGGCGGCGGCCGACCGGCATCCAGCCAAAGGTCTGCCAGGGCGAACTCGCCTCGTCTTGCGCGGCCTGCCGCTCGTCGTTGACGATCGCGGCGACTGCCGCGCAAAGCTCGAGCTCGCCGGGCGCCGGCGCGGCCTGCGTCAGGCCCGCCAGCTCGCGCTCGATGAAGCCGGTATCGATCGCATTGGTCCGCACCTTCGGATGCGTCATCAGCGCCGACAGGAACGGGATGTTGGTCACGATGCCGCGGACGTCGGAGTCTTGCAGCCCGCGGTTCAGCCGCTCGATCGCGACGTCCCGCGTTGGCGCCCACGCGATCATTTTTGCGAGCATGGCATCGTAATAGGGCGAGACCGTATCGCCTTCGCGATAGCCGGCGTCGATGCGCAAGCCGCCGGCTTCCGCCGGCAGCCGCCAGGTCGAGATCCTCCCGACCGACGGCATGAAGTTCTTGGTCGGATTTTCCGCGTAGACGCGCGCCTCGACCGCATGGCCGTTGAGCTTGATCTCGTCCTGCTTCAGCGGCAGCGCCTCGCCGAAGGCGACGCGCAGTTGCCACTCGACCAGATCGATGCCGGTGATCAGCTCGGTCACGGGATGCTCGACCTGGAGACGCGTGTTCATCTCGATGAAGAACACATCCTTGCCGTCGGAGACGAACTCGATCGTGCCGGCACCGACATAGTTCACCGCGCCGGCCGCCTTTCGCGCGGCGGCGCAGACGGTCTCGCGCTGGGCAGGATTGAGCGTCGGCGACGGCGCCTCCTCGATCACCTTCTGGTGCCGGCGTTGCAACGTGCATTCGCGCTCGAACAGCGACAGCAGATTGCCGTGGCTGTCGCCGATGATCTGCACCTCGATGTGGCGGGGATTGTCGACATATTTTTCGATCAGCATGCGGTCGTCGCCGAACGCGGCCTTGGCCTCGCGCTTGGCGCTGACGATCGCCGGTCCAAGCTCGTCCGCCGAGCGCACGATGCGCATGCCGCGGCCGCCGCCGCCGGCGGACGCCTTCACCAGAATCGGGAAGCCGATCTTGTCCGCCGCCTTCGAAAGCGTCGCGTCGTCCTGGGCCTCGCCGTGATAGCCGGGCACCAGCGGCACGCCGGCCTTCTCCATCAGCGCCTTGGAACCGGACTTCGAGCCCATCGCCGTCATCATCGCGGCGGTCGGGCCGACGAACACCAGGCCCGCCTCCAGGCACGCCCGCGCGAACTCGGCATTTTCGGACAGGAAACCGTAGCCGGGATGCACGGCCTCCGCGCCGGTCTTTCGCGCGGCCTCGATCAACCGCTCGACACTGAGGTAGCTGTCGCGGGCCCGCGCCGGACCGAGCAGCACGGCCTCATCCGCGAGCGCGACATGCATCGCGTCGCGGTCGGCCTCGGAATAGACCGCGACCGTGCGCAGGCCCATGGCTCGCGCGGTGCGGATGACGCGGCAGGCGATCTCGCCGCGGTTGGCGATCAGGAGCGTGCGAAAACGCCGGTAGAGCATTGAACGGTCCATCGCATCACATCCTGAACAGGCCGAATTTCGTAGGCTCGATCGGCGCATTCGACGCCGCGGAAAGGCCGAGGCCGAGCACGAGGCGCGTGTCGGCCGGGTCGATCACGCCGTCGTCCCACAGGCGCGCGGTCGCGTAATACGGGTGCCCCTGGCTCTCATATTGCGCGCGGATCGGCTCGCGGAACTTGTCTTCCTCTTCTTTCGACCAGCTATCGCCCTTGGCCTCGATGTTGTCGCGGCGGACCTGGCTCAGCACCATCGAGGCCTGCTCGCCGCCCATCACCGAGATGCGCGCGTTCGGCCACATCCACAGGAAGCGCGGCGAGTAGGCGCGGCCGCACATGCCGTAATTGCCGGCGCCGTAGGAGCCGCCGATCACGACGGTGAATTTCGGCACCGAGGCGGTCGCCACCGCCGTGACGAGCTTGGCGCCGTCACGCGCGATGCCGCCGGCCTCGTACTTCTTGCCGACCATGAAGCCCGTGATGTTCTGCAGGAACACCAAGGGAATGCCGCGCTGGCAGCACAGCTCGATAAAGTGCGCCCCCTTCAACGAGCTTTCGCTGAACAGGATGCCGTTGTTGGCGATGATGCCGACCGGATAGCCCCAGACATGAGCGAAGCCGCAGACCAGCGTCGTGCCGTAGAGCTTTTTGAACTCGTCGAACTCCGACCCGTCGACGATACGTGCGATGATGTCGCGGACGTCGAACGGCTTTCTACCGTCGACCGGCACCACGCCGTAGATCTCTTCCGCGGCAAACAACGGATCGCGCGGCTTGTGCATGTTGAGGTTCGGCCGCACCGATGGCTTCAGCGTGCCGACGATGCGCCGGGCGATGCCGATCGCATGGGCGTCGTTCTGGGCGTAGTGGTCGGTCACGCCCGATTGCCGCGAATGCACGTCGGCGCCGCCGAGCTCCTCGGCACTCACCACCTCGCCGGTCGCGGCCTTCACCAGCGGCGGACCGCCGAGGAAGATGGTGCCCTGGTTGCGCACGATGATGCTTTCGTCTGACATCGCGGGGACATAGGCGCCGCCGGCGGTGCAGGATCCCATCACGATCGCGATCTGCGGGATGCCCTGCGACGACATCTGGGCCTGGTTGTAGAAGATGCGGCCGAAATGGCGCTCGTCCGGAAAGATCTCGTCCTGGAGCGGCAGGAAGGCGCCACCGGAATCGACCATGTACACGCAGGGAAGGTTGTTCTGCCGCGCCACGTCCTGCGCGCGCAGATGCTTCTTCACCGTCATCGGATAATAGGTGCCGCCCTTGATGGTGGCATCGTTGGCGACGATCACGCATTCGCGGCCCGCGATGCGCCCGACACCGGTGATGACGCTCGCCGAATGCACGTCACCGCCATAGAGGCCGTACGCCGCGAGCGGCGACAGCTCCATGAACGAGGTGCCGGGATCGACCAGCAGGTCGACGCGCTCGCGCGCCAGCATCTTGCCGCGCGAGGTGTGGCGGTTGCGCGAGACCTCGCCGCCGCCGCCGGCGACCTGGCTCAGTTTTTCGCGCAAGTCCGCGACAAGCCCGCGCATGGCCTCGGAATTGCGCGCAAAGTCCGATGAAGACGTATCGATGCTGGAATGGAGCGGCATGTTGATTCCAATGTGGTGAAGGTTTTAGGCCGTCTCGGACATCAGCTCGCGGCCGATCAGCATGCGACGCACCTCCGAGGTGCCGGCGCCGATCTCGTAGAGTTTCGCGTCGCGCCAGAGACGTCCGACCGGGAATTCGGAGGTATAGCCGACGCCGCCCAGCGCCTGGATCGCCTCGCCGGCCATCCACGTCGCCTTCTCCGCGGAATAGAGGATCGCGGCCGCCGCATCCTTGCGCAGCGTACGGGCGTGGTCGGCCCTGTCGCAGGCGCGCCCGACCGCGTAGACATAGGCGCGCGCCGACTGCCAGGTCGCATACATGTCGGCGAGCTTGCCCTGCATCAGCTGGAAGTCGCCGATCGGCTGGCCGAACTGCTTGCGCTCGTGCATGTAGGGCACCACGGCGTCCATGCAGGCCGCCATGATGCCGAGCGGACCGCCCGACAGCACCGTGCGCTCGTAATCGAGGCCGGACATCAGCACCTTGACGCCCTCGCCGACCTTGCCGAGCACGTTCTCTTCGGGCACCTCGCACTCGTCGAAGAACAAGGGATAGGTGTTGGAGCCGCGCATGCCGAGCTTGTCGAGATGCTGGCCGTGGGTGAAACCCTTGAAACCCTTCTCGACCAGGAACGCGGTCATGCCGCGCGGGCCCGCCTCCGGATCGGTCTTGGCATAGACGACCAGCACGTCGGCGTCGCCGCCATTGGTGATCCACATCTTGGAGCCGTTGAGCACGTAACGGTCGCCGCGCTTGTCGGCGCGCAGCTTCATCGAAACGACGTCGGAGCCCGCGCCAGGCTCGGACATCGCGAGCGCGCCGACATATTCGCCGGAGATCAGCTTTGGCAGATAGCGCGCGCGCTGCGCGTCGTTGCCGTTGCGGCGGATCTGGTTGACGCAGAGGTTGGAATGCGCGCCGTAGGACAGCCCCACGGCGGCGGAGCCCCGCGAAATCTCCTCCATGGCGACGATATGGGCGAGATAGCCCATGCTGGAGCCGCCATATTGCTCCGGCGCGGTCATGCCGAGCAGGCCGAGGTCGCCAAAGCGCTTCCAGAGGTCGGCCGGGAACAGATTGGCCTTCTCGATCTCGGCGGCGCGCGGGGCGATCTCTGCCTCCACGAAGGCGCGCAGCGTGTCGCGCAGCATGCCGATGTCTTCGCCCAGATCGAAATCGATGCTCGGGATATTCAAGGCGATTCCTCCGTATTCTTGTCGGGTCCGAACCTACCCCTGCCCGGGCGCCCCAGCGGTCGAAAAGGTTGCATTTTCCGCCAAGTTTGGCGAGGATTTTTCATGCCTTTTCAAGCCGCGACCGCGACGCCCCGCCGCGCCATGACCCCAGCCGCCTTCGTCCGCGGCGTGGTTGCCGCTTATGCCGTTTACCGACGGGATCCAGCGGAAGCATTGGGCAAGGGGCAGGTCAGCGAGGACCTCGTTCGATCCCGGGACGGCCGGGTGACGGCGGCCCAGTTCGAGGCGCTGGCCGGCCACGCCATGCGCGAGCTCGACGACGAGGCGCTCGGCTGGTTCTCGCGCCGGCTGCCTTGGGGAACCTATGGCATGCTGTGCCGCGCCTCGATCACGGCCCCCAATCTCGAAGTCGCGCTAAAGCGCTGGTGCCGGCATCATCGCCTGCTGACCGAGGACGTGCTGTTCGAGCTCTCGCTTGGTGATGAGACCGCGACCATCTCCATTCGCGAGCAGCGCGACCTTGGCCCGTTGCGTGAATTCTGCCTGGTCACCCTGCTCCGCTATGTCCTCGGCTTCTCCTGCTGGGCCGTCGATTCCGCGATCGCGCTGCGTGCGGCCGAGTTTCCCTATTCCGAGCCGGGCCACGTCTCGGTCTATCCGACGATCTTCTGCAGGCATTTGAGCTTTGATGCGGATGGCGCCCGCATCGTCTTCGACAAGCATTATCTCTCTCTGCCGCTGACCCGCAGCCCCGCCGATCTCGACAGCATGCTCAAGGGCGCGCTGCGGCTCACCGTGCTGCCCTACCGGCGCGACCGGCTGCTGGTCGAGCGGGTCCGCCGCGTGCTGCGCAATGCACGCGGACGCATCCTCGGCGCCGAGGATGTCGCAAGCGAGCTGGCGCTCTCCACCCGCACCATGCATCGGCGCCTGCGCGAGGAAGCGACCTCGCTGCGCGATCTCAAGGAAGAGGCAAAGTTCGAGCTCGCCAAGCAGGAGCTGATGCGCGGCCGCGCCCCTATCAAGCGGATCGCGGAGATCGCCGGCTTCCGCAACGAGAAGAGTTTTTCGCGCGCCTTCCGCACCTGGACCGGCGCCAGCCCGCGCGAATTTCGCGACCGGTATCGCTGAGGCCTGCAAGCAAGCACGGCCTCCGCGATCGAACGCAGAGGCCGCACCAATTACGCCGGAATTGGCGATCGCAACTTAGTTCGAGGACGCATTCTTGCGCGGACGCGCCTTGGTACGCGACTGCGGCTGCTTCGGCTGGAAGGCGAGCGCATCGTTGCTGGTCTTCGCGCCGGCGGCCTGCGCGCACATGCCGCCGATGCCGCCGGAAGCGGCCCGGCAGGCTTCCATCGTCGGATAGCCGCAGCCGTGTGCAGCCTGGGAGCCGTTGGTGATGCAATAGTCGTCCGCCTTTGCGGCCGGAGCGGTGATCAAGAGAAACGCAGAGGCGAACAGCGTCGCAGCGGATGCGACGAACGTCTTCGAGGTCGAGGTCATGTTGTCTTTTCCTGCTTCAGGGTCCCACAAAAGCATCCCCAGCGTGCGACGCAGGCTGAGGCTCACATCTCGCATGTAGGCCAGCGCCCCACCCCGGCAATCACGTTTCAGCGCATTGCAGGGCTTCGTAAATCACATGTCACAGTAAGGTGAGTTACTCATGTAAAATGGCTGGATCCGGATTCGGCTTTTATGAATCGTCGAGCCGGTCGCGAGGGGCGCAGCTCGCAAGCCCGGCCATGACGCTGTGGAAACTTAGGTGCCCCAAGGCTCGCGCGTCATATGCGATTGCCCCGGCTATCCCGCCGGCGCCGCCACGACATCCTGCACAGGCAGCGGCACATCCTTCGCGACCCCCAGCACCGGAAAGCTGCGGACGTTCTTCACATCGGGCATCGCAGCGAAATGCAGCAGCTGCTGGCGCATGCTCTCGACGCTCGGCGCGACGCATTTCAGCAGGTAGTCGGTGTCGCCCGAAATCCGCCAGCACTGCTGGATACGCGGGATCGCGGCGATCGAGCTCTCGAACGCCTCCAGCACCGGCTGGGCCTGGCTGCCGAGCTGGATCGAGACGAACGACACCACCTCATAGCCGAGCAGCCGCTCGTCGATGACGGCGCGGACCGCCCGGATCACGCCACGGCTGAACAGCAATTTCAGCCGCCGCAGGCAATTGGGCGCGGACACGCCGACCCGCAGCGCCAGCTCGTTGTTGCGTACCCGCCCGTCCTGCTGCAGCTCGGATAAGATCTTCAGATCGACGCCGTCGAGCTGGTCACGCCCCGCCATCCCCCACCTCGCCATGATCCCGTCACGACGTCAGCGAAGCACGCGGCGGAATCGCTGCCAAGGGGCCGGAGCCCGGCGCAACAGCTGGTCCATGGATCGGGGTCATCGGACGCGACGTCATATCAGCGGGCGGGGGTACCCCCGCCGTCATGCCGGGCTTGTCGCGGCCATCCGCGCTCTTTCACTCGGTCCCAAAGACGTGGATGCCCGGGTCTTCGCCCCGCCGAAGCGGCTTCGGCCGCGCAGGCGGGACAAGGCCCGGGCATGACGAGTAAATCACGTCGTATGAAGTCGGAGCAGCGAACCGCCCCTCAATGCGTCCAGGGCTCGCCGCGCCGGAACGAGAAATTGTCGGCATAGGCGACCGGGCGGCGGATCGAATCCTGCGGCTCGATCACCTGGTACGCGATGCCCTTGCGCTCGCAATAGGCGACCGCCTCTTCCTTGCTGTGGAAGCGCAGCGTGATCTGCTGCTTCATGTCGCCGGACGAGGTCCAGCCCATCAGCGGCTCGACCGAGCGCGGCTGCTCCGGCTCGTAGTCCAGCTGCCATTCCTTGGTTTTGGACCGGCCGGATTGCATCGCGTTCTTGGCGGGCTTGAAAATGCGTGCGGTCATGGGTGGTCCGGGCCTCGTTTTCGTCTTTTCGTTCGATTTCGATGCGTCAGGGTGGCAGTTGGTGGAAACCTCAGGGATAGTATAGAGACACCAATCGGAGACTGATCGGTGATTCCGGCCCCCGGCACCCCTCACGACGGTATAGTCATTATGCTGCACCGTGACAATTGCGTACCCGTCTTCCGCGCCGGGATCCGGCCTGGCGGCACTGCCTCCCCGACCTCCGCCTGCCCGCCCCCATCGAGAGCTTCCGTCGCATGTCCTTCCTGAACATCAACGCCACGCTCCCCGAAAAAGGCCGCGACCTCCGGCTCGACCTGTTTCGCGGGGTGGCGAACTGGGCGATCTTCCTCGACCATATCCCCGATAACGTGGTGAACTGGATCACCACCCGCAACTATGGCTTTTCCGACGCCGCCGACCTGTTCGTCTTCATCTCCGGCTACACCGCCTCCTTCGTCTATGCGCGAATGATGCTCGAGCGCGGCTTCATCGTCGGCGCCACGAGGCTGACCAAGCGGGTCTGGCAGCTCTACGTCGCCCACATCATCCTGTTCGTGATCTACATCGCCTCGATCAGCTATCTCGCGCTGCGGTTCGGCGATTCCGACATGATCAACGAGTTCAACGTCGCCGGCCTTGTCGACAACGCCACCGAGACGCTGCGCCAGGGCCTGTTCCTGCGCTTCAAGCCGCTCAATCTCGACGTGCTACCGCTCTACATCGTGCTGATGGGCCTGTTTCCGCCGATCCTGTGGTTCATGCTGCGCAAGCCGGACCTGACGATGGTGCTCTCCATCGTGCTGTGGCTCGCCGCGCGCCACTTCGGCTGGAACCTGACGGCCTATCCGGCCGGCCAGTGGTACTTCAACCCCTATTGCTGGCAGGTGCTGTTCGTGTTCGGCGCCTGGTGTGCGATGGGCGGGGCGCGACGCTCCGGGGCGCTGATCAATTCGCCGATCACCCTGTGGCTTTGCCTCGGCTATCTCGCCTTCGCGCTCGTCATGACCATGGCCGGCCGCTTCCCTACCCTCGGCGGCATGTTCCCGGGATGGCTGTTCTCGGCCTTCAACCCCAACGACAAGACCAACCTCGCGCCCTACCGCTTCCTCCATTTCGTCGTGATCGTGATCCTGGTGATCCGCTTCGTGCCGAAGGAATGGCCGGGCCTGGAGTGGAAGGTGTTCGATCCCTTGATCGTCTGCGGCCAGCAGTCGCTCGCCGTGTTCTGCGTCGGCGTGTTCCTGTCCTTCGTCGGCCATTTCGAGCTGTCGATGAGCTCGGGCTCGCTGTTCGCGCAGATCTTCGTCAGCATCGCCGGCATCGCGATCATGACAACAGTGGCGTACTACATTTCCTGGTCGAAGAAGCAGGACAAGCCGCTGAAGCCGCCGGCCAAGCCTGCGGCCGCCCCGCCCGCAAAGGCCGCCTGAGCCGGACAGCAGCGGTCCCGCGCCTGACGGCAGCGATGCGGCATCAGGCCGCTTCGCTGTCGAACTCGGTGAACTTCTTGTAGATCCAGTCGCGGCCGTCGTGGCGGCGCCAGACCTTGCCATAGACGAGCTGCCCATTGATCGAGCGGCGCGGCACGATCACGGTCCAGAGGTGCCAGATCTCGGTCCAGCTCGACTGCGGATGGACAGTTCGGACGTTGCGATCGAGAGACATGACGCAAAACTCGCAAGATATGAGCGCGGCGACGAACTGTGACCTGTGTGAGCACCGATTGCAGGCACCCGATCGCGAGCCTTGCCGACCTCATATCAGCCACGAAGGCGGCCGCAACAACCACTCGTGCTTAACCTAACCGGTCAACCTTACCCCTCGTGGGTACCTGCCAAGACCCGTTGAAAGCCAACGCCGATCTTTCTATGATGCGTGCACAATTTGAGAATGAGCGCACCGTTTTGGGCGCGTGGCAATTGCGAACTGATTTTCCATTTTTCAAATGACTTGCTGACTGGGGCCCACAATGAATATGCAATGTGGACGTTTGCGCTTGGCGGTGCGCTCGATGCCGCCTGCGCCGCTCGTCAAAGCATCCGTCGCTGAACCGCCGAAGGCGGCCAACGACAATCATCTGGCGTGGCCGTTCCTGCCGTTTCCGCTCGGCTGGTACGCGACGAACTGATCCCCGGAATAGCGCGACGCCGCTCAAGCGGAATATCATCGCTTGGCGGCGTCCGTTTAGGCATTGGGCGCTGAAATCCCCAATGCTCATATGTCTGTGGCGACAGCCAAAGGTTCGAAGCAATTTTGCGAATTCTGCGTCGGTCCGGCCGGCGCAACGCCTTGAAAAATCGCGCGGAAGTGGCGTTGGGTGAAGAACAAGCGCCAAGGCTTCAGGCAAGGCTTCAGGCAAGGTTTCAAGCAAACCTTCAGGCCAGGCTGCGCGCGGTTCAGGTCGCGCTGGGCCGCCTGCCCCATGCCCGCAATCGCGCCGGCCCGGATGCGCGACGTGCTCTGCGCATCGACGCTGAGCGTGCCCTGCGCGTTGTAGGCCTGTCCCGCCTGGTTGCCATGTTCCCGCCTCGGCGGTCGCAACCAATCACCGCGCCACGAGTTGCAGGTTCTTCCCGTCCGTCCGGGGAAGCCGCGTGGCTGCGATTCCGCGCGATGTACGGACGGTCATCTCGCCTCACGACCGTGTGAGCTGGAGCGCGGCCAGTGAATTTTCACGAACGAGCAGAGACCAACGAACAGCAGGCCGCAAGGCAAGGGGATGCAGTGAGTCACATCGATACGACCGAGAAACTCTCGGGCACGCCGGAGACTGAAAGTTCGCTGTTCGCGCTGTGCGGGCTTGGCGTCGCCGGAATCGCAATGCTGGGCTGGATCTGCGCCCTCGCCTGGATCGGCTGGCGCCTCGCCAATTGGCTGCTGTTCTGAAATCGAAACGCCGCCGGAACAACAATGCACGCGAAAGTTGCGGCTTGTGCAATTTCGCGGGGATCGTCGCGCCGACCTGATCGTCGCCGACGGCAACGGAACGGGATGAGCGCGGCGCAATATCGAGAGAATTGAAGGAGCTTCAACCTCGGGACTGGTCGGGGCAGCTGGATTCGAACCAACGACCTGCAGTACCCAAAACTGCCGCGCTACCAGGCTGCGCTATACCCCGAATGTCCGGCGAGCCCCGTCGATACACGCTTCCCAAAGCGCCATCAAGCTTTCAAGCCGCCAGCAAGGCGGCAATAACCCCGCTGGGTCGCCCTACTTGGTGCCGAACAGCGGGTGGCCAACGCGGTCGCCGGGACGGATGCCGTATTTCTGCGCCGTTCCCGCCACCACCTCCAGCACGGCCCGCGCGGGCCCCTGGGACGAAATGATCTTGGTCGACAGCGGCTCGGTGTTTTCGGCGATGCGCAGGATGCGGCCGTCGGCGCGGATGAAGATCATGTCGAGTGAGACGTAGGTGTTCTTCATCCACATCGACACTTCCTGCTCGGGTTTGAAGTCGAACAGCATGCCTTTGCCGTCGGCCAGTTCCTTGCGGTACATCAGCCCGGTCTGCTTCTCCTCCTCGGTCGTCGCCATTTCCACCGAGAACACCTGCACGCCGTTCCTGGTGACGATCTCGAGCGGCTGGAAGCTGGCGGCGCGCACCGGCGCGCTCGGGACGGCACAGCCGACAACGAGGATGGCGGCCAGCCAGCCCCTTGCAATGGACCAGACGGCCTTTCGGTCAAAATTCATGGGACGATACTCGAGGGGGCGTGGGACTGGAGCAGTCCTTACGCGGCGACCGCGACAAAAGCCAGAGGCGCGCCGGATGGGCGGCGCGCCGCTTGTCACGATTGCGGGAGCTGGCGATCGGCAGCCGCTAGTGCGACTGCAAGCTTTCTAATGCGAAGAAAGCCCTGGCGATCCCGTCTCGGGATGGATCTCGGCCGCCATCATGCCCTTGGAGCCGGGCCCGAAGCGGACCAGGACATATTGGCCGGGCCTGAGCTCGGTCATGCCGAAGCGGCGCAGCGTCTCCATGTGCACGAAGATGTCGGGCGTGCCCTCGCCGCAGGTCAGGAAGCCGAAGCCGCGCAGGCGGTTGAACCATTTGACCTGGGCCCGCTCCAGTCCGCTGGTCGCGGTGACCGTGACGTGGGTGCGCGGCGGCAGCATCTGCGCCGGATGGATCGCGGTCGACTCGTCCATCGAGACCACGCGGAAGGCCTGGTAGCCCTTGGCGCGCTGGATGCACTCGACGACGATGCGGGCGCCCTCATAGGCGGTCTGGAAGCCGTCGCGTCTGAGCACGGTGACGTGCAGCAGCACGTCCGGCCAGCCATTGTCGGGAACAATGAAGCCGTAGCCCTTTGAAGCGTCGAACCATTTGATGACGCCGTGAACCTCGACGAGGTTGGCACTGCCTTCACCAAGTCCGCTGAACGGGCTTAGCGCGTTATCGCGACCGCCGCCGTGCTCGCCCACAGCGGGAACTCCGATCTTCTTGGACTCAAATCCGTCCGACGACCCCATAACCCCGGACCCCACACTGCCCATTGCAACCCGCCTCAGCGGCGGCGTCGAATCACGCGTCTTAAGAGAATATTCTCAATTCGACGCGACGCGAATCTCTCGACTCAAAAGATAACACTCCCGGTTGAGACGCATAGATAAAAAAGAGATTCGCCGGAACCTATGAACAGCTTGCACAGCCGCGAATCAAACTGCTGCCTCAATTTGCGACAAAGGGCCCGAGGGTCTCGCCGATGTCGTGGCGGATGACGAGGTCGGCGATGTCGTCCTGATCGGTCGGCTCGCGATTGATGATCACCAGACGTGCACCGGCGTTCTTCGCCATCATCGGAAAGCCCGCCGCCGGCCACACCACGAGCGAGGAGCCGATCGCGATGAAGAGGTCGCAGGCTTGCGACAGCGCGGTCGCGCGCTGCATTTCGTCGTCGGGCATCATCTGGCCGAACGAGATCGTCGCGGTCTTCACCGGCTCGTCGCACGTAGTGCAGTTGGGTGCGCCGCCATCTTCGTCGAAGCGGCGCTTCACCCAGTCGAGCTGATAGGCCTGCCCGCATCCGATGCAGCGCGCATAGGTGGTATTGCCGTGAAGCTCGATGACGTGCTCGGCGGCGAAGCCCGAAGCCTGGTGCAGATTGTCGATGTTCTGGGTGATGACGGCGGGAACCTTGCCGGCGCGGTAGAGCGAGGCGAGCGCGCGATGACCGCGGCCGGGCCTGGCCGCGGCAAAGACCGATTCCATCGCAAAGCGGCGGCGCCAGGATTCGTCGCGAGCTTCCTGGCTGGCGACGAATTCGTCGAACGGGATCGGACGGTTGCGCGTCCAGATTCCGCCCGGCGAGCGGAAGTCCGGGATGCCGCATTCGGTGGAGATGCCCGCGCCGGTGAAGGGCACGATGGTCCTCGACTCGGCGATCATGTCGCCGAGTCGTTCGACGCCGCTGCGAAGATCCGATGCAATCACTTGCGGCCTCCCGGGCTGGCCTTGCGCCGGCTGCACCATGCGCAAGCGGCAAGATCGTTGACGCTGTTATCCACTGCCGCGCGAGAATCGCGCAAGCCGCGGTCGGCAATTTTTTCCGACCTTCGCTTATCACAATCCTGCAATGCCTCCTCCCCATTGACGCCCCAATCAGAAGCGCCAATGCATGTGTTAACGCGACTCAACGTGATTGCGGCGGCAGTGCGTGAGTTCGGCCGTGCACACATACTGAAGTGCACACATACTGACGTGTAGAGGGGATTTGACATGACCGAAGACGAGCAACGCAAAATCCGCGAACGCGAAGAGATCGCCGCCCGTGTCGCCGCCTTCCGTGCCACGCAAGAAAAATTCCAGCGCGAGCGCGAAGAGTATTTCGTCTCGACGCTCGACAATGCGCGCAAGGTGGAGCGGCCCTCGCTCTGGCCATAAGGCACCTCCGATCGCCACGCATGAAAAAAGCCCGGAGCATCGCTCCGGGCTTTTCACTTGGTCAGCCGTTACCAGCCGCGGTAGTAGTGGCGGCGGTGGTAGTAGGGCCCATCGCCGTAATAGGCATACGGGCCGGGGCTGTAATAGGCGGGCCCGCCATAATAGCCGTAGCCCGGACCATAATAGCCGTACGGATGCGACGCAGCGATCGCGCCCGCGGTGATCGCGCCGGCGGCGAGGCCGAATGCGAGGCCCGGGCCAATGCCGCGACCGCGCGCCTCTGCAGGCGCAGGCGCCGCAACCGCGGTCACGCCGACGGCCGCAACGGTGGCCAGAACTGCCAGTGTCTTCTTCATGACTCTCCTCCTTCGCGTCTCGCAGGGACAACGTCGGGAGCCCGCGATGGTTGCGCGCGAGGGGTGGAACCGGGGCGGCAGAAAAATATCGGCACGAGCGGAACGAAAGCCGGTTGGGCGGATTGCATCTGCGAGTGCGGAAGCCTCCGCTATCCGGTTGAGGCGACAGCACGATGCCCCGTCAGCGTCTCCGCGATGCTGGCGGGGTTTTGGTTTCACGGAAAGCAAATGGCAGCAGACATCAATGGCTGCCAACGGGACGGATGCCGAGGAGGACCCATTGCCGCTATCCGCTTTGCTGGGGCGTATCCGCAGGCTCGTTCCCAGATCCCGCGACCAGCATTACGACGAGATCGTGCGCAACTTCGGTGTCGGCGCGCTGCGCCCGCCGCCGACGCCGATGAGCGACGGCGAGCTGGCACGGGCCATCGCCGAGTTCCTCAAGGAGCAGCCCTCGAGCGCGTCCGTCGCGACCCTCGGCCGGCGGCTGGACCCCTCCTCTCCGCTGTAAGCGGGTTTGTTTCTGGCGAGCACGGAACAAATGTTTCCCGCGCACGTTGAGTCCTCTTCACGCAAGAGGAGATCTGACATGCCCGCGTGGCTTGAAGTTCTGCTCAACCTGTCCGGCTATGCCGGCTTCGTCGCGCTTGCGCGCCGCGGCACCGCGTGCCCGGACCATGCCGCCGACGACCGGATCTACGGCGACGAGCGCTAATTGGTGTGGGACGCCTGGCCTGCCGTGCGCACCAGCCGGTCGGCCTTGACCGCGACGCGCGTGTCCTCGAGCTGCGGCCGCAGCGAGAAGCTGATCACCACGAAGGCGAGGCAGAACAGCGAGCCGACGACGGCGACGCGCCGGTAGGTGTGGCGGTCGCCCTGAAAAAAGGATGGTTCTGAAAAAGGTGTCATGAAAACTTGCTTCTGGGCAACGTCGTTTCTTGTCCTTGCCAGACACCTATCCCAAGCAGCGGCAAGCGCAACGCGATTGGGGTTTTAACCTAACCGAATAGGGTTATCGGCTTTCCCGCAAATCTTCGTTAGGAGTTTGCGCAAGCCTTGAGATCCCGGCGCGTCGCTTCGGACCACGTCACCAAAACTCCTGAACGGGTACGGCTTTGTTCCAGCTTCGCCTGCGTTTCGTTCTCGAAGAACGAATCGGAATCGAAGAATTCGACGCGGAGCGTCTCTTAACAAGTGGTATTGATCGCGCCGGGAGCGAACGCGCGATCACAAGGAAAGCCCGATCACTCCGTGTCGTCGCACTTCAGTGGCGGCGGCGCCTGCGGCACCGAGGGCCTGACTTGGCGCAGCCGCTTGTGCCTGTCGGACCAGAACACTTTGACGATCTCGGCAAGAAACCAGCACGCATCCATGTCGTTCTCCCTCGCCTCTTTCGATAGCGAGGACACGAGGACGGGACCGTGCGAAGCATCACGCTTACTTGCGGCGACAAGCCCTGTCCCGCATCGACACAGAAGCCACGCCTTGTTCTGCATCCGACTCCATTTCGTTCGCAAGGAACGAATCGGAGTCGAGAAAATCAGCGCGACGCGACTCCTAACGATCGATGAAGGCGCGCGCCGTCACGGCTTCATCGGCAAGATTTTCAACGGCAGACGAGATCGCGCTTATCGGGTCGCCGTCGTTGCCTGCCGGCGCGCCTCACGCCGCTCGCTTGGCGTTGGCCTTCTCGGAAAAACATTCGAGGATCTGGATGCGGAGTTCTTCCGCGGCCGGGCCCTCGACCTTCCTCAACTGATTCCAGAGCCTGATCACTTCGCGCTGTTTCTCGATGGTCATGCGTCACCTCCAACGTGATGACCAACTAGAACAAAATGAGAACAAAAAGTCCAGCCCCTCGCGCGCGATTTCCCCACACACATCGCCTCGAACCCAACGGGAGCTGCGGGGCCCCTGGAAGCAGGCGATTTCCGCGCCCCGCTGACGTGGAAAACCGTCCGACGAACACTTCGTCGCTACAGCGCGGTTGCTTTTTGGGTTTTCAACCTTAAGTTAGAGGCGCCGGCGGCCAGGCGCTGAAATCCCATCGCCGTCGGCCAAGAGAGCCCCGTGCGCAAGCGCGGGGTTTTTCTTTTGGGAACGCGTCCTCGCCCTCGCCGTTAGCCATTCCGGAGCGAGGGCCCGTGACCAGGAAATTCTACGCCGTCGAAGTGGTTCGTCAGATCGAGGAGACCGTGGAAATCATGGTCGAGGCCCCCGACGAGGCCACGGCGCACGATGCGGCGCTTGCGCACCTCAAGGCGCGCGGCGCCGAATATCAGTGGCTCAACCCCAAATGCGAATTCATCGTCTGGCGCGAGCGCCAGATCGATCCGCCGGCGATCATCGATGTGTCGGTGCCGCCGGAGTAGCGGCCGGAACGAATGTCCCTGCCCTGCGTTGTCAGGCCGAATTCAGTGGTGCTGGCGGCTGTGCGACGCGGCTGTCCAGCTTTGAGAAGCCCCGGTCCCCAACGCCGGGGTTTTTCTTTGGGGCGCGCTCGGACAGCGCGGCAGCGAAAAACAAAGCAGCCACACGGGCGTTACACCGGGTGGCTGCTTTGACGACTGTCAGCTTCGCGCAAGATTCCGTCGCCGTCATCTCCAACCGCCGAACGCCGGACAAGTTTCCGGCGCGCGGCAAATTTCCGTACGGCCTTTGTTACCGTCAGACCGGCAAATTGTCGTTCAGCCCCGGCGGGACTTCGCCTTGCGCGGCCCGCTCGGCGAGGAGCATCCTTTCGGCCTCATACCAGAAAGTGTCCATCCTCCCCGCGGGCTCGCCGGCTTCCCGCCAGAGATGATAGGCACGTTCCCGGATCTGTTCCTCGCTCAGACTGGCCATGTGACGTCTCCCTTTGGGAAGCAAAGCCTGACGACGCCCGAGAGTTCCTTGTCCGTGTCCTGCACACTAGCCGGCGATCGTTGCGGCGGGAAGCCGCCGCGACGACGTCGCGAGCCCCTTAGACGGAGTCCTTGGCCACCTTCAGCGGCGAGGCCTTCACCGACTTGCTCGCCGGCTTCGCTGCGAACTGCATCGGCTCCTTGGTGAAGGGATTGACACCCATGCGGGCTTCGGTCGCCGGCTTGTTCACAACCGACATCTTGACGAAGCCGGGAATGACGAACTCGCCGGACTCGTTGAGCTCCTTGTAGCCGACCGTCGCCATGTACTCGATGACCGACTTCACGTCGTTCTTCGACAGCTGCGTGCCCTCGGCAATTGCATCAATCAATTGAGTTTTCGTCATCTTCGCCATGTCTGAATTTCCTTTTGTGCGGGTGAGCAGATCCTGCTCAGGACACGGCTGAACCACGCAAGTGCGATGCTGATTCACGCCGGAGGTCATGAAGTCACGGGGCTTAGAACCCATTGAGGCCCAAAACACAAGCATGCCTTGTGCGGGGGTTCCACCCCTTACCGTGAAAGTGTCGCGGCATGCTGCCGCGTTGGCTTTGAACCATTCTGCCGCTGGCGCGTCTAACTAATTGAAGTCCCCAAGCTTCACCCCCATCAGCGAGCCCCGCTTCCCCCAGGCGGGGCTTTCGCTTTTGGTTGCCTGGTGAAGCGCGCCGGCTGGTATATGGTCGGATGTTTCTCGTGAGGGGCTGATGAAGATTGCCATTGTTATCGCCGGCCTGATCGTCGTTGCGGTCGCCGCCCTGGTCGCCATCCAGCCGGAGTTTTTGAAGCCTGCGTCTCTGGCACAGGTCAAGAAGTCCGACATCTTCGGCTTTTCGCCCGGGATGACATTCGAGGAGACCAACAAGCTCGTCACGCAACGTCACTATCGCTGCCGACAGGGGCGAGGTTCGTACATCCTCGAATGCGAAATCAACGGCGCCAAGGTCACGGTCTATAATGACGACGTCGACGCCAGCCACCCCATCCGGCGCGTCAATGCCGCGTTGAACAATCCGGGGCCGCAGGATGCGGCCGTCAAATCGATCTCCGACCAGTTCAACGCCCAGCCAACCCGGGACGCCCGCGAGGGATGGACGTGGATCGTCGGCCGTGGGCTCAAGCTGAGCTACGATGGCAGCGCCTTGAAGCTCGTAGACGAGGCCTGGGATAACAGGCTTCGCAACGAGGAAGCCAAGCGCTAGGCGCGCTGCGCCGAAATGAGCGGACCGTCACTGCAACCCGGTTATCCCCAGCCAACGCGTCACCTCATCGTGAAAGCTGCGGCCCGGCACACCTTGTTGAGACTTCGGTAACCTAACCCATCCACTCTCCCCGCCAGTATCGTTGCGTTGGAGTAAACCCACAGTGCTGAATTTTGACGAGCTGCGTGAACTCGCGGCTGATGTTCGCGTGTTTGTTGACATCGCCGAGGACAAGGCCGAAGCGCTCAAGGCCGTCATCGCGGCTTACGACGTGGTGCTGGCGATCTTCCCCTCGCAGGAGGGCATGGGCCTCCACGTCATCAAGGGCAAAGAGATCCTGGACAAGATCGCCAATTCGCGGACCCATGCGGTCTACAGCCACACGGCGATCGCGGTTCCCGATCTCGAGCATGCGCAGATGCTCAAATATCTGACGGCGCCCGTCGAACGACGGATCGCTGCGTAGTTGCCGACGGCAAGGGCATCCTCACGATGACCGGCGAATAGGAACGGTCGCCTCTTCCGCACATTGACCCATCTCCAGATGAGGAGATTGCAATGAGCGTCGAAGGTAAAGCCAAGGAAGCCGCCGGCTACGTCAAGGAAGAGTTGTACGAGCATGGCAAGTCCCCCGAGAGCCAGAAGAAGGCTCAGGAGGGTCGCGACCTCAGGAACGAAGGCCGCGTCGAAGACGGCAAGCCGCCGAAGACGACGAAGCCCGGCACCGGTCACTAGACCGACTTTTCGAAAACCGCCCCTGGCCATGTCAGGGGCGGTTTTTCATGTGCGCACCTGCTCCGGGCGCAGCACTCCCGGCGATGCGAAGCATGGTCCGACAGCGACGAACACGCTGCGGTTACGTCCCGTCTCGCATGTCCCTGGTCGCGAAGTGACATCCAAACGCCACCAGGACCAGAGCAAAGTTCGAGCCGAGCAGAATTCGCAGAGTCGCCCCCATCTCCTGGCTCACGTACCGGACATCGTGCCGGTGCGCGTAGCGTTCAGAATGCGCGGCATCAGGCTGCTGGGGTGAGACAGTCAAAAGCACCAGCCACGCGACGGTCCCGCAAAGCGCCGCAACCCTCGCAATCTTTCCGAGCCTTTGAAGCCAGCGCTTCATGCCGCCCTCACCATGGCGTGGATCTCCGCTGCGCCTTTATCCGGATCAGCTTTCATAAGCTCCAGGAGGTCGCGGCGCGTCTCAAGTCTTCGGCTTGGCCAGCAGCCTGAGAGCGCTGAGAACGCTGAGAATGGCGAAAGCACTGAGAGCGTAGGTGAGTGCATTCACGACCCAGGATATGGCGATGCCTGCGAAGCTGGATCCTCCGACCGCGCCCCAGAAAAAATACGCCGCGGTGATGCCGGGCCACTCCAGCGAAAGATAAGCGAAGTCGGTCAGCGGCTCGATAGCGAGGAGTACCGCCGAGATGAGCGCCCCGATGGCCAATGCGATGATGAGGTTCGCCTTCACGGAGAGCATCAAAACCCCAGCAGCCCGGCGACGACAGGAATGAGGAAATAGGCGGCGAGCCCGAGAAGGCCGCCCACGACAAGGCGTGCAGCGCGGCCGTGACTCTTCGTATCGAGCCACGCACAAACCGCCACCGCAGCCTGCTTCAGCCAGTTGCCAACAAGGCTTCCGACGAGATCAAACAGGAGGTCTGCAACGAATGCGGCCATGGCGTTTAGTCGCCCCACCTCTGGCGGGGTTCAACTGCCGAGGGGGGACCATTTGGGACGGCGCCAAGGACAAGGACGCCGTGCTGCTGATCATGGGCGAAGGCCCGGCGGCCGCGACGGCGGCGGAGGAGAAGTAGAGGGAGAGCCATCTTCGCCGCCTGTGGTTGTCATCGTGAGGCCATATTGAAGACGGTACTGACGCGGCTCGGCTTCGCAGCATGCTTGCCGCGTGTTGCAGGGGGAGCCAATTTGGGGAAGGTCGCCATGAAACTCATTATCGTTGCCCTCGGCGCTCTGCTGGTTGCAGCACCTGTTCGCGCCCAGCAAACGCGCCTGCCGCCAATTCCGCCCGAACGCTATGACGAGGCGCAAAAGAAGGCCGCGGCCGAATTCGAGGCCGCCCTCAAACGCCCTCCTTACGGTCCGTTCGAGAAGCTAATCTACAGCCCCGACCTTTGACGCCGATACGTTTGATGGGAGGCTATCTGCGCCGCGGGACGGCCTTTGGCCCGGCGCTGAGCGAGCTCCCGATCCTCGTCACGGCGCGCGAGTTGTCGCAGGATTACGTGTGGCGATCGCATGCGGCGGCGGCCCTGCAAGCCGGCATCAAGCAGGAGATCGTCGACGCCATCGCGGATGGGAGACGTCCAACGGGAATGAGCGCGGATGAAGAGATCTGTTACGACTTCTCAATCGAACTCCACCGCAACAAGCGCGTCTCCGACGCAACCTATGCGCGGATGAAAGATCGCTTCGGCGAGCGAGGCGTCGTCGACCTCACGGCGGTCAACGGCTACTACGTCATGGTCGCCATGGTGATCAACGCCACCCGCATCCAGGTGACGGACAGATCGAAGCTGTCCCGCTTTCCGGATTGACGACCGGAAATTGCGGTGACAGTGCACTTCATTAGCTGACCTCATTCGTCGTCTGGCGCAGATGGCTTGGGCCCGCGCTTGGCTGGCTTGAGGATGCGCCCGGTCCGGCGTTCGATACGGGCCAGAAAGCGGTCGTCGCCGAGCGGCCGGCCGATGACCTCCACTGAACGTCAGATGAAGGCTGTCACCGTAATTTCGGATTAGGGTGACAGTGCGCTGTCACCGCAATTGCCGTGTCTCACTTCAGGAGTGTATGCCAGGGGATATCGGGCCACGTTGTAATGATTGAGCACTTTATGGTCGAAGCCAGCAACTTCCATCCGGAAGGATATGCTGGCACGGTTTTCGGTTGGCCTGGGTTGCGCGGTCTGCCTTCTGAAGTCTTCATTCACGCGATCGAAGGCTAGAAACGCACAGATCGCAAGGCCAGATATCACTAACCGTCGGAAGGTCCTATGGCGGCGGTCTTCAGGCCAGAGTTCATGGAGCCGATCCAAAAAGGCCTTCGGCCAAACATTTCGACTAAGGAGCTGATCTAATAGAAAGATTATGCCAGTCGCTAAAAGGAAGAATTGAGTGAAGAAAGCGAAAGCGAAATCCCAAATCCTCGTTGCATAGTCGCTCAGTACCGCGACCATTGAACACCCCAAACTTCCTCGGCCCAGTTCACATCGCGAAACTCTAAAGCGCGTACTCATAAATCCGCGATGTCCCCGCTTAGCCACCAAGAGCGGCGCAGAAGCGGGCGTTTCATGAGGTTCGGGAAGGGCCAACAGGCGACATTCTGACAAGCGACGCCGCGAAGCGAGGCGGCTTACTCGTGTCGCCAAACGTTGACCGCTGAGATGACCAAGATCGCAGCCAGTCCCGGCAACAAAATTGAATTCGGCACGATGCCCAGGAGCAAGCCGCCGATGAACGTCCCGATCATTGATCCCGCCGCCATCGCAAGCATGAACAGCCAATTGGCGCGCAGCACTGAAAAGCTTTGATCGCGGCTGTAGCGAGCGAAGCCTACCAGCATCGTCGGAAGGCTCACCGCAAGCGAAAGGCTGCCCGCCAGCTTCACTTCCGCACCAAACAACAAGATCAGAGTCGGGATTAGAAACTCTCCCCCAGCAACGCCTAGTAGCGACGCCACGACACCAATAAAGAAACCTGCGACCGCGCCGGCCACGACCAAGAAAGCGCCCGTCAGCGGGGGTACGTTTCCTGCTGCGGTGTCGTGCGCGAGCAGCAGCACGCCAGCGATCAGGAGCAGTAGAACGGCAATGATCTTGTAGAGCGTTTCGGATTTGAGCTGCGTCGCCCAAGCCGCGCCGACATAGGCGCCCAAAAGGCTGCCTGCAAGTAAGTTCAAGATGATCGCCCAATGCGCGCCGATCTCGGAAAACGGCACAGCGCGTGCCCGAAACGGCAGTGCGGTTGCCACTACGATCAAGCTGGTGGCCTTGTTCAGGATAACGGCTTCGAGGCCGCGAAACTTGAACAGGTTGATAAGCAGTGACAGACGAAACTCTGCACCACCAAGACCTATAAGGCCGCCTAAGGTGCCAATGGCTGCGCCGGTGCCGAAGGCGGCGGGGTTGCTTCGCATGAGAACACGACGGAAAGGCGCGAGCGTGCGCTGAACATACTTGCCCGTGATCCGTCGTGGCGGGGGCTTCACACCTGCTTACGGCAGGGCGTGGGGCTAAGAGACCTTAATCCGGGACTTGGGGTGCTGTAAACACGGGATCGCCAATGTGTTAGACTTTGCCCAGCCGATCCGGGAGAAAAGCCATGACCGCCGAATTCGATGAAGACCGCTTCAATATGGCTATCCGTAAGTTTCTGAAGCACGTCGGAGTTACATCGCAGCGCGAAATCGAGAACCTAGTGCGTAGCGGGGCGGTGAAAGGTGGCGCGCTCAAACTGCGAATGACCTTGTCCGCTGAGGGGACGCCGCTGAAACATGTTGTCGAGGAAACAGTCACACTCTGACGAGGGCACACGCTGCGACCCAACGTCCGTTCAGGGTAAAAACCAGCAATACTCTGATTGAGCAAAGAATTTCAGCCCTAATAGCCGACGTGCCCTCCTTTATGAGTACACGCCCTAAACACGAAATCTTTAATTGCGTTGACAGTGCACTCAACTGTCACCGCAATTGCCGTGTCTCACTTCAGGGGTGCAGTCCAGTGCAGTCCAGCACTGTCACCGAAATTGCCGACTGGTCGAAGTATCGGTTCTCAGCGAAGCCAGGCTTGCTCAATCATCCTGGCTTCCCTTGATTGATCTTGTGCGCAACCTCGCCAACAGAGCTGCCAACGATGACGGCGGTCACGATTGGCCAAAAACCCGCCACTATGACGATAGAGCCCAACGCGTGTCTTCGCCGTAATTCCGGTGACAGTGCACTAAACTCGTCTAACTGCCGTTTGAGTTAAGCGCACTGCAATTTGAGAGCTTGCTCAGTTCTCGCTGGGCACGCCGTCGCGAACCATTTCACCGACGGTACCGCCCAAAATCAGCGTCACCGTAATCGGCCATACCGCCGCCATGACGATCACGGCGCCAAAGGGGACGTCCCTGTTGGGGCGATCGTAGGAATTCATGGCCGTGAAAACGAACATGGCTGTCAGGCAACCGATCGCGTATTTCTTCTTCCAGCTCATGACAGAAAACCTTGTGAAGCCGTGCATGGGTCGCGCCGTCCGTCCTGCTGGTTCATCTGACGCCGTCGGCGAATTTTCACCCCACCTTCCTTTCACCCGCCAACTCCGAACACATGGCGGCAGGAATGGCGCCGACAACACCAAACTGCAAGGCACCGAAGACGCTGACATCGCGCATCAGGAGCCCCGCCCCACTCGCAAGGAGATAGCCGGAAAGAGCCGTCGGAAGGACGCACGCCCCCTGCCCCTCCTCCCACTTTCCTGCTATCTCCTACTCCCGCCGTCCCGGCCCAAATCAAAACCCACCCGTTCAAGGGAGCTCCACCTATGCGATACCTTCACACCATGCTGCGCGTGCGCAATCTCGATGTCGCGCTGAAGTTTTACCAGGATGCGCTGGGCTTGAAGGAGGTGCGGCGGATCGAGAACGACAAGGGGCGCTTCACACTCGTCTTCCTGTGCTCGGCGGACGATCTCGAGGCGCTGAAGAAGCAGCCGCAAACGCGCGGCGCGCCGCTGGTCGAGCTCACCTACAATTGGGACGAAGAGAAATACGGCGAGGACCGCTTCTTCGGCCATCTCGCCTATGAGGTCGACGACATCTACGCCACCTGCGCGCAGCTGATGAAGGCTGGCGTCACCATCAACCGGCCGCCGCGCGACGGCAACATGGCCTTCGTCCGCTCGCCGGATCTGCACTCGATCGAGCTGCTGCAGAAGGGCGAGCCGAAGGCGCCGGCCGAGCCCTGGTCGTCGATGCCGAATACCGGCCACTGGTAGGCCCGCGCCGCAGGAACCAGCCTGCGCGACCCGTGTTGTCCCTCCGACATGACGATTGGAGGAGGACGCAATGGGACGAGGACTGTTGCTGTGGATGCTTGGCGTGCCGATCCCGGTGATCATTCTGTTGTGGTTGTTCTTCGGCCACTGATCATCGGGCTCGATCTGCCAGGTTCGATTCTTTAAGTTCGATTTGCCAAGTTCGACTCAACAGGTTCAACTTGCCAGGTTCGACTTGCAATGAAAGCTTCGCCGACGGCGGAGCTTTTTGCATGAGGGGCGCGCCGCAATCGCCGTCGCTCCGCCTGAAGAATTCCGCTATCACGCGCGCCAAAGCGAAATGCGGGAGGACTTCATGCCGGACACCAAGCGAACGATCTGGGGCCGCGCCAACTCGGTCAACGTGCAGAAGGTGCTGTGGTGCCTCGCCGAGCTCGACCTGCCCTATGAGCGCATCGACGCCGGCATGGCGTTCGGCAAAACCCGCGAGGCCGAGTATCTCGCGATGAATCCCAATGCGCGGATCCCGACGCTGGTCGAGGACGATTTCGTGCTGTGGGAATCGAACTCCATCATGCGCTATCTCTGCCTCGCGCATGGCCGCGGCACGCCGCTCTATCCGGAAGCACCGAAGCTGCGCACCAGCGTCGACCGCTGGCTCGACTGGACGCTGTCGATGGTGCAGCCGGTCGACCGCCCCGTGTTCTGGGGCATCGTGCGCACCGCCCCCGCCGAGCGCGACATGATCAAGGTGCAGCGGGACGCCGATGCCGCCGCCGAGGTCTGGGCGATCGCCGACCGCCTGCTCTCGTCGCGCCGCTTCATGGACGGCGACCAGTTCACGCTGGCCGACATCGCGGTCGGCGCCTATGCGCGGCGCTGGCTCGGGGTCGAGGGCATCACCCGCCCGGCCCAGCCGCATCTGACCCGCTGGCTCGCCGAGCTCGGCAAACGTGGCGGATTTGCCCAGTTCGTCGCACCGCCGATGTCGTGAGCCGGCGGCGCGGCCTAAGCTACGCTGAGCGCGCGATAAATCGTCGTCACGGCGCACGGATCGGGCGGCGCGCCGGGACTTGACGGCTACGGTGCATGGGGTTGTTTTCGCGTTTTTGTTTTGAAAGCGTTTTCAAGCGAAGTGGATACCGGTTCGCGTGAAGAAAACGCGTCCAAACAAGACGCCTAGCGCCAGCCGCGCTCGACCAGCAGCACGCAGATGATCAGCACCAGCGTCACGGCCGCGGTGGCGAGCTTGGCCGTCCAGCTCAGGCCGCGGCCGACCCACAACAGCAGCGCGCAATACATCACGAAGGGGACGATGATGTCGGGCCGCATGAGATCCGGCGGCATCGGCTTCAGCGCCTGACCGTGGTCTCGACGCTGATCGAGCCGCCGATCTTCACACAGGTCCCGGTGCCCTCGACCATGACGAAGCGCCGGCCGTAGGAGGCGCAGGAGCCGGCCTTGGCCGTGCCGCCAGTCCCCTTCAGCGGCAGGGCCTTGCCGGCCTGCGGCCGCTCGGCGGGCGGAAGGCGCAGGTCCTCGGCCGCGGCCGCGGAGGTGGCCAGCAAGGAGATGAGGATGAGGAGCGGCGCGCGCATGCAGCCGTTCTAGCCCGGACCGGCGCCACGCGCCATCCGGGTCGCCTCGCCCGGGATCAGATGAATTTGACGCCCGCCGAGTTGCCGCGGCGCCAGACCACCTGGCAGCTCCGCCCGGTGCGGGCGTCACGCGCGAACGCCAACCGGATCACGCCCGGAAGCTGGCTCGCGTCCTCGTCCAGCATGATCTTGGCGCCGGTATCCGAGATGTCCTCGACCAGGCAATGCCGCGCCGCGAATCCGCCATCGAGCGTGATCCAGGCGTGCCGCGACAGCGATTTGCGGGCTGCGCGCTTCTTGGGCTGGGGCATGAACAAAATTTCTCCGGTTCCAGCGCTAGCTCAGGGCCCCTAAGAAACCGTTGAAATCGCCCGCGAATGTAACGGGGACGGACGCTATCCACCGGTGCCAAAAGACCGTTCCCGAACGGCTTGCCCACGGCGCCAAAGGCCACTATACGTTCGCCCGCTGCAGCCGGCGGGCTCGACTCGGGTGGCCGGCGGCCGTGTCGCGAAAAGCGGCGGGGCCTTGTGTTTGCTCCCTTCGTCTATCGGTTAGGACGCCACCCTTTCACGGTGGAGAGAGCGGTTCGATTCCGCTAGGGAGCGCCAACAAAATCAATCACTTGCCGCCCTCCTCCGCCGCCGTGTCCAACACCTGTCCAATATGCGGGTATGGACTCGTTCACAGCGCCGGGTCGCGGAGCTGCGCGAGATGGAGCGCTTTGCTCGGATTGGACGGACGATGACGATCGGACGCGATGGTTCCTCTGGTGCTGTTTGGACCTTTAGGGCGCGGTGAGCGTTGAGGCGTTAGCACCGGGGCAGGATCGCGAACCCCGGAGTTCGGATCATGAGCACGATCCCTGCGGACCTCGAAAGAAAGTTCGAACAACGGTGGGCCGCCAGATTGGCGCGGCCCATTCCGCCGGCTCCATTTGCGCGCCCGGCCTGTCCGAGGTGCAAGGCCCAGATGATGCTCGTCAGCATCGAGCCAAAAAGCCTAAGCGTGGACTTGCACAAGTTTCGCTGCGCTGTCTGCAACCACGCACTTACGACATTCGCAACGCATGAAGATCCCATGCATTCCAATGGCCGCTGGCTTCAAGGCGATTTGCGCCCACCGAAGTAACCCGCGCTGCAAGTCGTGACCGAAGGCGAGACGCCGCGGCTGCCGGAAGGTTTCAGGGTCGAGCTCGACAAGGACGGTTGGCGGCACTGACTCGCGCGAAGCGGCGATGGCCTCAATGCATCTGCCGCTCTGACTGATCTTCACTAATCCGCCAGCCGCGTAGGGCATGACCATGTCCGATGACTGGACCAAACGAGCGACGAACATCCTTCGAGAACTTCATGCTGCCGAGGCGGAGCTAATCGGCAGGGGTGTTATCCTGACCGACGGTAAGGCGGGGACGGTTGATCACGTCTTCCTTGACGAGGTGCACGGGCTCCGGATCTCGATCGGTGGCCACGACGGCAAGTGGCCGATTTCGACTCTGAAGCTTCTAGACTCCGGTTTCGCCAGATAGCTTGTCCGCCCGGTCACCGTCCGCGGTGATCACTCGGTGACCGGGCGCCAGCGCGGACTTCGAAGGCCTGCTCGCCGGTGCCTGGCCGAGTAAGCCAGTCACAGTTTACCTGGAGTGGCAGCCATGATGCAGAACGTTGTAGCCGGATGCGTCGCAGTGGCTTTGATTATCCTGGCCTTGATTGGCTTCGCCCAAACGCACCATGAATGTTGGCACGGGCACGTGCTCCTAACCCATGAGCCCTGCGGATCCGTCAGCCCTTCAATATAGGAACAACCATTCGCCGCTGATCTAGGCGCGGGACCAAAGCCCCGCCGCTCGTGAAGTTCTGCCAGCACAGGTAAGCTTGCGGACGACTCAGCGCGAAAGCCCCCTACCGCCCGGTAGCCGCCTTCTGGCGCGCAGCGTTCAGGTCTGCCTTTGTCTGTGCAGCTGCGGCACTCGCGGGCTCTCGATTTGGGGGCGGCTCATTGAGGTCTCGGGCCCAGGGCGCGCCAGATCGAGCAACTGACTTCGGAGCGGCATGTTCTGAGCTGGAGCAGGCAGTGACGAGAGAGACGACAACAAGGGACATCCCCGTCCGGCCCCACGTTTGAGTGATCCTGTTCATCAGGCAATCAACTTCCGGCGCGGCCTTACTGTTGGCGCCTGCGATCCGCTCTAGCATCGAAATAGATGATCACCGCGAATGTGGCGCCTAGAGCCAAAACGCTGATACAGCCGGTAATCAACGCCACCGCCATCATAGCTGGATCAGTATTTCTACGGCGTCAGGGGTGGGCAATTCACGAATGATTAGCGCATGCAACAAGGCTGGAGCCCGCCATCCTGAGCCGGCGGGCCTTTGCTTTTCCACACCCACGATGCGCAGTAGCCCGCGTTCGTTCCGCGGCCCAAGGGATCGATAATTTTGACTCTCGCCGGCGCCAGGCTTCGATGGCGCAATGACCAAGGCAGAAAACCGAGCGGCCGCCAGGGCCTACCACCAGGAGCGGATGCGTAAGCTCGACGAGGAAGCCGAAGCAGCACGCATTTTTAGACGGGGATAAACGACCATGGACGTCATCCCATCTCTGTCACGGTGGAGAGAGCGGTTCGATTCCGCTAGGAAGCGTCATCATCCGAGCCATCGGGTGATACGGCGAAATCCGCCACCACTCCATGAACCTCCCCGCCCCTGACCGGCGACCAATGTCCCGTTGGAACTGGTACAGGCCATGGTGCTGCATAAATCCCCCTCGGACCGCCAGACCGGCGCCGCCTCGCCGGCACCGCCGTCCTGGATGCACCGTCCCGCGCCCTACGCGCCGGAGCGGCGCGCCAGAATGCTCGAGCACATGGCACGCGCCCGATCGCTTCCGCGGCCCCAGGCCGCGCCGGCGCCGCCGCGCACGAGTGGCATCGACATTCTCGGCGATGCCTTCGGCTACTTGGTTTTGTTCGGCATCATCGCCCTGTTCTTCCAGTCGCGCGTTCCGCTCTATCTCGGCGCCTTCCTCTTCCTCTCCGACGGCGAGCGCATCGAACACGCGCTTGGAACGATCGGCATCCGGCTCGAGCCGGATACGGTCGGTCCCGACCTCATCAAGGGCTTCGCATCCCTGTTCGGGTAGTTCGCGCTGCTCGCATCCTTGCAGGCCTCCGTCCCTGCCTGGCTTGCGGCATGGATGCCACCGGCCGCATCCTGGTCCGCCATTGCCGGCATCGCCGTCGTGTTCGCGACCGTCGAAGCGTCGGCGGGGCTGGCGATGCGGCACGCATTGCCGTGGTTCGGATTTCAGATCAGGCCGGACAGCCGGACCGCGACGGCGATCAGGCTCCTCATGGCCCTTGGCCTGCTCGCCTTGCTGCTGCTGCTCGGATCTCTCTGAGGGGCACGCAATGACGATGTCGTGAGACGGCCGGGCCGTTTACCGGAAATTTACCCCTGCTATTTGATCGGCGTATCGTTTGCTTAGACGTTGCCCGCTACCGTGATTCTACGGAAACAATCCGAAACACGATTGGCGTTCATGTCCGTCTCAGAGTTCCTCAGGCAGCGTGCAGTGGACGTCAGCGTGAGCGGCAGCTACTCGCTGCCGCGCTGGTACGATTGTGAGGGCCAGCTGCGCACCTTCGCCTGCCGCACCAAGCGTGTCTCCCCGTTCCGCATGATCGTCGACGTGCCTGTTGTCGGCAAGGTCGGCGAGCGCGTGACCTCCTATTTCCAGGACTTTGGCGAATTCCAGTGCACCATCAGCGCGACGTTGAAGGCGGGCTTCCTGATGGAACTCGACATGACGCGGGAGCGGCGCGCCTGGATGTCGGAAAAGCTGACCTGGCTGGAGAAGAAGCAGAAGGACGCCAGCATTCAGGACCTGCGCATTGACGCGCGCTTCGTTCCCCAGGTCTCGCACACCTTTCTGACGCTCGCCGACGGCAGCACCCATGCCTGCTTCATCATCGACGTCTCCACGGCCGGCGTCGCGATCTCCTGCGAATACGACCCGGCGATCGGAACCGCGCTTGCGGTCGGCGCCTGCGTCGGGCGCGTCGTTCGCAAATTCGACAACGGCTTTGCGGTCAAGTTCGCCGAGAAGCAGCAGCGGGACGACCTCGTCCGCCTGGTCGTCCGTACGCCCATGCTGCAATCGGCCTGAATCGGCCCGATCGATTTTAACTCAATTTTAACTAAATGCTGGAGGTGTCGATCCCCGCGCGTTAGGGTGTGACCCAGCACGTCCGCAATCACTGCGGGCCCCGACTTATTGGAAGTCCCGGAATGTCCATTGCTGAGTTCGCCCCGGCAGAAACCGCCCAAAACGCGCCTGCCGCCGCAAAGCCGCAGCTCCCGCCCGGCGTCATCACTGAAGGCCCGCTCGTCCAGGCCAAGTTGCGCGAAAGCTATCTCCTCCTCGGCATTCTCTACGTCGGCGCTGTCGCGGGCATCATCTGGGCCATCACGCAAGGCGTCGGCAAGGTGGAGCTGTTTACCTTTGCCTGGATGTTCGCGCTGACGACGTTCGGCATCGGCGCCGGCATGCACCGCCTGTTCGTCCATCGCAGCTTCCGCACCGGCCCGATCATGCGCGTCTTCTTCTGCGCCATCGCCCAGATGGCGGTGCAGGGCTCGATCGCGAAATGGGTCGCCAACCACCGCCGCCATCATCTCTATGCCGACGACGTCGGCGATCCCCACAGCCCGCAATTCGACGGCTTCGGCAATCGCTATGTCAGCGCACTCAAGGGCTTTTTGCACGCCCAGGGCAGCTGGGTGTTCGACCAGGCGACCACCGACAACGAATACTACGCCAAGGACATCCTCGCCGATCCGATCGCGATGTTCTTCGTGCGCACGCGCTGGGTCTGGTACGGGATGTCCGGCGTCTTCATTCCCGCCGTAATCGGCTACACCTTCGGCGGCGTGCACACCATGATCGGCTGCGTGCTGTTCTCCGGCCTGCTCCGCTGCTACCTGCTGATCCTCACCAGCCAGCTCACCGGCTCGGTCTGCCACGCCTACGGCTATCGCCGCTTCGAGGTCGAGGACGCCTCGACCAACGAGTTCGTGACCACGATCCTCACCTTTGGCGAGGGTCTGCACAACAACCATCACCGCTTCCCGAGGGACGCCTATATCTCGCATGCCTGGTGGGAGATCGATCTCAACGGCCTGATCATTCTGGGCATGGAGAAGATCGGCCTCGTCCACGACGTCTTCCACGCCTCGCACCGTCAGCTCGAGCTGGCGTCCGAAGCGGAGGCGCAGGCAGCCACGACGGCGCGCTAAGGCGGCAGGCGGCGGCCATTCCTCCGCTCCGCTGCCCTATCGCGGCCCCATTGCGGGATCAGCTTTTGAGGGTCCGTGCCTCGTGCCGGACCTCATTTGCAGACTTGCGATCGGGGGACCGAATGGCAGTCAACAAGATCAGGCTTGATAAGATCACCTGGGACAGGGTTGGCCGGGTCACCGAGCCCGGACGCTACATGTACACGTTCGGCTGGCTGACGATCACAGCCGGCGACCTCGATATCTGGAAGCAATATCCGCAAGCCGCCTTCACGCTGCTCGCGGACCACGCCGAACCGGACATGGCCGTCGGCCAGGAATTCCATCTCGGCGCCTTCGACATCGCGCCGGACGCACCTCCGCCGTTCACCACGCATTGAAGCGCGGGAAACGCCGGCCCAAATCGCCGTGCGAGCTGCGCGGCGCAGGCGACTGAGGGAACGCATGGCATGCACGTTGCTTAATCAACGTCATGATGCACATCCCCGCCGTCGACCAGGCCTTCCTGCTGCTGCTCATCGTCTTCTGCCTTGGCACGTGCCTCGTACGCGCCTTCTGGGAGCTGGAGCAGGTGCGGGCACGCCGGGTCGCTGCGCCGCCCCGCGGGCGCACAACGAAGCGTGACTAGGCCGGTTGGCCCGGTCCAGCGTTGTCAAGGCGGCAGCCACGCTGCCTCTGGACTCGCCGCTCAGTCACGTGCATCGTGAATCGAAGAAACCTGCACAGTGCCTTGATCTGACTTGCCAATCGCGATCCGGCGACGAGCGCGGACCGCTGCCATCGATGACGAATTGATTCTGTCATGTAGTTGATTGCGCTCGTCTTCTACACGTTCGGTGCCGATCCCGATGAACGCCGGCTGTCGCGCCTGTTAAGTGACGCGACAGCAAATGCATGACACATGGTCGCATCGGTAGACGTAGATAAGCAGATCAAGGGAACCTATTTTCGGCGCCGATGTACCTGATTGAAGCTTTGCCCACTGTCATCGGAACTGCCGCCATCGCCCCGGCGCTGCTGATGCTGTGGCTCGTCATTGCCGCCGAGGAGCGTCCGGGACCGCCGGCCCAGGTCTGGACTGCGTTCCTGCTCGGCGCGGCCAGCATTTCGCTGCTGGGCCTTGCCCGTGCGCCCTTCGCCAAGATGGTTGCAGCCCCTGACAATCCCTGGGCCGCGCTCGCCATGCATTCGGTCTTCGGGGTCGCACTGCCCGAGGAAGCGGTCAAGGTGATCGCCATCGTGCTGGTCTCCTCGACCAAGCGGCGGACCTTCGCCAATCCGATGGACACCGTGGTCTATGGCGCCGCGGTCGGCCTCGGCTTCGCCGCCTACGAGAACCTCGCCTACCTCGTTCAGCACGCCGAGATGTGGCGCTCGCTGGCCGCCCTGCGCAGCGTGCTGACCGTGCCGTTCCACGGCGCGCTCGGCATCATCGCCGGCGCCTACCTGACCATCGCGCGCGCCGGCACGGCGCTGGGTGCCAACCGCCACCATCGCGACTGGGCCCGCCTCTCCAGCCGCCTGCTGATCTTCGCAGGCCCGGTCGCGCTGCATTCGGCCTTCGACTTCCCGCTGCTGACCTTGCAGCGGATGCCCGATCTCGATCCGACACTGCGGATGTGGCTCGGCGGAGCGAGCCTGCTGATCGGCTTCAGCTCGATTGCCTTCGCCATCCGCCTGGTGCGGCGGGTCGCGCGCCATCACGCGCCGCGGACCGATATCGCGCGGGAGCGGCTCAGCCAGCTGCGCCGGATGTGGGCGCTGCTGCTCGCCGGCGGCGGCGTCGGCTTTCTCGGCCTCGCCTTCGTGCTGACCTCGATCCATCACTGGCTGATCAACCCCGAGCGCAATCTGACGCTGGCCCTGATCCCGATCGGCTTCGTCTCGATCCTGCTCGGTCTCGCGCTCCTGATCGTCACGATCGCGATCTACATTCTCGGCCGCAACCGCGTTCGCACCAGCGGCGAAGGTTTTTCGTCAGCGCACGGCGGCGGTTGAGCCACGGGATGGCAAGCGCGGCGTGTGCATATTAGATTGAGCACACGTCTTTCGATCTGGAGCCTGCCGATGACATCGCGTGAGGATTTTTCCCGGCTGCAATCCGCCATGAGCCAGACGGTCAAGGCGCATTGGAAGGCCTTCCTGTTCGAAGGCATCCTGCTTGCCGTACTCGGCGTCGCCGCGCTGATCCTGCCGCCGCTCGCGAGCCTTGCGATCACGATCTTTCTCGGCTGGATGTTCCTGGTCAGCGGCATCGGCGGACTGATCGTGACCTATTGGGCGCGCAACTCGCCGGGGTTCTGGTGGTCGCTGATCTCGGCCGCGCTGGCCGTGCTTGCCGGGATGCTCCTGCTGGCCCGGCCGATGCAGGCCGTGCTGACGCTGACCATCGTGCTCGGCGCCTACTTCCTCGCCGAGGGCGTCGCCACCATCATGTATGCGCTGGAGCACCGCCGCGATTTGAGCAGCCGGTGGACGTGGCTCCTGATCTCGGGCCTCGTCGACATCGCCATCGCGTTCATGGTGATCACGGGGCTGCCGAGCTCGGCGGAATGGGCGATCGGCATCCTCGTCGGTATCAATTTGCTGTTCGGCGGCGCCACCCTGATCGGCATGGCGCTGGCGGCACGCAACAGCAACAGTTGAGGCGCCTCGTGGCCCCTCGCGCCGATTGGGGGTGACAACCCGGCAATCGCACGCTATATCAGCGGCCATGATCACCCTCGTCACCAGCTATTTTTGGTATTTTAGCTACGACAGCTCGCTGGCGGCAGGAGGATCGCGCTCAATCTGAATATTGAAGCAAACGTCCGAACAAGCCGCCAGACCTGGCGGCTTTTTATTGCCGGCAGGTTCAAACAAGCAGGAGCCCGCCGTGCTGAGCACGACCGACGATCTTCGTATCCGCGAACTGAAAGAGCTGAGCACACCGGAAGAGGTGATGCGGGAAGTCCCGCGCACGCTCACCGCAACGCGTGTGGTGATGGCGGCGCGCAACGCCATTCATGCCATCCTCAACGGCCAGGACGACCGCCTGCTGGTCGTGGTCGGCCCCTGCTCGGTGCACGATCCCAAGGCCGCGCTCGAATATGCCGAGCGCCTCGCGAGCCTGCGCGAGGACCTTGCCGACCAGCTCGAGATCGTGATGCGGGTCTATTTCGAGAAGCCGCGCACCACCGTCGGCTGGAAGGGCCTGATCAACGATCCTGACCTGGACGGCAGCTTCGACATCAACAAGGGCCTGCGACTGGCGCGCAACGTGCTGTCCGCGGTGAACAATCTCGGCCTGCCGGCCGGCACCGAATTCCTCGACATGACGACGCCGCAATACATTGCGGATCTCGTGTCCTGGGCCGCGATCGGCGCGCGCACGACCGAGAGCCAGATCCATCGCGAGCTGGCCTCGGGGCTGTCCTGCCCGGTCGGGTTCAAGAACGGCACCGACGGCAATGTGCGCATCGCGGCGGACGCGGTGAAGTCGGCCTCGCATCCGCATCATTTCATGGCGGTGACCAAGCTCGGCCGCTCGGCGATCGCCTCGACCGCGGGCAACGAGGATTGCCACATCATCCTGCGCGGCGGCAGCAAGCCGAACTACGACGCGGCAAGCGTCGCGGCGGCCTGCAACGACCTGGCCAAATCCGGCGTCGCGCCGCTGGTGATGGTGGATGCGAGCCACGCCAATTCGAGCAAGAAGCCGGAAAACCAGCCGCTGGTCATGGCCGACATCGCCGGCCAGATCTCGGGCGGCGAGAACCGTATCATGGGCGTGATGATCGAGAGCAATCTCGTCGCCGGCCGCCAGGACGTGGTGCCGGGCAAGCCGCTGACCTACGGCCAGAGCATCACGGACGGATGCATCGACTGGGCGGCCACGGCAACCGCGCTCGAGCAGCTCGCTGACGCGGTCGAGATCCGGCGCAACACGCAGCGCGCGGGGCTGCACGAGCGCTCGGCGTAAGGCCAAAGGCAACGCGGGCGGGGCGAGCTGTCGCGCCCTGCCCGCCGCTGGCGGCTTATTATTTGAGCTCCGCCCAAACGCGTCCCGCGTTTGTCGCGAGGGAAAACCGCTTCATACTTTTCCGGATCATGCTCTAGCAGCCGCGGCAGATGCTCTTGATCTTCTTGTCGAGCGCCGCGTCTTCCTTGTTCACGGGATTGTTCGGATCGCTCAGATTCTTCTCGTTCGGCACATCGCTGGCGCGCGGCTGACGATGGCCGATGGGTGCCTGCGGCACCGATCCCGACGTGGCGCCGCTGGATGTCGACCCCTTGGAGCCGCTGGGCTGTGCAACCGCCGCGCCGCCAAGCAAGACCACGAGCGACGCTGCCACCACCATGATCTTCTTCATGTCCGTTCCTCCATTCTCAAACCCGCGTTCTCTGCATCGCCGCTCATGGCTCGGGCGGATAGAGATGAACGTCGCCGCAATAATCCACGATACGATAGCGCGTTTCCGTCTCCGCTTCACGTGCGTCAGCTGCGGTATTTTGCACCGCCAACACATAATTCGGCCCGACCGGCGATTTGCCGGCGCCCCCGGGAATGTCGATGACGTAGTCGGGCTGACACAGTCCTGACACCCGTCCGCGCAACTGCCGCATCAAATCCTGTCCCTCGGCCAACGTCGTTCGCAAATGCACGGTGCCCGGCGCGAGATCGCCGTGATGCAGATAGTAGGGCTTGATCCGGCATTCGACGAAAGCTCGCATCAAATCCGACAAAGCGGCAATGCTGTCGTTGACGCCGCGCAAAAGCACGGACTGGCTCACCATGGGAATCCCGGCATCGGCGAGTCGCGCAAAGGCCGCGCGCGCAGGCCCCGTCAACTCGCGCGCATGGTTGGCATGCACCGCGACCCAGGTGGTCGCGCCCTCGACCTTGAGCGCCGCGACCATCTCGTCGCTGATGCGCGACGGATCGGCTACCGGCACGCGGGTGTGAAGGCGGATGATCTTGACGTGATCGATTCCCGCAAGATCGGCCATGATCTCGCCCATCCGGCGCGGCGACAGCATCAAGGGGTCGCCGCCGGTCAGGATCACTTCCCAGATCTCGCTGTGCGAACGGATGTAATCGATCGCCGCGCGATAGGCGCCGTCCGAGAGCGCATTCTCCTTGCCGGGCCCGACCATTTCGCGGCGGAAGCAGAATCGGCAATAAACCGCGCAGACGTGAACGAGCTTGAACAGCACACGGTCGGGATAGCGATGCACGATGCCCGGCACCGGCGAGTGCGGGTGATCGCCGATCGGATCGGCGCTCTCGCCTGGCTGCATCTCCAGCTCCGCGACGGTCGGAACGAATTGCCGCGCGATCGGATCGTCGGGGTCGGACGCGTCGATCAGTTCGACCAGCGCCGGCGTGATCGCCACCGCATAGCGCGCGGCGACACGTTCGAGCGCGGGCAGCGCTTCGGCCGGTGCAAGCTGCGCGGCCACAAGTTGGGCCGGCTCACGCAGGGTGCGTGCAAGGTTGGTCTTCGTCATGTCTCACTTAACGTTTCATTTGCAGGCGGTGTCCACACCACCTGATCGATCCGCGCTGCGCCGCTCGCCAGCATCACCAGCCGGTCGAAGCCGAGCGCGACACCGCTCGCATCCGGCATTTCGGCGACCGCGGCCAGAAAATCCTCGTCCAGCGGATAGGCCTCGCCATAGCGGCGCTGCTTCTCTGCCATCGACTCCGTGAAGCGCTTGCGCTGTTCCTCGGCGTCGGTCAACTCGCCAAAGCCGTTGGCGAGCTCGACGCCGCAGGCATAGACCTCGAACCGTTCGGCGACCCGCGGGTCATCGGCCTTCACGCGCGCCAACGCCGCCTCTGGAGATGGGTATTCGAACAGAATGGTCAAACGCCCCTGCCCCAGATGCGGCTCGACATGCTCGACCAGGACCTTGCTGAAGATGTCGGACCAGGTGTCGTCCTCCGCGACGCGGACCTTGCCGCCGGCCGCCTGCGCGAGCGCGGCACGGTTACCTTCGCCGTCCGAGATTGTCGACAGCAGGTCGATCCCTGCAAACCGCTCGAAGGCGCCAGCGACGGTCAGAAGCTCCGGTTCCGCGAAGGGATCGGCGGTCCGGCCACGGAAGGAGAACGACCCGATTCCCGTCGCCTGCGCGGCGCGGGCGATGACCACGACGGTGTCCGCCATGATGGCATCGTAGGGGGCGCGAGCCCGATACCATTCCAGCATGGTGAATTCGGGCAGATGCAGGTCGCCGCGCTCGCGATCACGGAACACCCGTGCGAATTCGAAAATCCGCTCCTCGCCCGCCGCCAGCAGCTTCTTGCAGGCGAATTCCGGCGAGGTCCGCAAGTACCGGCTGGCACGGCTGCCATCCGGCCGCATGATCTCGGTCCGGGGGGCGTGCAGATGGGTTTCGTTACCCGGGGAGACCTGAAGGACCGAGGTTTCGACCTCCAGGAACCCCTGCTCGGCGAAAAAGCCCCTGAGAGACCCGGTAACGGCCCCCCTGGCCTGAAGGAACGGCCGCCGGTCAAGGTGCCGCCCGGGCGACCAGAACGGCGAAATCGGCTTGTCCCCAACCATCAACCGACCGCTCCCCGGCCCAGCAAAGTGCTGGCATCCAACGGCAAAATCAGTATGTTGCGCCCCGAAACGGGCGCTGCGGTCCGATTTGAGACCCCGGGTCCCCCCGAGATTTGACCACGTCCTGGCCCGAGCCGGGCCAAGCAAGCAGGAAATATAGCTTTGAGAGTCATCGCCAGTTCTATTCGCAAGGGCAACGTGATCGAGCAAGACGGCAAGCTTTATGTCGTCGTGAGCGCCGAGAACATCCATCCCGGCAAGGGCACCCCGGTCAGCCAGATCGAAATGCGCCGAATCTCGGACGGGGTAAAGATCTCCGAGCGCTACAAGACCACCGACCAGGTCGAAAAGGCCACGATCGAAGAGCGCAACTACACCTTCCTGTATGAAGATGGCGACGGCTTCCACTTCATGAACCCCGAAACCTACGACCAGGTCCAGGTCCCCAAGGACGTTGTCGGCGATGCCGCCGCCTATCTCCAGCCAGAAATGATCGTCAAGTTGTCGACCCACGAGGTCAATGTGGTCTCGCTCGCGCTGCCGCAGCGCGTCACGCTGGAAGTGGTCGAGACGGAGCCGGTGACCAAGGGCCAGACCGCTTCGTCCTCCTACAAGCCCGCAGTGCTGTCCAACGGCATCCGCACCACCGTGCCGCCGCATATCTCGGTCGGCACCCGCATCGTGGTGATGACCGAAGACGGCTCCTACTCCGAGCGCGCCAAGGACTAAGTCAGGGATCGAGGATCGGAACAGGTGCCGCCGGGGGGCGAGACAGTGGTTGGGAAGAGTTTCCGCTTCGTCTCGCTTCTGCTGGCGTCGCTTTCGCTCCTCACTGCCACGCCGCTCGCTGCGGATGAGATCCGCACCCCTTCGCTCACGGCCCTGCGCATCGATTGGCGCGCAGCGCTCGACCAGCTCCGCACCGAGGTCACCAGCCGTCCCCAGATCGCGGGTGACTTCATCTTCGCACCCCGCCGTTCGGTGCCACGCTACGATCCCCGCGCGATGCCCGCGCTGGTGCAGCTCAACGCGGTCTCATCGCAATTCTTCACCGGTATCGCCCGCAGCTCCGTACCTGTGCTGCTGCCGTTCGATGTTGCCGCATATCTCGAGGCGCAGCGCAACCGCGCACCGGGGGCACTCGCGCTTTCGCACTACCAGGCCGATTTCAATCCCGTCGACATGTTCGATGCCGGCCCCTCAGGCTACAGTGCCAGCTTCTCGCTCGAACCCGGCGCCGGCGACGGCATGCCGAGCCGCGTCTACGCAAGGCCGGTCGAGGTGCAGATCACGGGCTCGGCACTCGTTTACGACGTCGCCGATCCCACCGGCGGCAAGGGCGAGCAGGTCAAGCCGCTTGCGGCAACCTATCCGGACCTGCGCAGGTTCATCCGAGAGGGCTATGTCCGCTACGCCTTCACCCGCTTCGGCGTTGCCTATGTCGTCTCCATCCAGTGCCTGGACAGCATCGCAAAGCCGCGGAGGCTCGCCTGCAAGGAAGCCTATCCGGTTGCCGAGCGCTTCCTGAAAGGGCTCCGCGTCGCCGGCGGCCAGCGCATGCGGCCGCTCACGGACATGGCCTCCAGCATCATCGATCGTCCTTTTGCGCGTTCGCCGGATTTCACCTACCGACCGAGCGGCGACATCATCCCGAACACCGGTTATCGCAACAAGGCCGGCCATCCGGATGTGATGGCCTATGCGCAGATCCGTTTCCCCCTCGAGAAGGCACCCGCCTTCGTGCGTTCGCAATCCTACGGCAAGCGCGACAAGAGCGACGGCCCGACGGCCTATCCCTGGCGCGACAATTTCTGCGAATCCCGCAGTTTCGAGGTCTGGCAATGCGGCGGCGGTTATGGCCACCAGGGCGAGGACATCCGCGCCGCCGAGTGCCCACCGCCCGGCGAAGGCCGCGAACCCTGCGATCCCAAGCAGCGCGGCGTCGTCGCGGTGCGCGACGCCATCGTGATCCGCGGCGTCAAGGATCAGGCCGCGACGCTCGAGGTCAACAGCCGCACCGAGCATATCCGCTTCCGCTACATGCACATGAACCCGCAGGCGCTGACCGCCGACGGCATGCTCAATGGCCGCATCGTCACCGAAGGCGAGAAGATCGGCGTGGTCTCCAACTATCTCGACCATCCGGCCGGCACATCGATGCATTTGCATTTCGACGTGCAGGTCTTTACCCGCGACGGCTGGATCTGGGTCAGTCCTTACCTCACGCTGGTCTCGGCCTATGAGCGCCTGATCCACGCCCGCGGCCGCGAAGTCGGCCCGGAGATCGCCGGCACGCCGCAGCCGGTGGCGCATGCGTTGCCGGAGGACGTGATCAAGCCGGACCTGCGGGAAGGATCGAGCGGCGAGGAGAATTGAGGCAACTCGCGCTTCACTGCGCGCCTCGATGACAATTCGATGACGGCTCCTTCAGCGTGGGGCCTGATCGACCATCTCCAGATCGTCGGACGAGACGGCCTTCTCTGGCCCCAGAATTGCTTTGCTCCGGGCAGGCAAACTGGATGAAGGGAAGCACATGCGTAGTCTCACCACGGCGGCCATTCTCGCGGTCGCATTCGCGATCCCGGTGCATGCGCAGGAATTGACCGGCACGCTGAAGAAGATCAAGGAGACCGGCGCGATCACGCTCGGGGTGCGCGACAGCGCGGTGCCCTTCAGCTACATCGACGAGAAGCAGAAGACTGTCGGCTACGCCATCGACATCTGCACGAAGATCGTCGAGGAGATCAAGGCAGAGCTCAAGCTGGACAAGCTCGCGGTCAACGAGAACCTGGTCACCTCGTCCAATCGCATTCCGCTGATGGCGAACGGCACCATCGATCTCGAATGCGGTTCGACCACAAACAACGCCGACCGCCAGAAGCAGGTGTGGTTCACCAATACGCATTTCCTCACGGCGAGCCGCTTCGTGTCGAAGAAGGCCTCGAAACTCGACCAGGTCGACGACCTCAAGGGCAAGGCGGTCGTCTCGGTTTCGGGAACGACCAACATCACCCAGCTCAACAAGGCCAACGCGGCCCGCTCGCTCGACATCACCGTGATGAATGCCAAGGACGTCCCCGAGGCATTCCTCATGGTCGAGACCGATCGCGCCGTGGCGTTCGTGATGGACGACATCCAGCTCGCGGCGATGATCGCGTCGTCGAAGGACCCCTCGCTCTACGCCATCAGCACCGGCGCCTTTTCCGATCCCGAGCCCTACGGCATCATGCTGCGCAAGGACGACACGCCATTCAAGACGGTGGTCGATCGAGCCACCGCCAAACTCTACAAGAGCGCGGAGATCGAGAAGATCTACAACAAATGGTTCATGGAGCCGGTGCCGCCGCGCGGCCTGAATTTCCACGTGCCGATGCCGGTGTCGATGAAGAAGTCGTTCGAGCATCCCTCGGACAATCCGGATCCGGCCTCGTACGGAGGCTGACGGCTCCATCGAGTAGCCCGGATGAGCGCAGCGACATCCGGGACTTTCGCTGCGACTTTCCCGGGTGTCGCTACGCTCACCCGGGCTACAAGGGGACGCGCGCTACTCCAACAGCGTCGTCAGCTGAGCCCCCTCGTCCGCCACGAACACCGCGATCAATTCTGCCGGCTCGGTCGCGCTGGCATTGGCCGAGACCAGATGCGTCGATCCCGGCGGCTCGAAGAAGGACTGGCCGACACCAAACGTCTCGACAGGACCGCCGCCAAGCTGGGAGCGGATTTCACCCTTGGTGATGTAGGCGGTCACCGAACCCGCGTGACGATGCGGCCGCGAGAATCCGCCGGGGCCGTAGAACACACGCACGATGGTAACGCGCTTGCCCGGGACGTTCGGCAGCGCGTAGGAGCCGATCGGCTCGACCTTGTCGAGCGGCGAACTCTCCGGCGCGGTCGCGCAGAGCGGCGCCAACGCGCCGGACACCGCATCCATCGTCACCGGCAACGCCTTGCCGATCGCAAGCGCGCAGGCGAGCCCGCCGACGACGGCCAGCGCCATCGAGCGCGATGGCACTGGACGCTGCGCATGGGTCAAACTCACTGCAGTCATGATAACCTCCCCTTGTTTTCTCGTTGTTGCAATCAAGATGCCGCGGCGCTCGCTGCGACCGGCCGCTTCGCCGGCGCCCAGCGATACGCGGCGCCAAAGCGGTTCCAGACGTTGATCGAGGCGACCGCCGAGGTCAGGTACATCAGCTCGGCCTCGGAGAATTGGCCGGAAGCCTCCGCATAGACCTCCTCACTGACGCCATCGGGCAGGAACGTCAGCGCCTCCGCCCAGGCCAGCGCAGCGCGCTCGCGCGCGGAAAAGACCGGCGCCTCGCGCCAGACCGCGACCAGATTGAGCTTGTCCACGGGCACGCCGATCCGCTCCGACAACAGGATGTGGTGCTGCACGCAGAAGGCGCAGCCGTTGATCTGCGAGGCGCGCAGCTTGACCAGCTCGAGCAGCTGCTTGTCGAGGCCAGCCTTGGCCGCCACCTGGCCGAGCGCAAGCACGAGCTCATACGCATCGGGCGCGATCTTCTTGAAATCCTCGTACTCGCTGCGGGCGTGTGACATTGGCCTTCACCTCGTGTATTGTGAGACTGCTTACATCTTATAAGAGCTCTTATATGTCACGCAAGACCGCTGCCATCACGAAATCGAAGGCCTCGCGGAAGCCGACCGCGCCTGCCGAAATTGCTGCCGTTCGCCTGCCCGCGCCCGGCGAAGGCAAGCGTGGCGAGCAAGGTTATCTCGGCTATCTGCTGCGGCAGGCCCATGCCGCGGTCCGCTTGACGATGGAACGGACGCTCGCCGACCTCGGCGTGACGTCGCCGCAATTTGCCGTGCTGACCATGCTGAACGCCTATCCGGGCCTCTCCGGCGCCGACGTCGCCCGGCTCACCTTCCTGACCCCGCAGACGGTCGGCGTGATCATTCGCAACCTCGATCGCGACGGTGCGATCGTGATGACGCCTCACCCGGTCCACGGCCGGATCCAGCAATGGACGCTGACGCAGCGGGGAACGACGCTGTTGAAGGCATGCAGGGCGCGCGTGATCGCGCTGGAGAAGCGTCTTGCGGCAAATCTGGACGCCAAGGCAGAAACCGCGATCCGGCGCTGGCTCGCCGGCATCGCCGCCGATTTGCAGGAGGACTAACCGGCTCTAGTCGCCGCCGCCTCCGTCACCACCGCAGCCGCCGTCGCCGCCATCGGCATCCGAGAAATCGGCGACGGCGCCGTCGCCCTGAATGCCGCGGCCAAAGTTCTCGGCGATGATCATCAGGATCACGACAAACAGCCCGGCACCGAACGGCCAGGGATTGCTACGGATGATGTCGAACAGCTCCCGCATGCGTGCATTCTGGGCAGACGGAAGCAAACCGACCGTAAAGCGACAGGCTCAAAGTTGGGGATCTCCGGGCGAGCCTAAGGACGCTCAGCCGCCCTTCAACGCTTTCCTAACCTCGCCGTCGGGCCAGGCATCGCCCGCCGCGCTCACGCGCACGCGGCTCTGATCGGCGGCATTCACCAGCACATGCGAACTCGTCCGATCACCGCTCGGCTCGAGACGCAGATCGGTTTCCGGCTTCCAGCTCAACGTGGTCGCGAGATCGCCGGGATAGATCCGCCATCGCGATCCGTCGTCGAGTTCGACGACATGGCTTTCCGCATGTGCCCGTATCTTCATTCCACCCCGAATTCTCGATGAGCAGACTGCGTGCAGAAATCGGGCCCCGGCGTTTGGCCGGGGCCCTGCTCCGTCAGTCGTTGTCGTGATGAATCACGGTCTTGCTGCGATTGCCGAATTCATCTTCCTTCTTGATCACCGTGGTCCGGTCGGTGGGCTCGCGCTCCCTGATCACCGTGGTGCGGTCGCGATCGCGGTCCCGCTCACGATATTCGTGGGACTGTCCGACCGTCACGCCGGCACCGACCGGGCCGACGTGAACGCCGACTTCGTCGGCGAATGCAGGGGCGGCGATGGCCGTGACCATGGCGGCGGCAAACAGATATCTCCTCATCTTCATCCTCCAGTGTATGCGGGGGAATGCGGGACTGCGACACTTTGTTCCGGCGGAACGCGGCGCGATGGCCTGTTCCCGGTGTTCCAGGAACCGGCCCACAGCAGCCGTGTTTCCCGCTAGAATGGGTCCATGAAACAAGCTGATTCCTCGGCCAATCACAGCCGCCGCGCCCTGCTTCGATCCACGCTCGGCGCAGCCGCACTCATCACATTCCCCACGCAGCTTCTCGCCGCGCCTCCGGGCTTCGACGAATGGCGCGAGGGTTTTCGTGCACGCGCCATGGCAAAGGGCATTTCGGCCGCGACCTGGCAGCGCGCGATGGCGCGGGTCGAGCCCGACATGAGCGTGTTCAAGCAGATGCGCAACCAGCCCGAATTCCACGAGCAGGTCTGGCAATACATCAACCGCCGCGTGTCGGACTGGCGCATCATCAACGGCAAGATCGCGCTGAAGAACAACGAGGCGCTGCTCGCGCGCATCGAGCGCGATTTCGGCGTCGAGCGCGGCACGCTGCTGGCGCTGTGGGGCGTGGAGTCGGCCTATGGCGATCCGCTGGTGCAGCAGAACCACATGACGCCGGTATTCCCCTCGCTCGCCGCGCTCGCCTGGAACGAGCCGCGCCGCAAAGCCTATTGGGAGACCGAGCTGATCAACGCGCTGCGCATCGTCGACAAGGGCTGGAGCACGCCGGAGCAGATGCAGGGCTCCTGGGCCGGCGCGATGGGGCATTCGCAATGGATGCCGGAGGTCTGGCTCAATGTCGGCATCGACTATGACGGCGACGGCAAGGTGTCGCCGTTCGGCAAGCCCGACGACGCGCTGGGCTCGACGGCAAAGTACCTGGTCAATCGCGGCAAGTGGCGCCGTGGCGAGCACTGGGGCTACGAGGTCCGCGCGCCCGGCGATATGAGCGGTAACCGGACCTACGCGGCGTGGGCATCGGCCGGCGTCACCCGCGCCGACGGCCAGCCGTTTCCGCAACCAAATGCATCCGCGCAGATGTGGACGCCGGTTGCGGGCGGGCCGACCTTCCTGCTCGGACCGAATTTCTATTCGGTGAAGAGCTACAATCCCTCGATGAACTATGCGCTCGCAATCTGCCATCTCGGCGACCGCTGCCTCGGCGCGCCGCCCTTCATTCAGCCCTTCCCCGGCTCAGAGCGCGCGCTGACGCTCGCCGAGGTGCAGGAGATGCAGACGCGCCTGACCAAGGCCGGATTCGACACCGGCGGCACCGACGGCCGTGTCGGCAACGACACCATGAAGGCGATCAAGGATTTTCAGCAGCGCGCGGGGATCACGCCCGCCGATGGCTATGGCGGGCTGAAGGTGCTGGCGAAGCTGCGGCAGGGGTCGTAACTCGCCTCAGTGCCGGTACTGCGGCTCTTCCGCGTCGAGCTGCCGCCGGATCGCGGCGAGATGCAATCGCGCGGATTCGGAATCGCCTTCGCGCATCTGCCTGTACGTTTCCGCCGCGATCGCGGGATCGACCGGCAGCACCTTTCGTCCCGTCGACATCGCCAGCACCTGCACCTCGGCGGCGCGCTCGAGATAATAGAGATCGTCCCAGGCCTCCGCGATGGTCGGCGCCAGCACCATCACGCCATGATGCTTCATGAAGACGATGTCGGCATCGCCAACCGCGGAAGCGATGCGCGCGCCTTCGCGGTTGTCGAGCGCGAGGCCGTTGTAATCGCGGTCCACTGCGGTACGGCCGTAGAATTTCAGCGCGGTCTGGCCGGCCCAGATCAGGGGATCACCCTCGGTCATCGACAACGCCGTGGCGTAGGGCATGTGGGTGTGGAAGGCGACCTTCGCACGCGGCAGGCGCTTGTGCATCTCGGCGTGGATGTAGAACGCGGTCGCTTCGGGTACGCCCTCGCCGTCGAGCACGTTGCCGTGGAAATCGCAGATCAGAAGCTTGGACGCCGTCAGCTCGCGGAAGGCGTAGCCGTAGGGATTGACCAGGAAGAGATCGTGATGGCCGGGCACCACGGCCGAGAAGTGGTTGCAGATGCCTTCTTCAAAACCATTGCGCGCGGCCATGCGGAAGCAGGCCGCGAGGTCCTCGCGCGCGGTGCGGATCGCGTCGGTGGCGAGATCAGGCCGGTTCGAGCGGAACGGCGCAGGTGCGGATGAGGAAGATTGAAGGCTGTGCGCCATGGCGAAGGAAACCTCTATCGGTATCGGTCGGAGGAGGCCCGCGTTGTACAGGGCCGACGCCGCTGCGTCTGCCCCCGCGGGCGCCACCCTGCCCTTCGCGCCTCGCGCGGCGGCCTATTGCCGCCGCGGCACGCCGCCGGCGTTCATGCCGCCGTCGATGACGAGCTCGCTGCCGGTGACGTAACGCGAGGCATCGGAGGCCAGATACAGCACGCCGGCGGCGATCTCCGCGGCCTGCCCGGCACGGCCGAGCGGCGTTGCGACCTTGGCCCGCTCCTCGGGGTCGATCGGGGCGTTCTGGCCGGCGCCCGTCGCCCCCGTCGGGATCTTGCCCCAGATCGGGGTATCGATGATGCCGGGGTGAACGGAGTTGACACGAATGCCGTCGCCGGCCGCCGCGCACTCCATCGCGATCGATTTGGCGAACAACCGCACGCCGCCCTTGGTCAGCGAATAGGCCGAGAGGCCCGGCGCACCGCGCAGGCCCGCGAGCGAGGACATCATGACAATGGAGCCGCCGCCGGTCTTGCGCATCAGGGGCAGGCAATGCTTCACGGACAGAAACACGCCGTCGAGGTTGATCGCGTTCTGCTTGTGCCAATCAGCGAGCGTCATGTCGACGATCGAGGGTACGGCAATGCCGATGCCGGCATTGGAGACCATGATGTCGAGCCGGCCATAGCGCTTGGCGATCTCGGCGACGATCTCGATCCAGCGCTCCTCGCTGGTGACGTCCTGCTCCAGGAAGATCGCCTTGCCGCCGGCTTTTGTGACACGCTTGGCGAGCTCTGGGCCGCGCAGCTCGTCGATGTCGGTGATGACGACGGTAGCGCCTTCGCGGGCGAACACCTCGACGATCGCCTCGCCAATGCCCGAGGCGCCGCCCGTCACCAGCGCGACCTTGCCCTCAACCTGCCCTGCCATGTTCACTCCCTTTTTTGTTGTTTGAGCGGCTTATTTTTGACGCATGATCTCCGCGCAAACGCGTACCGCGTTTGTCGCGAGGGATCTTGCGTTATCTAATCACGGATGGCCCCTGGTCCGGTAGCGCGACGTCGACGACGCGGAATTGCACGCGCTCTGCTCCCTGGTACCGGTCGACCGACAATGATCCCGCGACATGCAATTGCTGGCCGCGATTGGCGAGAAGTGCATTGCCGAGCTTCTGGCCGACCGAACGGAATGCAATACCGTTGACGATCGAGCCGTCGCCAGACTTGAAGCGTAGCCTCAAATGCGCCTGTCCGACCTCGTCGGCATGGACGAGCTGATGCGATGGCAACGCCAGCACGACTTCCGGATTGCCGCTGCCGAAGGGACCGGCGCGGTTGAGCGTGGTCGCAAGCTCCGTCGTCACGGCGCGCGCGGACACCGCGCCGTCGACATAGAGCTCGTTGACGTGGCGCGCCTCGGCAACGTCCTGCGCCAGCGCATTTTCGAGATAAGCGCGGAATTCGGCGAGCTTCTCCTTCCGCAACGTCACGCCAGCGGCCATCGCGTGGCCGCCGCCCTTCAGCAAGATGCCGTCAGTCACCGCCTGCCGTACCGCCTTGCCGAGATCGACGCCGGCGATGGAGCGGCCCGAGCCGGTACCGATGCCGCCGGGCTCCAGCGCAATCGCAAAGGCCGGTCGTGAAAACTTCTCCTTCAGGCGGGACGCGACGAGGCCGACCACGCCGGGATGCCACCCCTCGGAGGCCGTGACGATGACGCCAATCTTGTCCTCGAGCCCGATCGAGGCCAGCGCCTCGGCTTCCGCCTGCGCTTCGGCCGCCTGCTCGATGACGCGGCGCTCGCTGTTGAGGCGATCGAGCTCGGCCGCAATCCGCGCGGCCTCGACGCTGTCGCCTTCGAGCAAGAGCCGCACGCCGAGATCGGCGCGGCCGATGCGGCCGCCGGCATTGACGCGCGGCCCCAGCATGAATCCGAGATGCCAGGCCTCCGGTGGGCCGTTGAGTCGCGCCACGTCCATCAGCGCGGTGTGGCCGACATGGTCGCGCCGCCGCATCGCGATCAGGCCTTTTGCGACGAAGGCGCGATTGAGCCCGATCAGCGGTGCGACATCCGCAACCGTGCCGAGCGCGACGTGATGCAGCATGCCGAGCAGATCGGGCTCGGGCATCTCGCTCGTCCAGAAGCCGCGCTGGCGCAGCTCGCGGTTGACGGCGACCAGCGTCACCAGCACGAGACCGACGGCGGCGAGATGGCCGAGGCCCGAGAGATCGTCGAGCCGGTTCGGATTGACCAGCGCATCGACCTCCGGCAGCTCCGTGCCGGCCTGGTGATGATCGATCACGACCACGGACATGCCGAGGCGCTTGGCTTCCGCGAGCGGCTCGATGCTGGTGGTGCCGCAATCGACCGTGACGAGCAGCGTGGCGCCCTTGGCGGCCAGCGCGCGGATCGCTTCGGTGTTCGGGCCGTAGCCTTCGAAAATCCGGTCGGGAATGTGGATCAGCGGATCGAGCCCGCAATGGCGCAGATGCCAGGCCAGCAGCGCCGCCGAGGTCGCGCCGTCGACGTCGTAGTCGCCGAAGATCGCGACCTTCTCGCCGCGCATCGCCGCATCGGCGATCCGCTTCGCGGCGGCCTCCATTTCCGTCACAGTGTACGGATCCGGCAGCAGCTTGCGGATGGTCGGATCCAGGAAGTCGCTGACGCCATCGATGTCGATGCCGCGGCCCGCCAGCGCCCGCGCCAACAGCTCCGGCAGCTGGTGCCGCTGCACGATGGCGAGCGCCTTGGCCGCCCCGCGGGCATCCAGCCGGTCGAGCCAAAGCTTGTCGGTGAGCGAGCGCGCGACGCCCAGAAACGCCTGGGGCACTTCGACGGGCAAGGCGGTTGCGGGCGGCGTCATGAGTCGAGACTGGCTTGAGGAACCCGGGAATCGGACTGGGCGTTGCGGCGATCGGCCGGCAATGACGATTGACCTGGAATCCCCCGGGATTTGCAATGTCCGCGCCGCACAAAGCGGTGGATTGCCGCTTTGCTGCGCGGACTGACTATCATTTGGGCATTCCGTGGAACAGCAAATTAAGCGGGCGTTAGGCGGAATCTTCGAAAAAGACTCGCATTCGATCTGTAATTCGTTGTTCCGGGTTCGTTGCAGATCAGGCCTCATTGCCAAGGGAAGCTCCCCGATGTCTGCTGCGCTGGGTCTGAAAGCCAAGCCAATCGCCACTGAACCCGCTGATGACGATTCCGATATCTCCGCGCTGATCAATCGCCTGACCGCGGAGGTCAACCAGATCGCGGTCGACAAGACCAAGGCGATCCAGCAGATCACCAACCAGATGAAGATGCTGGCGCTGAACGCGTTGATCGAGAGCTCACGCGCCGGCGCGCAAGGCGCCGGCTTCGCGGTGGTGGCGCAGGAGGTGCGCGGCGTCGGCCAGCAGGTCGAAACCATCGCGCGCGAGCTCGAAACCCAGCTGACGAAGCGCACCGGCGATCTCGTCGCCTCGATCGACCGCATGAGCCAGCGCTCGCGCGGCGAGCGCATGGTCGACCTGTCGCTCAACGCTATCGAGCTGATCGATCGCAACCTCTATGAACGCACCTGCGACGTGCGCTGGTGGGCGACCGACTCCGCCGTGGTCGATTGCGCGGCCTCGCCGAGCGCCGCAGCCGTCTCCCATGCCTCGCAGCGCCTCGGCGTGATCCTCGGCGCCTACACCGTCTATCTCGACCTCTGGCTCTGCGACCTCGACGGCAATGTGATCGCCAACGGCCGCGCCGACCGCTTTCGCGTCGTCGGCCAGAACGTCGCCCACACCAAGTGGTTTCGCGATGCGCGAACCTTGCGCTCCGGCGACGACTATGTCGCCGGTGACGTCGAGAACCAGCCGCTGCTCGGCAATGCGCAAGTCGCGACCTATTGTGCCAGCGTCCGCGCCGGCGGCCAGGCCAACGGCGCGCCGATCGGCGTGCTCGCCATCCATTTCGACTGGGAGGCGCAGGCCCGCGCCATCGTGCAGGGCGTGCGCGTCGGCGACAGCGACAAGGCGCGCGTGCTGCTGGTCGATTCCAATCTGCGTGTCATCGCAGCGTCCGACGGCCAGGGCATTTTGAGCGAGCGCATCGCGATCTCGCTGAACGGCCAGCGCTCCGGATTCTATCATGACCGAACGGGCGCGCTGGTCGCGTTCCATGCGACGCCAGGCTACGAGACTTATCGCGGCCTCGGCTGGTACGGCGTGATCGTCTGCGGAGCGTGACGACGTCATCACGAGACCTGTGAGCGGGGCAGCGCGACCGTCGAACGATGGTCGCGCCGTGATGCGGCGCGACTTGCAGCCTATCCGAGATAGCCAGACACTCCGTCCCACAACAGCTTCAACGCCGTCACGGCCAGCAAGCCATGGCACGCCCGGTAAATCTGCCGCTGGTCCAGTCTTCCGTGCAGCCGCCAGCCGAGCCAAACGCCGCTGGGAATGGCAAAGAGGCACGCCGCCATCACGATCCAGACGTTGCCCGCCGGCCGCACCAGCAACAGCCAAGGTACCGCCTTGATCGCGTTGCCGACGGTGAAGAACAGGCTGGTCGTTCCCGCGTAGACCTCCTTGCTGAGGCCAAGCGGCAGGAGGTACATCGCCAGCGGCGGTCCGCCGGAATGCGCGACCATGGTCGTGACACCCGAGGCAAGACCGGCAGCAACCGCCTTCGGCGAAGAGCGCGGACGAATGACCACCTTCGGATCACGCACGAGCCATATGCCAACGAAGCTCAACGTCACGACCGCCATCACGATCGCGACGGCGCGATGGTCCAATACACGGAACAAGAGATAGCCAAGGGCAATGCCGATCACGAGCCCGGGCAACAGCAGCACAAGGTCCGGCTTCGACCATGTCGAGGGCTTCCAGTAGCGCAACGCGAACAGGTCCATAGCGATGAAGAGTGGCGCGAGCAGGCCGCCGGCCGTGACCGGATCCATCACGCACGATAGCAACGGAATGCCGACGATGGAGAAGCCGCCGCCGAATGCGCCCTTCATGAAGCAGATCAGGAAGACGCCGGAAAAGGCGATGATCACCGTGGCGACCGTCAAATCCATCTGCGCATCTCCATGCCCCTCACGCTCGCGCCTCGGCGCGCGTCACGCCGAAACATCGCGGGTGAGACTCGGCTCAGGTCGCGGTGAGGTCGTCATCGGTTGCTGTTGGGCCGGCGTCGGTCGACGTCGCTTGCGAGGTTCGAGGCGGCTCGGCCTTCGGCTGGAAAAAGAGGCCGGGCAGCACTGAAGGCAGGCCAAAGGTCATTCCGAGGAATGCCAGAAACACGTCAAGATAACTCACGCTCATTCTGTTGCTCCGCTTTGTCGGGCGCGACCACCTCTCGGTGCATTTGAGGGGCGATGCGCTGCAATATGAACCGGTACAAATCTCAGTACAATAAGAACATTGATCTCGGTGCACTTTTGCCTTCGCAGGAGCAGAGCAGATGCAGCAAACTTTGCACGTTGGACTCCGATCCGATCACGGCGGGCGCGGCGCCCACCCCGTCGCAATGAGTCTTCTGAGCATTTTCCGGCAAGGCAGGCCGGTTACAGGCAAGAGCTTGCCGCATTGCTCGGCTACGCTGCGCTTCGCATCACGTTGGGCGGACGTGACGTGATCGGCCCACGGAGCTGGATCACTCGCGCTCGTCACATGCCGAGGAGACATGCCATGAAGATCGTCGTGATCGGCGGGACCGGATTGATCGGATCCAAGCTCGTGACGAAGTTGAAACAGCACGGCCACGAGGCCGTAGCAGCCTCGCCGAAATCAGGCGTGAACGCCGTCACCGGGGAAGGCCTCGCAGCAGTCTTGGCTGGCGCGGATGTCGTCGTCGACGTTGCCAACGCGCCGTCCTGGGAGCCCGCCGCCGTGCTCGATTTCTTCCAGCGCTCGAGCACAAACCTGGTCGCGGCAGAGGCGGCCGCAGGCGTGAAGCATCACGTGGCGCTGTCGATCGTGGGGACCGAACGGTCGCCCGACAATTCCTATTTCCGTGCCAAGCTCGCCCAGGAGAACATCATCAAATCCTCGTCGGTCCCCTACTCCATCGTTCGAGCCACCCAGTTCTTCGAATTCCTCGGCGCCATTGCCGAAACGGCCGTGGTCGAAGGAAAGATCGTCGTCCCGTCCGCACTGTTTCAGCCGATCGCGGCCGAAGACGTCGCTGATCGCCTCGCGGAGGTCGCCATGGGCCGGCCGCTTAATGGCACCATCGATATCGCGGGACCCGAGAAGGCCCCCTTCAATGAATTCATTGCGCGGCGCCTGAAGGCGTCCGGCGACGCCCGACCGGTGGTGGGAGACCCGAAGGCACCGTACTACGGCGCCCCCATCGACGACACGTCGCTGAACCCGCTCGGCGAGGCTCGGCTTGGAAAAACGCCGCTCGCAACGTGGCTCACAAGGCTGTGAGGATTCGCCAGACCTTCCATCACGACGACCACTGCAATGAAGGAAATCCCATGCGCAGATTGCTGATCGCAACGGCGGTTTATGCCGCATCAATCCTGACGGGTCATGCCGCCGAACCGGCACCCCTGGCAAAAGTGACGGTCGTGTTCGACCAGGCGCTGCCTAACGTCCCAGGCAAGAGCATGAAGGGCGTGCTGGTCGAGTATGGCCCCGGAGGCTCCTCGCCGGCCCACATGCATCCGCGCTCCGCATTCATCTATGCGACCATCCTGGAAGGAGCGATCCGCAGTCAGGTCAATGACGAGCCCGCCAAAGTCTATCGCAAAGGAGAGAACTTCTTCGAAAAGCCCGGCGACCGCCACGCCATAAGCGCGAATGCCAGCGATACCGAACCTGCGAAGCTGCTGGCTGTCTTCGTCGTGGATTCGGCAGACAAGGAGCTGGTCACGCCGATCACGAAGTAGCGCTGCCTCGTCACGCAGTGCGGCGCGCGGCCATCTCCGCGGCGAGCAGCAACGCGGCGCGGCTGGCGCCGATCGACGCGATGCCTTGCCGTGAAGGAGCACGAGGCGATCCTGAACGCGCTGCAGCGGCGCGATGGCGCCGGCCTCTCGCACATCCTGCGTGCGCATCTGCGCCACAAGCGCGAAGAGGTCTTGCGGCCGGGCTTTGCCGAGACGGACGGAACGACCTCGCGCTGCGGATCGCGTGAGGCGGGCTTGCCTGGCGAGCATTCGTTTGACCCATTCCGCGTCTGGCCTTCGCACCGCTTCACTGCGATAACCGCCCCGAAGATCGGTCATAAAATCAGGCGACGCCGCAATGAACAAACCGCTGCCCTCAGACCCCGTCGCGCGTGCGACCTCCGACAGCACGGGAAGCGCGCCGCAAGGCGGCTTTGCCGATCTCGTTCCCGAACTCGGCGTGTCCAGCATTCAAGGCAGCCTGCCGTTCTGGCGCGACTTGCTCGGCTTCGAGCTCGCCTATGATCGCCCCGATGCGCGATTTGCGTATCTCGTCAGGGGACGTCTGCAGGTCATGCTCTGCGAACTGAATGGACGCTGGGAGACGGCCGAATTGCAGCGGCCATTCGGACGCGGCGTCAATTTCCAGATGGTCGTCGAGCGCATTGATCCCATGCTGAGGGCTCTCGGCGATGCCAATTGGCCGCTCTACGAGCAGCCGAACGAAGCCTGGTATCGGGTCGGCGACCAGGAATTCGGCCAGCGTGAATTCCTCGTCCAGGATCCGGACGGTTACCTCGTGCGCTTCGTCGAACGCCTCGGCATGCGCACGCCATCCTGACGCAAAAAGATTCGTCCAGTCCTGCCGCATCGCGCGATCAGGAGACACAATCGCGACACAATCATTGATTGCATTGCGATGGCGCGCGAACAGTTGCGCAAAACAAAAGACAAAGGCGGAGGAAAGGCATGACTATCGAGGTCTCACGTCGATCCCTGTTCGCATTGGGAGCTGGCCTCGGCGCCAGCGCAATGCTCGGCGGCAGCGCGCTTGCCCGCGCTCCCAAACTCGGCACCCAGACTCCCTACTGGCACCGCTTCGTTCTCGGCGATGCCGAAGTCACCGTCGTGTCCGACGGACCGCTGCCGCTCGGCGACCCCTCCGGGACGTTCACCGGCGTCCCCAAGGAAGAAGTGAAGAAGATGCTGGCGGACAATTTCCTGTCGCCGGACAACGTCGTGCTTGAGCAGAACTCCCCGATCGTCAACACCGGCGACAAGCTCATCCTGTTCGATACCGGCATGGGCAGTTCCAAGATGTTCGGCGCCACCACCGGCCGGCAGCAGAAGAGCATGACTGAGGCCGGCATCAAGCCGGCCGACATCGATGCCGTGGTCTGCTCGCATGCCCATATCGACCACATCGGGGGCATCGTGGACGACGGCGGCAAGCCGCTGTTTCCGAACGCGCAGATCTACATCTCCCAGACCGATTTCGACTTCTGGACCGACGAAGGCAAGCTCGGCAGCGCGGCCAAGGACTTCGTCGTCCACGCCCGCAAGAACCTGCTGCCGGTCCGCGACCGCATCGTCTTCTTCAAGGACGGCCAGGAATTTTTGCCCGGCGTGCAGGCGATCGCCGCGCCCGGTCATACCGTCGGCCACACCATCTTCATGGTCTCGTCGGCCGGCAAGTCCTTTGCCTTCCTCGGCGACCTCTCGCACCATTCCGTGCTGCTGCTGGAGCGGCCGCGGATGGAATTCTCCTACGACACCGACCCGAAACAGGCGGCCGAGTCGCGCGTCAAGCTGCTGACGATGCTTGCTGCCAACAAGACGCCGGTGATGTCCTATCACTTCGCCTGGCCGGGCTACGGCCATGTCGCCAAAGCCGGTGACGGCTTCCATTACTATCCCGAACCGATGCAGATGAGTTTGTAATCTTCAAGAACCGGTCCGGGCGGTGCACACTGCCCGGACCATTGAACTGATGCGCACTCTCTGTCGTGTGGGGCATAAGCTGCATTCGGCTCACGAGCCGAACTTGCTCAATTTCGCATTCGCCCGATTATCCTTACGACCCTCTGTCAGCTGACGTGATCGCGCGTTAGACGTGGAGCCCCGCCGCTTCGCGCTCCGCGAGCACCTCGGCTCGCCGTTGCGCATCCAACGGAGACCATCTCATGATCAAACCAAGCATCGTTTTCGCGCACGGCCTCTGGGCTGACGGATCGTGCTTCGGCAAGCTGATCCCGACGCTGCAAGCCGAAGGCCACGAGGTCCTGGCGAGCCAGCACGGGCTCGATTCACTCGCAACCGACGTCGCCTGCGTGACAGCTTGTTTTGGCCGTGTTCCCGGACCCGTGGTCCTCGTCGGCCACTCCTATGGCGGCACACTGATCACGCATGCCGGAACCGATCCGCGGGTCGCCGCGCTGGTCTACATCGCGGCGCTCGCGCCCGCGGCCGACGAAACTTCGCAGAGCCAGATTGCAAAATTTCCGACGACGCAGGTGTTCGGCCACATCGACGCTCCGGCGGGCCGTGTCTGGCTCAAGCCAAGCGGCCTGACGCACTTTGCCGGCGACCTGCCCGAAGCCGAGCAAAAGCTGGTCTACGCAACGCAAGGGGCGCCGGTTGCGGATCTCCTGACCCAAAAGGTCGATGGCACAGCGTGGACCTCGAAGCCGAGCTGGTACATCCTCGCCAGCAAGGACCAGACGGTTCACCCCGATCTGCAACACTTCGTCTCGAAGCGCATGAACGACACCGTGACCGAAGTGCCTTCGTCCCACGTCCCCATGCTGTCGAAGCCGGATGTGGTGCTGGATGTGATCCGAAAGGCTGCGAATGCGGTCGCAGCGAAGTAGCATCGGCTGACATACCATACCGAACCAATGCAGATGACGCTGTCATTCTTCGGATCAGGTCCGGGCGGCGCGAGACTGCCCGGACCTTTTGGCCATCGCGAAAACGCCATGCCGATTTCTGCTTTTTCTAATATCGATTAATCAGATTGTAACAGTGCATATTATTCGTTTGTCAAAATCATCCTTCTGCGTAGCCTGATCCCGCGCCATCGCCCGGCTGCCCGTAAAGGCCGCCCCCGAGAACAGCGAGGCACCGGAGGATGGGGATGACAACGACGCTCGACGCATCGGGAATGCCTGCACGCTCACTCCTGCCGTTCCTCGATCGCGAGCACACGATCGCAAGGCCGGGCTACAGCCGATGGATGGTGCCGCCCGCGGCGCTTTGCGTTCATTTGTGCATCGGGCAGGCCTATGCCTTCAGCGTCTTCAACCTGCCGATGACCAAGCTGATCGGCATCACCCAATCGACCCCCGGCGACTGGAAGCTCACCGAGCTCGGCTGGATTTTCTCCATCGCGATGGTGTTCCTCGGACTGTCGGCCGCAGTGTTCGGACGCTGGGTCGAGGAAGGCGGCCCGCGCAAGGCGATGTTCACCGCCGGCGTTGCCTGGGCGAGCGCGTTCCTGATCTCGGCCTTCGGCGTCTATCTCCACAATCTCTGGATCATCTATCTCGGCTACGGCGTGATCGGCGGCTGCGCGCTCGGCATCGGCTACATTTCCCCGGTTTCGACGCTCATGAAGTGGTTTCCCGACCGGCCGGGCATGGCCACCGGCATGGCGATCATGGGCTTTGGCGGCGGCGCGCTGATCGCCTCTCCCCTCTCCGTCTGGCTGATGAGCAAGTTTGCGACCACGAGCGACGCTGGCGTGCTCGGCGCCTTCATCACGCTCGGCTGTGTCTACTTCGTCTTCATGATGGTCGGCTCCGCCATCGTGCGCGTGCCGGCGCAGGGCTGGAAGCCGGAGGGTTATGTGCCGCCTGCGGCCGCCGCCAAGCTGATGACCAGGAACGACGTGTTCGTCTACCAGGCGATCAAGACGCCGCAGTTCTGGCTGATCTGGATCGTGCTGTTCTGCAACACCACCGCCGGCATCGGCGTGCTCGGCCAGGCCTCGGCAATGAGCCAGGAGATGTTCCCCGGCCACATCACCGCAGTCGCGGCCGCAGGCCTTGTCGGCCTGATGAGCCTGTTCAACATGGGCGGACGTTTCAGCTGGGCCTCGCTATCCGACTTCATCGGACGCAAGAACACCTATTTCGTCTACATGGTGCTCGGAATCGCCCTCTACGTGACCGTGCCCTATGCCGGCGCGAGCGGCAATGTCGTGCTGTTCGTGCTGTGCTTCCTGATCATCGTCAGCATGTATGGCGGCGGCTTTTCCACCGTGCCGGCCTATCTGCGCGACATGTTCGGCACGCGCTATGTCGGCGCCATCCACGGCATCCTGCTGACGGCCTGGTCGATGGCCGGCATCGCCGGGCCTGTGCTGATCAACTACATCCGCGAATACAACGTCACGCACGGCGTGCCGAAGGCGCAGGCCTACAACACGACCATGTACATCATGGCCGGACTGCTCGTGGTCGGCTTCCTCGCCAATCTCTGCGTCCGTGCCGTCGACAAGCGTCATCACATGAAGGACGAGGACAGTTCGGGCCTCGAGGCCGCGCGCGCTGCCTGACGTTCGGACGAACACAAGGAGGCGACCATGACCACGACATCACGGAGCGAAGCGTCATTCTCCCAATCGCTGCTGAGCTGGATCGCCTGGCGGGCGTCCCGGACGATGGCGGCGATGCGGCCGGTGCATCGTGCCACCGAGATCGCGGCCGCAGCCGCGGCGAGCAACAATCCCTCGGGGGCCTGACATGCAGACCGCTCAGACGGCAAAGACCACCCCGCTGCAATTGGCGCTGGCCTGGAGCTTTGCGGGCATCCCCCTGCTCGCGGGCGTGATCCAGACCCTGCTCAACGCCATGAAGCTGTTTCAGTAGGCGGCGAATGCGTCCCACGAACAAGCGTGCAACGCTTCTCAGCGGCGCGCGACGGTTGGTAACCGACGAAGGCTTCGCCATCACCGTGCTGGCCGCGGTGATCGCCGCTGCAGTTCTCGCCATCGGCTTCGACGCGACTGCGGACATCGTCGTCGCGACCCTCGCACTTGGCGCGGTGACGGCGCTGGCCGAGACCCGCCTGCACCGGCGCGGATAGATCCAGTCAAACGAGCCGTCAGCGGCGCTTGCGCGCGCCATGCGCCGGCGTTTCCGTCACGCGCCGGGTCTGCTCGGCGGCGAGGTCGCGCATGATCGCTATCGCGCTCTGCACGTGGTCGTCGGGCTGGTCGACCGAATAGACGACATAGGCCGGCATCGAGAATTTCGGCGCTCCCACCACCAGGTGCAGCCGCCGCGCCTTCAGCAGCGGCTCGACGATCCGGTGCGCAAAATAGCCGGAGCCACCGTTGGCGAGAACGTGCTGCAGCCCGAGCCAACCGATGTTGGCGGTCAGCGCGGGCCCCGCGAAATTGGGAAAGACCGCGCTGTGGCGGGCGTAGAATTCGGGTCCCCAGTCGACATAGACGTAGCCATCCTGCGGCTCCGGATCGCTCCTGGGATTGGTCGACACCAGCACGAGCTGCTCCTCGATCAGCAACTCGACCTTGAGGCCGGGGCGGCTTTGCGGGGTGTACATCACGCCGATGTCGATGCGCCCCTCGACCAGCCCCTGCATCAATTCGGGCTCAAGGGCGCTCTCGGCCCGGATGGAGATCTGAGGATTGGCCTCCTGCATGCGCGGCACCCAAAGCAGCAGGAACTCCTCCCACAGGCCGATGCGGCCGCCGACCACCAGCGCCCCGCTAAAGCCCTTGGGGAGGCCGACGTCGTGGCGGGCCTGCTCGACGGTGCGAACAAGCGTCGAGGCATGGCGCTGAAATTGCCGCCCAGCCACCGTAAGCGTCGCGCCTGCCTTGTTGCGCACGAACAGCGTGCAGCCGAGCAGCTCCTCGAGCGAGTGGATCCGCGTGCTGACGGTGGACTGGCTGACGTGAAGCCGGTCGGCGGCGGTGATGAAATTGCCGGTCGCGACCACGGTCAGGAATGTACGCGCGAGCTCGGTATCCACGGGGGCACCTCACACATCGACATTGTCGATATGAAAGGCGCTGTCTTGAAGGATGTCAAACAGAAGCAGTGCCGCTCAGCAGCCCAGCCTGTCGGCGACCCCGCCAAAATCCTTGGCGACGATGTCCCAATTGCCGGTCGCCTCGAAATCGACCTTCTGAAGCGGACCGTATTCGGTCGGCCGCGCCACGAACGCGGTCTTCAGCCCGTTCTTCTGCGCGGCGGCGAGATCGCCGTTGTGGGCGGCGACCATCATCACCTGCTCCGGCTTGAGGCCGAGCAGGCGCGCGGCGCCGAGATAGGTCTCGGGATCGGGCTTGTAGTGCTCAAACAGCTCGGCCGACATGATGAGGTCCCACGGCAGGCCTGCGAACTTCGCCATGTTGGTGAGCAGCGCGACGTTGCCGTTCGACAGCGGCGAGATCACGAATTTGGTCTTGAGGCGCGTCAGGCCGGCGACGCTGTCGGGCCAGGGATTGAGGCGATGCCAGCCTTTGGTGAGATAGTCGAGATCGGCTTCGGTGAGGCCCTTGATCGCGAATTGCGCGACCAGCTTTTCCAGCGAGCGGCGGTGCAGATCGTCGAGCATGACATAGCCGCGCTCGGGATGTTTACGCACGTCGTCCATCGACGCCATGTACATGCCGCGCCAGCCGTCGACCAAAGCGGTCCAGTCGGCGCTGATGCCGCGCTGCTTGCTCCACCACATGAAGTCGGTGATGAGGCTGGTGCGCCAGTCGACGACCGTGCCGAAGACGTCGAAGACGAGGGCTTTGACGGCGGAGAGATCGGACATAGGCGCTTCCCTGGTTGTTCTTGTTGTCATTCCGGGGCGATGCTCAGCATCGAACCCGGAATCCATGTCACCTCGGAGTCTGCCGCCCGATGGATTCCGGGCTCTCCGGGCCGCGCGTTGCGCGGTCCCGTCGCGCCGGAATGACGGAGCACGTCAGTCCAAGTGGAACTTCGCGAGCTCGCGGTGCTCGGCCTTGATGTAACGTACGGTGCCGGTGACGGAGCGCATCACGACCGTCTCGGTCTCGATCACGCCGTCCTTGCGGAACTTGACGCCCGACAGCAGCGAGCCGGTGGTGACGCCGGTGGCGGCGAACAGGCAGTCGCCTCGCGCCATGTCCTCGATGCCGTAGATCATCTTGGGATCGTTGACGCCCATCTTGGCGGCGCGCTCGCGCTTCTCGTCGGAATCCAGGATCAGCCGGCACTGCATCTGGCCACCGATGCAGCGCAGCGCCACGGCCGCGAGCACGCCTTCCGGCGCGCCGCCGGTGCCGAGATACATGTCGACGCCGGTGTTATCGGGGTCGGCGCAGTGGATCACGCCGGCCACGTCGCCATCGGTGATGAGGCGCACGGCGGCGCCGGTCGAGCGCACGCTCTCGATGATGCTGGCATGGCGCGGACGGTCGAGCACGAGAACGGTGATGCCTTCCGGCTGGACGCCCTTGGCCTTGGCGAGGCGGCGGACGTTGTCAGCCGGCGTCGCATCGAGGTCGACGACACCCTTGTCGTAGCCCGGCCCGATCGCAAGCTTCTGCATATAGACGTCGGGCGCGTGCAGCAGCGTGCCGCCGTCGGCCATCGCCATGGTGGCAATCGAGCCCGGCATGTTCTTGGCGCACAGCGTGGTGCCTTCGAGCGGGTCGACCGCGATGTCGACCTGCGGGCCGGCGTTCATGCCAACCTTCTCGCCGATGAACAGCATCGGCGCCTCGTCGCGCTCGCCCTCGCCGATCACGATGGTGCCCTCGATCGGCAGCTTGTTGAGCTCGCGCCGCATGGCGTCCACGGCGGCCTGGTCGGCCGCCTTCTCGTTGCCGTGCCCGCGCAGCCGCGCGGACGACACCGCCGCCCGCTCCGTCACGCGCACGATCTCCAGCGTGAGAATGCGCTCGAGCAACGCGTGCGGCGGGACTGAAATATGGGTCGACATCGGCTAACTCCTTCGGAACGGTTCTGGACGGAAATCTCCGTCCGCATCAACTCGTAACACCCACAGTTCGTTCGAACCGTGTCCTATCGTTTGAACATGACCTTTCCGGAAAACCGCTTCACACTTTTCCGGGTCATGCTCAGTTCTTCTCGATCCGGATCACCTGCGGCCGTCCGCTGATCACCTTGTCCTTCTGCACGGCCGCGAGCGCGCGACGCACGGCGTCCTCATGCGTCGCATAGGTGATCAGGATGACGGGCACGGGCACCGCCTTGCCGTTCGCCGGCGCAGCGCCGCCATTGGGATGACGCTGCACGATCGACTCGATCGAAATCTTCTGCTCCGCGAGCCGGGTCGCGATCGCGGCCGCAGTGCCGGGGAAATCGCGCGCCAGCAAGCGGATATAGTAGCCGCCCTCGTGCCGCTCCATCGGTGCCTTCTTGGTGTCGCGCAGATGCGAGATCGGCCGGCCGAACGGATTGGCGCGGATGCCGCGCGCAACGTCGGCGATGTCGGCGACGACGGCGGATGCGGTCGCAGCACCGCCAGCACCGGGGCCGACCAGCGTGATCGGAGGGATGCCCTCGCCATCGATCGTGACCGCATTGGTCACACCCATCACCTGCGCGATCGAGGAGGATTTTGGAACCATGGTCGGATGCACGCGCTGCTCGATGCCCTTGGCGGTACGAACGGCAACACCGAGCAGCTTGAGCCGGTAACCGAGATCGTCGGCCGCGCGCAGATCTTCCGGCGCGATGGATGAGATACCTTCGACATACACAGCGCTTTGAGCAACTTTCGTGCCGAATGCGAGGCTGGCCAGAATGGCAAGTTTTTGCGCGGTGTCGTGGCCGTCGACGTCGAAGGACGGATTGGCCTCGGCGTAGCCGAGCCGCTGCGCATCCTTGAGGCATTCGGCGAAGGACAGGCCCTCCTGCTCCATCCGCGTCAGGATGTAGTTGCAGGTGCCGTTGAGGATGCCGTAGACGCGGGTGACGCCAGTTCCGGCAAGCCCTTCGCGTAACGTTTTGATGACAGGAATCGCGGCGCCGACCGCTGCCTCGAAATTCAGCGCGCCGCCGTGCTTTTCGGCGGCCTTGGCAAGCTTCAGGCCGTGCTTGGCGAGCAGCGCCTTGTTGGCGGTGACGACCGACTTGCCCGCATTCAGCGCCGCTTCGACAGCAGAGAGAGCGGGATCACCGGCGCCGCCCATCAGTTCGACGAAGCAGTCGATGCCGGGATGCGTGGCGAGCGCCATCGGATCCTTGGCCCATTCGACGCCGCGCAGATCGACGCCGCGCCTCTTCGCCTTCGAGCGCGCGGTGACGGCGACGACGCGAATGCCGCGGCCGCTGCGGCCCGAGAGCACGCGGGCCTGGGTCTCGATCAAACGGACAACTTCGGCGCCCACGGTGCCGAGCCCCGCTATGCCCACTTTCAGGGGTGCAACCATGATGCTTTAGAAAACCTGCCGAAGAGAAACTTAACGCCGATTGGCGAGCGGAACGACGTTGTGCAACGTTTCGATGCCGCTTTCAAGGAAGCGGCGCACGCCACGCGCGGCCTGCCTGATCCGTTGCTCGTTTTCCACCATGGCGATGCGGACATATCCTTCACCGTGCTCGCCGAAGCCGACGCCAGGCGAGACTGCGACGCCGGATTTCTCCACCATCAGGGTTGCGAACTGCATGCTGCCGACGCTGCGGAAGGCCTCCGGCAGCGGCACCCATGCGAACATCGAGGCTTCCGGCGGCGGGATCTCCCAGCCGGCGCGGCCGAATGACTCCACCAGCGCGTCGCGGCGCTTGCGGTAGGTGTCGCGCATCTCCTTGATGCAATCGTCGGGGCCGTTCAGTGCGGCGGTCGCGGCGACCTGCACCGGCGTGAAGGCACCGTAGTCGAGGTAGGATTTGACGCGGGCGAGCGCTGCGATGACGCGGTCGTTACCGACCGCAAAGCCCATCCGCCAGCCGGCCATCGAATAGGTCTTCGACATCGAGGTGAACTCGACGGTGACGTCGATCGCACCGGGCACCTGGAGCACCGAGGGCGGCGGGTTGTTCTCGTCGAAATAGACTTCGGCATAGGCGAGATCGGACAGGATCAGGATCTCGTGCTTTTTCGCGAACGCGACGAGGTCCTTGTAGAAGTCGAGGCTCGCGACATAGGCGGTCGGGTTCGAGGGGTAGCAGACGACGAGCGCGAGCGGCTTCGGGATCGAATGCACGATCGCCCGTTCCACCGCTTCGAAGAATTGCGGCGTCGGCTCCGAGGGCACCGAGCGGATCACGCCGCCAGCCATCAGGAAGCCGAAGGCGTGAATCGGGTAGCTCGGGTTCGGGCAGAGGATGACGTCACCGGGCGCGGTGATCGCCTGCGCCACATTGGCAAAGCCCTCCTTCGAACCGAGTGTCGCGACGACCTGGGTGTCGGGGTTGAGCTTCACGCCGAAGCGGCGGGCGTAATAGGCGGCCTGGGCGCGGCGCAGCCCGGGGATGCCGCGGGAGGCCGAGTAGCGGTCGGTGCGCGGCTTGCCCAGCGTCTCCTTCAGCTTCTCCAGCACATGCGCAGGCGCCGGCAGGTCCGGATTGCCCATGCCGAGGTCGATGATGTCGGCGCCGGCATTCCGCGCGGCCGCCTTGGCCCGGTTGACCTGCTCGAACACGTAAGGCGGAAGGCGGCGGATGCGGTAAAACTCTTCCATGGCTCTCTGGGCTCCGGGCAACCGGTCAGGACAGAATCGACCGGCCATGACGGCCGCTCGGGAAAGCACTCACCCCCTCGCGAAAATCACTCAAAATCAAACGCTTAGAGCAATATTCGACGGCGGGGGCTGAAGTCGTTCGCCCTGACTCTCGGCTGAACTGAGGTCTTTTAGCACGGCATGGCGGGGGCGCCAGCGATTACGCCGCGTTACTTGGCGTCTTTTGCGGCAACGGATTGGCGGTCGCGCGCGGCGGCCAGTTCGGCTTCGATCTTGGCGCGCTGGTCCGGCGGGATGATCGCCTGATCACGATCCGGTGGCAGATCGTGCACCGGAAGGTAGGAGCCGGGCTCCCCTGGGGTGGGCCTGCGCGTCGGTGGGCGTATAGTCAGCCAGCTGACTCGAGCAGCCGGCCAAGGCAAGCGCCGCCATCAGCAGCGCGCCACAGAGCGGCAGCGACTTTTGCAGGTCCCTCAACGCCAACACTTGGGAAATCCCCTACTCATCCCAACGCACGGCTGCCGGAGCTTAACCCGACAACCTGCCCAAGCTCAAACCATTGCTGCCCACAAATGGTACGAGCGAGAATACTTCCAAGGCCCACTGCGGAAGAGGTGCACGCTGATTGTGACAAAACCAAGGGGCTTTGTCGCAGTGCAGCACATGTTGGAGCTTGTTTAACGCCAAACATGCGAGCTTCGCGGTGACGAATACGGAATGAATCGTTACTGTTCTGCTCATGAGTAGCGCCACGACCGACACACCCAGATCCGAAACGAAGTTCGATGCGGAAGCCTTCGCGATGAATGTCGCGCAGGCGATGGAGAGCGGCGGCAAGGCGCTCGCCGCGTATCTGAAGCCACGCGAGAGCGGCGAGGTGCAGGATCGCCCGCCGGCCGAACTGACGGAAGTGGTCAAGACCTTCACGTCGGTCGCCGAATACTGGCTGTCGGATACGTCCCGCGCGTCCGATCTGCAGACCAAGCTCGCCAAGGATTATCTCGACCTCTGGGGCTCGGCCGCGCGCCGCATGGCTGGCCAGGACGCTTCACCCGCGATTGCGCCCTCGCCGCGCGACAAGCGCTTTGCCGATCCGGAATGGAAGTCGAACCAGTTTTTCGATTTCGTGATGCAGCTCTATCTGCTCACAGCCAAATGGGCGCAAGAGCTGGTGCACGACGCCGAGCTCGATCCGCAGACCCGCCGCAAGGCGGAGTTCTACGTCCAGCAGGTCACCAATGCGATCTCGCCGTCAAACTTCGTGCTGACCAATCCGGAAGTGCTGCGCGAGACGGTGGCGAGCAGCGGCGGGAATCTGGCGCGCGGCCTGAAGATGCTGGCCGAGGACATCGCGGCCGGCAAGGGCATGCTGAAGATCCGCCAGTCCAATCCGGATAATCTCGTCGTCGGCGTCAACATGGCGACGACGCCGGGCAAGGTGATCTACCAGAACGAGATGATGCAGCTGATCCAGTATTCGCCGACCACGGAGAACGTGCTGCGCACGCCGCTCCTGATCGTGCCGCCCTGGATCAACAAGTTCTACATCCTCGATCTCAAGCCGGAGAAATCCTACATCAAGTGGTGCGTCGACCAGGGCATCACCGTGTTCGTGATCTCATGGGTCAATCCCGACAAGCGGCTCGGCAACAAGAGCTGGGAAGACTACATGAAGGAAGGCCCGCTCACGGCGATGGACGTGATCGAGAAGGTCACCGGCGAGTTGAAGGTGCACACCGCCGGCTATTGCGTCGGCGGCACCATGCTCGCGACCACGCTGGCCTGGCTGGCCGAGAAGCGCCGCCAGCGCGTGGCGTCGGCGACGTTCTTCGCGGCGCAGGTCGACTTCACCCATGCCGGCGATCTCCTGGTGTTCGTCGACGAGGATCAGATCGCGGCCCTCGAGCAGGACATGAAGGCGGCCGGCGTGCTCGAAGGCTCGAAGATGGCTATGGCCTTCAACATGCTGCGCTCCAACGATCTGATCTGGTCCTATGTCGTCAGCAACTATCTGAAGGGCCAGCAGCCGAGCGCGTTCGACCTCTTGCACTGGAACTCGGATGCGACGCGCATGACCGCGTCGAACCATTCCTATTACCTGCGCAATTGCTACCTGGAGAACCGGCTCTCCACCGGCACGATGGTGCTCGACAACACGCTGCTCGACCTCTCCAAGGTCAAGGTGCCGGTCTACAACCTCGCCACCCGCGAGGACCACATCGCGCCGGCGGAATCGGTGCTGTACGGCTCGCAGTTCTTCGGCGGCCCGGTGAAATACGTCCTGTCCGGCTCGGGCCACATCGCCGGCGTGGTCAACCCACCCGCCTCGAACAAGTACCAGTACTGGACCAACGACAACGTCAAGGACGTCAACGTCGCCGAGTGGATGAAGGGCGCAGTGGAGCACAAGGGCTCGTGGTGGCCGGACTGGCGCGAATGGCTGGGCGGGCTCGATCCCGAGGAAGTCCCGGCGCGCGTGGTCGGCAGCGAGGCCCTGCCCCCGATCGAGGACGCGCCCGGCAGCTATGTCAGGGTTCGCGCCTAGCGGGATTTCTTTGCGCATGGCGCAATCCTGCGTGCTTGTATAATCTCGCGTTCGACACAGCGACGACAGAGGGGACCGGGTTATGACGCGCGAATTGTTCTGGCTGACACTGACGGTGATCCTGACCGGAATCCTCTGGATTCCCTACACCATCAACCGTTGCCAGGTTCGAGGTCTCAGTGGCGCACTGGCCAATCCCTCGCGCACCGACAAGCCGCAGTCGGAGTGGGCGAACCGCCTGATGTTCGCCCATGACAACGCGGTCGAGAACCTCGTGCTCTTCGCGCCGCTGGTGCTGATCCTGAACGCGATCGACTATTCCTCGAAATGGACCGTGCTCGCCTGCGCAGTGTATTTCTGGTCGCGCGTCGCGCATCTGATCGTCTACGCGCTCGGCATCCCGGTGTTCCGCACGCTGGCCTTCACCGTCGGCTTCCTCGCCCAGGCCGTGCTGGCGCTGGCGATCTTCAAGGTGTTTTGAAATCGCAGCGACCAGGGTCGCTGGACGCTGCTGCGATCCAACGGTACCCTCGCACGGTAACAACCGAAGCGGGGGAAAACCCGATGCGGATTCTTGTTCCAGTCCTCGCGGCGCTCGCGCTCGCCGGATCGTGTCGCGAGGCCGGCGCGCAGGCGCCATGTCCTGAACTGCCACGCCTGCGCAGCGAGGCTGTCGAGGCCTCAAAACCGACGGCACGCGCCTTGATGTCGGACCGCTGCGACGCCTACATCCGGGCCTCGCGCGCCTGGAGCGCCGTGGTCGATTATGCGAACGACCATCGGGACGTCTGCGAAATCTCCGACCACTTGCTCGGCGACCTCGAGACATATCGCCGCGAAGCCGCGGCGGCCCGCAACAATGTTTGCGCCGGTCGCCCTGTTCGACCGTTTCCAGCCGACATTATTTCGCAGTGAGTGCAGTGAGTGACGGCGCGTTGCGCCAGGCCCCGGCCTGCAGCGCATCGCTCTGAAGAAGCGTTGCGCTGCGCCTGGGGCACGAGGCTGCCCTACTCCTCCGGCAGCCCCAGCATCAGCCGCATGTTCTGCACGGCCGCACCCGAGGCGCCCTTGCCGAGATTGTCGTGTCGACGGCGCTTTCGCCCAGTCTGCATAGGCCAGGCGTTGCCCCGGTAGAATTGCAGCGTCTCTTCGTCCACCGTATCACCTCACATCACGGGAACAGCGCGATCTGCTCCAGCCCTGCCGTCTCGGGCAGCCCGAACATCAGGTTCATGTTCTGGATCGCCTGCCCGGCCGAGCCCTTCACCAGATTATCGAGCGTGGAAATGACGATCGCACGGTTCTTGATGCGATCAGCCATGACACCGATCTGCACATGGTTGGAACCACGGACATTCTGCGTTTGCGGCAGCACGCCCTTCCTGGCGACATGCACGAAGGGTTCGTTGGCATAGGCCTTCTCGAGCGCCGCCCGCAAATCGTCCGGCGTTGCGCCGTTGAGTTTTACATAGGACGTGCAGAGTTCGCCGCGCGCCATCGGGATCAGATGCGGCGTAAAATTCACCGTCACCGCAGAACCGGCGGCAACGCCGATCTCCTGCTCGATCTCGGGCGCGTGCCGGTGGGTGCCGACCGAATAGGGCGAGAGCCCCTCGCCCGCCTCGCTGAACAACGTGTTCTGCTTCAGCCCGCGCCCGGCGCCGGTGAGACCGGATTTTGCGTCGATGACGATGTCGTCAACGTCGGTCAGCTTGGCTTTCGCAAGCGGCACCAATGCAAGCAGCACCGCCGTAGGATAGCAGCCCGGACAGGCGACGAGCCGTGCGGACGTGATCTGCTCGCGGTAGAACTCGGTCAGGCCATAGACCGCCTCGCCCTGCAATTCGAGCGCCCGGTGCTCATGGCCGTACCATTGCGCATAAGTGTCCTTGTCGCGCAGCCGGAAATCGGCGGACATGTCGAGGACCTTGATCTTGGCATTGGCCTTCAGGACCGCGGCGATGATCTCCTGCGTCGTGCCATGCGGCAACCCGCAGAAAACAGCGTCGAGCGTGCTCCAGTCGACCTTCTCCCATTCCACGAGTTTCGGCAGGTCCAGCATGAAGAAATGCGGAAACACGTCGCTCATGGCCTTGCCGGCATGGGTATTGGCAGTGAGCGCGGTGATCTCCGCATTCGGATGCCGCGCCAACAGGCGCACCGCGTCGGCTCCGGTGTAACCGGAGGCACCGAGAATGCCGATCTTCTTCGTGCTCATCACACGTTCCTTTCAGGCGAAATCGTTTGCTTGTCTTGTACGGCGCCGCAGCGGCGACGAAAGCCCGGCCGCGGCGCGTGCACCAGGTCTGCGACCGCGCGCGTGTCGCCGTCCACGGTGAACTCCCCCGCGTAAACGCTGGATCAGTTACTCCTCCGGCAATCCCAGCATGAGCCGCATGTTCTGCACGGCTGCGCCCGAGGCACCCTTGCCGAGATTGTCGAGCCGCGCGACCAGCACCGCTTGATGATACTTGTCGCTGGCGAAGACGTAGAGCTCGAGCATGTTGGTCTCGTTGAGCGCTTCCGGCTCGATCCGACCGCCCTTGGTCGCCTCGTTCTGGAGCGGCATCACCGAGACATGTTTCGAGCCGGCGTAACGCTTGGCCAGCGCGGCCTGAAGATCCGCGCCGCTGGGCTTGCCCGGCAGCGCGTCGAGCTGGAGCGGCACCGAGACCAGCATGCCCTGCCGGTAATTGCCGACCGAGGGAATGAAGATCGGCCGCCGCGTCAGGTTCGAGTAGAGCTGGAGCTCAGGCAGATGCTTGTGCTCGAAGCCGAGGCCGTAGAGCTCGAAGGACGGCGCGCTGCCGTCTTCGAAGCTCGCGATCATCGACTTGCCGCCGCCGGAATAGCCGCTCACCGCGTTGACGGTGACGGGATAATCGGGCGGCAACAGACCGGCATCGACGATCGGCCGCAGCAGCGCGATCGCGCCGGTCGGATAGCAGCCGGGATTGGAGACCTTCTTCGCGGCCCTGATCTTGCCGGCCTGGTCCGGCGTCAGCTCCGGAAAGCCGTAGGTCCAGTCGGGCGCGACCCGGTAGGCGGTGGAAGCGTCCAGCACCTTCGGCGCTGACGCGCCCATGCTGTCGACCAGCGCCACGGTTTCCTTCGCGGCATCGTCAGGCAGGCAGAGGATCACGAGATCGACCTCCTCCATCAGCGCCTTCTTGGCCGCGGGATCCTTGCGCTTGTCGTCGGCGATCGTCTTCACGGTGACGTCGCTCTGGAGCTTCAGCCGCTCGTTGATGCCGAGCCCGGTGGTGCCGGAGCCGCCGTCGACGAACACGGTGTTCTTGGCCGCGCCGGTGGTCGGGGCCTTGGTGGTTTCGGTGAGGCTCATGGCGCGCTCCTTTCGAGCATGTTGGTTTCGTTCGCGAAGGCCTCCGGCCTCACGTCCTGCATCAATTGTGCAATCTCTCTGGCGTCGGCTGCGGGTTGCGCACCGAGCGCGTTGGCGATCGCGGTATAGTCGGCGTCCGATTTGTGCTGGTTGAGCTTGAAGCTGCCTTCGACCTCTTCAACCGTCATGACCAGGCCCACGATTCCCTTCTTCAACGCTTCCAGCCGGCCTGCCGTCATCTTCGCCGATGTCCACGGCGTTTTCGGCAACAGCCAGCTCTCGAACTTGTCGCTCAGCGTGTCGATCTGCACCGCCAGCTGATCGTCCGACAAGATGCGCACCGGCCCGCTCAGATGCACCGACTGGTAGAGCCAGGTCGGCACCTGATCCGGCGAGACGTACCAGTCGGGCGATACATAGGCATCGGGGCCGTTGACCGCGAGCAGCCAGGAGGTCGCGCCATCCGCAAGCTTTAGCAGCGGATTGTGACGGGCGACATGAAAGGCGGCCTGCGGCGTGCCGTCAGCGGCGTAAGTCAGGTAGAAAGGCAGCGGCGAGGCGACCGGCTTGTGGCCGTCGAAGGCGCACATCGTGCCGAAGCCGCGCTCCTCGGCGAATTTCAGGCTCGCGGCGCGGTCCTGCTTGAAAAAGGGTGGCGTGTACATCGTGGTCTCCTGCTGGCCTCCTCGGGGGGCCGCCGGATCAGATCGCGCTGACAGGAGAGAGAATGCCGCGGATCGGATCCAGCGGCAAAGACGATGATCTCAAACGCGATCGACCGCCCAAACCGCTAAAGAGCGGCGGCGGCGACGGGCGAACAGGATGGTCGCGGCGTTGATCATGGCGCGCGGCTATAAGGCCGGCGGGTTCCAGGGTCAAGTCCAAATCGATAGGGGCGTGACGGCTGCCGCACCACGTGACGGCAGGATGCCGCACCTCGCGACGGCAGGATGCCGCACGGTGACGGCACGATGCCGCACGGATGTCATCGGGTCGCAGAGGAATTTCCCTTAAGTATGGGGGTTCCCGAGAAAGGACCGGCGCGCCACAACCCCGCCGGTTCGCGCCTTTCGTTCGCAACCCAGCCCCAGGACATCGCCATGACCGAGATCACTCGTCGCGCAACGCTAGCCGGCGCCGCCGCCTCGGCGCTCCTGCCCTTCGTGAAGACCTCGCCCGCGAGCGCCGCCGCGCCCCCGGCCGCGACCCAGAATGCGAGCTTCTACCGCTACAATGTCGGCACCCACCAGATCACCGTGGTCTGCGACGGCGTCGCGACCGTCAACCTGACGGACAATTATGCCGCCGGCGCCAACAAGGACGACATCAACAAGATCTTCGCCGAGAACCATCTGCCGACCGACAAGGTCACCCACACCTTCAATCCGGTCGTCGTCAACACCGGGCCGAAGCTCGTCGTGATCGATACCGGTCTCGGGCCCGACCAGTTCACGCAGACCAAGGGCAAGGTCGGCCAGTTCCACAACAACCTCGCGGCGGCCAGCATCGACCGCGCGGCAGTCGACACCGTCATCATCTCGCACTTCCACGGCGACCACATCAACGGCCTGCTCGCGGCCGAGAACAAGCCGGCCTTCCCCAACGCCGAGATCATGGTTCCGGCCGTGGAATGGAAGTTCTGGATGGATGACGGCGAGATGAGCAAGGGGACCGGCAATCCGATCCTTGAGAGCAACTTCAAGAATATCCGCCGCGTGTTCGATGCGCTCGGCCGCAAGGTCACGCAATACGAGTCCGGCAAGGAAGTCGCGCCCGGCATCACCTCGGTGGCGAGCCCGGGCCACACGCCGGGACACAACTCCTTCATCGTCGCGTCTGGCGCGGAAAAGGTACTTGTGCAGGTCGACATCACCGCAGGCGCAGCGTTCCTGTTCGTGAAGCACCCCGAATGGAACATCGCCTCCGACGTCGACAAGCCGCTGGCGCAAGAGACGCGGCGGAAACTCTACGACATGGCGATTGCCGAGAAGATGCCGATCCAGGCCTTCCATGCCGCCTTCCCCGGTCTCGTCCGCGTCGAGAAGGAGAAGGATGGTTCCGGCTATCGCTGGATTCCGTCGATCTGGAACGCCTCGCTATAGGCTCTGCCGTGAGCGCTGACCGGGCGGCCGAGCAGCCCGGTCAGATCACGCTCCAGATCCATTCCAGGATCTTCGCGATCACGTCGCCGAACAGCAGCAGCACCGCGGACCAGACCAGCGCCGAGACGAAATTGGCGACCTGAAAACTCCAATAGGGCATCTCGAAAATGCCGGCTGCGAGTGGCACCGAGGCGCGCAAGGGGCCGAAGAAGCGGCCGATGAAGATGCTGGGCACGCCCCAGCTCCGCACGAAGGCTTCGCCCCTGGGCAGCAGTTCCGGATAGCGCGAGAGCGGCCACATCTGTGCGACCTGCTCCTTGTAGCGATAGCCGAACCAGTAGGAGACCCAGTCGCCGAGCGCGGCACCGATGCCGCCGGCGATCCAGACCGGATAGAAGCTGATGCCGCTTGCCCCGATCAGCGCGCCGATCGCAACCAGCGCCCCCCAGGCCGGGATCAGCAGCGAGATGAAGGCCAGCGACTCCCCGAAGGCGAGCAGGAACACGATCGGGGCCGCCCAAGCCTGGTGAGCGCGCACGAAATCGGCCAGTGCGTGCGCGTACTGCTCCATTCCAGATTGCCTTCCCGCCCCGTCACGGTCCTGTCAGATAAAAGGACTGGTAAGCCAAGGACTTGTGTGACATCAAGTCACAAAGCCGGGCCTGAGCCGGGACCAAGCGTCAAATTGCCGGGAATTGGTGGGCCTGCGGCGTAAAATCGCCGGGATTGGCTCCCACCCACACCCGCCCAGCGGACCTGCGGTGACCTCTGCAGGCCAGCCGTGGCATAGTCGGCTGAACCGATTCGCCGCCATCGCGGCCATCAAAGTGCATCAAAATATATGTCCAAGCAGTTGAAGCCAAAAACAAAAGACGATTTTTTCGGCGGCGATGAGCCGAAGTCGCGCGCGCCCGCCAAGGCGGCTTCGCGCGGGACCGGCGGCGAAGCCGACTACACCGCGGCCGATATCGAGGTGCTCGAAGGCCTGGAACCGGTGCGCCGCCGGCCCGGCATGTATATCGGCGGCACCGACGAGAAGGCGCTGCATCACCTCTTCGCCGAAGTCATCGACAACTCGATGGACGAGGCGCTGGCCGGGCACGCGACCTTCATCGGAGTCGAGCTCAGCGCAGATGGGTTCCTCACCGTCACCGACAACGGCCGCGGCATCCCGATCGATCCGCATCCGAAGTTTCCGAAGAAGTCGGCGCTCGAAGTCATCATGTGCACGCTGCATTCGGGCGGCAAGTTCGACTCCAAGGTCTACGAGACTTCCGGCGGTCTGCACGGTGTCGGCATCTCCGTGGTGAACGCCCTCTCCTCGCTGCTCGAGGTCGAGGTCGCACGCAGCCAGAAACTCTACCGCATGACGTTCGAGCGCGGGCACCCGAAGGGCAAGCTCGAGGATCTCGGCAAGGTCAACAACCGCCGCGGCACGCGCGTGCGCTTCAAGCCCGACACCGACATCTTCGGCGCCAAGGCCGCGTTCAAGCCGCAGCGCCTGTTCAAGATGACGCGCTCGAAGGCCTATCTGTTCGGCGGCGTCGAGATCCGCTGGAATTGCGCACCCGAGCTCTTGAAGGGCGTCGAGGATGTGCCGGCGGAAGCGACCTTCCACTTCCCCGGCGGCCTCAAGGATTACCTCGCCGCTGCGATCCACGCCGACACCCTGGTGCATCCCGACATCTTCTCCGGCAAATCGGGCCGCAACGGCGCGCATGGCGCCTGCGAATGGGCTGTCGCCTGGACCGCGGATGCCGACGGCTTCCTGTCTTCCTACACCAACACCGTGCCGACGCCCGATGGCGGCACGCACGAATCCGGCCTGCGCAGCGCGCTGCTGCGCGGCCTGAAGGATCACGCCGAGCGCGTCGGTCAGGGCAAGCGCGCGTCATCCATTACGTCGGAAGACGTCATGGTGGGCGCGGCCGTGATGCTGTCGGTGTTCGTGCGCGAGCCTGAATTCCAGGGCCAGACCAAGGATCGTCTCGCCACCGCCGAAGCGCAGCGCATCGTCGAACAGGCGATGAAGGATCCGTTCGACCACTGGCTGTCGGGCAATCCGAACATGGCCAACCGGCTGCTCGACTTCGTGATCGACCGCGCCGAGGAGCGGCTGCGCCGTCGCCAGGAAAAGGAAACGGCACGCAAGACCGCCGGCAAGAAGCTGCGCTTGCCCGGCAAGCTCGCCGACTGCACCGATGCCGGCACCGAGGGCTCCGAGCTCTTCATCGTCGAGGGTGACTCGGCAGGCGGCAGCGCGAAGCAGGCCCGTGATCGCAAGACGCAAGCGGTGTTGCCGCTGCGCGGCAAGATCCTCAACGTCGCCTCGGCCGGCAAGGACAAGCTGACGGCGAACGCGCAGCTCTCCGACCTCGTGCAGGCGATCGGCTGCGGCCAGCTTTTGCAATATCGCGAAGAGGATCTGCGCTATCAGCGCATCATCATCATGACCGACGCCGACGTCGACGGCGCCCACATCGCCTCGCTCCTGATCACCTTCTTCTACCGGCAGATGCCGCGGCTGATCGACGAGGGCCACCTCTTCCTCGCGGTGCCGCCGCTCTACAAGCTGACCCATGGCACCAAGTCGATCTACGCCCGCGACGACGCGCACAAGGAGGCGCTGATCAAGAGCGAGTTCAACGCCAACGCCAAGGTCGAGGTGAACCGCTTCAAAGGCCTCGGCGAGATGATGCCGGCGCAGCTCAAGGAAACCACGATGGATCCGCGCAAGCGGACGCTGCTCAAGGTGGTGCTGCTCGCCGACGACCGCGACACCACGGCGGATTCGGTGGAGCGGCTGATGGGCACCAAGGCCGAGGCGCGCTTCGCGTTCATCTCGGACAAGGCGGAGTTCGCGAGCGAGGAGCTGCTGGACGTCTGAGGCAGCCTTCTGAGGTCACGCAAAAAGCCCCGGCCACGGCCGGGGCTTTTTTGTTTGCGACCCTTCGCGGGGCGGCCGACCAGGCCGCGTCCGTTGCCCGACTCATCTTGAGGCGGAACGACTCGGCCAACGACTCACCGGTGCCAAGGCTGAAGCAGGATTGCTACCATTTCGGACAGAGCCGGATTTGCTAACGAGAAGTTACCTGAATTCGATCTTCGGAAAATGACGCAACACATTGGGATATTAGAGTTATTTTGGATTTCGGCGATCCCGCCCGGAATCCCCGCCGAGCGGCGTTTCCCGGCGACTGTGCCTGTCCGGCAACAGCATTTCGGCGGAAAGCGGCTATAGTCCGGGCATCAAATCAATCGGACTTCAGTGCGCTCGCGCCTGCCGGACAGACCAAGGTTGGGGATTTTAACATGAAGAAGATTTTGCTCGCTCTGACCGCGGTCGCGGCGATGACCGGTTCGGCCTCGGCAGCCGATCTGGCCTCCCGTCCCTACGTGAAGGCCCCGATGCCGGCGCCGGTCGCCAACTGGACCGGCTTTTACATCTTCGGCGGTGGCGGCGGTGGCCTCTCGAACGCTGACCAGAGCGTTGTGGACACGGTGTCCGGCACACCGTTGACGATCACGCAGCGCCAGGGTGGTTCGGGCTGGTTCGGTACGGTCGGCGCCGGCTACGACTGGCAGTTCAGCGGCACCTGGGTCGCCGGCGTGTTCGCTGACGGCCAGTTCGGCAGCATCCGCGCCACCATCCAGGATCCGTTCAACGGTATCACGGGCAACCAGAAGCTGGAAACCTCTTGGGCCGCTGGTGTGCGCCTCGGCTGGCTGGCCGCTCCGAACGTTCTCACCTACGTCAACGGCGGTTATTCGGGCGCCCACTTCGGCCAGACCAACTTCACTGACCTCGCTGGCGTCCCGGTCGGTGCCCACCTCAACAGCTACAACCGCAACGGCTGGTTCATCGGCGGCGGTGTCGAAAACAGCCTGAACTTCTTCGGCATCTCCTCGCCCGGCTGGTTCATGAAGACCGAGTACCGTTCGGCCTTCTACAGTGCCAAGACCCAGGACGAGCTGTTCGATGTCAGCAACGTTCCGGTCGGCAACAGCATCCGCGCCAACAGCTGGAACCAGACGATCTCCACTTCGCTGGTTTACCGCTTCAACTGGACCGGTCCGGTCGTCGCGAAGTACTGATCTGAACGCAAGTTCAGACGTCGAAGCCCCGGCATCGTCCGGGGCTTTTTCGTTGTGAGGTGCATCCCCGCTGATTCTGAATCCGGGCACGCGACTCCGATACAAGGCGCGGCGGCAGAATCCGCCCGTGTCGTCGCAAACGCTGCGCAGATTTTCCTTTGTTGCGGGCCAACAACAGCCTTCTGCCTGGAACTCCTCTATCCCTTGGAACAGATCGAATGGAATCGCGCTGCGGTCGCGGCGAGACGATCGGGCTGAGGGATTTGAAATGAAGAAACTGGTGATTGCATTTGCAGCCGCGGCTGCATGCTCTGGATCCGCCACGGCAGCCGATCTCGGCGCCAAGCCCCTCAAGTCCGTCGCCCCGGCGCCGGTCGCAAACTGGACCGGTTTCTACGTCTTCGGCGGCGCCGGCGGCGGGCTGTGGAATGCGGACAGCAACGTGGTGACATCGCCCGGAGGGGTTGCTGTTACGCGCGATCAGCGGCTCGGCGGCTCCGGCTGGTTTGGGACGGTCGGCCTCGGCTACGATTGGCAGTTCACGCCGAACTGGGTCGCCGGCGTTTTTGCCGACGGGCAGTTCGGCGATATCCGCGGCTCCATCGCTGACCCGTCCCTGTTTGCGGAGGGCACCGAAAAGCTGCGCACGAGCTACGCGGCAGGTGTGAGGCTTGGTTACCTGGTTGCGCCGAACGTGCTGTCCTACGTCAATGCCGGCTATTCCGGCTCGGAATGGTCGGGCAGCACCTTCACGCCGCTGCCTCCCGGTGGATTCGGATTTGGTATGCCCTCGGTCACCACCGCGTCCTTTCACCGCGACGGGTGGTTCGTCGGCGGCGGCGTCGAGAACAGCCTGGACATCTTCGGCATCTCGGCACCGGGCTGGTTCATGAAGACCGAATACCGTTCGGCCTATTATGATCGCGTCACGCTGCCCGAGACCTTCACGCCCGCCTTCGGCGGCGGCCTCACGGGCAATGCCACGACCTTCAAGCCGTGGGTGCAAACCGTCAGCACCTCGCTAGTCTATCGGTTCAACGACAACGGCGCGGCCGCTGTAGCGCCGGCGCGCCTCTACACCAAGGCGCCAGACATCGCGGCAGGCCCAGGCTGGACCGGCTTCAACGTCTTCGGCGGCGGTGGCGGTGGCCTCTGGAACGCAGATAGCGGCGTCCAGACCCCGCCCTTCGGCACGACCGTGCGTGACCAGCGCTTTGGCGGCAATGGCTGGTTCGGGACCGTCGGTCTCGGTTACGACTGGCAGTTCAACTCAAAGTGGGTCGCGGGTGCATTCGCCGACGCGCAGTTCGGCGACCTCAGCGGCTCGATCAGCGATCCGAACTTCATCGGCCGGATCACTGAAGGCCGGGAAAAGCTGCGGACCAGCTACGCCGCGGGCGTGCGCCTCGGCTATCTCGTTGCGCCGAACGTGCTGTCCTATGTCAACGCCGGCTATTCGGGATCGGATTGGTCGGGCGCGAGCCACTCCAGCCTGGAGAATGCGATCGGTCTGGTGAACGTGGCGACGACGCCGTCCTTCCATCGCAATGGCTGGTTCGTTGGCGGCGGCGTCGAGAACAGCCTCAACATCCTCGGTGTCTCCGCGCCGGGCTGGTTCATGAAGACCGAATACCGCTCGACCTTCTACGACCGTGTCACGTTGCCGGTCGACCTCGGCCCGGCATTCGGTGGCGGCCCGCTCGGCGATTTCATCACGTTCAAGCCGTGGGTGCAGACCATCAGCACCTCGCTGGTCTATCGCTTCAACGCAACCAACGCCGTGGTCGCCAAATACTGACATCGCGGTCTCGAGCCGCGCTATCTCGGCCGGATCGAACGCCCGCAGGTCCGCACGGCGAGGCCAGGCGACGTAGCCGGCCAGCAGGGCCGACACGATGACGACCGCGACGAATAGCCTCTTCAAGCGCATGGCAGCACCATCCCACAGGGATGGCCATTGTATCCGCACCAGAGCTACGGCTAGTCTGTGTCGAAGTTTTCGCGACGGCATCCGAATGATGCGGACATCGTTCATGCCGCAGCGCGACAGAAGCAGAGCCGAGGGAGGAGCGCATGCGCAGATTTCTGCTGATCGCAGGCCTGTTTGCCCTCGCCGTCGGGCTGCTCTGGATCGGACAGGGAACGGGCACCGTCGCCTGGCCGCAGTCGAGCTTCATGGTCAACCAGTTGCAATGGGCCGGCTATGGCGCAGCCATGGCCGGCTTCGGACTGGTCCTGATCTGGCAGAGCAACCAATAGAAGAAACCAGGGAATACAAATATGACATCCAACCGGTTCGATCTCCGCGGCAAAGTCGCGATCGTCACAGGGGGTAATGGCGGCATCGGTCTTGGCCTCGCCCACGGACTCGCCGATGCCGGCGCCGATATCGCCGTCGTCGGACGCAACGAACCCAAGTCGGCCGCTGCCGTCGCCGATCTCAGACAGCGCGGCGTGAAGGCGATTGCCGTCACCACCGACGTCACCGACAAGGCGGCGGTCGCGGCCATGATCGACCGCGTCGTCAAGGAGCTCGGCCGGATCGACATCCTCATCAACAATGCCGGCATGAGCATCCGCAAGCCGCCGCACGAGCTCGAGCTCGACGAGTGGAACAAGGTGATCGACACCAACCTCACCAGCGCCTTTGTGTGCTCGAAGCTGGCCTATCCGGCGCTGAAGGCGTCGGGCAATGGCAAGGTGATCAATATCGGCTCGATGATGTCGATCTTCGGCGCGAGCTTCGCCACCGCCTATGCGGCGAGCAAGGGCGGCATCGTGCAGTACACGCGCGCGTGCGCCAATGCGTGGGCGCCCGACAACATCCAGGTCAACGCCATCCTGCCGGGCTGGATCGACACCGACCTCACCCGTGGCGCGCGGCAGCAGGTGTCTGGCTTGCATGAGCGCGTGCTGGCGCGCACGCCCGCGGGACGCTGGGGCGATATCGACGACTTCGCCGGCATCGCCGTGTTCCTTGCCTCGCCCGCCTCGAACTTCGTCACGGGCACCGCGATCCCCGTGGACGGTGGATTCTCCGTGATGGCCTGAAGCCGTCTTGTACCCAAAAAACTTGCACACAAAAAGAAGCCCCGGCGATGCCGGGGCTTTTGAATTTGGCAGTGATCGTCTTCTTTTGCTGATTGGTCGTTCGTGCTCAGTAGCGCGCGATGACCGGTGCGTCGAACTTGTAGCTCGCGCGCACGACGGCCCACTGGATGTCGCGCGGCTTGGCATCGAAGGTGTAGTTACCCGAGGTGCCGCCGAGCTGATAGGTCTGGCTGCCGAAGGCAGCGTAGTTGTATTCGAGGCCGACGATCCAGTTGCGGGTGATGCCGTATTCCCAGCCGGCGCCGACGGTCCAGCCATTGGCCCAGTGGGTCTGACCGCCCGAGCCCGTGAAGGGCGCCACGGTGTCGTTGACGTTGAGACGGTTGTTCACGCCGGCATAGCCGCCCTTGATGTAGAACAAATTGTTCTGCACGGCGAAGCCGGCGCGGCCGACGACGGTCGCGAGCACGTTGGCGCGCCATGTGAAGATGTCGTCAGCGGCGCCGAAGGCGGTGTTGACGACCGTGCCCTTGTTGTCGAGGCCGGAGATCGTGCCTTCCATGCCGAACACGTAGTTGTTGGCCTGCCAGTTATAGCCGATCTGGGCGCCGCCCATGATGCCGGCGCCACGTTGGCGATAGCCCTGGCCCGGAACGAGATCGCCGAACGGCGCGCCGGTCCCGTTGTTGATGAACTGCTCGTTGGTCCATGCGCCACCGATGTGGCCGCCGACATAGAAACCGGTCCAGTTGAACAGCGGCTCCGCGTAGGCGGGCGCCTTCATGTAGCGCGCACCGAGATCGGCGGCTGAAGCAGCGCCGGTCGAAACCAGAGCGGTCGTGCAGGCGAAGGCGGCAATCAATTTGTTACGCATGGTACACCCCGTGTCCTTTGATGGGGGCACGGTCACACGCAGGTCTTACTCAAATTTGAATCAAGAAAGTTAAGACGCCGGATTGGCAAGCGGCGCGACGTGAATCCGTTTGTGCTGTTGCACGCACGCAACGCGCGGCGCGCGATTTAACGCCGCGTTATCCCTACCGACCTCCTGCACTACGATGCCGGTGCAGCGTACGACTGCACGTGCTCGGGCCGCACGCCGAGCGCAATCAGGCGTGCCGGAATACCCTGGAGCCATGGCAGCGCAGTGATCAGGCGCACGACCAGTGGCACCTTCAGCGGCCGATCACCGCCCTGCAGGGCGCCGCTGATGATGTTGTTCTGCACGATCACCTGCATGCGCTGCGTCATCCTCACCGGGAATTCGCGGCGTCGGCGCACGGCATCAAGTTCATTCTCTGTTGGGCAGCCCTGCCGAAGCTTGTCGGCCAGCAAATTGGCGGTCGCGACCGCGTCCTGCACGGCGAGATTGACGCCGACGCCGCCGACCGGCGACATCGCATGCGCGGCATCGCCGATGAGAAGCAGGCCCGGCCGCGTCCAGCGCGCCAGGCGGTTGATCGCGACGGTGAGCAGCTTGACGTCGTCAAAGCTCTTCACATCGGCAATGCCGGATCGAAGGATCGGCGCCATGCGCACGACGTCGTCGAGCAGCGCCTGCAATCCCCTCGCCTTCACCGCCTCGTATTGTCCTTTCGCGATGACATAGGCGCACTGCCAATAGTCACCGCGGTCGAACGTGACCATCATCTTTCCGGGCTCGACGCGCGCGAACAGGTTTTCGGTCTCGTCCGCCTTGCGGCCGACGCGGAACCACAGCACGTCCATCGGCGCGCCGATCTCCTCGACGCGGAGCCCCGCACGCTCGCGCACTGTCGAATGCCGGCCATCGCAGGCAATGGTGAGATCGGCTTCGATGTCGATCGGCCCATCCGGTGTCATCGCGCGCACGCCGGCAACGGTCTCGCCGCGACGGATCAGATCGACGGCTTCCGTATTCATCATCACCTTGAGCGAGGCGAATCGCTGGCCGGCCTCGCGCAGGAAATTCAGGAAGTCCCATTGCGGCATGAAGGCAATGAACGGGTACTTGGTGCGGAGCCGGCGGAGATCGGCAATCCGCACGGGCGTGCCCCCAAACAGGCCGTCCATCATCTGCAGGCGCTGGTGCGGCAGCTTCAGGAACCCATCGATCAGGCCGAGCTCATCCATCACCTGGAGCGTCGAGGGATGCACGGTGTCGCCGCGAAAGTCGCGGAAGAAATCCGCATGCTTCTCCAGCACCACAACGTCGATGCCGGCGCGTCCCAGCAGATAGCCGAGCATCATGCCGGCCGGCCCGCCGCCAACGATGCAACACCGGGCTCTCACGGAGTGACGCACGGTGTGCTCTAGCATATCAGATTCCGTCATCAACTGCTCGCTTACAACTTTAGTACCCTGTGCGGTGCAACAAGCCGGAATTCGTTTGCCGCAATGCCGAATGGCCAGTAGCGTTGCTGATAATTTCGATTGATTTCAGGATGATCCCGCGGTGCGCACCATACTGATAGTGCTTGGCATCTGGCTGCTGATCAACGTGCTTTTCGTCGTGATCATGCTGCCGCCGCGCAAGCCGCGGAAGCCGGGTTCTCAGGACGCGGGCACGCTCGCGCCGGCACGGGTCGACCAGAACGGCTATCCGTTCGAGGAACAGGAGAAGGTCCTGCTTCGCCATGTCGTCATCTCGATCGCCATGGGGACGTTCTTCTCGCTTGCGCCGCCCTTGATGGAAGCGATCGACTCCATCAAGCGCTACATCGGAAAGCGTCGCGGTTAGTTCCCAGCGCCAACTGCGCTCGCCGCCCGACAGTGGAACCGCAGACCGCTCAGTTGTTGCTGCGGTTCGCGGCCCGAAAACTCTTGATTTCCGACACGCTGCCATCGCGGTAGGTCAGTTCCACCGAGACGAACTGCGTGGCCGGGGCAAGCTTCATATAGAGCGGCATGCCGGCGCTGATCGCGCTTGGATCGCGCATGTCGCAGCCCGGCATCTTCAACACCTGGTTCGGAACGGCGGTGTCGATGCCGATGCGCACCTCGCGGATGGCGCAGCGGTAGGACACGAGGTGCGTGTAGTAGACGAGCAGCCCGTTGAACTCGCGGAACGACAGCCAGCTCGTCGCGGTCATGTCGAGGATCTTGCGCTGGTCGCGGATCAGCGCGGCCTCGGGATCGAACCGGATCGGGAATGGCCCCTGCATGTCGCCGGACTGGTCGACATAGCGGACCTCGATGGTGCCGGCCGGCGCATCCGGCGGCAATTCGATCGACGGGTTCGGCATCCGCTTGCGCGTGCGCGGATCGAGCGTGTCGATGAAGCCGGTCTCGCGGAAATCGCCATTGCCGGCCATGCGCCAGGAAATGCCGAGCGTCGGGTCCGCGAAGGAGAACACCACGCTCCAGCCGCCATTGTGCCGCGAGAAGCTGGCGATCGGCGCGTTGGTGGTTTCTTCCTTCGGCACGCGCGGTACCGACACCGGCGGAAGAGTCGCGAGCTTCTGGGGCGGCGGATCGGCCGGGTCCGCAGCGGCGGTGGCGTCCTTGGCAACGCCGCTGAGGAAGACGTCGTCGACCATCTGGTCGAAATAGACCGGCACCTGCCTGTGCTTGACGGTGTCCGCCATCTCGCTGACGAGACGGCGGGTGCGCTGCGCCACCTGCACCAGGTTCTCGCCGGGCTGGAGAAGCTCCCTGGCGAAGGTGCGCGTGAACACCGAATTGGGATTGGCGTCGTCGTCGGAGAGACGATCGAGTGCGGTCTGCCGGGGACCTGCGGAGAACACCGAGAACACGCCTTCGGGCAGCTGCACCATCGGCGCGAGGCCGCCGCCGCCTGCGACCGCGCGGGTGCCTTTGCGCTCGAACGGGTTGTTGCGGCAGGCGTCGAACACCAGGATCGACGTACGCGCCTTCTTGTTCTGAAGGCGCTCGACGATGCGGTCGGCCAGGATGGAAGCGTCGCGCACCAGCTCTTCCTGCCCTTCGGTCGCCGCCGGTACGTCGGTCGGCAACAGGTAGTTCTGGCCCGCGATCTCGAAGCCGTGGCCGGCGTAGAAGAAGAATGCGGTGTCGCCGGGCTCGATCGCCCTGTCGAACGCGAGCAGCGTCTCGGAGAATTGCTGCCGGCTCTGGTTCTCGGCGACCATCACCGAGAAGCCGAGCTGCTTCAGCGTATCGCCCATGGTGCGGGCGTCGTTGACCGCCTTGAGGAGCTTGGGGACGTTCCTGTAGTCGTTGTTGCCGACGACGAGCGCAACGCGCTTCTCGGCGTGTGCGGGCAGCGCGAAGCCGCTCAGGCTCACCGCAAGGCCAAGGGCCGCCAGAATTCTGAAAAGCCGACGCGTCATCGTAAAGATCCCGTTGCAGAACGGCGCTCCGCCGGCCCCTCGAACAGCGATTCATGGGACCCCTGCGCCGTTGACGATAGTCGGTCCAGCCATGTCCACGGTTCAACGCCGAGAGCCCTCGGGTTCCGTCATCAGGACTATGGCAGATTCCTCCGGAATCTGCTTTTTCTAGGCAGCTGCGCTGCAAGCGGGGGCTGCCGTGTATCGATGGTGTACTGACGAGGTCGAGCCGCATGACCGGTTCGACTATTGGCGCGAGGTCCGTTCCAAGGGCCTGTTCGGCGTCACCGCTGAACTCGAGCGCGAACGCCGCGCGGACTTCTACGGCGAATTCTCGCTGCGCCAGCTCGGCGGCGGTGGCCTCGTCGAGCTGAAGGCCTCGCACTACACGGTCGAGCGCAGCAACTCCGACATCGCCTACGCGCCCGGCAACAGCATCTGCGTCTACCAGCAGCTCGGCAGCGGCGGCTGGTTCGGCGGCATGCGCACCGGCGACTTTGCGATCGCCAACGGCAGCTTCGCCACCAGCCATACCGACCAGCCCTATCGCACCGCGCCGCTGGGCGCAGGCGGCTTCCACCTGCGCATCCTGAAGATCCCCGTGAGCAGCCTCTCCACGCAGGACAGGCGCATGCGCGAGCTTGCGCCCCGGACCTTCAACGATCCCGGCCTGGCGCCCCTGCTCGGCGCCTGCTTCGCCGACCTCGATGAGGCCGCCGCGGGCGATAGCGGCGCCACTGATGCGACCTCAGTCGCCCAGACCTCCTTGGATCAAGCCTCCTTGGATCAAGCCTCGCTCGTCCAGGCCTTGGCCCATCTGGCCCTGATCGAGCGCGGTATCGTGCGGCCCGGCAGCCGCCGTGGGCAGGCCGCGCTACGGACCGCCCGGCTCTCGCAGGCGCGTCGCCTGATCGCGCGCCATCTGCAAGACCCCGGTCTTGCGCCGGCGATGGTGGCCGACCAGCTCGGCGTGTCCGTGCGTCACCTGCACATGCTGTTCGAAACCGCGGCGAAGAGCTTTTCGCAGACCGTGACGGACGAACGCCTGAAACAGAGCCGCCGCCTGATGCGCGAGGCGCCGGACCGGCTGATCGCTGATATCGCGACCTCCTGCGGCTTCGAGAGCCTGGCGACCTATTACCGGGTCTTCAACGCGGCCTACGGAATGGCCCCCGGCGATTTCCGGGCCCGGGGGCAAGAAGGGCGTTAGTCGTCCTTCCGGCAGCTATCGCCCGGTTAACGGTGGAGGCGGAAAAGCCCAGCCTGGCCCACTATTTGGGCAAAAACCTCAGGTTTTTTAGGGTCTTCCCGCGCCCGCTCCATTGACTTTGGCCGATTCCCGCCTATGTTCCGGGGCGACGCGGCTCAGATCGAAGACCGATTCTCGAGCCTTGCGCTTCGTTCGCGTGAGTCAGCACCCCCAGCTTCTTTGAGAGCGCGCCGTTTCGGGGTGGAACGCGACAGCCTTAATTACCCTCGATTCCGAACGGCGGTTTCGACCAGAGGCTCAATGTCCTTTTCAAATCTCGGACTGTCCGAAAAAGTCCTCGCCGCAGTGGCGGCCACCGGTTACACCACCCCCACCCCCATTCAGGAACAGGCGATCCCCCACGTGCTCGCGCGCAAGGACGTGCTCGGCATCGCCCAGACCGGCACCGGCAAGACCGCGGCCTTCGTGCTGCCGATGCTCACCATCCTCGAAAAGGGGCGCGCCCGCGCGCGCATGCCGCGCACGCTGATCCTGGAGCCGACCCGCGAGCTCGCGGCGCAGGTGAAGGAAAACTTCGACCGCTACGGCGCCGGCCAGAAGCTCAACGTCGCCCTGCTGATCGGCGGCGTCTCCTTCGGCGACCAGGATGCCAAGCTGACGCGCGGCGTCGACGTGCTGATCGCCACCCCCGGCCGCCTGCTCGACCACACCGAGCGCGGCGGCCTCCTGCTCACAGGCGTCGAGCTCCTCGTCATCGACGAAGCCGACCGCATGCTGGACATGGGCTTCATTCCCGACATCGAGCGCGTCTGCAAGCTCGTCCCGTTCACGCGGCAGACCCTGTTCTTCACCGCGACCATGCCGCCGGAGATCCGGCGCATCACCGAGACCTTCCTGCATAATCCGCAGAAAGTCGAGGTCTCCAAGCCCGCCACCACCGCCGTAACAGTCACGCAGTCACAGGTGCCTGCGGGGCGCGAGGCGCATGAGAAGCGCGAATTGCTTCGCCGCCTGTTGCGCGAGGCCAAGGATCTCAAGAACGCGATCATCTTCTGTAATCGCAAGCGCGAAGTCGCGATCGTTCACAAATCGCTCCAGAAGCACGGTTTCAGCGTCGGCGCCTTGCACGGCGACATGGACCAGCCGGCCCGCATGGCGGCGCTCGAGCAATTCCGCAAGGGTGAGCTGCCGCTGCTGGTCGCCTCCGACGTCGCCGCCCGCGGCCTCGACATTCCCGAGGTCAGCCACGTTTTCAATTTCGACGTCCCCCATCATCCAGACGACTACGTCCATCGCGTCGGCCGCACCGGCCGTGCAGGCCGCACTGGTACCGCGATCTCGATCGTGACGCCGCTCGACCAGAAGTCGATGGTGGCGATCGAGAAGCTGATCGGCCAGAACATTCCTCGCGCCGAGGGCGATTACGAGATCCACGCTGAAGCCGGCGATGCGACCGAGCGCCCGCGCGAGCAGCGCGGCCGCGAGCGTTCGCGCGGCGGACGCGGCAAGCCGCAGCGCGGCGGTCGCGATCGTGAGCGCAGCCACGAGCCGCGCGAACCGCGTGGCGAGGCAAGACACGCTTCCGAAAGGCCTTCAGCCGAAGCACGGCCCGCTCACGAGCCGAGGCCCGCACGCGAGGCAAGGCCTCCGCGTGAAGCCAGGCCGTCATCCGAGCCGCGCCATGGCTCGCGCCAGCAGGCCAATGCATCGCATGTGCCGTCGATCGGCCGCCCCGAGCCGCGCCGCCAGCGCGAGGCCGACACCGAGCCCGGCGATCACTCGCACCTTCCGGCGTTTCTGCTCCGCCCGGTGCGTTCTCCCGCCGGCGCCTGACGCGCCGGCGCGATTCAGCTTCGGTTGAAAAGAGCCGCTCCACACTTTTTCTGATGCATTCGCGAACGTCTGTTTACAGAGCGTTCACGATCGTCCGTTAGCCTGCGAACATAATTTAAGCATTGCCGCGGTCGATGGCGCACCGACCGCTGTGGGGTATGTTCAGTGGTCAAGGTGCTCGACGAACACGAACGCACGATGGCGTTCGCCGAAGTTGCTCTCGGTCAGATCCGTTCGCTTCGACAGACTGCAATTCCCCGCAATTACGAGATCTGGTACGTCTACGCCACCGGCTATAACGCACCGCTCAACAAGATCATCAACGAGACGCTGGCGCGCCACGGCAAGCTGACCGAAGGCGATCTCGAGCAGATCTACGAGACCTATCTTTCCCACATCAAGACCACCGACCGCATCGACAAGGTCGGCGCACGCGTCATCGGCGAGATCGACGACGTGATGACGGTGCTGAGCGAAGCACTCGGGATGACCGGCTCCTACGATGCAAGCCTGTCGGGCGCGACCGAGCAACTGTCGTCGGCCAAGAACCGCGACCAGATCAAGTCGATCGTCGAGACGCTGCTGCGTTCGACCGGCGAGATGCGCGAGACCAACAAGGCGTTGGAAGACCGGCTGACCCTGTCCAAGAACGAGATCAGCAATCTCCAGCAGAGCCTGGAGGCGATCCGCGCCGAGAGCCTGACCGATCCGCTGACGGGGTTGGGCAATCGCAAATATTTCGATCGCATGATCGGCATGGCCGTGCAGAGCGCGCTCGCCTCGGGCGAGCCGCTGTCGCTGCTGCTGTTCGACATCGATCATTTCAAGTCGTTCAACGATTCCTACGGCCATCTCACCGGCGACCAGGTGTTGCGGCTGGTCGGCCTGTCCATGAAGCAGACCATCAAGGGACAGGACATCACCGCGCGCTATGGCGGCGAGGAATTCGCGGTCCTGCTGCCCAACACGGCACTGCGCCAGGCCCTCACCGTTGCAGATCACATCCGCCGCGCCGTGATGGCGAAGGAATTGAAGAAGAAATCGACCGGCGAGATCCTCGGCCGCGTCACAATCTCCGTCGGCGTCTCCATGCTCAAGCAGGGCGACGATCCCGACGCGCTGATCGAGCGTGCGGATGCCTGCCTCTATGCCGCCAAGCGCAACGGCCGCAACCGCGTGATCTGCGAGGCCGATCCGGAATTCGCGATCGAGTCGCACAGCCGGGTGGCCTGACGCCGAAGCAGCGCGCCTAAGAGACGGCCGGTGCTTGACATTCCAACCCGCCGAACGACATCTTCCCCGCCGCCCGACTGCGAGCGTCGAGAGGTCTTGTCGTCTTGCCCAATCCCCATGACTTTCACACACCGCAACCGTCCTACACCAGGGACGAACTGCTGAGATCGAGCGACGGCGGCTATTTCGGCCCGGGCAACGCGCAATTGCCGGCCCCGCCGATGCTCATGATGGATCGCATCACCGAGATCAGCCTGGACGGCGGCGAGTTCGGCAAGGGCCACATCGTCGGCGAGCTCGATATTGTGCCCGGCCACTGGTTCTTCGATTGCCACTATCGCGGTGACGCGATGATGCCGGGAAGCCTCGGCCTGGATGCGATGTGGCAGATGATCGGCTACTGGCTCGGCTGGTCGGGCTCACCGGGCAAGGGCCGCGCCATCGGCGTCGGCGAGGTCGACGTCACGGGATCCATCACGCCCGACACGGGCTGCGTGCGCTACGAAGTTGCCATGCGCATGGTCCGACGCGGCAAGCTGGTGCTCGGAATTGCCGACGGTCGCGTGCTTGCCGACGGCGTCGGGGTCTTCATCGCCAAGGACATGAGGGTCGGACTGACCAAGGCGGTGGACTGAGCGTGCGGTCTTGTAGGGTGGGCAAAGGCGCATAGCGCCGTGCCCACCATCTCTCCACACCAGCAGCTTAACGGTGGGCACGCTTCGCTTTGCCCACCCTACGCACCGCCTTCTTGGCTGCCTTCTTCGCCGGACGCTTCCTGGCAGCAGGTTTCTTCGCCACCGCTTTCTTCCTCGGCCGCTTCTTCACCCTGGCGCGCTGGGCGGCGGCGAGCGCTGCCCTCGCCCATTGGGCGAGCTCCTCGGAATCGTCGAACAGGCGCGCCGGCAGTTCCCAATAGGAATTCACCAGCACGGTTTTGGCGCGGGTCGAATACTGGAACGGCTTCGAGCCTTCCGCTTCAAAGCCCGGGATGGTGACCTCGTCGGCGCGGAAGAACAGGCCCGCGCGCAAGGCGAGCGCGAAGTTGATGCCGTCGGCCGAGATGCCGTAGCCGGAGAACATTTTTCGGATGGTGACGGGGCCGAAATCGGCGAACAGGTCGATCAGGAATTCGCGGTCCATGGCCCAACTCTCCCCCCAGCGTCGTCCCCGCCAAAGCGGGGCCCCATAACCACAGGGAGGAGTTTAGCGAAGACTATTAGTCCTGCCAGCGTGGTACTGATATCGAGCGTCATCGCCCGATCACGCAGTATGGGTCCCGGCTTTCGCCGGGACGACAGAGGCATAATCGGCGACAGTGCGGCTTACCCGTCGATCTTCGCGGGCCGCAGCTCGACCGACTCGCCGCAGCCGCAGGCGGAGACCTGGTTGGGGTTGTTGAAGACGAACTGGGCCTGCATCTTGTCGGCCTTGTAGTCCATCTCGGTACCGAGCAGGAACAGCACGGCCTTGGGATCGACCAGGATCTTGACGCCCTTGTCCTCGACGACCTCGTCGGTCGGGCGGACATCATGGGCGTATTCGACCGTGTAGGACTGGCCGGCACAGCCGCCGTTCTTCACGCCGACGCGCAGGCCCACGATCTCGGAATCGGCGCGCTGGGTCAGCTCGCTGATGCGCTGGGCCGCGGCATCCGTCAGCCGCATCACCTGCGGGCGCGGCCGCCGGGGCTTTGGTGTCGAAGCTGGTGTTGCCTGGGTCATGTTATCTATGTGGTCCGTTGCGGAGCGAATTCAATGCGAGCTGAGACCGTCACCACATGTTGAGCACGAGGCGGGCCTCGTCGCTCATGCGTTCCGGCGACCACGGCGGCTCCCAGACGACCTTGACGTCGACCACGCCGACGCCGGGGACGCTGGCGACCGCGTTCTCGACCATGGTCGGCAGCTCGCCGGCAGCCGGGCAGTTCGGCGTCGTCAGCGTCATCTGGACGTCGACCGAGCGGTCGTCCTTGATCTCGACCTTGTAGATCAGGCCCAGCTCGTAGATGTCGGCCGGGATCTCCGGATCGAACACGGTCTTGAGGCCTGCGATGATTTCGGTGGTGAGACGCTCGGTCTCCTCAGGCGGCAGCGCCGACTGGGTCTCCATCGGATTGGCTTTGACTTCGGCCGTGTCACTCATGCGAACAAATCCCGCGCCTTCAACAGCGCCTGTGCCAGATGATCGACTTCTTCCCGCGTATTATACATGCCGAACGACGCCCGACAGGTGGCAGTCACGTTGAACCGCTCTAAAAGCGGCATCACGCAATGGGTGCCGGCGCGCACCGCGATGCCCTGGCGGTCGATCACGGTGGCGACGTCGTGGGCATGAGCGCCCTTGAGCTCGAAGGAGATCACCGGGCCCTTGCCCCGGGCGGTGCCGATCAGCCGCAGCGAGTTGATCTCGCGTAAGCGCTCCTGGGCATAGGTGGTGAGATCGTGCTCGTGGGCGGCGATGCGCTCCTTGCCGATCGAATTGACGTAGTCGATGGCCGCGCCAAGGCCCACGGCCTCGACGATCGCAGGCGTGCCTGCCTCGAACTTGTGCGGGGGATCGCCATAGGTGACGATGTCGCGCGAGACCTCGCGGATCATCTCGCCGCCGCCGTTATAGGGACGCATCGCGACGAGGTGGTCGTACTTGGCCCAGAGGATGCCGATGCCGGTCGGCCCGTAGACCTTGTGGCCGGTAAAGACGTAGAAATCGCAGCCGAGATCCTGGACGTCGACAGGCAGATGCACCGCACCCTGGCTGCCGTCGACCAGCACGGGAATGCCGCGCGCATGCGCGATTTTGACGACGTCCTTGATCGGGACAATAGTGCCGAGCGCGTTCGACATCTGCGTGATCGCGACCAGCTTGGTCTTCGCGGTCAGCAGCTTCTCGAACTCGTCGATGAGGAAGTTACCCTCGTCGTCGACCGGCGCCCACTTGATCACGGCGCCATGGCGTTCCCTCAGGAAATGCCACGGCACGATGTTGGAGTGGTGCTCCATGATCGAGATGACGATCTCGTCGCCTTCCCCAACGTTCGGCTCGCCCCAGGACGACGCGACGAGGTTGATCGCCTCCGTCGCGTTGCGGGTGAAAATGACCTCTTCGGTCCGCGGCGCGTTGATGAACTGCGCAACCTTGCTGCGACCGCCCTCATAGGCCTCGGTGGCGGCATTGGCGAGGTAATGCAGGCCGCGATGCACATTGGCGTATTCGCTCGTATAGGCCTGCGTCATGCGGTCGAGCACGGCGCTCGGCTTCTGCGCCGAGGCGGCGTTGTCGAGATAGACCAGCGGCTTGCCGTAGACCTGCATGGCCAGCGCCGGAAAATCCTGGCGCACGCGTGCGACGTCGTAGGCACCGTTCTTGACTGCGGGATGCGTGCTCATTGGCGCCGCTCCAGCCAGCGCTCGGCGATGCCGATCACGTGCTCGCGCAAGCCGTCATCGGCGATCTGCTCGATCGCCTCACCCACGAAAGCCTGAATCAGCAGCGCCTGGGCCTGCTTCTCCGGGAGACCGCGCGCCTTCAGATAGAACAGCAAGCTGTCGTCGAGCGCGCCGGCAGTGGCGCCGTGGCCGCAGGAGACGTCATCGGCGAAGATCTCGAGCTCCGGCTTGTTGTCGGCCTCGGCTTCGTCCGAAAGCAGCAGCGCGCGGGTCATCATCTTGCCGTCGGTCTTCTGCGCATCGGGACGGACGATGATGCGGCCCTGGAACACCGAATGGGCGCGATCGTCGATCACGGCGCGGAAGACCTCGCGGCTGATGCAGTTCGGCACGGCATGATCGACCACCAGCGTGGTGTCGCCGTGCTCGGTCTTCTGCAGCAGGTTCACGCCGTTGACGGAGAGATCGCTACCCTCGCCCGCCAGCGTGATGAAGCCTTGCAGGCGGCTGACGGCCGCACCGGTGGTCATGTTGAAGAAATTGAGCTTCGTGTTCGCGCCGACCGTGACGAACTGCGAGGTCACGTTCACCGCGTCGGGCGCATCGTCCAACAGGCGGATATGTGCGACGTCGGCATTGTCGCCGACCGAGAGGATGACGGCGTCGTTGACCTGGTAGGCCTTGGCACCGGCCCCCACAAAGCTCTCGATGATGGTGGCGCGAGCGCCGTTCCCGATCGCGATCTGCGAACGGCTGAAAGCCGACGCGGACGAAGCGGTCGCGATGTGGATGATCTGGATCGGCGCGGACAGCTGCGCGCCGTCGGCGATCGACAACACGACGCCGTCGGTTGCCAGCGCAGCATTCAGCGCGATCACGGCATCGGTGGCCGCGGTCTTCAGGAGACCTGCGTCCTTCTCCAACGCTTCCCGCAGCGTCTTGAGGCCCGCCTCAGAGGCAAGCGCCTTGACGTCGGAGAGATCGGCCGCGAACACGCCGTCAACCAGCACCAGCTTGCGGGCACCTGCGATCGCGTGCGCCTTGACGGCATCCGCGGCGCGCTTCAACGCGGCCGCATCGGGGCTGGCTGCCAGCGGCGGCACCTCGCCCACCAGCGCGCGCAGGTCGGTGTATTTCCATTCCTCGATCCGGCGATGCGGCAGGCCGAGACGCTCATAGGTCTCGAACGCCTCGCGGCGTACCGCGATCACAGAAGGCGAACCCGGCAGGCGGCCTTCGGCGCTGGCGAAGAGATCGCTCACCGCGCGGCCGTTTCCGGTCTTTGCCACAGCAACGTTCATCGCAAAATTCCTTACGCGGCATCCTCGAACTGGGTGTAGCCGGACGCTTCCAGCTCCAGCGCCAAGTCCTTGCCGCCGCTCTTCACGACACGGCCCTTCGACATCACGTGCACGACGTCGGGCACGATGTAGTTCAGCAGCCGCTGATAATGGGTGATGACCACCATCGCGCGCTTGGGCGAGCGCAATGCGTTGACACCGTCGGCCGCAATGCGCAGCGCGTCGATGTCGAGGCCGGAATCCATCTCGTCGAGGATGCACAGGCTCGGCTCGAACAGCGCCATCTGCAGCACCTCGTTGCGCTTCTTCTCGCCGCCGGAGAAGCCGACATTGACGCCGCGCTTGAGCATGTCCTGCGGGATGTTCAGCGACTTCGAGACCTCGCGGACCTTCCTCAGGAAGTCCGGGGTCGAATATTCGCTCTCGCCGCGCGCCTTGCGCTGCGCGTTCAGCGCGGTGCGCAGGAAGGTCATGGTGGCAACGCCGGGAATCTCGACCGGATACTGGAACGCCAGGAACACGCCCTTCGCGGCGCGCTCGTTGGGATCCATCTCCAGCAGGTCCTCGCCCTTGAACAGGATCTGGCCGTCGGTGACCTCATAGCCGGGCTTGCCGGCGATGACGTGGGAGAGCGTCGATTTGCCGGAGCCGTTCGGCCCCATGATCGCGTGAACCTCGCCCTCGTTCACGGTCAGCGTCAACCCGTGGAGGATCTCACGCTCCTCGACACGAACTTTCAAATCCTTCACTTCAAGCAAAGCCATCTTGGTGTCCAGTCCATTCAAATGATGCATGGAGCGCCGCAGCGCACCGCGAGGGTCGGCGATTAGCCGACCGACCCTTCAAGCGAGATCGAGATCAGCTTCTGCGCTTCCACCGCGAATTCCATCGGCAGTTGCTGCAGCACGTCCTTGACGAAACCGTTGACGACGAGGCCGACGGCTTCTTCCTGGCTGAGGCCGCGCTGGATGCAGTAGAACAGCACGTCCTCGGAAATTTTCGAGGTCGTGGCCTCGTGCTCGAACGTCGCCGAAGAGTTCTTCGCCTCGATATACGGCACGGTGTGCGCGCCGCATTTGTCGCCGATCAGCAGGGAATCGCAGGCGGTGAAGTTGCGCGCGCCGGTCGCTTTCCGGTGCGCGGTGACCAGACCGCGATAGGTGTTCTGCGACTTGCCGGCGGCGATGCCCTTGGAGATGATCCGGCTCGACGTGTTCTTGCCGAGGTGGATCATCTTGGTGCCCGAATCGACCTGCTGGAAGCCGTTCGAGATCGCGATCGAGTAGAACTCGCCGCGCGAATTGTCGCCACGCAGGATGCAGCTCGGATACTTCCAGGTGATCGCCGACCCGGTTTCGACCTGGGTCCAGGAGATCTTGGAATTGTTGCCGCGGCAGTCGCCACGCTTGGTGACGAAATTGTAGATGCCGCCTTTGCCTTCCGAATTGCCGGGATACCAGTTCTGCACCGTCGAATATTTGATCTCGGCATCGTCATGCGCGACGAGCTCGACCACGGCCGCGTGGAGCTGGTTCTCATCGCGCTGCGGCGCGGTGCAGCCTTCGAGATAGGAGACGTAGGAGCCCTTGTCGGCGATGATCAGCGTGCGCTCGAACTGGCCCGTGTTGCGCTCGTTGATGCGGAAATAGGTCGACAGCTCCATCGGGCAGCGCACGCCCGGCGGCACGTAGACGAACGAGCCGTCGGAGAACACCGCGGAGTTCAGCGTCGCGTAGAAATTGTCCGAGGTCGGAACCACCGAGCCCAGATACTTCTGCACCAGCTCGGGATGCTCGCGGATCGCCTCCGAGATCGGCATGAAGATCACGCCGGCCTTCTTCAGCTCGGCCTTGAACGTGGTCGCAACCGAGACCGAATCGAAGACAGCATCGACCGCGATCTTGCGCCGGGCCGGATCTTCCTCGCCGGGCTTCGGCTCGACGCCTTCGAGCATGGCGACTTCCCGCAGGGGAATGCCGAGCTTCTCGTAGGTCTTGAGAATCTCCGGATCGATCTCGTCGAGCGAGGTGACCGTCTTCTTCGGCTTCGGTGCCGCGTAATAATAGAGGTCCTGGAAGTCGATCTTGGGATAGTCGACGCGCGCCCAGGTCGGCTCGGTCATGGTCAGCCAGCGCCGATAGGCCTCGAGCCGCCACTGGAGCATCCAGGCGGGTTCGTTCTTCTTCTCAGAGATGAACTTGACGGTCTCTTCCGACAGCCCCTTGGGGGCCTTGTCGGACTCGATCAGGGTCTCAAACCCATAACGATACTGATCGACGTCGATGCGCTTCACGCGCTCGACCGTCTCTTGCACGGCTGGCATTCTATCCTCCGCTCGCGGTTTCAAGGACCGCGGTGGATCACAAACTTGGACGAGTATTACGATGTTTTTCCGCAGAAAGCACGCGCTTAGAACCGTTCAAGCCGTGTTTCGTCGGTTACGCTCTAAGTAGGGTATTACCAAGCTTTCGCCAAGCCTCTAACGCCCTGTTGATGTCATCTGGTTCCGTGGACCAGCCCAGACTGAGACGCACCGCTCCCTGGGCAACGGTGGCATCATACCCCATCGCCGACAGCACGTGAGACGGCTGCACTTTGCCTGATGAACAGGCTGAGCCCGAGGACACAGCCACGCCTTCGAGATCGAAGCCGATCACGGCGGTTTCGGCCTTCAGGCCGGGGGCAGTGAAAAGGATGGTATTTGGCAACCGCTTGACGTCATCCGCGAAGACCATCGCGCCGGCGATCCCGCGGATACCATTTTCCAAGGAATCTCTGAGGGTTGCCATCCGCTCCGCATCCTCCGGCAGTGTCTGAATGGCAGATCTCACCGCTGCCCCGAAGCCGGCGATGCCGGCGACGTTTTCGGTTCCCGCGCGGCGGCTCAGCTCCTGTCCGCCACCCCGCAGCACGGGTTCCAGCCCAGCGATCCCCTCCGCCAGGACCAGCGCGCCGACGCCCTTGGGGCCGCCGGTCTTGTGCGCGGAAAAGGTCGCAAGGTCTGCGTCCACAGTCTTGATATCGAACGGGATTTTCCCCAGCGCCTGGATCGCATCGATGTGCAGGAGCCCCCCCGACCCATGGACGATCCCTGCAGCCTCTGCGATCGGCTGAATTGCGCCGGTCTCGTTGTTCGCAGCCATGATGGAGACCAGAGCCGGCGGGCCGTCGCCAAGCAACGCCTTCAGACGGTCGAGGTCGATGACGCCGGCGCGTGTGACCGGGATCTGGCTGACCTTATCCGCTGGGAACCGGCCGCCTGACAGCACCGAGGCATGCTCGACGGCCGAGACCAGAAGCCGCTCGACAGCGCCGCCGGACGATCTCCGCAGACCGGGCGACAGCGCGAGCGCGTTAGCCTCGGTCCCTGCGGATGTAAAGACGACGTTCCGCGGCAATGCACCGACGGCCGCCGCGAGCGTGGCACGGGCTTCCTCGACCAGGCGGCGCGCCTCGCGCCCCTCGGCATGGACCGAGGACGGATTGCCGATCAGCTCCCAGGCGGCGAGCATCGCGGTCCGCGCTTGAGCACGCAGCGGCGTGGTCGCATTCCAGTCGAGATAGACACGGCTCGGCATGAGGTATTATCTTACTCCATGAATCGGGCTGGTGTGCCCGTCCCGGAGCCCGACATGGGCCCCCGTGGAGCGCTTGGCAACTCGATTCCGAATCCCCACCGTTCAATGACGCCGCCGTGACGCGCTAACATCTTGAGCCCATTGCGGGATGTTCAAGATGCTTGCTTTTTGACCCTCGCCTCATGTTAGAACGCCCGCGTCAGTTCACCGCGCGCCGCTCGCGCACCATCCGAGGGCGCCGCTCCACTCTTCCATTTGCGGTTTGATCGGCACAGCAGTCGATGAAGTCCGCACAATCGGTTGATTGCTGAAGAGCGTCTTCAAGGGATCAATCAAGAGATCATCATGCCTGAAGTCATTTTCACCGGCCCTGCTGGCCGTCTCGAAGGCCGCTATCACCCGGCCAAGCAGAAGAACGCGCCGATCGCGATGATCCTGCATCCCCATCCGCAGTTCCACGGCACGATGAACCATCAGATCGTGTACCAGTGCTACTACGCCTTCGCGCATCGCGGCTTCTCGGTGCTGCGCTTCAACTTCCGCGGCGTCGGCCGCAGCCAGGGCTCGTTCGACCACGGCACCGGCGAATTGTCGGATGCGGCCGCCGCCCTCGACTGGGCGCAGACCATCAATCCCGAAGCACGCGCCTGCTGGGTCGCCGGCTTCTCCTTCGGCGCCTGGATCGGCATGCAGCTGTTGATGCGCCGTCCCGAGGTCGAGGGCTTCATCTCGATCGCGCCGCCTGCCAATCTCTACGACTTCTCGTTCCTCGCGCCCTGCCCCTCGTCGGGGCTGATCGTGCACGGCGAGAAGGATGCGGTGGTGCCGCCCAAGGACGTCAACACGCTGGTCGAGAAGCTGAAGACGCAGAAGGGCATCGTGATCGACCAGCAGGTCATCCCCGGCGCCAACCACTTCTTCGACGCCAAGCTCGAGCCGCTGATGGAAACCATCACAGCCTATCTCGACATGCGCCTCGCCAACGTGCGCTAAGGCCTTGTAGCGCCAAGATCTTGTAGCCCGGATGGCATCCGGGCTACGAAACCGACACGCCCGCTCAAGCCAGCTTGAGCGCGGCGATCCCCATTAGCACGAGCGCGATGCCGGCAAGTTTCATCGCGCTCAAGGTCTCGCCGAACAGCACGACGCCCAGCAGGAAGGTGCCGGCCGCGCCGATGCCGGTCCACACCGAATAGGCGACGCCGACCTCCAGCACCTGCAAAGCGCGTCCGAGCAGGAAGACGAAGGCGGCGAGCAGCACGAGCGAGGCAATGCTCCAGCCTGCCCGCGTGTAGCCTTCCGCATATTTCATCGAGATTGCCCAGCCGATATCGAGCGCACCGGCGATCACCAGCATCAGCCAGGCCATGGATTGCGACATTGGCGTGCACTCAGGCCGCAAGCTTCAGCAGATGCGCGTCGTGGCGCGCCAGGAAGGCACGCAGCAATTGCGGATAGTCCGCGCCGACCGCAGTGCGCACGCTCGGACGTTTCGCAAGCTCCGCGCGCCACGCGCGGACCTTCGGCAGATCGCTGAAGATGCCGTGCTCGGTCAATTCGTCGAACAGGTCGAAATAGCGGAAGATCGGGGCGAAGACCGCATCCACCAGGCTAAACGCATCATCTGCGAAGTAAGGCCCTGCACCGAGCGCCGCCTCCACGCGCGCGAATTTCACCGCAACCGCCTGGCGTTTGCTTTCGAATGTCGCCGGATCGGTCGTGGTCTCGAGACCCCAGAGGTCACCCAGGATCGCCGAGCCGAACTCCATCCAGGCACGATGCTCGGCGCGCTTCAACGCATCCGCCGGATGCAGCTTGAGGCCTGCCTGCGTCTCCTCGATGTATTCGCAGATCACGTTGCTCTCGAACAGCGCGACATCGCCCTTCTCCGTCGTCACCACCAAGACCGGCACCTTGCCGAGCGGCGAGAGTTTCAGAAACCAGTCGGGCTTGTTGGCGAGATCGATGTCGATCCGTTCGAACGGCACGCCCTTCTCGCTGAGCGCGATCACGGCGCGCTGCACATAGGGGCAGAGCTTGTGGCTGATGAGTTTCAGTGAAGCGGTCATGGCAATGATCCCGGCGGTTTGATGCAACTGCATCCAATATAGATGCAATTGCATTCACCCGTCAAGATCGATGCATTTGCATCAACCGTCCTCGGGTCTTGAGGCCGGGACCTCAGGGCCGCGCCATCACGCCGCCCGTCATCGGCATCGGCACCCCCGTCGTGGCCGGGTAGGACAGCGGCAGCCCCTTGAGGCCGCGGGCGGCAAGGAAGCCGAAGGCCTGCGCCTCGATGGCGTCGGAGGCCCAGCCGAGCGTCTCGGCGGCTTCGACGGTGGCCGACCCTACCCGCTCCCGCAGCATCCGCAGCATGGTGAGGTTGCGGGCGCCGCCGCCGCAGACGATCCAGCTCCGCGGCCGGCGCGGCAGGAGCGAGATGATCCGGGCGATCGCCGCCGCGGTGAAGGCGGTCAGGGTCGCGGCGCCGTCGGCCGGCGGGACGTCGCCGAGCTTCAGCGCGGCAAAGTCGTTGCGGTCGAGCGATTTCGGCGGCGGAGCCGCAAAGAACGGCAGCTCCAGTGCCCGCGCGATCCAGGCTTCGTCCGCCTTGCCGAGCGCTGCGAACTTTCCCTCCGCATCGAAGGCCTGGTTCATGGTGCGGTACATGAAATCGTCAAGCAGCGCGTTGCCCGGTCCGGTGTCGCAGGCGATCAGCGTGTCGTTGCCGTCGATATAGGTGATGTTGGAGACGCCGCCGATATTGACGACGACGATCGGCCCTTCGCGCTCCAGCGAATGGACGAGCGCCCGGTGATAGACCGGCACGAACGGCGCGCCCTGCCCGCCGGCCTCGACATCGGCGGCGCGGAAGTCGTGCATCACGGGGATATGGATCGCCCTGGCCAGCGCCGGTGCATCGCCGATCTGGACCGTCAGCCGCTTCTCGGGGCGATGCAGCACCGTCTGGCCGTGGAAGCCGACGATGTCGATGTCCTCCGGCTTCATCCGGTTCTGGGCGATGAAGGCAGCCACAGCCTCGGCATGGGCCAGCGTCACCGCGCGCTCGGCCTCGGCCAGAACGCCCGGGCGGGCGTCGCGTCGCGGCAGGTGCACGGCCTCACTCAGCGCCTGGCGCAGCAGGTTGCGCTCCGCCGGACTATAGGCCCGGTAGCCGGACGGCCCGAACGCCTTCACTTGCTTTCCGTCGGTTTCGATCAGCGCGACATCCACCCCGTCCAGCGAGGTGCCGCTCATCAAACCGAGTGCCGTCAACATCATGGATCAGCGTCCTCAAGAGACCCCCTCCGGCATGCCGATCTTGTGCCAGAGGGACACATCTTATAATGCTACAGGCAAAGTGGCGGGTGGCAATCGAGTTCCCACGGGAGACCCTTAAATTGCACCCGAAACAGTAAACCAAGAATTGTCAGGCTCGCCGACAGATGACTGCATTTAAATCGGATTTCCTCAACACCCTGCAGGAACGTGGTTTCATCCATCAGTGCTCCGATTTCGAGGGGCTGGACGCGCTCGCCGCCAAGGGCGAAGCGACCACCTATGTCGGCTACGATTGCACCGCCCCCTCGCTGCACATCGGCAACTACCTGACCATGATGATGCTGCACTGGCTGCAGCAGTCCGGCAACAAGCCGATCACGCTGATGGGCGGCGGCACCACCATGGTCGGCGATCCCTCCGGCAAGGACGAGACCCGCGCGATGCGCACCGTCGCCGAGATCGAGGCCAACAAGGAATCGATCCGCGGCGTGTTCGCAAAGGTGCTGCGCTACGGCGACGGCAAGAGCGACGCCGTCATGCTCGACAATGCGGAGTGGCTGACCAAGCTCAACTGGATCGAGATGCTGCGTGACGTCGGCCGGCATTTCTCGGTCAACCGCATGCTGACCATGGACTCCGTGCGGCTGCGTCTCGAGCGCGAGCAGGAGATGAGCTTCATCGAGTTCAACTACATGGTCTGCCAGGCCTACGACTTCGTCGAGCTCGCCAAGCGCACCGGTTGCAAATTGCAGATGGGCGGCTCGGACCAGTGGGGCAACATCATCATGGGCGTCGATCTCGGCCGCCGCATGGGCACCCACCAGCTGTTCGCGCTGACGACGCCGCTGCTGACGACCGCTTCCGGCGCCAAGATGGGCAAGACCGCGCAAGGCGCGGTGTGGCTGAACGCCGACCAGTTCTCGCCCTATGACTTCTGGCAATACTGGCGCAACACCGAGGACGCCGACGTCGGCAAATTCCTGAAGCTGTTCACGACGCTGCCGATGGGCGAGATCAGGAAGCTCGAGGCGCTCGGCGGCTCGGAGATCAACGAGGCCAAGAAGGTGCTTGCAACTGAAGCGACCGCGCTCTTGCACGGACGCGACGCAGCAAACCAGTCGGCTGAAACCGCGCGGCGCACCTTCGAGGAAGGCGCGCTGGCCGAAAGCCTGCCGACGGTGGAAATTCCGCGCGGCGAGCTGGACGCCGGCCTCGGCGTGCTCAATGCCTTCGTCAAGGCAGGCTTGGTTGCCTCCAACGGCGAGGCACGGCGCCAGATCAAGGGCGGCGGCCTGCGCGTCAACGACGAGTCCGTCAGCGACGAGAAGATGGCGCTGTCTGCGGCCAATCTGACGCCCGAGGGCGTGATCAAGCTGTCCTTCGGCAAGAAGAAGCACGTCCTCATCCGGCCTGCATAGGCATATGAGCTTTTGATGCTTGTCAGGGCGCGCCGAAGCGCGCTCCCTGACCGGCAATGGATCAGAACACGCCCAGGGAAGCTTCGCGGGAACAAGCCGGACGCACGCAGCGAGATGCGGTGCGCACCGCACTCGTCGTGCTCGGGCTGTGCTTCACGCTCGCTGTCCTCGGCCGCGGCCTCAGCGAGAGCTTCACAGTCTTCCTCAAGCCGATCTCCGAAAACTTTGGCTGGGACCGCGCGCAGGTCGTCTCGATCTACTCACTGACCTGGCTGATCAGCGGACTGACCGCGCCATTGGTGGGGCGCCTGTTCGACCATTCCGGACCGCGCATCGTCTACGCAGTCGGGCTCTTCCTGCTCGGCTCGGCCTTCCTGATCGCGGCGCACGCGCAGGCGCTCTGGCAATTTCAGCTTTCGATCGGTCTCTGCGTCGGCATCGGCGTCGCCTTCATCGGCATTGTGCCGAACTCGATCCTGCTCGGCCGCTGGTTCGGACCACGGCTGCCGACCGCGATGGCGGTAGTCTATTCGGCAATGGGTGGCGGCGTGCTGGCGCTGCTCCCGACCTCGCAGCTCTTGATCGATCATCTCGGCTGGCGTGAAGCCTATCAAGTCTACGGCTTCGCCGCGCTCGGCCTGCTCGTGCCGCTGCTGCTTCTGCCCTGGCGCATGTTCGCGGTCGGCTCCCCGCATGTCAGCAAGAAGACCGATCCTGATTTCATCGACAACGGCTGGACGCTCGTGAGCGCGATGCGCCACCACGCTTTCTGGGCGCTGTTCTCGACCTTTTTCTTCACCGCGGTCGGCATGTATTCGATCGCCGCGCAGATCGTGGCCTATCTCATCGACGCCGGCTTTCCGCCGCTCCAGGCCGCGACCGCCTGGGGTTTTTCGGGCGTGGTGCTGGTGTTCGGCATGCTCGGCGTATCCGCGCTCGACGGGCTGATCGGGCGCCGGCCCTCGGTGCTGCTCAGCTACGCGATCTCGATCATCGGCATCGTCCTGCTCTGGCTCTTGCAGTATTATCCGAACATCATCCTGCTCACGGGCTTCGTCGTCTGCTTCGGCAGCATGATGGGTTCGCGCGGCCCGCTGATCACAGCGACCGCAATGAAGATCTTTCGCGGCAAGCGCGTCGGCACGATCTTCGGCACCATCTCGATCGGCAGCGGATTGGGTTCGGCGTTCGGCTCATGGAGCGGCGGCCTCATCCACGACTTCACGCACGGCTACAATCTCCTGCTCGTCTTCGCACTTGCGAGCGTGATCCTCGGAATGATTCCATTTCTGATTGTCCCCGCCTTGCGGGAGTAGGTCTCCCCGACGTAACCTGCATCCCTCCGCGTCACCGGGAAATTACGGGCGACACACGCGGCACCGCGTGCGAAACCGTCGGACGCAACCGGAGTTAAGGGACGAACTGCGATGTTTTGTCCACATGACAAAAATGTCAGCGCCGAATTGACCCCGGCGGCTTGCGAGGCCGAACTGAATACGGTCCAAGTCGCCCATTGGATGGAGGGCACAAACCAATGAACTTTCCCTATCTCACTCGCTTTGAACCGGTTCTCCTGAGCCTGTTCCGTTTCATCACCGGCCTGCTGCTGTTTCAATTCGGCGTAGCCAAGCTGTTCAAGTTTCCGCCTTTGCCGATGTTCGCGAAAGTCGAATTGATGTCGCTTTACGGCGCGGCCGGGACGCTTGAACTGGTGCTCGGCGCGCTGTTGATCCTCGGCCTGTTCACCCGCCTCGCCGCTTTCATCCTCTCCGGTGAAATGGCCTTCGCCTACTTCATGGGACATATGCTCAAGGGCGAGACGCCGGTGTTCCTGCCGCTGCTCAACAACGGCACGCTTGCCATCCTGTTCTGCTTCGCCTGCCTCTATCTCTCGGCGGCCGGCGGCGGCCCGATCAGCGTCGATGCGGCGATGGGCAACGAACGCGCTTCGACCGGCGGCGCATTTGCGCGACGCTGACGCGCGCAATTAGCGCGCAAGTCACGAATGGCACCGGCAGCTTTGCCGGTGTCATCTACCGCGAGCCCAGCACGTTCCAGATCAGGACGAGGGCCGCGACGAGCAGCGCGGACATGATGAGGCGGTGAACGAATCGGTTCATTGCCGCTCCCGCCAGGCTCGATGACCACCAAGGTCCGGAATCGATATTCTCCTGCATACGCGCTGACGTGCGCCGACGCATGTCGCTTTGCCTGCACGATTACGCACCAGGCTGCGAACGGTCACGCGCGCAGCCGGCGGCCTCATGCCTATGTTCATGATTGGTAAGAACTTCATGCTACCGATGCGAGCAATAACAACCATTTCGTAGAGGCTGCGATGAAGCTGTTGAGCCATCTGAAGATCCGCACCAAGCTTACCAGCATGGTCTGCCTTGCGGCTCTCACAGTCACAGCCATCATCGCGGTATCGGCCTTCCTCAGCAAGAGCCGCATGATGGAGGACCGGGTCCAGCAGATGAAGACCGCGGTCGACATGCTCTACAATCTCGCCCAGTCGGTCCAGGACGACGTCACCGCCGGCAAGCTGACGCAGGCCGAGGCCAAGGCCCAGTTCCACATGCGCGGACGGCGCATGACCTTCAACGGCAATCAGGGCTATCCGGTCGTCTACAACGCCGACACGTCCCTCCTCGTCAACGGCGCCAACCAGCAGCTCGAAGGCAAGATCACCAGCGCGATCGACGCCAACGGCGTCCTCATTGCCGACGCGATCCTCAAGGCCGGCGAACAGAATGGCGGCGGCGTAGCCTCCTATCTCTACCCGCGCCCCGGCCAGACCGAAGCGGTGCGCAAGACCGTGTTTGCGCGCAAGTTCGCCCCCTGGAACGCGACGATCAGCTATGGCCTCTATGTCGACGACATCGATGCCGATGTGCGCGCGCTGACGCTCGAGCTTGCCGCGGTCGGCCTCGGCCTGATGCTGTTGATGGCGACGTTGTCGTGGCTGATCGCCCGCGACGTGCTCGGCGCGCTCGATCGCCAGAAGACCCGCATGCAGGAGATTGCCGACGGTGCCATCGACAAGCCGGTCGAGGAGACCGGCCGCGGTGACGAGATCGGCCGCATGGCCGAGACCCTCGAAGTGCTCAGGCAGACTGCTTTGACGGCGCGCACGCTGGAGTCCGAGCAGGTCGCCGCCAAGACACGCAGCGAGCAAGAGAAGCGTGACGCGCTGATCTCGCTGGCCGACCGCTTCGATGCCTCGGTCGGCCAGCTCGTCGGCCTGATGGCCTCGGGCTCCGGCGAGCTCGAGACCACCGCCAAGTCGATGTCGTCCACGGCCGAAGGCACCAATCGCCGCGCCGCCGTGGTCGGCTCGGCCGCCACCGAAGCCAGCCAGCGCGTCCAGACGGTCGCGGCTGCCGCCGAGGAGCTCTCCTCCTCCATCACCGAGATCAGCCGCCAGGTCGCGCAATCCGCCGAAGTCACCGGCCGCGCCGTGGACAGCGCACGCCGCACCGACACCATCGTCCGCGCGCTCTCGGACGGCGCCCAGCAGATCGAGCACGTCGCCGAGCTGATCTCCAGCATCGCGGCGCAGACCAATCTGCTCGCGCTCAACGCCACCATCGAGGCCGCGCGCGCCGGTGAAGCCGGCCGCGGCTTTGCGGTCGTCGCCTCCGAGGTGAAGTCGCTCGCCAGTCAGACCGCGGAAGCCACCCGCGAGATCGGCGACAAGATCGCGCAGATCCAGGGGGCGACCAAGGAGGCCGTGGACGCCATCGGCGGCATCACCGCCACCATCGAGGAAGTCAGCCGCATCGCCACCTCGATCGGCGCGGCCATCGAGGAGCAAGGCGCCGCCACCGCCGAGATCGCCCGCAGCGTCTCGCAGACCGCGGAGGCGACCAAGGAAGTCACCACCAATATCGGCGGTGTCAGCACCGCGGCGAACGAGACCGGCAACGCCGCCGGCATGGTGCTCGCGGCCGCCTCGAACCTCTCCAAACAGGCCGAGCAGCTCTCCGGCGAGGTCGGCACGTTCCTCGCGGGTGTTCGCGCGGCGTAAGCGGCACTCGAGACTCAAGACGTTTGGCGCGAAAGCGTCGCCACATTCGACATGGCCGGGCTTGTCCCGGCCATTCACGTTTTGAGCCGAGCTGCGCGAAGAACGTGGATGCCCGGGCCTTCGCCGCGCCGAAGCGGCTTCGGCCGCGCAGGCGAGACACGCCGGGCATGACGGAGTTCTGAGCTTCCAGCTTACCGCCGCGCGAGGGTACAGCCGTTCGAGAGCTGGCGCGTCGATCCGGTCGAGCCGTCGTTCGACTGCGAGGGGAATTCCTCGAACGGCGAGTTCTGCTTACCGGTGTTGAACTCGAAGATCTTGCGGAACAGGCCCGGCGCCATCGCCGAGATCGGGTTGACGCGCATCACCGGCGCCGCCGGCGTGCCGACGACTTCATAGGTGACGCCGATCAATCCTTCATTGTTTCCGCCGCCGAGGAAAATGCCGAACAGCGGGATCTGGCCGAAGATGTTGTTGACGCCATACATCGGCACGAAGGTCCCGCTCATGCACACCTGGTTGCCGGGATAATCGATCGAGCCCTCGATGGTGGCGCCGATCATCGGGCCCTTGACGACGCCATCGCGGATCGTCAGCGCGCCGTTCTGGCGCGTGAACTCGGCGCGCAGCGCGCTGAAGGAGACGCCGTTCCCGGTGCCGTTGGGCGCGCCGGCGGCAACGCGTTCGAGCTGCGCCTCGCCCTTCACCGTGAAGTCGCGGACGTTGATGAGGCCCTCGCGCGTGGTGTTCGGCTCCGACGTCGGAGGCTCCATCGCCACCACCATCTGGCCGCCGATCGCCTTGGTGTAGGTGTCGGTGAAGCGCAGCAACGCGCCGGCATCGTTGGTCTGGAGGTAGATCACCTCGCGATTGCCCTGGGCGCGGCCGCCGCGCAAATCGGCGGCCACCGGCGTGTCGCGGCCGATCTTGCCGTTCAGCGTGAAGGCTTTGACGGCGCCATTGCGTCGCGACATCTTGCCATCGACGCTGCGCATCGCCTCGCCGTTGAAGCCCGCGACGGCACCGAGCTTCACGTCGATGTCGAAATCGACGTTCTTCATCTTGTTCTTGGCGTCGTCCTTGGAATTGCCTGAGATCGCCGACTTCAGGAAACCGCGGCCGTCGAACACGTCCCCGCGCATCGTGCCCCGCACCACCCCATCCTGGCCACGCTCCACCTTCAACGAGGCCTTGTCGCCGTCGGTCGGGGCGTAGGTCGGGAAGTTCGCGTTCATGAGGTCGCCGTTCGGATCGACCTCGAGCGAACCCTTGATCGAGGCCCCGCCGCCTTCGACGACGATGTCCTCCAGCCGCGTTGATTGCGCCGTCGGCACCACCTTGAAGCTGGCCTTGGCCGATTTGCCCGGCAGCTTGAACCAGCCGGGCAGGATGTTGTCGAGCTTTAGCGAGGTCAGGTCGGCCTCGACGCCGAGCTTGGTAGTCTGATCCGGACCGCTGGCGATCTTGCCCGACAGCTTGATCGGCAGCGATCCGCTGACGGCGGGGCTCAGATCGAATCCGAGACGCGCGCGGCTGGCATCGTCCAGCGTGGTCTGCAATTTGACGTCCGCATCGCCCTCCGCCGGCTTGCGGTAGTCCAGCGAAGCCGCCTGCCCGTTGATCTTGACGTCGCCCTTGACCTGATAGCCCTGGTTGCTCGCTGATATCTTGAGGTTGTTGGCCTCGAGCTTCTGGTTCATCACCAGCTTGTCGGCGGCAAAGCCGTTGAGATCGGCGGTGACGGCGTAGGTGGTGTCGGCCTTGGTTAGCTCGCCCTTGACCGGCAGGCCGAGCTGGATGTTGGCCGTGAACGTCCCCTTGCTGGTGTTGGGATCGACGACGGTCGACGACAGATCGCTCAGGCGATCATTGGCGAGCATTTCGGCGGCCGCAGGCACCGGGCCATCGACCCGGAACCTGGTCCGCGACGGCGACGGTTTGGGCGCCATATCCGGCACCTCGAAGACGAAGTCGGAGATCGTGACCTTGCGGCCCGCCGGCGTATCGGCAATGCCCTGCCCGATATTCACGGTCGCGGTGCGCCCGGTCACACGCGCCTTCAAATCGGCGTCGTGCACCACCGGCATGCCATCGACGGGGCGGACCGCGACGCCGCTCGCGACGATGTTGACCGACAGGCCGTCGTCGGGAATGGGCGGGCCCTTGCGCGGGAGGTTCTTCGTCGGCGAATTGACGCCGATCTCGATCCGCTGGAGGGTGCCGCGCTCGATCCGCTCGATCACCCATTCGCGCAACTCGGGAACGACAAGCGTCGGCCACATCCGCTTGAGCGCGGAGGCCGACATCGGCGTTCCCGCGAAGCCGAGCGTCAGCCGTGGCTCGCCCGAATAGTCGATGGCACCGGTGCCGGCGACGCCGATCTCGCCATTGCTGATATCGGCTTGCGTCAGCAGCATGCGCTTGTGGTCGGTATCGAAGCGGAAGCCGATCGCGATACGGTTGAAGACCAGCGGGGGCTCGTTGTCGATGCCGCCCAGCAGGATCGAGCCGCCGCTGAAGCCAAGCTGCCAGTCGTTGGTGGTGCCGTTCGGCGGCTCGAGATGGGCCAGAAGCGTCAGGCGGTTCGCGCCCGAGAGGATCTTGAACGGAGCGACCAGCACCCGCCGGTTCGAATCCCACTCGACGTTGATCTCGGCCGAGTCGATCGCCATCGGATAGTCTGGCGTGTCGGTGTCGATGATGTTGCCCGCGCCGACCGCGATCTTGCCGCGGAAGAAGGTCGGCACGCCGTCGCGGCCGAGCTCACCCTTGAGCTCGCCGGTCAGCGGCAGGTCGGCGGTGTAGGTGAAGTCCTTCACCCGGAGCGCCAGCAGGATGTTGGCGGTGGAAACCTTATCGGCGCGGATGTCGACCGAACGCACACCGTTCTCGGCGGGGCCGATCGTGGCGCGCAGCGACCACGGGCGCGCGCCCTCCTCGCCGAGGCTGAGCGCGACGCCGCCATGGCTCGGCCGGCGCAGGCTGAGCGTGATGTTCTCAAAGCTCCATTTGCTGCCGCGCTGCTGATCGTCGACGATCAGATTGCCGTTCTTCAGACCGATCTCGTTGAGGTTCTGGCCGTCGAGCCCGGTCATGCTCAGACTGTCGAGCCAGTCGAGGCCCTGAAGAATGCCACTCGGGGCAGCGGCCTGGGGAGCGGCCTGGGATGCGTTCGGACTTGCAGGCCCGGTGGCGAATGGCGGCGGCGGGACACCGTTGCGCGGGAATGTCGGCGGCAGGCCCGCTTCCTTCTTGGAGGCGACGCCGGTCGCCAGCGGCTTGGCGGTGTCGCCGGCGGACACGGTGACGGTGCCGTCGGGCGCAATGCGGATCGCCAGCTCGGCGTCCACGAGATTGAGGCTCTCGGCGCGCAGGTGCCCCATCAGAAGACCCGCCCCCGACAGCTTCACTTCGGCCTTCGGTGCGGTGGCGACGATGGCGTGATCGTGGTCGCGGACGACGATGTCGCGGATGCGCACGGCGATGCGGATCCGCCCGGCCCGCTCGATCTGGGTGCCGCCGACCTCCACGGTGTTGCCGTGGCCGATATTGTCCTCGATGGCGGCAGCGAGCCAGGGCGTCGCGATGTCGAGGTTGATGGGACCTGCGCCAAGCCGCCACCACAGCGCGCCGAAGCAGCCGACGAAAATGACGGCGAGGGCTCCGACCACGATGGCCAGCCGCCTCAGCCAGCGACCGGCGGCCAGCCAGCGGCGCAACGACGCAAACCTGTCACCGAAGCGATGGAAGCCCGAATTAGAACGCGACAACAGCCGGCGCGCCCGATAGCCCGCCGCTGCTTCCTGATCCGGATCCCAGTCGGCGTCGTCCCATTCCTGCGGCTGCTGTTGACCGCCGCGCCGATCGAAATCCCGATTGTAATCCTGGGGCGACGTATTCCTTGCCATTGCCTCTCGATACAGACGCCCATCGTAGGATTGAGCACCGCCGGGACCGCAGCCGTCCACGGGAAGCGAAGCTCCCTGTGCCGGCATTGCCGCCATACCTCGAATATTCCTGCTGTTCGTCATTTCGCCCCGGGAGCGCGTTCAACGAGCAGTGGGGTGGTGCGTGGAATTCCTTGTAACCATAACCCGGCGTCGCCAGACTTGCCCAGACGAGGGCGCGATTCCGGCACACCGGACGAGAGCTGCAATACCGCTTTGGTTGACCCGCCGAAAGCGTCGAAAGGAAGGCGTATGTCCAAGAAATCCCGAAAGAAATCGTCCAAAACGCCCTCCGGCATCGCAACGGGTAAAAAGAAGACCCCGACCAAGCGGGCAACGACTCAAACAAAGTCCGCGAAAACACAGCGGACGCCGGCCAGCAAATCAACCGGGACCGTAGCAAAAGCAGGATCACATAAGGCCGCATCGAAACAGTTAAATTCCTCCAAATCGGCCTCCGCGCCCGCGAAGGCGAAGCCGGCCCTGACCGAGGGTCAGAAGGCGCCCGCCTTCCGGCTGCCCCGCGACGGCGGCGATGTGGTCTCGCTCGCCGACTATGCCGGTCGGAAGCTCGTCCTGTTCTTCTACCCCCGTGCCGACACGCCCGGCTGCACCCGGGAGGCGATCGATTTCACACGGCTGGCGGACGCTTTCAGCGCTGCCGGCACGGCCCTGCTCGGCATCTCCGCCGATCCGTTAAGGGCCCAGGAGAAGTTCCGGGACAAGCACAGCCTCGGCATGCCCCTCGTCTCGGATGAGAAACACGAGATGCTGGGGGCGTACGGCGCCTGGGGCGAAAAGTCCATGTATGGCAAGAGTTTCCTCGGCGTTCTTCGCACCACGATACTGCTTGGTGCCGACGGTAAGGTAGCCAGGGTCTGGCGCAATGTCCGCGTCGACGGCCACGCCGACGAGGTGCTGGAAGCGGCAAGAAGCCTTTAACCAGTCCGTTAAATTCGAGCGGTTCCGTTTCCGGAAAATTAACCATGACCGCCCCAGATTGCTGCGGCAATTAGGCCGTACGGACTCATCCGACCGGCGCGGGAGTGCCGATGTCGAAAAGTTCTGCCCAATATTCGCAGTACCCCCAACATCACGCGCACGATCACGGACGGGCCTTCCATCGCCGTCCTGCCGCCGCCGTGGCTGCAGCCGCTAGCCCCCTTCCCGCGACCGACGACGCCTACACTATCGTGCACCACGGCAAGCAGGTCCGCCTCGGACCCGTGGTGTTCTGGATCGTGGTCGGCACCGTCGTGCTGCTCGGACTCTGGTCGGCCGCGACCGCGACCTATTTCGCCTTCCGCGACGACGTCCTGACCCGGCTGATCGCGCGCCAGGCCGAGATGCAGTACGCCTACGAAGACCGCATCGCCGAGCTCCGCGCCAAGGTCGATCGCACCACCAGCAGGCAGCTGCTCGACCAGGAGCAATTCGACCAGAAGCTCGACCAGATCATGAAGCGCCAGACGGCGCTGGAGTCCCGCGCCACGGCACTCGGGGCCATGCCCGACGTCACGGGATCAATCCCCCGCACGGCCCCGCAGCGCGGCGATTCGAGCCAGGGCGCGACGCAGGGCACGCCGAAGCCGTCGCCGATCAGCGACACCGTGATCTTCGTGGCGCCGCCCGATCGCGAAGCGCGGCTTGAGTCGCGCGCGCCGACCGTCGCGGCACCGCCGACCAGCCAATTTGCCAAGAACCAGGGTTTCGACAACGTCCTGGTCCGGCTCACGACCTCGCTTGACCAGGTCGAGCGTCGCCAGATGGCGGCGCTCAGCGCCGTCGAGGAAGGCATGGATTCACGCATGCGCCGGATGCGCGGCGTCGTCAGCGACCTCGGCCTCAATCTCGCCAGCCTCGAAGCGGCTGTGCCGCGCTCCGCGATGGGCGGTCCTTTCGTGCCCATCAAGCTGACGGCCAATGCCGGGCCGTTCGAGAAGCAGCTCTCACGCATCAACACCACCCGCGCCGAGATGGACCGGCTCAATCGCACGCTGGCGCTGGTGCCCTACCGCAAGCCCGTCATCGGCGAGGTCGAATTCACCTCCGGCTTCGGCGTGCGCAGCGATCCCTTCCTCGGCCGGCCCGCGATGCATACCGGACTCGACTTCCGTGCCGCGACCGGCGATCCCGCACGCGTCACCGCCAACGGCAAGGTCGTTTCGGCCGGCTGGTCCGGTGGTTACGGCCGCATGGTCGAAGTCGATCACGGCAACGGGCTCTCGACCCGCTACGGCCATCTCTCCGAGATCAACGTCAAGGTCGGCGAGATCGTGAAGCTCGGCCAGGTCATCGGCCTCGTCGGTTCGACCGGCCGTTCCACCGGCCCGCATCTGCACTACGAAACCCGCATCGACGGCGAAGCGGTCGATCCGCAGAAATTCTTGCGCGCCGGCGTGCGGCTCAGCGCGGGCTAATAAGCCAAGCGCACGCGCTTTCAGCGTGGCCGCGCCTTACCGCCGGCCGCCGCCCATCCCGCCTCCGGGACCTCCGAAGCCGCCACCGCCCATTCCACCGCCGGGTCCCATCGGCCCGCCGCCGGGCGAACCAAATCCGCCGGGGCCTGACGGGCCGCTCGGGCCCGTCGGCGCGGAGCCGGGATTCGCACTTGAGCCAGGTCCTGGGCCAGATCCCGCGCCAGATCCCGGCGCAGGTCCACCACCGGGCGCGCCGGGCTGGCCGCCGCTCGGAGTGGCGGCGCCGCGGTTCGGATGCAGGATCGAGCCGCCGGGCGACCGATTGGGATTGCCGCCACCGGATGGGGGTGCTCCCGGCCCCTGGCCGCTGGCCTGAACCGATTCCACCTGCAAGCCGCGCGAGCGGTCGAACACGCCGTTGACCACCATGCGGGCTTCGCCGGCTGCCGGGCCGAAGCGTGAACCGTCACGAGCCACGAAGCCGGAGCCGAGCTGGAGGTTCGATCCCACACGCTGCACATAGGCTTCGATCGAGAGGCGGCTTGCGCCGACGAGATCTGAGAAGTCGTCGATGCGCGTGCGCGCGGCCTGCATCGTGCCCTGGCTCGAACGGCCCTCGATCTGGGCGCGCTGGCCAACCAGCAGCGGATCGACCCCGCTCAGCCTCAGCCCGCCAATACGCAAGCCGTCAGGGCCGCGCTCGACGAGACCGGTGACACGCTCGATCGCTTCGCGCCGCGGCTCGATCAGGCTTGCGACGATCACGCCGTCGGTCCGGCGCAGGCCGTAGACGGCCACCTGCGTGCCCGCACGAAGCTTGCTCTCCTTGTCGCTTGCGACGATCTTCTGGCCGAGCACCGTCAGCTCGTTGCCCTTCACGGCTTCGATCGGACCTGCGACCTCGCTCGCGATCGTGATGTTGCGCGTCACGAGCGTGCCATCGGCCTGACGGGTCGCGACCACGCGCGCAAGCTGGCCAATGCGCAGAGCCTTGGGGCTCGCGGCCTCGCCGTCGATCCGGACCGGCACGTCGCTCGCATAGGTGACGCGCTCGCCGTTGACGTAGATGCTGCCAAAACGCTGGATCACGCCGACGATGCCGGTGCCGCCGATGCCGTGGTCGTCACCGCGCCTGATTCCGGTGCCGCCGATGCCCTGATCGGTGCCGCGCTTGATCTGCGCGTGGGCCATCGCCGTACCGGCGAGCCAAAATCCTGTCAGCAGCAGACGGCGGGAGATCAACGGCGGCCGGCTCATGAAGAACCACCCTCCTTGCCGCTTTCCTTGCCGCCTTCTTTGGCCTCTCCTTCGCCATCTGCGTCTTCGCTGTAGATGTAGACGCCGAAATTCCAGCGGGCGTCACCGCCCTTGTCCTTGGTGAGCGCGCGATTGGCCTCGCGGTTGGCGGTCTTCAGCGCGTCCATCGCGAGCTCGCGCGAGCGTGCCTCGAGGCGCTTGGCAAGCTTCGGCGAGATGTTGTTGTAGTGCACCGCGCGCTCGAGGAAGCGCGGCGCCGCGCCTGAGACGTTCTGCGCGGCGGCCGCGATATGGTCGTGCAGATTGCGGCCGAGATAGTGCCATTTGCTGTCGTCCTCGCCGCTCGGGACGAAGGCCGCCTCGACCAGCTCGATCTCGTCGGAATCGTTGATGGTGACGAGCTTGCGGTCGACCCATTCGTCGAGCACCGCGCGCGGCCGCACGTCCTTGGTGACGGAGGCGACCAGCTGCTCGAACGACGGCGCATCGCCCTCGGCCGTGCGCGGCAACGCCAGCGGCTCGCCCTTCGCATCGGTGAATTCGGGCGCGGCAAGCCAGCGCGCGATCACGGCGCTCGTCAGCGACACCGCGGCCGGCGCCTCGTGCACCGGCGCACCGGCACCGCGCAGCCGCGCCACCTCCTTGCGATGGATTCCGGTGAGCAGGCTGACGCGGCTGTCGGTCTGCTCCTTCCCCTCCAGCGCAAAATCGTGCTCGGCGACGTTGACGAACAGCTCGCGAAGCAATTGCGCCAATGCCGGAAAGGTCATGCCGCTGCGAATGCAGAGCCGCACGAGCGGGCGCAGCAGCCGCGCCAGCGGCGCGTGCAGCTTCGCGGCGGCATTCGGCTGCGGAGCCGCTGCTTTGGACCCGGACTTGGCATTCATGTCTGAATTGTACCCGCGCCCCACGTGGGACACAATCCCACTTTTTTCTCCTTTCCGATTGACGTGGTAAATTTTCCCACATATACGGGACACCACTGAGGGCGCGACGTAAAGGGACTCACACCCATGGCTGACCGCTTGGTCCGCAATTCCAATTCACTGCGTGCTGTGCCGGCTCCCGACTGGGGGCACGGCGCAATCGAGCCGATGCTGCCGGCGCTGTTGCGCGGCGTGATCTTCATCTCGGTGCTGGCCGCACCGTTCGTCGCGGCCCTGCTCGCAGGCTGACACCATCATGCATCACGCCAGCGAAACTCCGCGCCGCCCGTCGGTGCTGCACATCTTCAAGATCTATTATCCCGACCTGTTCGGCGGCACGCTGACCGTGATCCGCGACATCTGCGCCAGCCTGAAGGACAGCTTCGCCTCCGCCGTGCTGGTCTGCTCGCAATCGGCCGAGCGGCGCGAGATCGTCGTCAATGACGTGCCGGTCGAGCGCGTCCGCTCCTTCGGCAATGTCCTGTCGCTTCCCGCCGCTCCTACCTATCCCTGGCGGCTCTGGCGCAAGATCGCCGAGCACGATTTGCTCGCGCTCCATGCCCCCTTCCCGCTCGCCGACCTCGTTTTCGCCTTCGGCTTCGGCGCCAATCGGCCGCTGGTGGTGCACTGGCATGCCGACATCGTTACCCATGCCGGCCTGCGCTGGCTCATCGAACCGTTGATGCGGCGGACACTGCGCCGGGCGAAAGCGATCATCGTCTCGGACCACGCGCTGATCGAGAACACGCCGTTGCTGCGGGAATTCGTCGACAAATGCCACGTCGTGCCGTTCGGCATCGACACCGCGGGTTACGACTGGCCGAAGATCGAGCCGCACCACGTGAACGATCGCGGCCGGTTCGTGCTCGCCTGCGGCCGGCTCGTGCCCTACAAGGGCTTCGACGTCCTGATCCGCGCCGCCGTCAACCGCAAGTTCGAGGTCTGGATCATCGGCGAAGGCACCGAGCGGCCGCGGCTCGAGCAGCTGATCCGCGAGCTCGGCCTCGGCGACCGCGTCCGCCTGCTCGGTTCGGTGAACGACAGCGAGCGCATCAAGCTGATGTGCCTGTCCGACGTCTTCGTCATGCCGTCGGTCACCAATGCCGAGACCTTTGGCCTGGTCCAGCTCGAGGCCATGGCCGCCGGCCGCCCTGTCGTGAACACGGCGCTCGACACCGCGGTGCCGCGCGTCGCCCGCCACGGCATGGAGGCGATCACGGTGCCGCCGGGCGATGCCGAAAAGCTCGGCGATGCCATCGACACGCTGATCAGCGATCCCGAGCGCCGCCGCCGCATGGGACTGTCAGCCCGGACGCGCGCCCTCACCCGCTATTCCGCCCCAGCTTTCAGGGAAGGCATGCAGGCCGTCTACCGCGACGCCGTCACCGCGTCGTCCAGGGAACCCGTCACCGCCGCCGAGCCGCCGCGGGCGACCGGCTGGCTGGACACAGTCCGGATCGCGGCCGCACTGGCCTGGTCGGACATGCGCCACCGCTATGTTCGTTCGCTGCTCGGCCCGTTCTGGATGTCGCTTCAGATGGCGATCGTGGTCGCAGTATTGGGCTCGGTGATCGGCCAGATGTCGAACGCCGACATGCTGGCGCGCCTGCCGATGCTGGCGCTGTCGATGACGGCCTGGACCTTCCTCAACAGCGTCGTGCTCGATGCGACCACGGCGCTTCAGAATTCCGCGAGCCTGATCCGCGACCGGGCGCTGCCGCCGGTGATCTTCCTGTTGCAATGCACGTTCCGCCAGGCGCTGTTCGCGCTGCATAACGCCTGCGTGCCGCTGGTGCTGTGGCTGATCCTCTCGCCCCACGACCTCTCTCACGCGCTGGCGGCGCTGCCCGGCCTGCTGCTGTTCATAGCCTGCACCTTCGCCTTGAGCCTCGTCCTCGGCGCGACGGCAACGCGCTATCGCGACCTCAAGCCGATCATCGAATCCACGCTGATGCTCGCCTTCCTCGCCTCACCCGTGGTCTGGTCCACCCAGATGATCAATCACCGCTCGACGGTGATGCGGCTCAATCCGCTGACGCATCTGTTCGCGGTGTGGCGCGAGCCGCTTGCAGGCGGCCATATCGATCCCACCAGCATCGTCTACGTCCTCGTCACGCTGGCGCTGCTGATGTTCGGGAGCGTGCTGACGCTGGTCCACCTGCGCAAAGCCGCCTTCTGGATTTGACGCATGGTCTCGATCAGCCTGCACAACGTCTGTCTCGATTATCCGCTCTACGGCGCCTACGACTTCTCGCTGAAGCGGCGGCTGCTCGGCCACCTCATCCGCGAGCCGGGCGAAATGCGGATCATCCGCGCCGTCGACAATTTCACGATCGAGGCCGAAGCCGGCGCCCGTATCGGGCTTGCCGGACCCAACGGCTCCGGCAAGTCGACGCTGCTGCGCCTGATCGCCGGCGTCTATCCGCCGAGCAGTGGCCGTGTCACGGTCCGGGGCAACGTCGTGCCCCTGCTCGGCCTGAATGCCGGGGTCAATCTCGACTTCGTGGCGGAGGACAATATCGCGCTGCTGCTGCGGATCAGCGGTCGCAAGCCGACACGCAGCGTGATCGACGAGATCTGGGCCTTCACCGAGCTCGAGACGCGGATGCAGCGGCTGCCGCTGCGGATGTTCTCCTCGGGAATGCTGATGCGGGTGTTGTTCGCGACCGCCACCGCTTTCCCGGCCGACATCCTGCTGCTCGACGAATGGCTCAGCGTCGTCGACGAGCATTTTGCAGAGAAGGCCGAGCGGCGGCTGCAAAACCTGGTCTCGCAGGCGGCGATCGTGATCATCGCCTCGCACGACCAGCCGCTGCTGCGCCGCACCTGCTCCAGCATCATCAATCTCGATCACGGCCGCATCGCCTCGACCATCACGGTCGAGCCGCCGGTCACGCACCCCTTCGAGCTCCGCGAGAAACGCGCATGAAGCAGAATATCCTCGTCGTCTCCGAGGCGCTGGGCGAGCCCAACCACAAGCGCGGCATATTCCATTTCACGCGCGAGTTGATGCGCTCGCTCGCGGCCGAGGGCCACGAGCTGACCTTGCTGGTCGAGACCACCAAGCGCTATCGCAAGCTGCGCCGGCGGGAGCGGCGCACCAAGCTGTTTCCGTCAGAGGCGCGCAACATCGAGCTGCTCGCCCTCTACCGCTTCCTCGACGAGATCAACATGGGCGAGCCGCTGGCGCGCAATGGCTTGCGGCGCACGCTCGACTGGCTCCGACACAAGGCCACCATGTCGGTGTCGTGGGACTATATCCTCTGCTTGCTGCGCGCCGTCGGGCTGCGCGGGCTGAACGCCCGGCTGATCGAGAACAGGACCGCCGCGCTCGAATACGTCCCGCCGGATCTGCGCCATCTCGAATTATTCCGCGCCTTCCAGCTCGAGCCCGGTTTCTACAGCTATCAGGATTCCTCGGCCTTCTTCCTGCTGCCACCGCCTCAGGTCGACGCACGCCACTACGACGTCATTGTCGTGGACACCCCGACCCGGGTGGCGATCAGGCGCAAGCCGGATGCCAAGGTGATCTGCGTGGTGCACGACCTCTTGCCGCTCACCGACCTCAAGCTCAGCGACGTCGCAACGCGGCTGTTCCTGTCGCGGCTTCTCACCAGCCTGCTTCAAGCCAACGAGCTCGCCTTCGTTTCAAACTACAGCATGATGCGGTTCAGGGAACTGTTGCCGCAATTTGCGCACCTCCCGGCGCGGGTCGTGTATCCCCGCACCCGGTTCGACGCCCCGGATGTCCTGCACCTCCCAGCCCCGTCAGGGCGTCCGGGGCGGCCGAGCTTCGTCGTCATCGTCTCGAACGAGCCGCGCAAGAACGTCGCCACAGTCATCCGCGCCTTCCGCGGCGTGCCCCAGGCCGATCTCGTCGTGATCGGCTATGCCGGCGAGACAAGCCGGATGCGCAACCTGCCGCCAAACGTCCGCTTCGCCGGTTATGTCGACGAACACGAGAAGGCGGCCCTGATCGCGGAAGCGCACGGGCTGATCATGCCGAGCTTCGCCGAAGGCTTTGGCGTGCCGATCATCGAGGCATTGGCCGCGAACACGCCGGTGCTGTGCTCTGACATCGCGGTGTTCCGCGAGGTGGCGCGCGAACTCGCCGACTATTTTGACCCGTTCTCGACCGACTCGATCACAGCTTCTGTCACCCGCGTGCTGACGCGTCAGGAGGAGTACCGCGGCAGGATCCGGGCACGGCGACACGAACTCGCCGAGCGTTTTGGCTACGAGACCCAGGCCCGCGATTTCCTCGGACTTGAGATGCCCCGGGTAAACCGGGCCGCCGCGCGATAAGCGTCGTTGCGCATGACTGCTGAACCCGCGGTCCGGTCCGGTCCGGCCGGCCCACAAGCCTTGCGCGCCCGATGGCAAGCCATGGGCAGATCGCCCGCGCTGATCGGGGCCGCCGATGTGCTCGCCGTCCTGATCGCGGCGTCGCTACCCTGGTCGACCACGGCGCCTTCGATCTTCGTCGGGCTCTGGCTGCTGGTGGTGACGCCGACCATCGACTGGCGCGACTATGGACGCCAGCTCGCACGGCCTGCGTTCGCCCTGCCCTTTGCCTTCCTGCTGCTCGCGCTTCTCGGCACGCTCTGGTCGGACGGCGCGTGGGCGGACCGGCTGCATGCGATCAAGCCGGTCGCAAAGCTCGTGCTGATCCCGGCGCTGCTCTATCACTTCAGCCGATCCGAACGCGGTTTCTGGGTTTTCCTTGGCTTTCTCGCGTCCTGCGCGCTACTTGCAGTCTACTCCTGGATCGTGCTGCACGATCCCGCCTGGAAACTCACCGCGACCGCGTCGGCCGGCGTTCCCGTCAAGAACTACATCGACCAGAGCCAGGAATTCACGCTGTGCGCCTTTGCGCTAGCGCTGCCGGCGTTGACTTTCCGGCGCCGCGGAAACGTGGTCGCGACAGTCGTCTGTGTGGCATTGATCCTGCTGTTCGCCACCAACATGGTGTTCGTCGCCTCCGCGCGCACGGCGCTGCTGTGCATCGCGGTGCTGCTCGGACTGCTCACCTGGAGGCATTTGAGCCGGCGCGCGACGCTGGCCCTGCTCGCCGGCACGATAGCTGCGAGCACGCTGGCCTGGACGACCTCGCCCTATCTGCGCCACCGCATTGCAGACATCGCCGTGGAATACCGCCACGGCCATGAGGACATCAGCCGAGCCTCGACCGCCCAACGCCTGACCTATTGGCGCAAGGCGCTTCACGCCATTGCCGAGGCGCCCCTGACCGGTCACGGCACCGGGTCAATCAAGCGCCAGTTCGAGCGCGCCGCTACTGGTGGAAGCAGCCTCGATGCGGAGATCGTCAGCAATCCCCACAACCAGAGCCTCAATGTCGCGATGCAATGGGGCGTACTCGGCGTCGTCCTGCTCTACGCCATGTGGATCGCCCACCTCCGCCTGTTCCTGGACGAAGGCCTTGCGGCCTGGATCGGGCTCGTCGCCGTGGTGCAGAACATCGCGAGCTCACTGCTGAACTCGCACTTGTTCGATTTCCACGAAGGCTGGATGTATGTGCTCGGCGTCGGCGTCGCCGGCGGCATGGTGCTGAAAGCGAAAGCCGGACCACATTTGCTTTTTGAGACCCGCATGGAGGGTGAAGCGGTCGATCCGCAAAAATTTCTGCGCGCCGGCGTGCGGCTCAGCGCCGACCAGGCCTTTTACTCCGCCGCCACGCAAGCCGCCTGGGGGGGAGCCAGCGCAAAGACGCCGAAAACAGGCACCACCATTTCGAGTTCGCGGCGATAGCTTTCGTAGCTGAGCGCTCCCGGTCGAATGAAGCCGAGCGGAAGCGTGTGATCGACCACACGCCTGAGAACGATCGGAGCGCTCGCCGGCGTAAACTGGGCGCCACCGGGATTGGACAGCGTCGTGATCAGACCGCGTGCGGGCTCGTTTCTCTTATCTGGACGTGACACCATGATCAGACGTATCGCTCCCTTTTCGAGGGTGACGAAGTTCAGGAACGGCCGTCCATCCGGGATGTAGACACGGCCCCTCTGCGTGTGCCCGGCATCAACCCGTTCGCGTTCCTCGAACATGAGACAGGACTCGGCTTCGTCCCAATGAATGCCGATGATGTAGGCACTGATGATCTCGGGGTTGGAGAACGCGGGCCTGAAGCAGACGTAGTCCCCCTCGAAGGCCTCCACTCCCGCGCGATCGCGGTAGCCAAGATCATCGGCGACGTCGAACCTAGACGTCACTGGCGGAGGTTCGAGTCCGCCGGCAATCGACGGCGCATCATGCAATGGAAACTCCTTGTGCGGACTGGTGGCTATCCGCTCGGCAGCGACGTTGCGTATGCGCTCGGACTCATTGAAGACCGCGAGGACCATGCCGCCGACGATGAAGCCGGTTAAGCCAGTGCTTAGCGCCACCAGTTGGATCGCATCCTGCGGATGTACATAGAATTGAGCCAGTACTTGCTGGCCGATCATATGCGCGACCAGCCACCCCGCACAGGTCAGCGCGGCGCCGTTCGCGAGAGCCCCGAGGGCCGCCACGCGGTACCAGCTCATCCGCGAACATCCCATGTAGGAGCAAATGAGCCCGAGGGAAATCGTACAGATGAAAGGCGTGATGACGCCGTATAGCCGCTCGATGAACTGTCTAAGAACGTCCTGATATCCTCCTCCCTGCATCAGGGCGGACACTAGTGGAATGCCGATCCGGAGCGCAATCGACAGCCCCACGACGACGAGACCGGCGACAACCAACTCGGCGATAGGCGGATATCCAGGCGTGTTGCCTTCCTTGCGTCCGATGAAGCGTTGCGCCACGACGATTGCGCCCAGGACTGCGAAGCCGATCGAAGCACCGAACGTGACCGCAATCGTCAGCACCTTGCCGACGTCGATCGGAAGTGTTCCCGGCATGAACACCATCATGCCAATGCTCCAGGCCGTGACGAGAAAGATCGTTGTCGCCCATTGATCCAGCCCAAAGGTCGGCCCGGGACTGTAGGCAAAACCCATCCTTGCTAGCCGCTGTAATCGGCCGCTATGGGTCCTTTCGCAAAACAGGACATAGCGAGACACGAGGCCGCAAGTAAGGTTGGTGACCTCAGCAATGTTTCGGTTCAAAGCGTCCTTCAATTCCGGGGTTGGAAGCGACGACGTGAAAAAGGCAAGACCGGCGTGCATCATCTCTTCGTAACGGGCATCCGCACGAGCCGCCACCGCGTCGCCCATTTGCATGATCATGGCGTAGGCGGATCGGCCATATCCATTTCCGGTGAAGTCGAGGGCCGCAGCATTCTGCCGGGGTCCGACGAACAGGTTGTATAGGCCGATGGCTCTTGTGAAGCGGTCGGGAAGAGTACCGTCCCTGCTGAAACTCAGCGCTTGCGGACCGATATTCTCCGAAACGATTTTGGTCACCTTGCTTCGAAGGTCGTCGCGCGGGACGAAACCCGTGGTTTGCGCGAGTTCAAATGCGAGTCGGTCGGCTTCACGCGGAATGGCGGCCAATCTGACACAAAATGCGCGCGCGGCCCGGTCGATCCGTGCCACCTGCCGGAATTGCGAAGCGACGACGATGATGAGCACGGCCACGATCGGAGCATATTGATCCAGTTGCGCCTGCGCCTTTGGATCTACCGCCTTCACCTGGCCGACGATGAAGTCGAACCCGATGCTGCCCTGGACGAGTCCGATCATTACGACCAGCCAGAGCGGTATCATCAAGGCGTAGTAGAATATCACCCCCCAGAAGAACAGCGCGAAGGTCGTACCGGACCGATTGGTGGGCGGAGAGTTGAAGCGCGCCCAGGCCACGACAAAGAGTGCCAAGATCGCAATAATCCATTGGCTCTTCGTAACGATCGCTTGGATGATGTCCATGTTACGCGCTCCCACATAGCAGGCGACGCTTGCATGATTGGCTCTGCCCTCGCCGAGGCAGGGCACAATTCAGACGCACAATTCAGATCAGGGACCTCGTGGAGGCGCAGCGCGCGTCGACACAGATGCCCGAACAATAGGGAAGACTACGCTGGCCGACCCGGATGCAATGTGAAGTAGAACACACCCGGGAGCACATTTCTTTGGCGGAGTTGGACACCGCGACCGCTGTCGGTCACATACAACCGAACTACGGACTCCGCTCGTGCCCGACCTCGCCGGTGATGACGTCGCCGAACAGCTCCCAGGCCTGTCCGTTGAAGCGCATCAGCTGCATCTGCTCGATCGGGAAGTAGTCGTCGGCGGAGGTGTTGACCATGATCCCGGGCAGCATCAGATCGGTATGAAAATCCTTCAGACTCGTGGCCTGCTTCATCGCGTTGTCTCGCGTGAGATTGTCGCCGCACTGCTTCAGCACCTGCGCCATCGCCTCGGCCTGCACATAGCCATAGAGGTTGTTGGCATTGGCCTTGTCGCCATCAGGGTAATATTTGTCCATGAAGGCGCGCCATTTGATCACGGCCGGATCCTTGTCCCAAGTCGGATCGGTGGGGTCCTTCAGATAGGCTGTCGAGATGATGTCCTTGGAATAGTCGAGCCCGGCCGGCTTCAGCACCGAGGCGATGGAAGTCGCCGTATTGGCGAGGAAGAATTTTGGTTTCCAGCCGAGCTCTCCGACCTTGCGGATCGCCTGCGCCGATCCCTTCGGGGCGGCCCATGAGAAGAAGATGTCGGCGCCCGAGTCATGCAGCGCCACGATCTGCGAGTCGATCGAGGGATCGCTGACCTCATAGGACTTGTCGGCGATGATCATATTGGCCTTGTCGCCGAGCCCGTCCTTCAGCCCCTTGAACTGGTCCTTGCCGGCGTCGTCGTTCTGCCAGAACACGGCGATCTTGCTGTTGGGGAAATGATCGCGGATGTATTTTGCGTAGATCCGCCCCTCGCTCTGGTAGTTCGGCTGGAAACCCATGGTCCACGGGAAATTCTTGGGGTCCCCGAACTTGGTGCCGCCGGAGGCGACGAACAGCTGCGGCACCTTCTTGGCGTTCATGTATTTCATGATCGCGGAGTTCGAGGGCGTGCCGAGCGGCTGGAAGATCAGCAGCACCTCGTCGCTTTCGACCAGCTTGCGCGCCTGCTCGATCGCCTTCGGCGGCGAATAGGCGTCGTCATAGCTGATGAAGTTGATCTTGCGGCCGTTGATTCCGCCCTGGTCGTTGATCATCCTGAAATAGGCGGCCTCGGTCTTGCCGATCACGCCATAGGACGACGCCGGCCCGCTATAGGGCATGATGTTGCCGATCTTGACTTCGGTATCGGTGGCGCCGGGATCGTATTTCTTCTGCGCCAAGGCCGGTGCCGTGACGAGCACGCCGGCAGCAAGAATGGCGAGGGCAGCAAGGCTTCCGCGACGACCCGGCATCGTTCTCTCCCCTATGTTTTGTAGTCTTGTTTTGCGGAGAGTGTCGCAAGGCCGTTCGTCGCTGGCAAGCGCCGCGATTTTCCGCGCCGTGAAACGACGGACCCGGAACTTACGCGATGCGCCGCAGCAATGTCAGCGCGCGCCCGTCGATCACGAGCAGCGCGCTGCCGATGACGACGGCGCCCGCGATCTCGCGCGCGGAGATCGGCTCACCCAGCACCAGCCATCCCAGCAGGATGGCGGTGACCGGAATGAGCAGCGTCACCAGCATCACATTGGTCGCGCCCGAGCGGCGGATGATCTGAAAGAAGACGATGTAGGCGAGCGCCGTCGACAGGGCGGCAAGGCCAAGCACCGCGAGCCAGGTCGTCAGGCCCGGCATCGAAAGGTGCCACGGTTGCTCCATTGCGCCGGCAACGATCGCCATCATCACCGTCGATGCCATCAGCTGAAACGTCGCCGTTCCCAGCGGAGGCGTGTCCTTCAGCAGCCGCCGCGCGGCCAGCGCCGCAAAGCCATAGCTGAGGGCGCCGCCGAGGCAGAGCAGGATGCCGAGCCCCTGCCCCGGCCGCATCTCGATGCCCCAGCCACGCAGGACGACCACGCCGGCGACGCCGAGCGCCACGCCGGCAAGGCGCCGCATCTGCAAGGCTTCCTCGCCCGCCATCGCCATCACCAGCACCGTGAACAGCGGCGTGGTAGCATTGAGGATCGACGCCAGCCCGCTCGGGATGAAGGTCTGGCCGATCACGATCAGCGAGAACGGGATGACGTTGTTGAGCAGCCCGATCGCGACGAACGGCTTCCAGCCCGGCATACCCTTGGGAAGCCCGATCCCCTGCATCCGCAGCAACGGCAGCAGAATGGCCGCCCCAAGCGCGACGCGCAGCAGCACCAGCGTCAGCGGCGGCAATTCCCGCAGCGCCGCGCCGTTGAAGAAGAACGATCCGCCCCAGAGAACCGAGAGCACCGCAAGCAGCGACCAGTCTCGCGCGTCGATCCTGCTATCGTTTGGGGACATGTGCTTCACCTCGGCGGCCGAGCCTGCCGCCTAGGACGACGCGAGAAAGCCCGCCACCCGATTCCCGATAACGTTGCTCAGGAGGGGCGCCGCGAGCGAGCATCGCCGGTAATATCGGCGATCACCGCTCCAATCACCAGCGCGCCGCCAATGAGCGCGTGCACGGCGGGCAACTCCCGGAAGCCGACCCAGATCCAGAACGGCATCAGCGGTGTTTCCAGCGTCGCGATCAGCGAGGCCTGTCCCGATGGCAGCAAGCGCGAGCCGAGCATGTAGAAGGTCAGGCCGAGCGCGACCTGGAGGCAGCCGAACATCGCGAGGATCGCAAGGCCATGTCCGCCGACATGGGCGATGTCGTGGGCGAAGGGAAGGCTGACGAGGCTTCCCATCAAGTTCGAAAGCGCGGCCGCCGCCACCATCGACGTCTCGCGATGGCGCCGGACCACGACCGTCATGGCGGAGATGGCAAGCACCATCAGGCAGCTCAGCGCGACGCCGCCGAGATCGGCGCCGGCTTGAACGCCGCCGACCGTGATCACCACGCCGGCAAAGGCGATCAGGCTCGCGGTCAGCGTACGCCACGTCGCGGCCTCTCCGAGCCACAGCCACGCCAGCGCAGCCGCAACGAAGGGCTGGGTGGCGATCAGCACCGCCACGTTCATGACCTTGGTCATCTGAAGCGCGGGAATGAACGAGACCATGCCGACCGCGGACAAGGACGCGACGAGCAGGCCGCCCTTCCCCGGCACGACCAATTGCCACAGCGCGGCGCGGCCCTGCATCAGGACGAGAAAGACCGTGATCAAGCTGCCCGCGAACAGGCCGCGCCAGAACAGGATGGTCCAGGGATCGAACGGCAACAGGCGCGTGAAGAACGGCGCCGTGCTCCAGGCAATTGCGGCGGAGATGACGAGGGCAATGCCGAGACCGCGTTCCGAACGAGGCTGCCCCATGTTGACGCGTCCAGCTAGGTCGGCTTCTTCGGCCGCGAGACCAGCTCGATCATCTTGCCTTCGTCGTCATCGGGCATCGCGGCCTTGGCCTGCGCGTAGGACTCGACCGCAGCGCGCGAGACCAGCGGCTTGTCCGCCAGCAGGCTTTCCGCGAGCTTCACGGCGTAGGCCGCATCCTTGTGCCGCAGCGCCGCCGTAAACGTCGCGCCGCTGAAATCGCGGGCGACCATGCGCTTGGAATGACGCTGCACTTGCGGGCTGGCCGCGACACCAGCCTGGATCGATTCCAGCACCAGGTTCATGTCGAGCCCGGCCTGCTCGGCGATGGCGAGGCCTTCGGCAAGGCCCGCGATCTGGATCGCACCCAGGAGATTGTTGATGAGCTTGTAGACGGTGCCGGAGCCGACCGCGCCGAAATGGCGGATGGTCGAGCCGATCGGTTCGAGATAAGGCCGGGCGCGTTCGAGGTCGGCCGCATCGGCGCCTGCGAGCAGCGTCAGCTTTCCGGCAGCTGCCGCATCGGGCAATCCCGTCACCGGGCAGTCGATGTAGATCAGCCCCCGCGCGTTCAGTTCGCGGCCCATTTCGCGGGCGTGGTCATAGGAGACGGTGGAGCACTCGATCGCGATGGTGCCGGCCTTTGCCGTCTTGGCCGCGCCCTGAGGCCCGAGCCAGACCGCGCGCGAGGCTTCGTCATCGGCGACCATTGTCACGACCGCATCGGCATCGATCGCGGCATCCTCAGGCGATGTCGCCCAATGCGCACCGCGCGCGATCAGGTCGCCCGCCTTTGCCTTGCTGCGATTCCACAGCGTCACCGTGAAGCCGGCATCGAGATAGCGGCCGGCCATGCCGTGGCCCATCCGCCCCAATCCGATGAAGGCGACGCGGGACATCAGTCGACGTCCTCGATGTCGGCGCCGGCGGTGCCGAAGGCGCGCTGCGCCAGGGTTGCGGCCATGAAGTCGTCGAGCTCGCCGTTGAGCACGCCTGACGTGTCGGAGGTCTGCACACCGGTGCGCAGGTCCTTCACCATCTGGTAGGGCTGCAGCACATAGGAGCGGATCTGGTGACCCCAGCCGATATCGGTCTTGGCGGCCTGGTCGGCGGCGGCCTTCTCCTCGCGCTTCTTCAACTCGATCTCGTAAAGCCGCGCGCGCAGCATGTCCCAGGCCTGCGCCCGGTTCTTGTGCTGGGAGCGGCCGGCCTGGCAGACCACGGCAACGCCGGTCGGAATGTGCGTCAGGCGCACCGCGGATTCGGTTTTGTTGACGTGCTGGCCGCCGGCACCGCCCGAGCGCATGGTGTCGACGCGGACGTCGGATTCCTTGATGTCGATCTTGATGCTGTCGTCGATGACGGGGAAGACCTGCACGCTCGAGAACGAAGTGTGCCGCCGCGCATTGGAATCGAACGGCGAGATGCGGACGAGGCGGTGCACGCCCGCCTCCGTCTTCAGCCAGCCATAGGCATTGTGGCCGGAGACCTGGATCGTCGCGGACTTGATGCCGGCCTCTTCGCCCTCGGACTCTTCGAGGAATTCGACCTTGAAGCCGTGCGTCTCGGCCCAGCGCGTGTACATGCGCAAGAGCATCTGCGCCCAGTCCTGGCTCTCGGTGCCACCAGCGCCGGCATGGACTTCGAGATAGGAATCGAAACGATCGGCCTCGCCCGACAGCAGCGCTTCGAGCTCGCGCCGGGCGACTTCCTTCTTCAGGCTCTTCAGCGCGGCTTCGGCTTCGGCCACAACACCTGCATCGCCCTCGGCCTCGCCGAGCTCGATCATGCCGATGTCGTCTTCGAGCTCCTGCTCGACCTTGCCGATGCCCGAAAGCGAATCCTCAAGCGAGGTCCGCTCCTGCATCAGCTTCTGGGCTTTCTGGGGATCGTTCCAGAGATTGGGATCTTCTGCGAGCTTGTTCAGCTCAGCGAGGCGCGCCGTCGATTTCTCGACGTCAAAGATGCCTCCTCAGCAGCCCGACTGACTGCTTGATCTCTTCTACCAACCGTTCGATTTCGGCGCGCATGTCGTTCTCTGATCTCGCGGAATCCCGCGTGCATTGGAGCTGGGATGTAGCGGCGGCGGCTGCAAAGCGCAACCGCCGGAACCGCGATCGTCTCTCTTATCCGCTAGTACAGCCCGCCGGTGCCCGGCCGCATGAAGAAGCCGGAATCCGGCTGCTGTTGCTGCGACGCCGGCACGCCGCCGCGCCCGTCGGCATCGGCAACGCCGATCACCGAATAATTGTCTGGCGGCGCCGTGCCCGGCTTGAAGGCTTCGAGGATGGTTCCGCCGGTCTCGCCGGGTCCGGCGCGCATGCCGGTCTTGGAGACGACGCGCACGAGCTTGATGCCGGCCGGCACCTTGAACGGAACCGCGGGCTTATCGGCGAGCGCGAGCTTGAGGAAGTCGCGCGCGATGGGCGCGGCCAGATGACCGCCGGTCGCGGCGTTGCCCCTACCGAGCGCACGCGGCTTGTCGTAGCCCATATAGATCGCGACGGCGACGTCGGGCGAGAAGCCGACGAACCAGGCGTCCTTGGCCTCGTTGGTGGTGCCGGTCTTGCCGGCGATCGGCTTGCCGACCTCCTTGACCACGGTTGCGGTACCGGCCTGGACCACGCCTTCCATCAGCTCGGTGATCTGATAGGCGGTCATGGAATCCAGCACCTGCTCGCGGCGGTCGATCAGCTGCGGCTCGGCCTGGTTCTTCCAGCCGCCTGGCGCGTCGCAGCCGCGGCATTCGCGCTGGTCGTGCTTGAAGATGGTGCGGCCGTAGCGGTCCTGGATACGGTCGATCAAGGTCGGCTTCACCCGGCGACCGCCATTGGCGAGCATCGAATAGGCCGTGACCATGCGCATCGCCGTGGTCTCGCCGGCGCCGAGCGCGTAGGACAGATAGTTCGGCAATTCGTCATAGACACCGAAGCGGCGCGCATATTCGCCGATCAGGGGCATGCCGATGTCCTGCGCGAGGCGCACGGTCACGGTGTTCAGCGACTGCCGCAGCGCGTTGCGCAGCGTCACCGGTCCCTGGAATTTGCCGGACGAGAAGTTTTCGGGCCGCCATACGCCGGCGCCCTGGCCCTGGTCGATTTCAATGGGCGCGTCGAGCACCACGGTCGACGGCGTATAGCCGTTGTCGAGCGCGGCCGAATAGACGATCGGCTTGAACGACGAACCCGGCTGCCGGTAGGCCTGCGTGGCGCGGTTGAACTGGCTCTGGTCGAACGAGAAGCCGCCGACCATCGCGAGCACGCGGCCCGTCCACGGATCCATCGCCACCATCGCGCCGGACACTTCGGGGATCTGGCGCAATCGGTACTGGCCTTCGACCGGCTGTCCCTCCTTGGTGTAGAGCGGATCGGCATAGATCACGTCGCCGGGCTGCAACACCTGCGCCACCGACGTCGGGGTCTTGCCCTTGGCATTGCCTTGGGCCGCCCTCGCCCAGCGCACGCCGTCGACCGTGACGATGCCGGTCTCGCGCTGCTTGCTGATGGCGCCGCCGAGCTCGCGGTTCGGCTGGAAGCCGATACGCGCGGACTGGTCGCTGGTTTCCAGCACCACCGCCATGCGCCATGGCGAGATGTCGGACAGCGACTTGATCTCGGCGAGCTTCACGCCCCAATCGCCCGAAATATCGAGCTTGCTCATGGCGCCGCGATAGCCCTGCTGCTCGTCGTAATTCACGAGGCCGGCGACCATGGCCTTGCGCGCCATGACCTGGATCTTCGGATCGAGCGTGGTGCGGACGGAAAGACCGCCTTCGTAGAGCTTCTTCTCGCCGTAGCGCTCGAAGATGTCGCGGCGGACTTCCTCGGCGAAATATTCGCCGGCGAAGGTGTGGGCACCGTTGGAACGGTTGGTGACGGCCAGCGGCTCCTTGCGCGCCTTGTCGGCGTCGGCCTGCTTGATCCAGCCGTTCTCCAGCAGACGGTCGATCACGTAGTTGCGGCGCTCGATGGCGCGATCGCGGTTGCGCACCGGATGCAGCGTCGCGGGCATCTTCGGCAGCGCGGCCAGATAGGACGCTTCAGCGACCGTCAGCTCGTTCACCGACTTGTCGAAATACACCAGCGAAGCGGCCGCGATGCCGTAGGCGCCGAGGCCGAGATAGATCTCGTTCAGATACAGCTCGAGGATCTTGTCCTTCGAGTAGGTCTTCTCGATGCGCATCGCCAGCAAGGCTTCCTTGATCTTGCGGGCGAAGGAGACCTCGTTGGTCAGAAGGAAGTTCTTGGCGACCTGCTGGGTGATCGTGGAGGCGCCCTGCGGACGCCGGTTCGAGCCGTAGTTCTGGATGAAGAGCACGCCGGCGCGCGCCATACCGGTGTAGTCGATGCCGCCATGCTCGTAGAAATTCTTGTCCTCGGCCGCGAGGAAGGCGTTGATCACGAGCTTCGGCACCGCCTGGATCGGCAGGTACAGCCGCCGCTCCTTGGCGTATTCGCCGAGCAGCGAGCCGTCGACCGCGTGCACGCGGGTCATCACCGGCGGCTCGTAATCCTGAAGCTGAGAGTAGTCCGGCAAGTCCTTGGAGAAATGCCAGATCAGGCCTGCCACGGCCCCGACACCAACAAGGAACACCACCGTTCCCGCGGCGAACAGGAAGCCCATGAACCGCACCAGCAAGCGCATTATATGTTTATCCGTTCAAACTCTGGATCAGCTCAAGGCACCCAAAACAGGCGCCAACTCCACGTCGCGAATTCACCGGCCTACTCAATTACATCAGTGCCGGACCAAGACGCTTGCCGAACGGGATTCTCGCCGATTCCGGAACCCCCTGCGGCATTTTTATAAAGCGCCCGCTGTGGCCAAACTAGGGCTTTTGCAACGGGACGGAAAATCCCTCTGAATTCGACGAACCTCCGCTCGTCAATTTGGCGATCCCCCGGTCGTTAGTTCGACGATCCCCCGGTCGTCAGTTTGACGATCCCGCCGTGGCCATGCGCTTGGTCAGGAACCCGTCGATCGCCTGAGCCATCGAGCCCACCGCCTTGGACCGCCAGCCCTCGGAAACGAGATGCTCGAGGTCTCCCTTGTTGGAGACATAGCCGATTTCGACCAGCACCGACGGCACGTCAGGCGCCTTGAGGACCCGGAAGCCGGCCGACTTCAGCGGATGCTTGTGCATCCGCACGGTCGACTTCATTTCACCCATCAACAGGCGGGCAAAACGACTTGAAAAGGTACGAGTTTCCCGTTGGGTGAGGTCGATCAGGATGTCCGCGACGTCGGTCGGCTCTTCCGCGAGATTGAAACCGGCAATCGCATCCGCCCGATTTTCCGCATCCGCCAGTCGCTGCGCCTCGGCGTCGGAGGCCTTGTCGGACAGCGTGTAGATGGTCGCGCCCTGCGCATCACCCTCGGCCTTCGGCAGCGCGTCGGCGTGGATCGAGACGAACAAGGCGGCCTTGAGCCCGCGGGCGACTTTGACCCGGTCGTTGAGCGGAATGAAGGTGTCGTCGTCCCGTGTCATCACCACGCGGAATTTGCCGGTCTTGTCCAGCCGATCGCGCAGCGCCAGGCCAAAGGCCAGCACCAGGGTCTTCTCGCTCTCGCCGCTCGACTGCGTGCCGTTGTCGATGCCGCCATGGCCGGGATCGATCACGACGATCGGGCGGCCATCGACCTTCTGCTGCCCGGCGTCCGGAGCGGCGGCGGCCGGAACCGTTGCCGGCGGCGCGTCGGCGATGGCGGGCCGCAGTTCGGGGCGTTTCTCGGGGACGAGCGACTGCACGAAGGCGGCACGGTCGACCTCCTCCAGCTCGAGCACGAGCCGGGCCGGCTGGCCATTGGCGGCCTCCAGCACGTAGGATTTGGTGATCTTGGCCGGGCCTGTCAGGTCGAACACGATTCGCGAGCCGCCGGGCATGACCAGTCCGTAGCGGAAGGCCTTGACCAGTCCCCGTCCCTCGACCCCGGTGCCGGCAGGCAGTTGAAAATTGACCTGGGGCACATCGACCACCACCCGGTACGGGTCGGCGAGCGTCACAGCGCGGAAGGTGACGGCCTGATCGATGTCGAGGATGAAGCGGGTCTGCTTGCCATCGCCGGCCAGCCGAGCGGCGGAGGCGGTCGGAAAATTCGCAACCGCAACAGAGGGTTGCGGTTGGCTTTCCGCCGCGCTTAGGCGCCAGGAATCAGCGCAGGCCAATGCTGCGGCGCACAGAACCGCGCATCCCAGCAAAACCCTTTGATTTGTGCGGCTCGCCACCGATTTTGCGCCTCCGAGCAGCTCCTTTAACGCAATAGAACCGCAGGGTTAATCGATGCTTAATGACGGATATACGAAACTCGCCAACTGTGACCGCCGTGCGACGCTCCTTGCACGGTTGGTCCATTCCACGTATGTACGGAGTGCTGACGGCCGATATTTCCGGTTGTGTCGCGTTCAGCCTCCCGGTGCAGCGCCGGAACTCTCAAGGTTTGGGAATTCCAGCGTTTTTCCGTTCCCCTCAAAGACCAGCGCGGTGCGCGGCAGCGAGGCGGAGCGGGTCAAGCCCCGGTGGCGGACGGTCCCTGGTTACCACCGCGTTTCCGGGACGGTTTTGACAGCGACGTGACTCGTTACCCGGTCCCTTAATCCCAAGGGAGCGGTTCGTAATCCCCAAGGCGAGCGCGCTCGCGCCATGCCTGGCCAGCAGCAACTGATTGAGGGGCGGCCCCGCCGCCCAATGTTTCATACGGGCCGACGCTTGATGCGCCAGACTGTGCCGACGAATTCTGAAGGACCGTTCGCGACGCTGCGGAGTGACAATCCCGCGCGCCGCTTCGGCCCTCCAGCTTCCGTTTCGGCAAGGCGCGAGAGACGGCGTTTCGGCCTTCCCCTCACCCCCGAATCAGGTGGACCGTCGCGTCACCCGGCAGCGCAGATCGCGCCCACGGTGAATCGCGCCCGCCGCCGCCAAGAGTTAAGACATGCCCAACAAGATGTTGATCGATGCCACCCACCCGGAGGAGACCCGGGTCGTCGTGGTCCGCGGCAATCGCGTCGAAGAGTTTGATTTCGAGACCGCCCAACGCAAGCAACTGCGCGGGAATATCTACCTCGCCAAGGTCACCCGGGTGGAGCCTTCGCTCCAGGCTGCCTTTGTTGAATATGGCGGCAACCGCCACGGCTTCCTCGCCTTCAGCGAAATCCATCCCGACTACTACCAGATCCCCGTCGCCGACCGGCAGGCACTGATCGAGGCCGAGGAACAGGCCCATCGCGAGGCCGAGGAAGAGAGCGAGAACCGCTCCCACGGCCGCCGCCGCTCGCGCCACCGCAACGCCCGCCGCCGCGGTCAAGGCGAGCGCGTCCGCAGCGACATCGTCGAGGGTCTCGAGGCCGGCGCCGATCCCGCAGCCCAGCCGGTCGAGGGCGAAGCTCCGCACACCGAGGGCGCGCCGCACGAGGGCGAGCATCTGCACGCCGATGCCGAGCATCGCGGCGAGCACGACGGCCAAGAGCATCAAGACCACGATCATCAAGACCACGAACATGGCGAGCATGATCACCACGATCATGACCACGAAGGCCATGATCATCACGATCATGCGCACGACGACCACCATCACGATCATGACCATGGTCATGACGGCCAGCAAGATCACCATGACCATGATCATGCCGGCGAGACGCCCTCGCCTGTCGCGGCCGTCGGCGCCGAGCCCGTGGTCGCGACCGAGGCCGCTGCCGAACCGCAGGAGGCTGTCGCCTCCGAGGCCCATGCCGAGGCTCTCGCCGAAGCCGTGACCGCTTCCACCGAACCGGCCGACGCCGCTTACGCTGCCGGCGAAAGCACTGATGCCCGTCATCAGGAGTCCGATGAGGAAGACGACGAGGACGAGGACGGCGAGGAAGCCGAAGAGGAACACGTCGAATCCGTCGGCGGCGACGACGTGATGGAGGAAGTGCCGGAGCGCACCTTCCGCCCGCGCCGCCAGTACAAGATCCAGGAAGTCATCAAGCGCCGCCAGGTGATGCTGGTGCAGGTCGTCAAGGAAGAGCGCGGCAACAAGGGCGCGGCGCTGACCACCTACCTCTCGCTCGCCGGCCGCTACGCCGTGTTGATGCCGAACACCGCACGCGGCGGCGGCATCAGCCGCAAGATCACGAGCGCCCAGGATCGTTCCCGCCTGAAGGAAGTTGTGCAGGATCTCGACGTGCCCGAGGGCATGGGCATCATCCTGCGCACCGCCGGCGCCGCCCGCACCAAGCCCGAGATCAAGCGCGACTTCGAATACCTGATCCGGATGTGGGAGACGGTGCGCGACCTGACGCTGAAGTCGCAGGCCCCGACCCTGGTCTACGAGGAAGGCTCGCTGATCAAGCGCTCGCTGCGCGACCTCTACAACAAGGAGATCGACGAGATCTCGGTCGCCGGTGAGTCCGGCTACCGCGAAGCGCGCGACTTCATGAAGATGCTGATGCCCGCCAATGTCAGCGCGGTGAGGCAGTATCGGGACGGCCAGCCGCTGTTCTCACGCATGGGCGTCGAGAGCCAGCTGGACGCGATGTTCTCTCCGACCGTGCAGCTGCGCTCCGGCGGCTACATCGTGATCAACCAGACCGAGGCGCTAGTCTCGATCGACGTCAACTCCGGACGGTCGACCCGCGAGCACCATATCGAGGACACTGCGCTCAAGACCAATCTGGAAGCGGCCGAAGAGGTCGCCCGCCAGCTCCGTCTGCGCGACCTCGCCGGCCTGATCGTCATCGACTTCATCGACATGGACGAGAAGCGCAACAACCGTGCGGTCGAGCGCAAGCTGTCCGATTGCCTGCGGCAGGACCGCGCCCGGATCCAGGTCGGCCGCATCTCGCATTTCGGCCTGCTCGAGATGTCGCGCCAGCGCATCCGCGCCAGCGTGCTGGAATCCTCGACCGATCCCTGCCCGCATTGCGGCGGCACCGGCCATGTCCGCTCGGTCTCCTCGGTTGCGCTCCAGCTTTTGCGCGGCCTCGAAGAGATCCTGATGAAGGGCGCGACCCACAATCTCGTGGTCCGCACCCGCACCGATGTCGCGCTCTATGTGCTGAACCACAAGCGCGGCCATCTGCGCGACCTCGAAAACGGCTTCAAGGTCACGCTGGCCGTCATCGCCGACCCCAGCGTCAGCGGACCGCAGGCCTATCTCATCGACCGCGGCGAGCAGGTGCATACGCTGGAAGCCGCGAAGGCGCTGCTGGCGGCGCAGGCCGCCGCAAGCCCGCCGCCCCTAGCCGAAGAAGCCTATGACGACGAGGAATTCGATCCGGAGCTGGAATCCGAGGTCGAGACCGAAGAAACCGAAGGCCTCGCCGAGGAGCAGGCTGGCGGCGAAGCGGCTTCCGACCAGGACGGCCAGCGCCGCAAGCGCCGCCGGCGTCGGCGCGGCCGCGGTGGCCCGCGCGACGGCGAGTTGCGCGAGGATGGCGCTCCGGCGTCGTCCGAAGCGGCCGTGGCGGCCAGCGAAGGTGAAGAGGATTCCGAGTCCGAGCAGGACGGCGAGGAAGGTGAGGACCAGGCGGCCCGCAGCGAGCAGCAGGGCAACGGCGATCGCCGTCGCCGGCGTGGTCGTCGCGGTGGACGCCGCCGTCGCGGTGGCAACGAGGAAGGTCTCGCCGGCTCCATCGGCGACGAGCTCGCAGCCAGTGCGCCGTCGGAAGCGACCGACGCCGTCGCCGATTTCGACAGCTTCGGCGGCGAGGCTGCGCCCTCGATCGCGCAGGCCGAACACACCACCGCCGAGCCTCAGGTCAGCCAGCCCGAGCCGCGCGCCGAGGTGCAGATTGAGGCGCCGGCCCAGCCTGAGCCGGCTCCTGCTCCAGCCGCCGCGGACGAAGAGCCGGCCGACGACAAGGCTGCGCGTCGCCGCTCCACGGTCCGGGAAAAGGTGAGCTTCCTGTCGAGCAGCGCGAGCGAGCCGGCAACACCGGTTGTGGCAGCGCCAGAGCCGGTTGCTCCGCCCGCACCGGCCGCTGAACCCGCACCGGAAGCGGCAAGCGAAACTCCGGCCGCACCGCGTCGCGCCGGCTGGTGGTCTCGCCGGTTCGGCGGCGGCGAGTAGAGCGAACAATCAGTTGAAACCGCCCGGCCAAACCGGGCGGTTTTGATTTGGCAAGGTCAGTACGATGCAAAGCGTAATTGTTCTCGGCGGCGGCATGATCGGTGTGAGCGCGGCGCTGCACCTCCGGCAGCGCGGCTGGTCGGTCACGCTCGTCGACCGCAGGGAGCCGGGCCGCGAGACCAGCTACGGCAATGCCGGGATGATCCAGGCCGAAGCCGTGCGTCCCTATCCGATGCCGCGCGACCTCGCCTCGCTTCTGAAGATCGCGACCGGCCGCACCAACGACGTACGCTACAGCCTGTCGTCGCTCCATCTCCATATCGAGCCCCTGCTGCGCTACTGGTGGCATTCGGCGCCGAAGCGGCATCGCGAGGCGATCGACGCCTGGGCGCGGCTGATCGCCTACGCGACGGCGGAGCACGACATCCTCATTCGCGAAGCCCATGCCGACAATCTGATCCGCCGCGCGGGCTACCGGCACCTGCATCGCGACGCAGCGTCCTTCGATCTCGCCGTCAAGGCGGCGGAACAAGACCAGCGCGAATTCGGCGTCAGGTTTCGCGCGCTCTCGGGGGCCGAGCTCGCCAAGGCCGAACCGATCCTGCGCGACGACCTGCCCGGTGCGATCCATTGGCTCGACACCTGGACCGTGTCCGATCCCGGCGCACTGGTCACGGCCTATGCCGAGCTGTTCGAGCGCCTCGGCGGCACCATCGTGCTCGGCGATGCCCAGACCCTGCGGCAGACCGCGACCGGCTGGTCGGTCGACACGGACCAGGGAGCCATCGACGCTGCGGCCGCCGTCGTGACGCTCGGGCCCTGGTCGCCCAATCTCCTGCACAAATTCGGCTATCGCATTCCGCTGGTGCGCAAGCGCGGCTACCACATGCATTACAGCGGCGGCGCATCGCTCGATCTGCCGCTGGTCGACAAGGCCGGCGGCTACGCCATGGGTCCGATGGCCAAGGGCATCCGCATCACCACGGGCGCGGAATTGACCGGCATGGACGCGCTCGCCACGCCGGTGCAGCTCGCCAGTGCCGAAGCTTCGGCGCGAGAGCTGATCGACCTCGGCAAGCGGGTCGAGCCCGACCCGTGGTTCGGCACCCGCCCCTGCACACCCGACATGCTGCCGGTGCTCGGGCAAGCGCCGCGTCATCAGGGCCTCTGGATGAATTTCGGCCACGGCCACCAGGGCTTTACGCTTGGACCCGCGACCGGTCGCCTGCTCGCCGGGATGATGAGCGGCGAGACGCCGGCGATCGATCCGACGCCATACCGGCCCGAGCGGTTCTAGCAGTCGGCGCGCTCGGCCAGCAGCTTCCTGATCCGGTCGGCATCTTCGGGCGTCGCCGGATTGTAGACGATCATGCTGAGATCGGAGCGGCCCTCGACATTGAAGCTCGAATATTCGAACGACATCGTGCCGTGAACGGGATGCCGCAGCCGCTTGGTGCCGTCGCCATGATGGCGCACGTCATTGTCGCGCCAGAGCGCCGCGAATTCCGGACTTGTCCGACAGAGCTCGTCGACGAAATCGGCGACATGCGAGACGGCACCTGCCCGCGCCGCGTCTGCCCTGAATGCGGCCACCACGAAGCGCGCCACACTGTCCCAGTCATACTGCGCGGCACGCACGCGCGGATCACAGAAGATGAAGCGCAGGATGTTGCGCTGTCCCGGCGGGATCGCGCCGTAGTCGGTCAGCACGACGCTTGCGGCGCGATTCCAGGCGACGACGTCCCAGGTCGCGGTGCGCACCAGCGCCGGGCTGAATGAGAGCGCATCGAGCACGCGTTGCAGCCGCGGCGAGACGCCTTCGCTGGCCTGGTAGCGCACCTCGGGCGGGCGGCCGAGGCCGATCAGGAACAGGTGCTCGCGCTCGACATCGGTCAGCATCAACGCGCGCGCGATCCGGTCGAGCACGTCGGCCGACGGCGCCCCGCCGCGGCCCTGCTCCAGCCAGGTGTACCAGGTCGAGCTGATGTTGGCGCGCTGGGCCACTTCCTCCCGGCGCAGACCCGGCGTGCGCCTGCGGCTGCCGGAGAAGCCGAACGCGGCTGCATCGAGCCGGGTGCGACGGTCCTTCAGATAGGCCCCAAGCAAGTTGTCGGCGGCAGCGCTCTCGCTCATCCTGTTAGCTATTATACCCCGATAAGGTCACTACTTTACCCGGATAACTCTAGCGCAGATGGTTCTCTCCACCAACCCAGGAGATTTCACATGCGTGTTTTCGTTACCGGTGCCACCGGCTTCGTCGGCTCCGCCGTCGTTCGAGACCTGATGGCCGCCGGCCATGGCGTGCTCGGCCTCGCCCGCTCCGATGCCAGCGCCGCAGCGCTCACCGCGATGGGCGCCGAGGTCCATCGTGGGTCGCTGGAGGATCATGCCTCCTTACGCGGCGGCGCCGCCGCTTCTGACGGTGTGCTGCATCTCGGCTTCAACCACGACTTCTCGAAATTCGCCGACAATTGCGAGCTGGACCGCGGTGCGATCCTGGCAATCGGCGAGGAGCTCAAAGGCTCCGACCGCCCTCTCATCGTCACCTCCGGCGTAGCGCTGCTGGCGCCCGGACGGCTCGCGACCGAAGACGATGCGGCGGCCCGCCACTTTCCGCGCGTCTCGGAAGCCACCGCCGAGGACCTCGCAGAGCGCGGCGTCCGCGCCGGCATCGTGCGGCTGCCGCCCACGACCCATGGCGAAGGCGACCACGGCTTCGTGCCGCGCCTGATCGCGATCGCGCGAGAGAAAGGCGCCGCGGCTTATATCGGTGACGGGAGCAACCGCTGGCCAGCCGCGCACCGCCTCGACGCCGCGCGCGTCTACCGACTCGCGCTGGAGCAAGGCGCATCCGCTCGGCGCTATCACGCGATCGCCGAAGAAGGTGTGCCGTTCAAAACGATTGCGGAAGTGATCGGCAAAAGGCTCGGCCTGCCCGTGGTCTCAAAATCCGCCGACGACGCCGAGGCGCATTTCGGCTGGTTCGCGCGATTTGCGGCCGTCGACGTTCCGACCTCGAGTGCGAAAACGCGTGCCCTGCTCGGCTGGGAGCCGAAAGAAAAAGGGCTGATCGAGGATCTCGACCAGCCCTTTTATTTCTGACGACGCTCCGCGCCGCCGGACGCAACTTGCAGATCAGTCCGTCGTGAGGGCCGTTTCCATGTCTGTCGGATCGATCTGCCTCGCGAGGTTGGCGTTGAGCTTGTCGCGGTCGAGCTCGCCTTCCCACCAGGCGACGATCACGCAGGCCACGCCGTTGCCACAGAGGTTGGTCAGTGCGCGGCATTCGCTCATGAACTTGTCGATGCCGAGCACGATCGCCATGCCCGGCACGAGGCGCGGATCGACCACGGCGAGCGTCGCGGCCAGCGTGATGAAGCCCGCGCCGGTGATGCCGGAGGCACCCTTCGAGGTCAGCATCGCCACCACCAGGATGGTGAGCTGCTGGCCGAAGGAGAGATCGAAGCCGAGCGCCTGCGCGATGAACAGCGTCGCCAGCGTCATGTAGATGTTGGTGCCGTCGAGATTGAACGAATAGCCCGTGGGCACCACGAGACCAACCACCGACTTCGAGCAGCCGAGGCGCTCGAGTTTCTCCATCAAGGACGGCAGCGCGCTTTCCGAGGACGAGGTGCCGAGCACGATCAGCAGCTCGTCCTTGATGTAGGCGAGGAACTTGAAGATGGAGAAGCCGGCGAAGCGCGCGATGATCCCGAGCACGACGAACACGAACAGCGCGGCGGTGACGTAGAACGTCGCGATCAGGCCGACCAGGTTGAGGATCGCCCCGGTGCCGAACTTGCCGATGGTGTAGGCCATCGCGCCGAAGGCGCCGACCGGCGCCGCGCGCATCACGATGGAGATGACGCCGAACACCGCATGGGCGGCGTCATCGATGAAGCTGCGGATGGTGTGGCCGCGCTCGCCGAGCCCCATGAGGGCGAAGCCGAACAGCACCGAGAACAGCAACACCTGCAGGATCTCGCCTTGCGCGAAGGCGCCGACCACGGTGTCGGGGATGATGTGCAGGATGAAGTCGACCGACCTCTGGCCCTCGGCCTGCTTGGCGTAGTTGGCGACGGCCTGCGCGTTGGCGGCGGCGCTGCCGAAGCCCGCACCCGGCTTCACCAGGTTGCCGATGATGAGTCCGATCACCAGCGCGAAGGTCGAGACGACCTCGAAATAGACCAGCGCCTTGACGCCGATGCGGCCGACCTTCTTGGCGTCCTGAATATGCGCGATGCCGGAGACCACGGTGCAGAAGATGATCGGCGCGATCACCATCTTGATCAGCTTGATGAAGCCGTCGCCGAGCGCCTTGATCCATTCGTTGGTGGCGACCGTCGGCCAGAGCCAGCCGACCAAGGCGCCGAGCACGATGGCGATCAGCACCTGGACGTAGAGAACCTTGTACCACGGCTTGGCGGCGGCCGGCGCGACCGGCGCCCCCGCCATCGTTGTCGTCGTCATCGTTTCACTCCCCCTCAAACTCAGAGCCAGCCAAGATCAACTTGGCCGGCTCGTCAATCGGAACTGCTCGGAATGGTGCGCTTTACCCGCGTCGATCGACGATCCGGCGGGCCGCCGGCATCAGCGCGGCGCCCAGTGCGTTCTTGACCACCGATGCCGCAATGAACGGCGCGACGCCGACCGCCCAGGCCTTGGTTGCGCCAAGGCCGATGACGTAGGCCAGCCAGCTGAAGCCGGCGATGAAAATGACGACATGGGCAAGCGCCATTGCTCCAAACAGCAGCACGACGTTGCGATCCCAGCCGCGCTCGGCGAGCCAGCCGGTGATGAAGGCAGCCAGCACGAAGCCATACAGATAGCCGGCAGTCGGGCCGACAAGCGGTGCAATTCCACCGACCGGACCGGCGAACACGGGCAGCCCCATCGCGCCTTCGGCGAGGTAGGCGATCATGGTTGCGCTGCCAAGCCGCCAGCCATAAGCGGCGCCGATCATCAGCACGACCAGCGTCTGCAGGGTCATGGGCACATAAGGCAGCGGCAGATTCACCTTGGCTGATAGCGCCATCAAGGCGGTGCCGAGCGCAATCAGCACGACGGCGCGAAGTGCGCCGACGGTTTCGCCCGGACGGGTCGGCCACATCAATGCGGCGAGAGGAGAATGCGTGGCGGCGGTCGGGATGGAACGGTCAGACAAGGGGCACTCCAGAAGGCTGTCGAAAACTCGCGGCTATTTAAGCCAGTGAGCGATCCGGTCAACTGCCTCCCGCATCTCCGCTGCCGAACGCGCATAGGAGAGCCGTATGAACGAACGACCATGGATGGGATCGAAATCGAGACCCGGCGTGGCCGCAACGTGCGCCTGCTCCAGCATCTGCTTGGCGAACTCGAAACTGTCCGAGGTGAAGTCCGAGACATCGGCATAGAGATAGAAGGCGCCATCGGCAGGCAGGAACTTGTTGAGGCCCGCCTTGGGCAATCCTTCGATCAGGATGCGCCGGTTTTCCTGATAGCCGTGCTTGATCTCCTCCATCTCGGCCGCGCCGTCGAAGGCCGCCTCGGCCGCGATTTGCGACAGTGAAGGCACCGAGATCGAGAGGTTCTGCTGCAGCCGCTCGATCGGCCGCACCAGTATCTCGGGCACGACCATCCAGCCGACGCGCCAGCCCGTCATGCAAAAATATTTCGAGAACGAGTTGATCACGAGTGCGTGCTCCGACAACGCCGCCGCCGTCGCCGCCGGAAACGCGTAGTCGAGCCCGTGATAGATCTCGTCGGAGATGAAGCGGATGCCGGCGTCTTCCGCCGCAGCGATCAGGCCCGCGAGCGCCTCGCGGGGCATCATCGTCCCGGTCGGATTGGCCGGGCTGCCGACCAGCACGCCCTTCAGCGGCGCCTTGCGATGCGCCGCCAGCAGCGCCTCGCCGGTCAGCGCGTGGCGTGTGTCATTGCTGGTCTCGATCAGCACCGGCTCGCAACCGAGCGCGGTGAGGATGTGACGGTAGGGCGGATAACCCGGCACCGTCACGGCGACGCGGTCGCCGGGCGCGAACATCGACAGGAAAGCCAGGATGAACCCGCCGGAGGAGCCTGTCGTCACCACGACCCGCTCGGGGTTGACATCGCAGCCATAGGCATCCCGATAGTGGCGCGCGATGCGTTCGCGCAATGAGGGGATGCCGAGCGCGGAGGTGTAATCGATCCGCCCCGCCTCGAGCGCCGCATGGGCGGCCGCGATCGCGGTCTTTGGGGCGCCGGTTGCGGGCTGGCCGACCTCCATGTGGATGACATGGCCGCCTGCCGCCTCGATTCGGGCCGCGGCGGCCATCACGTCCATCACCATGAACGGGGGAACATCGCTGCGGCGGGAGGGCTCGAGCCACTGCCCTACCCGGTTCCTCAATGTCGCATCGTGCATCGAATTCTGCTATTTCGCTGGCGAACCGGTCGGTTCGGTCCCGTAAACGGGGCGCTTGCGCCCCAGACTGGCCGCATTGTACGGCTCATAAGGGCATATCTCGTATCCGGTCCGCCGCCAATCGCCAAAACCAATCACGAAACTGCTTGATCAAGACCGTTTGACCCAGACCGCCTGATGTTGCTCCAGATCGCATTGCGCAAGAAGGCCTCCGCCCTCACCGCCCTCGTCACTGCCGCGGCGATCGCGCTGTTGCCGATGCCGGCCGCGCATGCGCAGGCCAAGGGACCGCCGATCCTGCGCGACACCGAGACCGAGCAGCTGCTGCGCGAATACACGCGCCCGATCCTGCGCGCCGCCGGTCTGGAAAAGCAGAACATCCAGATGGTGATCATCAACGACGGCTCGTTCAACGCGTTCGTCGCGGACGGCCGCCGCATCTTCGTCAATTACGGCGCGATCATGCAGTCGGAGACGCCGAACCAGATCATCGGCGTGCTCGCGCACGAGACCGGACATCTGGCCGGCGGCCATCTGTCCAAGCTGCGCGAACAGCTCGCCAACGCCCAGACCCAGATGATCATCGCCATGCTGCTCGGGGCCGGCGCGATTGCCGTGGGCAGCACCCGCGGCAGCAACAGCGCCGGCAACAACGGGCTCGCCAATGCCGGTGCTGCCGCCATCGCCGGACCGCAGGAGATGATCCGCCGCACGCTGCTGTCCTATCAGCGCCAGCAGGAGGAGAACGCCGACCGCGCCGGCGTGAAGTTCCTGACCGCGACCCAGCAGTCGCCGAAGGGCATGTACGAGACCTTCAAGCGCTTCACCAGCGAGAGCCTGTTCGCGTCCCGCGGCGCCGATCCCTATCTCCAGTCGCATCCGATGCCCGCCGAGCGCGTCGCATCGCTTCAGGAATTTGCCAGTTCCAGCCCCTATTGGGACAAGAAGGACGATCCCGCGCTCCAGCTCCGCCACGACATGGCGCGCGCCAAGATTTCCGCGTTCATGGAGCGGCCGGAGACGGTCTACCGCCGCTACCCCCAGACCAACGACAGCATGCCGGCGCGCTATGCCCGCGCCATCAGCACCTATCTGCACGGCGATTTGCGCAGCGCCCTGGCCCAGATCGACGCGCTGATCCAGGTCCAGCCGAACAACCCGTATTTCTACGAGGTGCGCGGCCAGGCCCTGCTGGAAGGCGGCAGGCCGGCTGAGGCGATCCCTGCCCTGCGCAAGGCGGTGCAGCTGTCCAACAATGCCCCCCTCATCGAGATGTTACTTGGGCAGGCTCTGGTTGGATCGGATAATAAGGCCTACACGGATGATGCCGTTCGGATTCTCCGGGCCGCCGTGGCACGGGAACCAGAGGCTGCGCTCGGCTATATGCAGCTCGCGATGGCCTATGGCCGGAAGGGCGACTATGCCGAGGCGGATCTGGCGTCGGCGCAGGCCGCTTATCTGCGCGGCGACAACAAGACCGCCCGCGAGCTCGCCACGCGCGCGAAAACCCGTTTCGCCGTCGGCACGCCCGGATGGGTCAAGGCCGACGACATCGTGGCGGCCAAGCCGCCGCGCAACTAACGCGACCAAGACGACGCCTGACACCACGACGTCACGACACCGAGCTTAAGTCCGCCGGGACGTTTTCCGAAACCAGCTTTCGATAAGAGGATTTGCCTATGCCTTCGCTGCGCCTGCTTGCTCCCGCGCTGTTCGCGCTCGCCATGTTCGGCGCGGCCGCGCCCGCGTCGGCCGACAGCTTCTCCGATGCCCAGCGCACCGACATCGAGGCGATCATCAAGAACTATCTCGTCACCCATCCCGAGGTGCTCGAGGAAGCGATGACCGAGCTCACCAAGCGCCAGGCCGCGGCCGAAACGCAGAAGCACGAAGCCAGCATCGCGCAGAACTCCGATACGATCTTCAACTCGCCGCGCCAGGTCGTGCTCGGCAACAAGGACGGCGACGTCACCTTCGTCGAGTTCTTCGATTACAATTGCGGCTACTGCAAGCGCGCGATGGGCGACATGCTCGACCTCATGAAGGCCGATCCGAAGCTGAAGGTCGTGCTGAAGGAGTTTCCGGTGCTGAGCCAGGGCTCGGTCGAAGCGGCGCAGGTCGCGGTCGCCGTGCGCATGCAGGATCCCACCGGCAAGAAGTATCTCGACTTCCACCAGAAGCTGCTCGGTGGCCGCGGCGCCGCCGACAAGGCGCGCGCGCTTCAGGCGGCCAAGGAAGCCGGCCTCGATACAGCGAAGATCGAGAAGGACATCGGCAGCCCCGAGGTGCGCGCCACCATCGAGGAGAATTTCAAGCTCGCCGAAGCGATGGGCATGAACGGCACGCCGAGCTACGTCATCGGCAAGCAGATCGTGATCGGCGCCGTCGGCCTCGAAAGCCTGAAGGAAAAGATCGGCGTTGCCCGTTGCGGCAAGGCGACCTGCTGATCTCGCGTTTCAGAATTCACGCATGCAAGGAGGCCGGCTGAAAAGCCGGCCTTTTTCGTTGACTGCAACGCTACGCGAATTCGGGCGCGAATCCGGCGCGCGCATTCATCTCGCGTTTAAGAAACAAATACCCCGGAACCGCCGATGTTCCGGAACAACTCAAATCTCCTTTCGTTGGTGGCGCGGGCAATGACGCAAAGAAACACGTGAGGAGAAATTCGATGTCTAACCGCTTTATGATTTCGGTTGCCGCACTCGCGCTCGTGGCGGGCACCGGTCTGGCGAACGCACAGGGCACCATGAACCGCGACAGCGGTGGTGGCGCCGGTGCGCAGCCGACGCAACATTCGCAGCCGTCCGGCGGTGCCGCCGAGCGCGGCGGCGCGATGGGCAAGGAATCCGCAGCTCCGGAGAAGGGCACCGTGGGTCAGGCTGGCGGCTCCATGAAGCCCGGCGGAGCAGCCGAGGAGAAGTCGTCCGGCGCGACGGAGAAATCCGGCGCTATGGAAAAGTCAGGCGGGATGGAAAAGTCCGGCACGATGAACAAGAACGCGGCTGACGAGAAGGCCGGCGCGGTGAAGGGCGAGCACGCCCAGGGCGCACAGGACAAGGCCACACAGGACAAGTCGAAGAGCACGATGGACAAGTCCCAGATGGACAAGTCAAAGAGCACAGAGACCGACACCAAGAGCGGCAACATGAACGCCCAGACCAAGGGCGCGGACAGCAAGGCCGTCGACTCCAAGTCTCAGACCACGACCGGCACCGCGCCTGCGACCGCTGCTGCACCGCCTGCCGAGAAGCGGACCGAGATCTCAACCGCGATCAAGTCGACCAAGATCGAAGAGACCACCAACGTCAACTTCAACATCTCGGTCGGCGCCGCAATCCCGGCGTCCGTTCGCTTCCATCCGCTGCCGCCCCGGATCGTGGAAATCTATCCGCAGTGGCGCGGCTATGACGTGATCTACGTCCGCGGACAGTACATCATCGTCCGTCCGCAGACGCGCGAGATCGTGTACATCATCGAAGGCTAAGCCGACTGGCTGACGGCCCAATGAGCCCTTGCCGAGAGATCGGCAGGGGCTTTTGCCCGATTGGGCGGCCTCCCCTGCCTGTCCCGCCCGGCAGCCACGATTAGAACTGGTTAACAAGCAATTTCCGTAGCTTCCGCACAGGTTTTTGCACCCCGGATGAGCTGTTTGAAGCCCCCTGGGAGGTCCTTCAAGGCTTCCCCTAGGGCGCTTTGTTACCTATAACCCCCGCCACGCCGAAGCACCTCTTGCGGGATTGGAATGGCCGAACCAGCAACCGACACGATCCTCGTTCTCAACGGGCCGAACCTCAACATGTTGGGGACGCGCGAGCCAGAGAAGTATGGCCATGCGACGCTGGCCGACGTCGAAACGCTGTGCCGCGAAGCGGCGGCGGCGTACGGCCTCAAGGCCGACTGCCGGCAGTCCAACCGCGAAGGCGAGTTGATCGACTTCGTCCACGAGGCGCACGCCCGCAAGATGAAGGGCATCATCATCAATGCCGGCGGCTATTCGCACACCTCGATCGCGCTGCACGACGCGCTGCTCGCGGTGCAGATTCCGACCGTCGAAGTGCACGTGACCAACATCCACGCCCGCGAGAGCTTCCGTCACCATTCCTACACTGCACGCGCGGCCTTCGCCTCGCTCTGCGGTTTCGGCATCGAGGGCTACCGCCTCGCGATCCAGGGCCTTGCCGCCAAGCTCGGCATCAAGCCCAAAGCCTGACGCTCCCTCTTCACACAGAACATTCGGATCAGAACATGGCGCGCCAGCCAGACGACAAAGCAGCCGTAAAGTTTTCCAGCGAGGATTCCGCGCTCGTCCGCGAGCTCGCACTTCTGCTGGATGAGACCAGCCTCACCGAGATCGAGATCGAACGGGCCGGCCTTCGCCTGCGCGTCGCCCGCAACATCAGCGTCGCCGCGACCATGCCGATGCCGATGGCGGCCGCTCCCGCTGTCCTGTCGGCGGCCGCAGTTGCCGCGCCGGTCGCGGCTGCGGCCGACCTGTCGAAGCATCCGGGCGCGGTGACCTCGCCGATGGTCGGCACCGCCTATTGGGCGCCGGAGCCCGGCGCCAAGCCGTTCATCGAGGTCGGCAGCAAGGTCTCGGTCGGCCAGACGCTGCTGATCATCGAAGCCATGAAGACCATGAACCAGATCCCCTCGCCGCGCGCCGGCACGGTGACGCAGATCCTGGTCGAAGACGGCCAGCCGGTCGAGTACGGCGAGCCGCTCGTCATCATTGAGTAATGGTCGTGGGCGGTCAGCCGCCCTAGCCGCCTCCCGCGCGCCAGTCCCTTAAGGACACCATGTTCGACAAGATTCTCATAGCCAATCGCGGCGAGATCGCCCTTCGCATCCTGCGCGCCTGCAAGGAGCTCGGCATCGCGACCGTGGCCGTGCACTCCACTGCCGATGCCGACGCCATGCATGTGCGCCTGTCGGACGAAAGCGTCTGCATCGGGCCACCGCCGTCCAAGGACAGCTATCTCAACGTGCCCGCGCTGCTCGCGGCCTGCGAGATCACCGGCGCGGACGCCGTACATCCCGGCTACGGCTTCCTCTCCGAGAACGCGCGCTTCGCCGAAATCCTTTCCGAGCACAATCTGCATTTCATCGGCCCCAAGGCCGAGCACATCCGCCTGATGGGCGACAAGATCGAGGCCAAGAAGACGGCCAGGAAGCTCGGCATTCCCGTGGTGCCCGGCTCGGACGGCGCGGTCGGCCCCGAGGACGACGCGATGGCGATCGCCAGGAAGATCGGCTTCCCCGTGCTGGTCAAGGCGGCTGCCGGCGGCGGCGGCCGCGGCATGAAGGTCGCGCAGAGCGAGGCCGACCTGCAGGTGGCGCTGTCGACGGCAGCCAACGAGGCCAAGTCCGCCTTCGGTGACGCGTCCGTCTATCTCGAAAAATACCTCCAGAAGCCGCGTCACATCGAGATCCAGATCCTCGGTGACGGCCGCGGCGGGGCGATCCATCTCGGCGAGCGCGATTGCTCGCTGCAGCGCCGCCATCAGAAGGTCTGGGAGGAAGGTCCCTCGCCGGTCCTTGCCGCCGCGGCACGTGCCAAGATCGGCGAAACCTGCGCCAAGGCGATGCGCGAGATGAAATATCTCGGGGTCGGCACCATCGAATTCCTGTTCGAGGACGGCGAGTTCTACTTCATCGAGATGAACACCCGCATCCAGGTCGAGCATCCCGTTACCGAGAGCATCACCGACATCGACCTCGTGCTGGAGCAGATCCGCATCGCTGCCGGCGGCGATCTGCCGGCCAAGCAAAGCGAGATTCAGATCATCGGCCACGCCATCGAGTGCCGCATCAACGCCGAGAACCCGCAGAGCTTCCGTCCCTCGCCGGGCCGCATCACGCAATACCACCCGCCCGGCGGACTGGGCGTGCGCATCGATTCCGCGGTCTATCAGGGCTACACCATCCCGCCCTATTACGACTCCCTCGTCGGCAAGCTCATCGTCCACGGCAAGACCCGCGCCGAATGCCTGATGCGGCTGCGCCGGGCACTGGACGAGATGGTGGTCGAGGGCATCGAGACGACGCTGCCGCTGTTCCGCGACCTGGTGCGCCAGGACGACATCATCAACGGCGACTATCACATCCACTGGCTGGAACAGTACCTGGCGGGTAAGGAACCGGCCGCGGGGTGACCCTCTCTCCCCGTGGAACCCTTTGGCCCGCATCGCGTTCTGGACGGGGACAGTTCCGAGGGGGCCTTTTGAGTTCCGTTGACGTGACGAAGCGAGACCGTCGTGACGACTGAAGCGCAACGACGGCGCTCCATGTGGCAGATCCTGCTGGTCTCGGCGGGCCTTCTGGTGTTGACCGTGATCAGCGCCGGCTCCGTCTACCTGGTCAACAAGGCCAGGGACGATAGCAAATGGGTGGTTCACACCATCGAGGCGGAGAACCAGATCAACGCTCTGCTGCTGGAAATCCGGCGTGCCGAGAGCGCCGCGCGCGGCTATCTCCTGACGCAAGAGGCGGATTTCAAGGCCGCCCATGAGAAAGCCGTGGCAGCGATCATACCTGCCCTCGACAAGCTCACGCGCCTGACCGGCGATAATCCGGAGCAACGCGGCAACATCGAGAAGCTGAGCACGGCCATCGAAATCCGGCTGGGGCAATTCAAGCAGGAGCTGGACTTCATCGGCCAAAATCGGCCGGACAAGGCCATAGCGCTGGTCCGCGAAGCCGCCTCCACCGACACCACGGCCGAGATCAGCAAAGTCGCCGCCTCCATGATCCAGGAGGAGGAGCGCCTGTTCCGGCTCCGATCGGTCAATTCCGACCGCAGCCAGACGCTGGCGGCCTCGATGACCGGCATCGGTTCGGGCCTCGTGGTGCTGCTGGCCATGATCTCGATCTGGCTGGTGCGGCGTTCAGTGCGGGCCCGCGACGAGGCCGAGACGCGTCTGCGCGACGCGTACGCCAATCTCGAGACCGTCGTCGACGAACGCACGGCAGACCTGCGCGAGGCCAACAACGAGATTCAGCGCTTTGCCTATATCGTCAGCCACGATCTCCGCTCGCCACTCGTCAACATCATGGGCTTCACCAGCGAACTCGAAGAGCTTGGCGGCGACATTTTCCGCCGTATCGGCGGCCTCACCCATGTCCCGGCGGATGGCCCGCCGCTAGCTGACCGCGAGGTCACGCTCGAAGGCCCCGACAAGCAGCTTTCTGCGGATTTTTCCGAAGCGCTCGGCTTCATCAAGTCGTCGATCGCCAAGATGGACCGCCTGATCTCGGCGATCCTCAACCTCACCCGCGAGGGCCGGCGCGAATTCGTGCCCGAGAAGATCGACACCCGCGAGCTGATCGAAGCCATCGTCTCGACGCTGGCGCATCAGGCCGCCGAGGCGCAGGCCGAGATCCATGTCGCGCCGCTGCCGGATCTCGTCAGCGACCGCCTCGCGCTGGAGCAGATCTTCTCCAATCTGATCGACAACGCCATCAAATATCTCAAGGCCGGCGCCCCCGGCGAGATCAGAATCCGCGGGCGCACCAAGCTTGGCTACGCTATCTTCGAGATCAGCGATAATGGCCGCGGGATCGATCCGAAGGATCACCAGCGGATTTTCGACCTGTTTCGCCGGGCGGGAACCCAGGACAAGCCTGGTCAGGGAATCGGTCTTGCGCATGTGCGTGCACTTGTGCGCCGCCTCGGCGGTACCATGTCGGTATCATCGGAACTGAATACGGGCAGCACCTTCACCATCACGCTGCCCATCACCTGGAACGCAAGCAACCGGAACGCCGACCAATGACTCAACCCGTCACCATCATCATGATCGAGGACGACGAGGGCCACGCCCGGCTGATCGAGCGCAACATCCGCCGATCCGGCGTCAACAACGAGATCATCCCCTTCGCCAACGGCACGGACGCGATGAAGCACCTGTTCGGCGCCGACGGCACCGGGCTCGTGCAGAAAGGCAATGCGCTCCTGATCCTGCTCGATCTCAATCTCCCCGACATGACCGGGATCGACATCCTGAAGCAGATCAAGGAGAACAAGTACCTGAAGGCCTCGCCCGTGGTGGTGCTGACCACCACCGACGATTCCCAGGAAATCAAGCGCTGCTACGAGCTCGGCTGCAACGTCTACATCACCAAGCCCGTGAACTACGAGAATTTCGCCAATGCCATCCGGCAGCTCGGCCTGTTCTTCTCGGTCATCCAGGTCCCGCCCGCCGCCTCATGAACCAGCACCCGCCTACACTGCTCTACATCGACGACGACGCGGCGCTGGCCCGCCTGGTCGAGCGCGGCCTGACGCGGCGCGGCTACAAGGTCATTCACGCCGCGAGCGGCGAGGAAGGCCTGGAGCGTATCCGCCGCGCGGAAACCGAGGGCTGCATCGACGTCGTGGCGCTCGACCAGTACATGCCCGGCCTCGACGGGCTGGAGACGCTCGAGCAGATCATGGCGATAGCAGGCGCGCCGCCCGTGGTGTTCGTCACCGCGTCGCAGGATTCCAGCATCGCGGTCACCGCGCTGAAGGCAGGCGCGGCCGATTATCTCGTCAAGGACGTCAAGGGCGACTTCATCCCCCTGCTCCACGTCGCCGCCGACGGCGCGCTGCGCCAGGCCGAATTGCAGAAGGCGCGCGAGGAAGCCGAAGCCGAGATCCATGCATCGCGCGACCGCTACGCCGCGCTCGCCGCCGAACGCGAGCTGCTGCTGCGCGAGGTCAATCACCGCGTCGGCAACTCGTTGCAGATCATCGCCTCGCTGCTGCATCTCCAGGCGAGCTCGGCGGGCCAGGAAGAGGTCAAGGCGGCGCTGACGAACGCGATGGGCCGCGTCGCCGCGGTCGCGCAGGTGCACCGCCGCCTCTACACCTCGCAGGACCTGAAGAGCGTGGTGCTGAACCAGTATCTGGATTCGCTGCTCGAGGATCTCAGGCGCTCGGCCGAAGGCAACCGGATGTCACGCCTGACGGTGAAAGCCGAGCCGATCGAGATCGATCCGGACCGCGCCGTCGCCGTCGGCATCATCGTCAACGAGCTGGTGATGAACGCGGTGAAATACGCCTATCCCGACGGCGCCGGCCCCATCCATGTCGAGCTGACCTCGCAGGGCGAGGATCTATTGCTGGCGATCACCGACGACGGCGTCGGCGACAAGGTCAAGGCGGATCCACGCTCCACCGGCATGGGCCAGCGCATCGTCGCGGCGATGGCCACCAAGCTCGACGCCACCGTCGAGCGCGACCCCGCCCATTCCGGAACTCGCGTCGTGCTGAGGTTCCGCCGTACGCCCGCAGCCCCCGACAAGACCAACAACGCCGCCGCAGGCTGACCCCCGCCCCCTTCGCAACACCTCCACGATCCTGCTATTGTCGCGCCATGACTTCACGCGACTCCGCTTCGTCTGAAATCACGCCGGCCGTGCTGTTGCGCGCCTATGCCTGCGGCATTTTTCCGATGGCCGAGAGCGCCGACGATCCGACGCTGTTCTGGGTCGAGCCGGAATTGCGCGGCGTCATCCCGCTCGAGGGATTTCGCGTGGCCTCACGGCTCGCGCGCACCGTCCGTTCGGACGCCTTTCGCGTCACCGTCAACACCGCGTTCAAGGCAACGATCGCCGGCTGCGCCGCGCCGCAAGCCGGGCGCGAGGACACCTGGATCAACAAGCGGATCCGCGACCTCTATGGCGGCCTCTACGACCTCGGCCATTGCCACAGCGTCGAGGCCTGGCAGGGCGACGACCTCGTCGGCGGGCTCTACGGCGTGAGCCTCGGACGCGCCTTCTTCGGCGAGAGCATGTTTCACACCGCGCGCGATGCCTCGAAAGTCGCGCTGGTGCACCTGGTCGCGCGGCTGATCCATGGCGGCTTCGAGCTGCTCGACACGCAGTACGTCACCGAACATTTGAAGAGTTTTGGCGCGGTCGAGATTTCGCGTCGGCGCTACACCGCGCTGCTCGACAAGGCGCTCGCCGGCGACCCCGGTGATTTCCTGAGGCTGTCAGCCGGTGACGCGATCCCGGGCGCACGCGCGCTCGACATCATCGCGTCGCGGCCATAATCGCTGATGGGGCCTAGCGCCCGAACCCGGGGATACCGAACAGGCCCGGCCGCTGCTCCGGTGGCGGGGGTGGCGGCGCCGGCTGCTGCTGCTGGATCGGCGGCAAGGGCTGCGGCGGACGCTGCTGCACGGTCTGCTTGGGTGGCGCCGCCTTCTTCTGCGCGGGCGGCGGAGCCGCCGGCTTTGCCGCAGCCGGATCGGGCGCCGCGGTCGCAATGGTCTGCTGCGGCTCTTTGCAGTCGGTGAGCCAAATGTCGTAGATCGGATGCTCGACGCCGTGCAGGCCAGGGCTTGCCGCATACATCCAGCCCGAGAAGATGCGCTTCACCTCGCCTTGCAAGGTGATCTCGTCGACCTCCACGAAGGCGTCGGTATTGGTGGCTTCGGTCGCCGGCCGCGTATAGCAGGCGTCGGTTTTGACCCGCAGCGCGCCGAACTGGACGGTCTCGCCGATCTCCTCGTCGAAATTGATGATGCGCCCGGTGATCTTGTCGAGGCCGGAGAAGGTCGCCTTCTTGTTCACGATCTTCTGGGCCGGCGGCTCGGTCACGACCTCGTCGCCCGGCTGGAGGCTCGCCGGGGTCTGCGGGACGGTGCCGCCCGGCCCGCCCTTCTGCTGGGGCTGGCGCTGACCAGGCGCGCCCGGGGCGGCTTGCGGATTGGGCGGAGCAACCGCCACGGACGGCGGCTGGTTCGGCGGAGCAACGGTTGAGCCCGGCGGCGGCGCCAGCGGCTGGGATTCGACCGGCCCCGGCATCACGTTACCTTGCCGTCCCGGCGGCGGCGCCATCGGGCGCGACGGCAGCACGCGGCCCTGCGGCGGCAGCTCGGGGACCTCTTCATCGTCATCGGGGATCTGAGGCTGCGGCTGACCACGCGGAATCGCACCCGGCGGCCGCGGCGGCGGGTCGGAGAAGATCGTGCCGATCTGCGCCTGCGCGGGCGTCGCAACCGTCAATGCGGTGGCGGCCAGAAGCGCCGCAAGACCTGGCAGGGCAAGTCTTGTAAGGGTAAGGGTTCGAACCATCTTCTCGCGCGGCTTCAACAGCGAATCGGGCTTGCTGGACATTCTACAGGGGATACCGCCGCTCGCAGGCCATCCGGTTAACACGGCGAATACGGCGGGGGAAGGGCGGCATCCCTGCCCTGCCCGCCGCCCGCTGGCCAGACCGGCGGCCGGATGGGATAGTTGACGAGCCTCTCCCCCGGGGCCGAGGCGGGCAGCGCCCCCGGAAACGACGTCCAACGACAACAGAAAGCCCAAGGTCGCCCCCATGCCCGTCGTGCTCGATCCCGATGCCGCCGCCGTCTACAAGGCCTTCCAGGAGGCCGGCCGCCCCGCCTACGAGACGCTGACGGCACCGGAGGCCCGCGCCTATTACGGGCAGGCGCGCTTCGCCACCAACCCCGAGCCGCCGGAACTGGCGCGCGTTACGGCGCTGGCGATCCCGGCGCCGCACGGCGAAATCCCCGCCCGCATCTACGTCCCGAAGCAGCCGCGCCTTCAGAACGGCCTGTCGCCGGCGCTGGTGTTCTTCCATGGCGGCGGCTGGGTGATCGGCGATCTCGACTCCCACGACGTCGTCTGCCGCCAGCTCGCCGTCGAGGGCGCGCTGATCGTGATCTCGGTCGATTACCGCCTCGCGCCCGAGCACAAGTTTCCCGCCGCCGCCGATGACGCGATCGCCGCCACGAAATGGATTGCCGCGAACGCGCGCGAGCTCGGCATCGATGCCTCGCGCCTTTCGATCGGCGGCGATAGCGCCGGCGGCAATCTCGCCGCCGTGGTCGCGCTCACCGCGCGCGACGGCGATGGTCCGAAGATCGCGGGCCAGGTCCTGATCTACCCCGCGACCGATTTCGCCATGACGCACGGTTCCCACAGCGAGCCCGAGACGAGCGTGCTGCTGACGCATTCGGTGATCCGCTGGTTCCGCGATCACTATCTCAACGGCACTGCCGACATCCAGGACTGGCGCGCCTCGCCGGCGCGCGCGAAAAGCCTCGCCGGGCTGCCGCCGGCCTATGTGCTCACGGCCGGCGCCGATCCGCTGCGCGACGAAGGCGACGACTATGCCGAGCGCCTCAGGCAGGCCGGCGTGCCCGTCACGTACAAGCACTATCCCGGCCAATTCCACGGTTTCTTCACGATGGGCAAGTTGCTCCAGCAGGCCAACCTCGCCGTCAGCGAGATCGGCGCGTGGCTGAAAGGATTGGGCTGACGCCGCCGTCCCGGATGCCGTCCCTTCTCCAGACCGTCTTCGCCCTCCCCCTGCGCGCGCTGACATGGCTCGGCAGCCAGGGCACCCGTGCGGTGGCCGCCGTGGTGTTCATTGCGGCCGCGGTCCCGCCGCTCGGGATGCTGCTGCGGCCCTACGTCACCGAGGCGATCTTCGGGCTTCTCTGCATCTCCTTCATGCGGGTCGATCTGGCCGCGCTCTACAGCCATCTGCGCCGGCCGGCGCTGGTCGCGACCGCCACCGCCTGGACCACGATCGGCGTGCCGCTGATCGTCGGGCTGGTCGCCCATGCAACGGGGCTCACGGCTCGCTCGCCCGGCCTTGCGCTGGCGCTGATGCTGCAGAGCATGGCCTCGCCGATGATGGCTTCGCCGGCGCTGGCCGCGCTGATGGGCCTCGATGCCACGCTCGTGCTGGTCACGCTGGTGACCTCGACCGCGCTGGTGCCGTTCACGGCCTCGCTGTTCGCGGGCCTCTTCCTCGGCGACATGCTCACCATCTCGCCGCCGGCGCTCGGCCTGAAGCTGCTCGGCATCCTCGCGGCATCGCTGCTCGCCGCAACCTTGATCCGATGGGTCTTCGGCGCGGCTGCGATCCAGCGTCACAAGCAGCCGATCGACGGCTTCAACATCATCATCCTCCTGATCTTCGCAGCCGCGATCATGGGCGATGTCGTGAGCGACCTCGTGGCCCAGCCGCTGTTCACGATCGGCCTGGCGGGTCTGTCCTTCGCGATCTATTTCACGCTGCTCGCCGTCACCACGCTGCTGTTCCGCCGCATCGGCTATGAGCGCGCGCTGGCGCTCGGGCTGATGGTGTCACAGCGCAATCTCGGCCTGATGCTCGCCGCGACCGCCGGCGCGCTGCCGCCCACCACCTGGCTGTATTTCGCGATGACGCAGTTTCCGATCCATCTTGCGCCCTACATGCTGACGCCGATCGCGCGGCGATTCACGGCGCGCGCCGACGGCACGGGCGCGGCAGCTGCAACCAGCACGACCCAGGGCGTACGCTCATAAGTCCAGAATGAAGCCGGCGCTCTCTGGTTGATGACCAGCCGCGGCCTCCCTCAACAGCGCCGCCAGAACGCTGACGGGATGTCAACGGCCGCTTTTGCCGAACGATTCCAGCGCCTCACCAGATCCAAATGATCCGCTCGGGCACGAAGCTGATCCGCGGGGGCATTCACCGCCCGGGCCGCCAGGATTACCCGTTCGTGAAGCATAGCCACGACGGTGCAAGCGCGCCGTGCCAAATGGAGGAAAGGCCATGACCATGCCAGCCAATCATCAGTCCATGCTCTCACGTCGCGGTTTCTGCCTCTGTTGCGCAGCCGCCGCCGGCTTCGCTGCAACGGGCGGTTGGTTCAGCCCCGCGACAGCCTACGCCAAGGCACGCAGCATCGTCGACTTGATCCGTGACGAGGCTGCCAAGACAAAGATCAAGGTCCACAAGCTTCGCGGCAATGTCAGCATCCTCGAGGGCTCCGGTGGCAACATCGCGGTGCTGACCGGAGGAGATGGCAAGGTGTTCGTCGATGCCGGCATCACGGCCTCTCGGCTGCGCATATTGGAAGCGGCGAACAGTCTCAGCCGCGATCCGATCACACACCTGATCAACACGCATTGGCACTTCGACCATGCCGACGGCAATGCATGGCTAAACGCAGAGGGAGCCGAGATCACGGCGCACGAAAACACCCACAAGCATCTCATGTCCACACAGAGGGTCGAGGATTGGGATTTCAATTTTACGCCCTCAGCCCTTGCCGCCGTTCCGACCGACATTTTCGATACGGACAAGACCCTGAAGCTGAACGGATCGACCCTTCAGCTCAGATATTACGGACCGGCGCACACCGACAGCGACATATCGGTCAATTTCAGCGAGGCGGACATTCTCCATGTCGGTGACACCTACTGGAATGGCATTTATCCCTTCATCGACTATTCGACTGGAGGAAGCATCGGCGGCATGATCAAGGCCACGGAAGCGAACCTGGCGGCCGCAACGAAGCGGACCATCGTCATTCCCGGCCACGGCACTCCGGTGAGCAACAGGGAAGAGCTGTCATCCTACCGCGATATGCTGGTCGCTATCCGCGACAACGTGGCGAAACTCAAGAGCCAAGGACGCTCGATCGAAGAAGCGATCTCGGCGAGGCCAACCGCCGCCTTCGATGCCAAGTGGGGCCAGTTCGTGATTACGCCGGAGTTCTTCGTGCGGCTGGTTTACCAGGGCGTCTGAGGTCAATCACCGCAAGCCAGGACAGCAGCGCGCCGAAGCAGCCGTTCGGCGTCTTCAATTCCAAGAGCGATGAGAACTGCGCCGCTGCGCCGATGATGCAGTACGAGCTGGCGCGCGGCCTGTTGGGCGGTCTCCTCACCATGGTCCTCGGTGACCATCGCGAGCGCGAGATCGATCCCCGCGGTGATGCCCGCCGACGTCCACACATTGCCGTCATGCGTGAAGATCTGGTCCGCCTCGAACTTCACCTGGGGAGGACGCAGTCATAGCAGCGTCGCAGCCGGCTTCGAGGCCCTGAAGAGATAGCGATTGGTGCTGAAGAAGTATTGTCCCGCTTCGCCCAGACGCCCGAACTCGCCGTGCCATGCTTCGAGATCATTGGCTGAAACGTCGTTCCTGCGGGCGACGAAGTCCCGAATGCCCTGGGCCAGCCCCTTGCTGTAGCTATCGTCATCGTACTGCAAATTCAGAATTGGAAAGACCGACGCTCCATCCAGGTGAAGTCGTGCATTGACCAGTCTGCGGGCCATCGATCTCGGGAGACGCGGGTGAGCGCAGTGCGCTTCCCATGATTTCATCACCGCGGCCATACGTTCCGGGCTTTCGGAATGCCACACCACCGCGTCCCAGTCCGTTGCGACAAAAATCGTGCGGCCCCCCGGCTTGAGCACGCGAAATGTCTCTGCGAGGACGCGGTCGACATCAGGCACGTACTCGGCAACCTGCGTGCACACGACGACATCGAACGACGCATCGGATTGACCCAATTCCGTCGCGTTGCCGATCGCATATGAAGTCCAGGCGGAAGCCTTCTGCCGGTTGCAGACCGCGATCAGGTCAGTCGACACATCGATCCCGACGACAGCACCATCAGGCCCGACGATCTGCGCCATGCTTTCGCAGAGATAGCCGGGACCACATCCGATATCGAGAACGCTCTCGCCGGCAGACAGATTGAGCTGCCGAATGGTCTCCGCGCGCTGGGCGGTCACGTCCCCCGTGAGATAGATTCTCTGGAGCCGTTTCGCATTCTCGTTGCTGTACTCCATCCCGCCCATCTTTGCCTCCACGCTCGCGTGTCAGGTGAGATTGCCTAACCCGCCCTCGCCGTACGCCGCAACGCCTGCGGCGGCTGGCCGAAGGCGCGGATGAAGGCGCGCCGCATGCGCTCGGGGTCGCCAAATCCGGTCGTCTCCGCGACGAGCTCGATCGCCTCGCGCGAGGACTGCACGCGCTCGCGCGCGACCTCGATCCTCAAGCGCTCGATCGCCTTGGAGGGTGTCGTGCCGGTCTCGGCGGCAAAGGCGCGGGCAAAATGCCGCGCGCTCATGCCGGCGCGATCGGCGAGGTCTTCGACCGTCAGCCGGGCGTCGAGATTCTCGCGCGCCCAGGACAGCAGCGCGCCGAAGCGGCCGTTCGGCGTCTTCAACTCCAGGAGCGATGAGAACTGCGACTGGCCGCCGCTGCGGCGATGATACAGCACGAGCTGGCGCGCGGCCTGTTGCGCGATCTCCTCACCATGGTCCTCGGTGACCATCGCGAGCGCGAGATCGATACCCGCGGTGATGCCCGCCGACGTCCACACATTGCCGTCATGCGTGAAGATCTGGTCCGGCTCGAACTTCACCTTGGGATAGCGCGCGACGAAATCCCGCGTGCGGCCCCAATGCGTGGTGGCGCGGCGCCCGTCGAGCAGGCCCGCCTCGGCCAGCACATAGGCGCCCGAGCAGACGCTGGCGACACGCACACCGCGCCGCGCCAGCCGCTGCACGAAGGCGCGCGTGACCTCGCAGCGTGCGGCGTCCGTCACGCCTGCGCCACCCGCGATGACCAGGGTCGTGATCGCGTTCGCCGACCTGAAGTCGCGCGCCATCATTTCCACGCCGGACGAGCTGCGCACGGGCCCCGCGTTCAGCGCCAGCACCCGGATTCCGGTGGTCGTCTTGCCCGTGCAGCGCGCCGCGATCTCGAACACCGAGATCGGGCCGGCCGCATCGAGCAACTGGAAATCCGGGAAGATCAGGATGCCGATCATGGTCATGTCCGAAAGTGAGGGAAATACGCCATTTTGGACGGAATGGCATCATGAGAGGCTGCGTCCGTCAAGCTCATCTTTGGAGGACCTGCCCATGTCGTCACCGCTCCAGATCGGTCTTTTGGTGTTTCCGCGCGTCACCCAGCTCGATTTCACCGGTCCCCTGCAGGTGTTTGCCAACGTGCCCGGCGCGAAGCTCCACCTGATCTGGAAGCGCATCGAGCCGGTGCCGAGCGACTCCGTGCTGACGCTGACGCCGACCACGACATTCGCCGACTGTCCGCAACTCGACGTGATCTGCGTGCCCGGCGGCGGCGGCACAAACGACCTGCTCAATGACGAAGAGGTGCTGGATTTCCTGCGCAGGCAGGCCGAAGGCGCCAAATACGTCACCTCGGTCTGCACGGGGGCGCTGGCACTCGGCGCTGCCGGCCTGCTCAAGGGCTACCGCGCCGCCACCCATTGGAGCGCGATGGAGATGCTCGGCCAGTTCGGCGCAACGCCGACCAAGACGCGCGTCTGCATCGACCGCAACCGCGTCACCGGCGGCGGCGTCACCGCCGGGATCGATTTCGCGCTGACGCTGGTGTCGATTCTGGTCGACCGCACCACGGCGGAAGCGATCCAGCTCCAGATCGAATACAACCCCGCCCCGCCGTTCACGTCCGGCTCGCCCGACACCGCGCCGGCCGAAGTGCTGGCCTTGCTGAGAGAGCGCGGCGCCGCAAACCAGGCCCGCCGCCTCGAGGCGGTCAAGCGCGCGGCTGCGCGGGTGATGTAGCCCCTGCTCTCGTGTCCCGGACGCGGTGCAGCGTGTAATGCTGCGCAGCGTCCGGGGCACGAGACACCAACACAAGTCCCCAACAGAAAAAAGCTTCCGGCTTCGCAAGCGGCCTTTGCCGTCTCACGGAGCGCGCCGCTTCTCCAGCACCGCACTGCTGACATGACGCTGTCAGGAGCCTGTCGCGACAATCCGGATCGCGCCCAACACTCACGGTCGCTTCCCACGGACGCTTCCCGGTCGCGTGCGCACAGGAGGGTCTCACCATGGCGCGATACCGGCTGCACTGCATCGGGGCTTCGGGCAATTCGTTCAAGGTCGCGCTATTCCTCAACTGCGCCGGGCTCGACTGGGAGCCGGTCGGCCTCGACTTCGCCGGCGGCGAGACCCGCACGCCTGACTGGCGGGCCGCCACCAATGTCATGGGCGAGGTCCCCGTCCTCGAGGTCGATGGCCGGCATATGAGCCAGTCCGGTGCGATCCTGTTGTGGCTCGCCGAGACCCACGGCGTGTTCGGCCCGACACGCGAGGAGACATTCGAGGCGACGCGCTGGCTGCTGTTCGACAATCACAAGTTCACCTCGAGCTTTGCGCAGCACCGGTTTCAGCGCTGCTTCATGCCGGAGCCCGCCCATCCCGCTGTGCTCGCTTACTTGCGCGCGCGAACCGACAGCGCCTTCTCGATCGTCGACAGACACCTCTCCGACCGCAGCTTCATGCTGGGCGAGCGGCCGACGATCGTCGATTTCTCAATGTTGGGCTATCTGTACTATCCGACCGAGGAGACGGGTTTCGATCTCGCCGCGACTTTCCCGGCGATCGACGCCTGGCGCCGGCGTGTCGCCGGGCTGCCGGGCTGGAAGCCGCCTTATCAGATGATGCCGGTCGGCAACTCGCCGACGCTCCATCTCTGAGAAACGAGATACGAGCAGGGCAACAGATCAAAGAAAAAGGCCGCTCGGTTTCCCAAGCGGCCTTTCCTGTCTTACGGTGGCTGCACATTCCATCGGGCGATTTCGAACTTCCAGACCGGGGGCCTATCTCCCGATCGAGTCCTGGTCGGCGGCCGCTGCATATCGGGACAGTCGCGAACTGTTGCCCGAACCGAACGCGATGGTCTCCCATCTCCGTAAGATGGGACCATTGAGCCGCATCGCTCGCGTAGCTGCAACGCCCGCGCAGCCGCTGTCCCCGCTGTTCCCGTTTTCCACAGCAAGGTGAGGCGGATGCTGGTGCATCCACCCCACGGCAAGGATTCGGACGGAGATCGGAAAGCTAGCCGGGCGTCCAGGGCTGATAGTCGCCGGTCGCCTTGGGACGCTTGCCGCTGGCAAGCGTCGAGCCGGAGGGCCGATAGGCGTTCGGCGTACCGGTGGGGTTCGGCTGGTGCGGCTTTTGCCACTCGCGCGGCTGGTAGTTCTCTTCAGTCGGCGGCACATCGACGACGTGATGGATCCAGCCGTGCCAACCCGTCGGGATGCGGCTCGCTTCGGCGTAACCGTTATAGATGACCCAGCGCCGCTCGAAGCCGAGTGTCGGATCGATCGCGCCGCCGCGAGTCCGATAATAGCGATTTCCCTGCTCGTCCTGGCCGACCAGTTCGCCATACCGCTTGGTCCAGAGTTGGGTGCCAAAGGTCTGGCCACTCCACCAGGTGAAGAACTTGAGGAAGAACTGTTTCATACGGCTAGGGCCCTGCTTCGTGAGGCCCTGATGCCATCCGGGCGGCGAAATGTCCAGTTCCGCGGGGCGGCCGTGCCCCCGCAAAATGTGGTGCCCCCGGCGCAAGCACTGCCGCAAATCGGACGCGATCCGTTCATGCCGGGTACAGCGGCCGCATGGAAACCTGCGCCACACGCGCACACCGGCGTGAACCCTGGAACCGCGGGCCTTTCAAGAGGTTTGCTTCCGGGAAAAGGAGTTTGAACATGAGCAGTCTGAGAATTTTGAGCGCCGCGGCAGCGGTCGCGTTGCTTCTTCCGTTGGCGACGCCGAGCTTCGCCCAGGGCCGTGGCGGCCACGGCGGTGGCGGCGGCGCCCATTTTGGCGGCGGTGGCGGGGGCGCTCATTTCGGTGGTGGTGGCGCCCGCATGGGCGGCGGCAACTTTGCCGGCGCGCGGATCGGTGGCGGCGGCGGGAATTTCGCAGCCGGAGCCATGCGCCCGAGCGCCGGCCTCGCCATGCGTCCGACCGCAGGCGCCACGTTTAGTGGTGGCGGCGGACGTCCCCTCGCAATCGCGGGTAACAACTGGCGTGGCGGCGGTGGCAACTGGCACGGTGGCGGCTGGCATCGTCGCGGCGGTTTCTGGCCCGGCTTCGCGGCGGGCGCGGCCATCGGCGGGCTCGGCTCCTACGCCTATTACGGCGGCGGGTACTACAACGATCCCTATTACTATGGCGACGACAGCTACTATGACGAGCCGTCGGTCGCGGTGGTGCCGGACAACGGTGGTGACTCGTCGGCTTATTGCGCGCAGCGCTACAAGTCCTACGATCCGGCCTCGGGCACGTATCTCGGCTATGACGGCCAGCGTCATCCCTGCCCGTAAGCAGATCGACAACGCTTGAAGGAAGAGGCGTCGCATCGGTGCGGCGCCTCTTTCGTTTGTCGCGCGCTCATCGCCTGTTTCGCGCGCAGCCCGCGCATCACCGCGCGGGAGGATCTATGCACGCGAGCGCGAGGGACCTTTATTCACCGCACCGTGCATATCTACAATGATCCAATCCCAAATTGACCCGTCCCGCGATTCGCCTATATCACCGATGAATGTTGGGACTTCGATCTACTGGGAAATGTCATGCCGCGTATCCTCGTGGTAGATGACGATCCGATGGTCGGCGCGACCATCGAGGTCCTGCTCCAGCGTCAGGGCTTCGATGTCACGATGGCTGACGGCGGCGAAACGGGGCTGGCTGCGCTCGAAGCGCAGACGTTTGACGTGATGCTGGTCGACATCTTCATGCCGCACATGCGCGGCTTCGAATCCATCCGCATCTTTCACGAGCGCGCCCCGGCGATCCCTCTGATCGCGATGTCCGGCTACGCCTTCGCCTCGTCTGCCTCGCCCTCCCCCGATTTCCTCCGCATGGCACTGGAACTCGGCGCGACACGCTGCCTGCGCAAGCCGTTCACGCCGGACGCGCTCCTGACCACGATCCGGGAATGCCTTGGCGAGCCCGCGCAGCCGAAGGACAAGAAAGAAGTCCCTTGATCCCAACGCAGCGCGTCATTCTCGGTGCTGGACTTGCAATCCTCCTGATCATCACCGCCGCCTCGATCGGACTCGACGTCAAGTCGCGGTACGATGCCGCCTGGGTCAATCACACCATCGAGACGCAGAAGAAGATCTCCGATCTGCGCGTGCTGATGCGGCGCGCCGAGAGCGCCGCGCGCGGCTACGAAATCTATCGCAACACGAGCTTCAGCGACGAGTTTCAGGCGGTGCACGCCCAGATCGCGCCGGCGCTGGCCGACCTCAAGCGCAGCCTGCGTGACAATCCCGATCAGGTCGCGCTCATCGAGGGCACCGAGCCGCTGGCGCTGCGCCGGGTCGAGATCGCCGCAGAGGTGATGCGCCTGCGCGCCGAGAACGACCAGGCCGGCGTTGCCGCGCTTCAGGGCAAGGCCGAGGGCCGCGGCCTGATGGACACGGTGATGGGCAATCTCGATCAGCTCAGCGCGGAGGAAGAGCGATTGCTCGCCGCACGCGCCCAGAGTTCCCGCCGCACCGGCATCGTCCTGCTCGGCATCGACGTGATCGGCGCGCTGGTGATCCTGCTGCTGGTCGCAATGCTGATGCGCGAAAGCCAGCGCACTACGGTCGCGCTGAAGAGCACGCTGCTGGAGACCACGGCGGCGAAGGAGCAACTCGAGGCGGCCGTCGCCGAGCGCACCGAGCATCTCGTCAACGCGCATGATGAGCTGCGGCTGTCGGTCAACGTGCTCCAGAGCACGTTCCACAGCATGGCCGAGGCTGTGCTGGTGATCGACGCCGAGGGCACTGTCCTGCTGTCCAATCCGGCCGCGGAGCGCATCTTGCTGCATCGTGCCGGCATGAGCCTGCGCAATCTGCGCGCCCTGTCCGACGTGTTTCACGGCGACGGCGTCACGCCGCTCAGGGCGGACGAGCTGCCGTCGACGCGCGTGCTGCGCGGCGAGCACTTCGAGAACCTGGAGATGATCGTCCGCCCGCACAGCGGCAACGATCCCCGCCATCTGATGATCAGCGGCCGGCCGATGCGCGACGGACAAGGCAACGTCTCCGGCGCCGTGCTGGTCTATCACGATGCGACCACTTCGCGCGAAACCGAGCGGCAGCTGCACCAGTCGCAGAAGCTGGATGCGATCGGCAAGCTGACCGGCGGCGTCGCGCACGACTTCAACAACATGCTCACCGTGATCTCCGGCAATACCGAGACGCTGGTGGCGAGCCTGAAGCAGCAGCCCGAGCTCCAGCGCGTGGCGCGCCTGATCGACGAAGCCGCCGAGCGCTGCGCCGAGCTGATCCAGCATCTGCTCGCCTTTGCACGACGGCAGCCGCTCCAGCCGCGCAATGTCGAGATCAACGGCGCGATCGCCGATATCGCCAAGCTGCTGCGCCCCACCCTCGGCGAGCAGATCCAGATCGAGACGGTGCTGGAACAGGGACCGATGACCGCGCACATCGATCCGTCCCGCCTCACCAATGCCGTGCTCAACATGGCGATCAACGCCCGCGACGCCATGCCGAACGGCGGCAAGCTGCTGCTCGAGACCCATCACGTCGTGCTCGACGAGGCCTACGCGCAGGCCCACGCGGAGGTGCAGCCCGGCCCCTACGTGATGCTCGCGGTCAGCGACACCGGCACCGGCATGACGGCGGACATCCAGCAGAAAGCCTTCGAGCCGTTCTTCACCACCAAGGAGGTCGGCAAGGGCTCGGGCCTCGGCCTCTCCATGGTCTACGGGTTCGTCAAGCAGTCCGGCGGCCACATCAAGATCTACAGCGAGGAAGGCCACGGCACCACGATCAAGCTCTATCTGCCGCCGGGCGACGGCATGACGGACGCGGCGGCCCCGGTGGCGCCGCAGGCCGAAGGCGGCGCCGAGACCATTTTCGTGGTCGAGGACGACACGCTGGTGCGCAACTTCGTCACCGCGCAGCTGCAGAGCCTCGGCTACGACACGGTCGCCGCGCCCGACAGCCGGGCGGCGCTGGACATGATCGAGGCCGGCCAGGACTTCGACCTCCTGTTCACCGACGTCGTCATCCCCGGCGGCATGAGCGGGCGCGAGCTCGCCGAAGAGGTGGCCAAGCGCCGGCCGGGCGTGAGGGTGCTCTACACCTCCGGCTACACCGACAACGCCATCGTCCACCACGGCAAGCTCGACGACGGCGTGTTGCTGCTGACCAAGCCCTACCGCCGCAACCAGCTCGCCGAGATGATCAGGAAGGCGCTGAACGGCGGCGGGATGACCGCGGGCTAGGATTACATGCTGTCGCGCCGCATCAGCGCGTCGCCAGCACCACGGCGGCCAGCGTAAAGATCAGCGCGGCGATCTGGCCCGGGCCCAACGGCTCGTGCAGCGCCAGTGCCGAGGCGACGACACCGATCACGGGTACCGCCATGGTGCCGATCGCGGCGACCGAGGCCGGCAGGCGCGCCAGCGCCGCGAACCAGCTGACATAGGCGATGCAGAACTGCACCACGGTGGAATAGACCAGCAGCCACCAGCCGACCGGCGTCACCAGCGAAAGATGCGTGGTCTCGACCAGGAGGCCGATGATCGAGATCGGCAGGCAGCCGATCCCGATCTGCCAGGCCGCGGCCGTGATCGGCGGCAGGTGGATCGGGTACTTCTTCGAGAACACCGTGCCGATGGCGAAGCCGAGCGCGCCGGCCAGCGCCATGATGATTCCAGGCAGCTTCTCCACGCTCGCGGCAAAGCCGTTGCCGCCCATGATCGAGGCCAGGCCGACGAAGGCCATCACCAGCCCCAGCGTGCGCAGCACGGTCGGCCGCTCGCCCAGCACCGGCCAGGCGATGATCGAGGCCCAGACCGGCATGGTGTAGGCGATCAGCGCCGCCTCGCTGGCCGGCAGCCACAGCAGCGCCAGGCCCATCAGCACCATCCAGCCGGTGACGTTGAGGACGGCGGCGGTCAGCAGGCGCGGCCAGATCCCCGGCCCCACCTTGAGGCTCTGCCGGCGGACCAGCGCGAGGGCGGCGAGCAGGACCGCGCCCAGCACGCCGGTCACCCCGCGCAGCGTCAGCGGCGGCAGCTCGGACAGCAGGAACTTCGTCACCGGCCAGTTGAAGCCCCAGCCGATCGAGGTGATGGCGAGGAACATCAGGCCGGCCGGGGCGATGCGCGGTCGCGCATCCCGGCGAGTCGAATCAAGCATGTGGGGTACCCGGCAAAATCGCGGTCAGCTTGGCGCGGATTCGCACGCGCCACCACCACCCCGGCGGGCATGCCTGCTCTCACCTTCCGTAGCCCTACGTGAGTCCCGCTGAGGCAACCCGGTCCCGAAAAATATACCTGCCCTGTGAACAGCGGGGTGAAGGGTCCATATCGTCACGGGATGCAAATTTTTTGGTTGGGAATCCCTGAGGACTCACTGATACTTGGCTCAACAACAGGCGCGGGCTTGCCCCCTGTTATCCCCCGCAATCCACCATATTTAGTATTTGATTCAGGAACTCGCACTAGTTCTTGACGGGCGCGACGGAGAGTCCTAGCTTTCGGTCCGTTCGGCGCGAGTGAGTTTGCGTCCCGCCGGCACTCCCCCAAAGGGTCTCGCAAATCGCCACTCCGCCAAGCCAGCCAAAGGCCGCGGGATGAGGGCTTGTCTGCCCTCTGGAAGCAGACTTTTCGGGCGCCAGAACGGGCCGGCAACAGGCTCGGATGGCATTGGTTGAAGTGGCGTGTGGGGCGTTGAACGCATGTCGCGCACATCCCCTTGGGGGCGGATGGGTGTGGACATGCCGGCGGATGAGAACCATCGCGCCGGGAGAAACTGGGCCGGATCCACCGGCTGAACTGCGAAGCCTTAAGGCCACAAGCGGCCCGGGAGGAATCGCGAACCGAAATAGCGACCCGGGCGCCTTGCGGAGGCAGTCCGGCAGATAAAAGGACGGGGCAAGACCATGCGGATTGAGCGGCGCCACACCACTTCGGGACAGTCACCTTACGCCGGGATCGATTTCCGGCTGACCACGTCGGAGATCCGGAATCCCGACGGCTCGGTCGTGTTCAAGCTCGAGAGCGTCGAGGTGCCGACCGAGTGGTCGCAGGTCGCCTCCGACGTGCTCGCCCAGAAGTATTTCCGCAAGGCCGGCGTCGCCGCGCGCCTGAAGAAGGTCGAGGAGGAGTCCGTCCCCTCCTTCCTGTGGCGCTCCGTGCCCGACACCGAGGCGCTCGCCGCTCTCCCCGAGAAAGAGCGCTTCGTCAGCGAGCTCTCGGCCAAGCAGGTGTTCGATCGTCTCGCCGGCTGCTGGACCTATTGGGGCTGGAAGGGCAATTACTTCTCCTCCGACGAGGACGCTCAGACCTTCTATGACGAGATCCGCTACATGCTCGCCATGCAGATGGTCGCGCCGAACTCGCCGCAATGGTTCAACACCGGCCTGCACTGGGCCTACGGCATCGACGGCCCCGGCCAGGGCCACTATTACGTCGACCCCTTCACCGGCAAGCTGACCAAGTCCAAATCGGCCTACGAGCACCCGCAGCCGCACGCCTGCTTCATCCAGGGCGTCGGTGACGACCTCGTCAACGAAGGCGGCATCATGGACCTCTGGGTCCGCGAAGCCCGCCTGTTCAAATACGGCTCCGGCACCGGCTCCAACTTCTCCCGCCTGCGCGGCGAAGGCGAAAAGCTCTCCGGCGGCGGCCGCTCGTCCGGCCTGATGAGCTTCCTCAAGATCGGCGACCGCGCGGCGGGCGCGATCAAGTCGGGCGGCACCACGCGCCGCGCGGCCAAGATGGTCGTGGTCGACGTCGATCACCCCGATATCGAGACCTATATCGACTGGAAGGTGAAGGAGGAGCAGAAGGTTGCTGCGCTGGTCACCGGATCCAAGATCAACCAGAAGCACCTCAAGGCGGTGCTGAAGGCCTGCGTGAACTGCGAAGGCTCGGGCGACGATTGCTTCGATCCCGAGAAGAACCCGGCGCTCCGCCGCGAGATCAAGCTCGCGCGCCGCAGCCTCGTGCCTGACAACTACATCAAGCGCGTGATGCAGTTCGCCAAGCAGGGCTACAAGGACATCCAGTTCGACGTCTATGACACCGACTGGGATTCGGAAGCCTACCTCACGGTCTCCGGCCAGAACTCCAACAACTCGGTCTCGCTGAAGGACGACTTCCTCCGCGCCGTTGAAACGGATGGCGACTGGAACCTGAACGCCCGCACCTCCAAGAAGGTGACCAAGACGCTGAAGGCGCGCGACCTCTGGGAGAAGATCGGCTACGCCGCCTGGGCCTCGGCCGACCCCGGCCTGCACTTCAACACCACCATGAACGACTGGCACACCTGCAAGGCGTCCGGCGACATCCGCGCGTCCAATCCGTGCTCGGAATACATGTTCCTGGACGACACGGCGTGCAACCTGGCGTCTGCGAACCTGCTGACGTTCTACAACACCACGACCAAGCAGTTCGACGTCGCCGGCTACGAGCACCTCTGCCAGCTCTGGACCATCGTGCTCGAAATCTCCGTGATGATGGCGCAGTTCCCGTCGCGCGCGATCGCCGAGCTCTCCTACGAGTTCCGCACGCTCGGCCTCGGCTACGCCAATATCGGCGGCCTCCTGATGACCATGGGTCTCTCTTATGACTCCAAGGAAGGCCGCGCGCTCTGCGGCGCGCTGACCGCGGTCATGACCGGCATCACCTACAAGACCTCCGCGGAAATGGCCGCTGAACTGGGCACATTCCCCGGTTACAAGAAGAACGCCGCGCACATGCTGCGCGTGATCCGCAACCACCGCCGCGCCGCGCATGGCGAGGCCTCGGGCTACGAGGCGCTCTCCGTCAACCCGGTGCCGCTTGATCTGGTCTCCTGCCCGCAAGGAGACATCGTCGCCCGCGCACAGGCGGCCTGGGATGCGGCGCTCGAGCTCGGCGAGAAGCACGGCTATCGCAACGCCCAGACCACGGTGATCGCGCCGACCGGCACGATCGGCCTCGTCATGGATTGCGACACCACCGGCATCGAGCCCGACTTCGCCCTGGTGAAGTTCAAGAAGCTCGCCGGCGGCGGCTACTTCAAGATCATCAACCGTGCGGTGCCGTCCGCGCTGCGCGCGCTCGGCTATCGCGAGAGCGAGATCGCGGAGATCGAGGCCTACGCCGTCGGCCACGGCTCGCTCTCCAACGCGCCGGGCATCAACGCCTCGACGCTGAAGGCCAAGGGCTTTACGGACGAAGCCATCGCCAAGGTCGAGAAGGCCCTGCCGACCGCCTTCGACATCAAGTTCGCCTTCAACAAGTGGACCTTTGGCGAGGATTTCATCCGCGATCAGCTCGGCATCGGCGCCGAGGCGATCGCGGCCCCCGGCTTCGACCTGCTCCAGGCGGTCGGATTTACAAAGCGCGAGATCGAGGCGGCCAACGTCCACATCTGCGGCGCGATGACGGTGGAAGGTGCCCCGCACCTGAAGGCCGAGCACTATTCGGTGTTCGACTGCGCCAACCCCTGCGGCAAGATCGGCAAGCGCTATTTGTCGGTCGAGAGCCACATCCGCATGATGGCGGCGGCGCAGCCCTTCATCTCGGGCGCGATCTCCAAGACCATCAACATGCCGAACGACGCCACGGTGGAGGACTGCAAGTCCGCCTACATGCTGTCGTGGAAACTCGCGCTGAAGGCCAACGCGCTCTATCGCGACGGCTCCAAGCTCTCTCAGCCGCTCAACTCGCAGCTCATCGCCGACGATGAGGACGAGGAGGATGCGGTCGAGTCGCTCTACGAGAAGCCGATGGCGGCGCGTGCCACCCAGGTCTCGGAGAAGATCGTCGAGAAGCTGGTCGAGCGCATCATCGTGATGCGCGAGCGCGAGAAGATGCCGGATCGCCGCAAGGGCTACACCCAGAAGGCGGTGGTCGGCGGCCACAAGGTCTATCTCCGCACCGGCGAGTATGATGACGGCCGTCTCGGCGAGATCTTCATCGACATGCACAAGGAAGGCGCGGCACTCCGCTCCTTCATCAACAACTTCGCCATCGCGGTGTCGCTGGGCCTCCAGTACGGCGTGCCGCTGGACGAATATGTCGACGCCTTCACCTTCACCCGCTTCGAGCCGGCGGGCCCCGTGCAGGGCAACGACAGCATCAAGTACGCGACCTCGATCCTCGACTACGTCTTCCGCGAGCTCGCGGTGAGCTACATGTCGCGCTTCGATCTCGCCCATGTCGATCCGACCGAGTCGAATTTCGACGCGCTCGGCAAGGGCGTCGAGGAAGGCAAGGAGCCGGACGAGACCCAGCACGCGACCAAGCTGGTCTCGCGCGGCCTCACCCGCTCCCGCACAGACAACCTCGTCGTGATGCGCGGCGGGTCCGCCGCGGTCACCCAGGGCAACGACAGCGCCCCGACCGGCGGCAGCAAGGTCACGGCTCTCGCCTCCCACGGCGCCAGCGCACGGGTCGGCGATGCTCTGGAAGGCGCGGTCGCGCTGAAGCAGGAAGTGGCCCACGACCTCTCGCCCACCGAGAAGCTGGAAGCCCTCCAGTGGAGCAAGGCCGGCAGCGCCGCAACGGTCGCAGCCCCCTCGAAGGCCGAACGCCGCGCGGAAGCCAAGGCCAAGGGCTACGAAGGCGAGATGTGCTCGGAGTGCGGCAACTTCACGCTGGTGCGGAATGGCACCTGCATGAAGTGCGATACTTGCGGAAGCACGACGGGGTGTTCGTGAGGTAGCGAGCGACGATCGATCGTTAGATCCGGTATTGACCCGGGCATACACAAAGGGCGGCCGAGAGGCCGCCCTTATCATTTCTTCATCGGACTCTCGGCATGTAGCCGTCGTCAACCAAACGGTGTCGCCCCCGCTCTATTCCCTCGGTCGCAAACAGCGGCTGCCATCGCGTGTCACCATTGGCTTCTCACTGCTCATCATTCGCCGGCGCGTTGCGACGTGCTTGCCTTGCGGCTTGTCTTGCGTCTTTTCTGGCAACCCAGTGCGCGCGAAATCGCTTCGCGGCGTGAAACGCCCGCGGCGCCACGACCTGAAACGCCATGGAGGCAACGCCGGCGACAAATCCCTTCACCACGTCAAAAGCGAAATCGGGTCCAAAATACTCCCACATGACCCTGCATCCTTCTTCGCGAAGGCACCGCCGGGCAGTCGTGGGCTGACATGAAAATGGAAAGGCCCCGTCCGTCACCGGCGGGGCCTCAAGAAAAATCCCTGCACGCGCCGTTGCGCGCACGCGAAATCTCTCGGTTCACCCGCTCATGGTGGACACGATGAAAGAGCTGCAAAGCATGGCCGTGCGATTGAAAACGCCCATAGCGATCATCCCGAAATTGCCAAATGCCAACCACACGGTGCGCATCGCCGAGCAGCGCACGGGGGTCTGGTGTCGGCGCCATAGAAGCAGACCCGAGGGCTGCCGTCTGTGTGCCATTTCACAACTACCGGAAGACTTTTATAAGGCATGATGGGCAAGCGTGGCCCGCAGGAAGGACCGCCATGAACGGCAATCGCTACTACGGGGTTCGGGTCGAGGGCGCCAAATACGGCGTGGGCTTTGGCTCCGCACTCGCCATCGCAATCTCCTACACCAACAATCATTCGATCCTGTGGGCGATCATCCACGGCATCCTGGGCTGGCTCTACGTGGTCTATGTCGCCCTGTTCCGGTGACGACGCACGCGTGAGGATCAATCTCGCCAACGACGGGATCGATGACGCGGATCGGGTGAGCACGGTCTCGCGCGCAGGACGGTCAAGACCCGGCGGGATGGCCTTGCCGATGCCCGGCAAAATCTCACCACATGGCCGCCACGCAAGCGACAACCCGCAATCGCGATTTCAGCGCAAACCCGACGGAGGCTTGCGGTTTCATCGATATTCAGGAGTCATTTGCAATGTTGGGGACGATCGAAAATAAGCCAACGGGAAAATCCGGCCGGCGCGGCGCGAAGAAGAAGGCCGGGCAACGGACCAGGGCCGGTGAGCAACACGCAACTGCAGCCCATCAATTGCCGGATGCCTCGGCGGAGATCAGCCAAGAGACTAGGCAAGAGAACAGGCAAGAGAACGAGCAAGAGATAAGGCAAGAGACGAGCCCAGAGGTCGGTGCGCAGGTACCCTCGGCTGCAGCCTTGCCGGTCGAGGCTTCCGGGATGGAGATCGCTGCGAGCGCCGTCGCACCGGTGGAACCCTCCCAGGCCAGCACGCAGGCGATTGCCGATGCCTATAGCGACTACACGAGGACGTCGCTTGAGCACGCCTGGACCTTCCTGGGAAAGCTCGCGACGGCGCGCTCACCCGTCGAGGCCTTTGAGCTTCAGATGGAGTACGCGAAACAGGTGTGCGGATCGTTGATCGCCGAATCCCAGAAGATCGCCGAGTTGCATGGACAATTGACCAGACAAAGGGTCATGCATTTTGAGGGGTTCGTGGCCAGGCTCACTCAGACGACGCTCGAAATCCGCGCGACACGTCACTAACAACAGCTGCGTATTCCGAAGCCGCGAGGCCGGAAGACACATGAGCCAGCGAGCGTAGCCCGGATGGAGCGCAGCGACATCCGGGAAAACTCGTCGAATGAACTCCCGGATGTCGCGGAGCCTGTCATCGGGCGGCGCTTCGCGCCGACCCGTCGGCTCATCCGGGCTCCTTGCTGCGGTCTCGGCATTAGCTAGCCGGTTGTCTTGGCCCGCTGCACTTCGTGCGGGTGGCGACGATCGCCACGCCGATTTGACTTGCGAACGTAGGTGACGAGCGCCTCGGGGTTCTCGAGCTTGATCTTCAGTGCCGCGACCAATGCGTCCTCGGCTTCGATCGTGAGCACCTTGGCACGCACCCCGAGCTTCAACCCGACAGTGTATGACGTCATGGCAGACTCCAAGGGTCCAGGCTTCCACCGTACCTCAATCGGCGTATCTTCGGAACAGCCCTGCTCAACACATCCCCTTTCGCCGAACAAACCGGATCACGACCGCTCTATCAGGATCGGTGAACCGAGCTCTTCGAAATGAAAGAGCTGAAAGACCCGCTGGCCGTTGAAGTCGAGCACCCTCAAATCATCGGTCTCGTGCAGATTGCTTTCGACCGCGTGAAAGTGCCCGCCGTAGCGCTCTCTGGCGAGCGACAAGGGAACCTCGAACGCGACGAACTTGCCGATACCTTTTTGCCTGAGCACCCCAAGGAGCTTCTGGTCGTCCAGGGACTGGTGCGAGGTGAGAATGAGCAGCGGACCGCTCGCCGTGAGCAGCAGAAGCGATTTCATTGGATCCTCCTTTGCGCCCCTCCCTACCTGATCTTCGCCAGGACTCCCTCAGGCGCCCCAGCTCCGCACGAACCTGCGCCTCCATAGCGTGTTGCAATGCGAGTATGCTCCTGCTGGACAATTCTGCGGAGACCTTTCTGTCCAGATTCTGCTTCCAGTCCCGGATGGCTTACTTGGTGGCGTTTTGGGCCTCCGGCGTCGCCTTAACGTACTCCTTCATGCAGGCGTCGGCCATTGAGGATGTCTGGCACTCCTGGGCCGCGGCCGGACCTGAAAGAAGCAAGACGAGTGTCGCGGTGAGACCCTCATGGCGCTTCCTCCCACGATAGCAGCGCACGTCGCGGGGATGCCCCGGGGAGCAGCGCCCGGCTGCTTCAGCAACCGTAGCCCGCCATAATTTCTCCTTCGCGCGCGCGTTGTGTTGGACAACGGTGAGGCCTATCCTTCCGACAATCGGACTGCCGCACTCCCATTAACGCCCGACTGGATGGAGCGCGCATCGGTGCCTGAAGCGAACGACCCCAAGCCTGACGAACCCAGGTCTGACGAACCCAAGCCTGAGGCCCACAAGCCTGAGGCCGACAAGCCTGACGAGGTGCGCGCCGATGGCGGGCTGGCGCGGGCCTATGACCAGATCAAGAGTGCAGAGGAAGAGCTTGCGCGGCTGGACCGGCTGGTTTCTGGAATGGAACGCGGCAACGAAGCCCCACGGGCCCCGCAAGCCAGCGCCGGTGCGAAGGCAGCCGAGGCTCCCAGGGACAAGGCGCCTGCACCGGAAAGCAAGGTTGGCAATCAAGGCCTGAAGGGAGATCGGACCATGTTGCGTGCCTTGGTTGGCCTCGTGCTGGCGATCGGCCTTCTCGGTGCCGCCTTTGCTTCGCAATATCGCGATGAAGCCAGCTTGATGACCAGGTCGATCATGGCGCGGTGGGCTCCACCGGCCGCGAGCAAGCCCTCGCGAGCGTCCGCGGTCGAAAGTCCGGCGCAGCCGCCAGCCGTACAACTGGCTGCTGCGGATGAGCCTGGTCAGTTGCCCGCGCCGCCGCTCGGCAAGGAAACGGAAAGCGCTCCAAGAGCTGAGGCTGCAAGACCTGACGCGCCAAGAACCGGCGCCACGGCGCCTGACCCCTCATCGTCCGATCTCGCGCAATCGCTCAAGAGCATCACCAGCGAGCTTGCGAGCATCAACGGAAAGCTCGAGCAACTGAAAAGCCGCAACGAGCAGGCGCTGCGCGAACAGGCCGACACCATTCAACAGCTCAAGGCGGCGCAGGAGAAGGATACGGCGGACAATGCGCGCCTCGCCGCGCAGGTCCAGGCGCTGCAAACGCAACTGACGACGTCATCCACGCCCGCACCCGCGAAACCCGCCGTGCGGAGCGTGACGAGCAACGAGACGGCTGCGCCCGCGCGGCCGCACGTGCAAGCGGCCCCACCCCGCCGGCCCAGGCCGCCGCCGCGAGGACCCTGGATGCCCCCGCCCTATTATATGGGCGACCCCTACGGCGATCCGGATTGGTAAGCCGTCAGCGTTCTCGGCCAAGAGCCTCGATGCCAAGAGCCTTGCTGCCAAAAGCCTTAGTACCAAGAGCCTTGGTACCATGCTGCGCGGCGATCGGCTGGCAGGCCCTCGGCCACACCTGTGCGACGTCACGACGGGCCTCGGCATGTCCGGCCACGTCACGTCCGCGTCCGCCTTGCGGCGGCTCAGATTACGTCTGGGACTCTCGCAAACGGGCTTGTTTCCCGTCCGTACGCGATTGGCTTTGAAGCCCAGCCCGCAGGATGGGGACGCACGAGCGCTCGCCCATCCTGCGAACTACGCTCTACGCCCGCCTCACCGTACCTCGTACACTGACACGATCCCGGTCGGCTCGGGCTCTTCCGTCGCAAGCTCCTCGTTGCAGGACTCGCCGACCGAGACGTCCTTCATCCTGCGCTTGACCTCCTCACACGTCTTGCGGACGTCTTCCGTGAAGAGCGCGCATTCCTCGATGCGCTTGAAGATCTTCCGCCCCTCGTCGCGATACCCCGCTGCCGTCTCGCGCATGAAGGCAATCGCGTCATGGACCTGGGCTGTCAGCGCCTCGCATTTTCGCGCGGCATCGATCAGCTCGGCGCCCATGGCCTCGATCTCTTTTGCAGCTGACTCGTAATCACGAATGACCGCCTCTGCACTGAGCGCGCCCACGCGCGTGACCCCCTCGGTGTGCTCGACGTAATCGGGCAGCGCAATTGAAGCAATCGAGCTTCCCGTGCGTACCGATGCAATGTCCTGCTCAAGCTGGACCAGGTTTACGCCTTCACGTCTGCGCAATTGTTCGACACTTGCCATGATTGACCCTCCCAATACGCTCCCCGTACCCCAAACGGTGCCGAGTGTATTACGTGGATAAGCGACCTTCTAATCAGATATGTCGTTGACAGTCGCAGCTTTGCCATTTTTCGCAATTGCAGCCACGACACGCAGCGATAATGGATGCCATCAACGCTCAACCTCTCATAGTTGTGGTTCGAATTGCGGTGACGGTGCACCTAACTCCCAGAGGATCGGGACGAATCGTTGCAGGGATACCCCACACGATCCATAGGATGAGTGGAGCGAGTCGATCCCCATCGACCCCACCAGGTGATGGATTTCGCAAAGCCTCAACTCATCCACGCGCTTCCACCAGACCCATGCCACGAAAAAGCAAACGCCTCCTCCCCCGCCTTCGCAGCGTCCGGCGGGGCGCCCGGTGGGTGCGAAAGCGGTTCGCCCGAGCACCGCGGATGGTTCGGATCGCGGGCAGCATGGCGATCCTGCTTGCGGTCGCGGCCCTTGTGAACATCGTCTATCAACTGGTCCGCAAGCCGACCGAGCTTTTCGTCCTTGTTGGCAATGCGCTGGACAAGGAGCCGGCCGAGAACTGGCGGCAATACGGGCCGCTGTTCCGCACCTATTCCACCGCGACGATCACGCCCGAATTGCTGGCCGCGCTGGCGCAGGTCGAGAGTTCGGGCAATCCGGTGGCGCGCACCTACTGGCGCTGGCGATTGAGCCTCAATCCGCTCGCGATCTACCGGCCCGCCTCCAGCGCCGTCGGCCTCTACCAGATGACCAATCCGGCCTTCGCAGACGCCGCACGGTTCTGTGTACGCGGCAACGCGGTCACGGAAACCGGTTGCGGGTTTACGGGCCTCTACACCCGCGCAATCCCGAGCCACGCCATCGAGCTGGCCTCGGTGTATCTGGACCGCAACGTGGCTGACGTTCTCGCCCGCGCGGGCGATGTGAAGGCAAGCCGCGAGCAGAAGCAGGATCTGGCCGCCTTCATCCATCTCTGCGGCGCAGGCCCCGCCACGGCCTATGCGCGCCGCAAATTTCAGATGATCGCCGACGAGCGCTGCGGCGATCACTCGGTTGCAAGCTATATCGCCAGGGTCAACGCGATGAAGCGGCAGTTCCTGCGACTATCGGCGGATGACCCGTAGGGTGGGCTTGCCTGCGGCTGCGCGAAGCGCAGTCCGCCAGCCTAGACATTCATTGTCGCGAGGGCGCGTGCTTCGGCGGGCTGGCCGGCGCTTTGAGGCGCGTTGATATCCTTCCAACACTCATCGCTTTGATGGACTGCGAGAATGTTGATGTCGAGACCCATGAACCGGTAGCCGTTGTCCTTGAGCCAATTCTCGAGTTGCCGGTTATCCGTCTTGATTTTTTCGATCAGGAGGATCGGGCGGTACTTCTTGATTGTCTCCCGAGCACCCGCAAGGGCCTCCATCTCCATGCCCTCGATATCGATCTTGATGAAGTCGACTCGCGGCAAGTTGAGCTCGTCCAGCGTCATTTTTCGGATCATGACGGTGTTGTTGGTGTAGTCGATCGGCTGGCCGATGAATTCGTTGCTCGGGCGCTGCCGCAATTCCAGGCTGCCGAAGCTGGAAGGCGCAAAATAGTTTGGATGTGGAATTTGCATCGTGCCGGATTCGGAGGAAACGGCAGCATGCACCGCCAACGCGTTGAAGCAGTTGTTGATGGCAATGTTGCCCGCCAGCGCATAGTAGATCCGTTCCTGGGCTTCGATCGCAACCACTGAACCCCAGCCCGTCATCGACGAGGCCCATTCGATCGTGTGCACGCCGATATTCGCGCCACAGTCAATGGCGACCACCCCGTCACCGTGGTACCGCCGTCGCAATGCCAGCAGTTCGAGAGCGATATTGACCTCGACTCGATCGAAAGCAGCCGTTTCGAGGATCTGAAACCCCACGCCGTAGCCGCGGTCAGGGCCGACCATGCGATAGTCGAAGCGATTGACGATCATCGTTCCATGGTTGGACGAGGCCATGACAAAGGCCAGCTTTTGCCCTGCGATCGGCATTGCAGAATCTCCTCTAACTCGGAGATGCCACTATCCCAACGCGCGCTTATGCGAAGCTTGTCCCGACAACGACGCAACCAGTGTCTTAACCAGTGTCTTGCCAGCCGCGAAGATCGTGCGTTTTCGCAAAGGCTCAACCCATCCTTAGTAGGAGCGTGCTTTCCGCCGCGCGCTTGCGCCCTACCTGATCTTCACCAGGCATTCCTTCAGCCGCTCCAGCTCCGAACGAACCTGCGCCTCCATCGCGTCCTGCAATGCGAGTATGCCTCTGCTGGACAATTCGGCGGAGGCCTTTCGATCCAGGTTCTGCTTCCAGTCCCGGATTGCCTGCTTCGTGGCCCTTTGGGCCTCCGACGTCGCCTTGAGGTACTCCTTCATGCAGGCGTCGGCCATTGAGCATGTCTGGCACTCCTGGGCGGCGGCCGGACTTGAAAGAAGCAGGGCGAGTATCGCGGTAAGGACTCTCATGCCGATTCTCCCGCCCAGGAGCATAGCACGTCTCGGGGATGCCTCGAGGAGCAGCGCATACAATGGCTGGAGCGCTTGCGAAACCGATCGTCCCGCGACAGCTATCGGTGGGTTCCGCTTCCGCCTTCGCTCTTCGAGCTACGGGGGACAAGTCGCTCTACCCATCCTACGCATCTCGTCCTCTACCACCAGTACGGCCACCGCCATCCCTCATAACGGACCCATGACGACACATAGGGCGGGCCGTTTGGATCGACCCGGTCGTCCTCAGGGCGATAACGATATCGTGGAACAATGTAGTAATCCCACGGCGTCGGCCTGAGCACGGGCGCCGTGACGATGAGCCTCTGCTGTGGTTCGCGAACCACCTGGGCCTTCCGCGTCCGGGCTTCAGCGCCTGATATCCCGAGGTTGCACAGCACCAGGGCCGTTCCGAGCGCACACGCGGCAGTCATGATCTTCATGCGTTGGTCTCCTTCGCTGGAAGAGTGCAAAAGGACGCAAGGCAAGGCAAGCTAAATTCGCTCGCGCTACGTGCGCGCGCGGCGCAGAGCCTCCTCCAGCTTTTTCCTTTGCTTGTCCCACCGGCCCTGCTCGGCCTCGGCGCGTTCGTCAAGCGCGGCACGCTCGGCTTCGATCGCCTCCGCCTTCGCGTCGTGCTCCCGCTTCGCTGCGTCCAGCGTCGCCTGGGCCGTGGCGACCGCCTTGTCGCGGCGCGCGCGCTCCTTCGCGCGCTCCTTGGCGATGGCGGCCTCTTCCTTGCGGCGCGCGGCGTCCCGCCGCCGCTCTTCCTTCTCGAACGCCGCGGCGGCTTTGCGCGCGTCTTGATCGTCAATCTTGCGTGACTGTTTTGGCGCGCCGTCGGCCGGACGCTGCTTCGGTTTGGATTTGGACTCGGGCTTGGACTTGGAGTTGGGTCTGGGTTTTCGCTTGGCCTCACCGTCGGCGAGATCGGTCGGCAGCTGCGCGCTCTCGGTGAACGGGCCGTCGGAGCCGACCGGGCGCCGGAGCACGACGCCCGGGCTTGCCATGGTCGCCGCGACGATGTCGGGGTCGTCGGTCTCCTTCGCGGCGCCCTGATGGAAGAGGTTGGAGCTGGCGCCCCAGGCCTCCAGCGCCGCCTTCATCGAGGGTGCGGCGACCGCCTGGTCGTAGAAGCCGAGCGAGGTCTGGTAGGTCTTCAGTTTTCTTTGCGGTTTTCTTGTCGCTTCGCTTTTCGGTTTTTTCGGCATGTCGCCCCGCGGCCCCGGCGACGCACCTGTCCGTCGCACCGGCGCCACCATGCCATAGTGCCTCTGTTTTGCCCGACGAGTCAAATTTTATTCGGGATCACCGAAATCAATACGAAGCAAACGACGCCCCGGCTTGCCACCGGAGCAGCACAATATCCGGTCCCGCAGCCCCCCTGAAATCGCGCATGTTTTCTACGGTGCATGGGGTTGTTTTCGACATTTTGTTGGCGGACAGCTCCGCGAGGTGTCTCCCTACGCCGCGTCGACGTCCTCAGGCGCCGGACCTGCCACGAGCCCGTCGAGGCCGACCATCAGCAAATCGGCAATGTGCATCAGCTGGTAGAGCGGAATGTCGGCCTCGCCGTTCTCGGCCAGCGCCAGGAAGGCGGGCGTGACGCCGATGCGCTCGGCGAGCTGGACGTCGGTGTAGCCGCGGGTCTCGCGCGCCGCTTTAACACGCGCGCCGATCCCGAGCCGGTGCCGGGACTGCTCGTCCGCGGTCATCATGACGGCCTGTTCGTCCGGGCTTGCATAACCGTCGGCGAACGCGCTGCCGATCAGTCTGCCCTTGCGCCAGGCGACGCGGCAATCCTTGCGCAGTCCGCTGCTGAAGACCAGCGTGAACTGCTCGGCGACCCATAACGACGAGTTGAGTTGCAGGCGGGCGCCGCTGCCGGAGACATCGCGGATCGTGCAGGGCACGCTGATGAGGCTGCCGGTGCCGTTGTCGAACTCGACGATCCCGGTTCGCAACGTCTGATGTCTGGCAGCGGTACGATGCTCGCTCATGACCTGGGCTCCCAAAGCTTGCGGCAGCGTCGAGCGGCGTAGCCGACGCATCCGTATGATCGGGACATGGATACCGCGGAATTTTTCCCGAACTCCTAAGGCTCCGGCACTTCAACCGGGACCGGACGCCATGGTAAAGAATTTGCTCCCAACCCATCTTTTTCGGCGGAATGCGTGCGGCGCGCCCGTGAGAGCGTTTTCGAGCGAAATGGATACCGGCTCGCGTAAAGAAAGCGCGCCAAAACAAAAACCTGAAGCCTTTTCCGTTTCGATTCCATCGGAACGGGAAAGGCTTTGGGGGTGACGAGGCAAGCAATGACCGAACCGATGAAATGCCCGAACTGCCAGTCGGAGCACGCCTATCAGGACCGCGATCTCTGGGTCTGTCCGGAATGCGCCCATGAATGGAGCGCTGGGGGCGATGCGGCCGCGCAGGCTCCGCAGGAGGCCGGGGTGCGCGATGCCCATGGCAATGCGCTCACCGATGGCGACAGCGTCATCGTGATGAAGGACCTCAAGGTCAAGGGATCATCGTCGGTCGTCAAGGGCGGCACCAAGGTCAGGAACATCCGCCTCCAGGACGCCACCGACGGCCACAACATCGCCTGCAAGATCGACGGCATCGGCGCGATGAATTTGAAATCGGAGTTCGTGAAGAAGGCCTAGGCCGCCCGCGTCCGCTCGAGCTATTCCTCCAACAGCGCGTCATACCCCTTCGCGCTGAATGCCAGCAGACAAAACCCGTGCCCGAACGGATCGGCCAGCATCGCGATCCGCCCATAGGGCGCATCGCACGCGGGCGCCTCGAGGGTCGCACCGGCGGCAAGTGCGCGCGCGACGGCGGCATCGACATCGTCGACGACGACGTCGATGTGCAGCGGCGTCCAGTGCCGCTCGTAGCGGCGGCGGTCGCTGCCGGCGCCCGGTGTGCCGGCCTGCTTGGTCAGAAGATACAGCGGCGCCGGCCAGCCCAGCAGCTCGACGAAGTCGGTGCCGAAGCGGCGGCCGACCGTGAGGCCGAAGGCGGCGGTGTAGAAGGTGGTCGCTTGCGCTGCGTCGGGAACGTCGATGTTGAGCAGGATGGTCATGACGGGCAGCGTAGCCCGGACGGCGCGGACGCATAATCCGGAATGTTGCCGCACCTTTCGGTCCCGGATTTCGGTTCCGCTCCAGGCTAGTCGATCACCGCTGCCGCTGCGCCAGATAGAACCCGCACAGCACGGTGGCCAGCCCCGCGACCTGCAACATCGTCGGCGGCTCGCCGAGCAGCAGCCAGCCGACCAAGAGCGTCAGCGCCGGCACGCAGGCCGGGATCACGGCGGCGCGGGCGACGCCGAGGCGCTGGACCGAGACGGCGAACAGATAAAGCGCGGCGGGGCCGGCGAGCACGCCCTGCGCCAGCGCCTGAATGGCATTCTCGGTCACGCCGATCGCGGCGACATGGGCGAGACCGACGGTGGCGAGATAGATCGGCAACAGCAGCAGCGACAGCACGTTGATGACGAGCGCGGCCGACACGGCGGAGACGCGCCAGCGGCGCAGCAACGCGCCAAAACCGGCGAACATGAATCCGGTGAGCACGAAGATCAGATCGCCGAACACGCCGTCGGATCCGATATGGCCGATCGATTCCGCGCCGATCACGCAGAGGCCGCCGACGATGACCAGGGCGCCGGCAAGGCGCGATGCGGAGATGTGCTCCTTCAGCACGACTGCCGCGAGCAGGAGGCCGCCGAGCGTCGCGCAGGAGGGCTGGATCACGCTGCCGTGGCCGAGCGGCACGAACAGGAATCCGGTGTAGGAGATCAGCGACATCACGGGACCGCCGAGCACCATCAGCACAAGGCCCCTGCCCCAGCCGATGCCGCAGAGATCACCGATGCCGGCGCGCGCGACCAGCGGCAGGAACGCGATGCCCGACCAGACATAGCGATGCACGAGCAGATCGACCGGGGTGAAACCGACCTTGAGGCCGTGCCGCGTGCCGGCAAAGCCCAGCGCCCAGAACAGCGCAGCCGACAGGCCGCAGACGACGCCGAGCAACGCCGGCGCCGCATCGTTCTTCTGAATGAGAGCGTCAGCGCCGCTCGTTCGCTGATCCATGGGCAAGCCTTATGTCAGCGCGTGAGCCGCCTCAACCCACGCCGTTGCAGGTCTGGCACGCGGCATAGCGCAACCATCATGCCTCCTCGCCGAACACCATCCGCCATCCCTTGCGTGTGTCCATGTATTCCCGCACCTCGCGAATGCGGTCCCCGGCTACCGTGAACACGAAGCAATAGTCGTTCTCGTAGGGCTTGCCGCCCGCAAGCGTGGCACGCATCCTCTCTTCCACGATCACGACGCCGCCGTCGGCGTAGACCCCGCGAAAGGCGATATCGACCTCGGAAAACATCCTGTGCATCTCCTGCGCGATGAAGCGCGCGATCGCTTGCGCGCCTACCATGTGATCGGTGTGATCGAGCGCGACGGCGGTGGCGTTGCCCTTCGGCGCGATCCATTCGGCATCGTCGGTGAAGAGCGCGGCGATGCGGCCGGCATCGCGCGACGAAAAGGTCTTCCAGGCGTTGAGAACGATGTCTTTCGGGCTGGTCACGGCGCGCTCCAGAACTGGCATTGAGGGGGCCTGCATCGAGTGCCGCCTTCTAGGCCGCCATGCGCGTTGCGGCTCGCCACAATCGGACTCGGTCATCTCGCGGCCCTTCCGCCCGCGCGGGCATGCGCTATCATCCGGCCATGCTGAGTTTTGACGACTGCAACGCCGCGCGCCTGCGCAGGGATCCCCGCTATGACGGCCGCTTCTTCACCGCGGTGAGGACCACGGGCATCTATTGCCGCCCGGTCTGTCCGGCCAAGCAGCCGCTGACGCGCAATGTCGTCTATTACCCGACGGCGGCCGCGGCCGAAGCCTCTGGGTTCCGGCCCTGCCTGCGCTGCCGTCCCGAAACCGCACCGTTCTGCCCGGCGTGGAACGGCACGCGTTCGACGGTCGCGCGCGCGATGAAGCTGATCAACGAGGGCGCGCTCGATGAAGATTCGGTGGTGACGCTCGCGACGCGGCTCGGCATCTCCTCGCGTCACCTGGCGCGCTTGTTCGAGCGTCATGTCGGCGCGACGCCGCAGCAGCTTGCCAGGACGCTGCGCGTCCAGCGCGCAAAACGCCTGCTCGATGCCGGCGAACACACCATGACCGACATCGCGTTCCAGGCCGGCTTCGGCAGCCTGCGAAGATTCAATGCCGCGTTCGCCGAGCTCTATGGAAGATCGCCGTCCAGCCTGCGCTCATCGAAGCATGCGTAGCCCGAATCGAGCTGCGCAAATTTCGCTCAGAAAAATCCGGGGCTGAGATCGAGCCCATAGGTCAGGCTCAGCACGAACACGAACAGCGCGGCGGCCGCGAACAATGCAAGATGCCTGAGAATGAACGCGCGCGGCGAGGTGGTGGCAATAACGGCTTTCTGCGCAACGGGCATGACGCCCTCCATTATGAAAACGCTTCTTGGCCGCCAATGAGCGGCGCCCGCATCAGGCGCCGCGATCTGCAAAGCAACTATTAAAGAGATCACACTCGTCTTGAACGGCCGTCCACAATCGGCGCGCGACGGCGATCTTTCTTGCCGCAACTTTCTCAACCCGCGCACGGCGCGCCAGATCACGGCTCGCCACGTCAAAGGAAATACCGCGCCCCGAAACGAGACGCGGTCCGTGCAGGCTCGGGAGGAGACGAGCCTGCTTCGTGTTGTCTTCAGGCGATTGAGATCAGCGGGCCGTGCCCGTCGTGACGTCCGCGGTCTTGACCTTGCGCGACGCCAGCACGCGGGCCTGGTGGACCGAAGCGACCGTGGTCGGCACGGTTGCCTGCTGCTCGACATGCGCGGCACCGAGCACGCGCACCTGCAGGGGGGAGACCGGAAAACCGTTGGCCTCATAGGTCGGCAGCTCGGCGGCGAAAGCCGCGGTGCTGCCCGCGATCGTCAGGATGGCGGCGGCGATCGACAGAGTCTTCTTGTTCATTGGTGATGCTCCTGAGTGGAAGGTTCGGAGCACATTTAAGCGCGTTTTGCTGCATTGCGACATGCACTGCTGCATTGCAACAACGCACCCGCTGCATGGCAATATGTTTAATGCGCACAAGCGCTTGGTCGAAGCCCTGCCAAACGCGGCATGACACTTTTATGGGCGGCGGTCAGGCACCGAGCACATGCCCCGCGTCCACGCGGCTTATTTCAACGCCGTCGCCAGCGATTGCAGCTTTGCGACGAGATTGGTGCCGAGCGCATAGATGATCTCGATGATCGCCAGCGCGATACCGGCTGCAATCAGGCCGTATTCGATCGCGGTGGCGCCGGATTCATCGGCGGCAAATTCGGTCAACAGGCATTTCAATTTCACAACTCGCATCCTTCCAACTCTACCGCACGTTGCCGGCACGGGAGGGATACCAAGTCGCAATCCAAGATTGAGTAAATTTAACCCCTTCAATTTGATGACAATGAATGGCTGCCGCCTTTCAGTCACTTGCCAAGCCTGAAACCCCAGGGAATTCGCGTTGCACCTCGGCAACACCCGCCCGAAAAGCCCCATTTCGCCTATTTGCGCCATTGCGCCGCCACACCATCCTCCGAACAATTGACGCGTCGCGTGCCTGGCTGTGCAAGGTTGGTTCGAACAGAACCGTTTGGAGGCAGGGATCATGAATGATCGGCGGTCTCTTCTGGTGGCGGTCTCGTGCCCCTCGGCGGTTCTCGCCGGCTGGCTGGCGCTCTCCCTGTCCGCCTACGCTCCGGCCCTCATCGAGAAGAGCAGCGCCAATGCTTCCGCCGTGTCGCGCGCGAAGGATCTTGGCCGGCTCGAGCTCGCCGACGTCCCGCATGCTGCGGCCATCGAGGATGGCATCGCCCTGACCGCCGATATCGCGGCCGCTGTCGCTGCGACACCGAATCCGGATCCGGCCCCCGAGGCCGCAACAGCCGAGATGCCCGCCGCCGTCGTCAAGCTCGCCTCGGCCGATCCGGCGTTGATCTTGCCGGCGGAAGCACCGCCGGCGCTACAGATTTCACCCGAACCCGCGCCCGTCCTCAGCGAGGCTGCACCAGCAGAAGCCGCGCCGGCGCCGGAGCCCGTGGTGAAACTCGCGTCCGCCGATCCCACCGAGATCGTGACGACAGATGCGCTGTCGCCCGCGGCGATCGCGACCGGCCCAGAGCCAGCCGCGAGCAAGCCGTCGCCGCCGGCCGACACCGTCGCCGTGCTCGATGAGTGCTTTGTCATGGACGCCTGCATCGACCGCTATCTGTGGACGCTCTATCAGCGCACCGCGAAAGAGGATTCAATCAAGGTCGAGGAGCGCCGCCCGGTCACCATCAAGCGCAGGGGCAAGATGGTCACGGTGATGCGCAGCTTCACAAAGCTGGTCGATCAGGATTTTGGCTGGAAGGATCCGAAAGCGGCCGAGCACGCCAGCATGCCGATGATGGATTACGTCATCGGCGGCATGGACAAGAGCTTCAAGCGAAAGCTGTTTCGCATGATGCTCGCAGCCGAGGCCGCCGGCCTGTCGCCGGGCATCACCAGCGCGTTCCGCGACGACTACCGCCAGTCGATCGCGAGCGGCCTGAAGGCCGCCTCCGACCGCTCCTATCATGGCGGCAGCACGCGCGGTGGCTACGGCCACGGCATGGCGGCCGACATCGTCAGCACCCAGGGCAACAACCGCGCGCAGCGCTGGGTCTCGACCGAAATCCTGTGGAAGTGGGTCGACGCCAACGGCAAGGCATTCGGCATCGGCCGGCCCTATCTCGGCCGCGATCCGCCGCATGTCGGCCCGGTCGACGGCCAGGAATATATCTCGAAGCGTGGCACGGGAGACCGCAAGGAAGCGGCCAACGTGAGGTCCAAGAAGGTGATGCGGGCCGCGGCCCATGCCAAGCTGCGAAAGACACACGCCGCGCGCGAGCAGAAGGGTTTGGCCAAGCCGCAGAAGTCGGCGCAATCGGCCGCCAAGCGCGCGACCTGACCCTGTTACGGCTTCCGCCCGGGGATCGGCAGCGGTACCAGGCGCATCTCGGCGGTGCCTGCGTCTTGCGTGCGCACCAGCACCGCAAAGATGGTTTCGACCGCAAGCCGCACGGCCGCCTGCATCGCCTTGCCCTTTGCCAGATGCGCCGCAATCAGGCCGGTAAGGAGATCGCCGGTGCCTGAGGGGCGGATCGGCAACCGCGGCGTCGCAAAGCGCGACAGCTGGCCGTCGGCGCACAGGATCGTCTCCACCTGCCCTTCTGCCGTGTCAGCCAGCGTGCAACCGGTAGCAACGACATCGATGCGACGTTGCCCCGCCAGCGCCGCGCAGGCCGTGCGCAGGCCCTGCGTGTCCGCGATCGTGACGCCCGACAGCAGCTCGAGCTCGAACTGGTTCGGCGTGGTCAGGTTGGCGGCCGGCAGCAGCCGGTGCTGCACCACGTCCAGAATGCCGTCAGCGACATAGACTCGGCCGTCATCGCCAATCACGGGATCGCAGAGATAGACCAGCTTCGAATTCCGCGTCAGCGCCCGTTCGACAAAGTCGGCGATCACCGCCGCATTGCCGGGGGAGCCGAGATAGCCGGTGACCAGCACCGCGGCCTCGTCGACGAGGTCGCGCTCCTCGACGCCTTTCAGGAGATCGGCGACGAGCTCGGTCTCCAGCACCCGCCCACGCAACGTCGGATAACGCGGATGGTTCGACAGCAGCGTCGTCGGCACCGCCGCGACGTTCACGCCCTCCGCCTGCATGGCATAGGCGGCCGCGCTGTTGCCGACATGGCCGTGGACCACCTGGCTTTGAATGGAGATGACGAGCATGCGGAGGTCCGTAGGGTCAAATACTGGATGACGCAAGGTAACCCGGATGGAGCGACGCGTAAGCCGCGGTCTGAGATTGCAGCATGATTCCCGGATGGCCGGAGCCTGTCATCGGGCAGCCGCTTCGCGCCGCCCCGTTGGCTCCATCCGGGCTACGGGACGACGCCATACCCCAGCCCCGGCCGCAGCGCCTGCATCTTCCGCGCCAGCCGCCGGTGCCCCGTCTCCTCCGACCGCGCCAGCCGGTCGGCGACCGCGACATGGTCCGCATCGCTCTTGTGCTGATTGAGCTTGGCCTGTCCCTCGACGGTGTCGACCACGAGATCGACGACCCGGATCGCAGCCAGCATGCTCTCGCGCTTGCCCGGCTCCATTTGCGCGAGGTCCCAGGGCTGCTTCGACAACCGCGCCTCGGACACTGCAAGCAGCGCATCGCCATGCCCGCGGTTCTCGTCCAGTTCGCGCAGATGCGCCACGCCCGACAGGTGCACAGCCTCGTAGAGCCAGGTCGAGACATTGTCGCGCGAAGAGTACCAGTCGTTGGAGATGTAAGCGTCGTCGCCGGCAACGATCAGCAGGAAGCGCCGCGTGCCGTCTGCGAGCGATACGAGCGGATTCTTGGCGGTGAAATGGATCTGCACGATCACCTGCCCGTTGCGCTCGTCCAGCACGAACGGCACGTGCGAGGCGCGCGGACCGTGCTCGTCCGCCGCGACGATCATGCCGAAGCCGCGTCGCCCGGCAAATTCCAGCGCGCGCTGCTCCTCGATGCGAAATTGGGGGCGAAGCACATGCATGGCGCGGCGCTCGATGGCTCGAATAGGGGACGGCGCGCGAAGGCTAACCCATGAGCCGACAAAATCTGAAGAATAATCGGCCCGCAAACGCCGATGCCAGCAATGCCTCAGCGCCGCGCCAGCGTCGCAAGATAGGCGCAGAACATGTCGGCCATGGCATCGGCATAGGCTGCGATCTCCGTCTCACTCCGCGTCTCTTCCGAAAAACTCTTACCGACCTCGCTCAGCGTCGCCGCGATCAGCTCGCCGGCCAGGATACGCGTCGCATCCGAGGCTTTCGGCAGCGCCTCCCGCATGAACGCGGCGACGATCCCCTCGCCGGCTGCCCGGGCGTCCTGCGCCTCGGGCGCGTCGCGATACAGCGGCGCAGCGTCGCTGAGCGCGACACGGATCGCGGCCTCCTCGCACTCGGAACGAATGAAGGCGTGGACCAGCGCACGCAGCCGCGCCGGTGGCGGCTTCGCCGCATCCGCGAGGATCCCGCGCAACAGCTCGCTCGTGCGCCGCCACTCGTCGCTCTGGAGGCGGAACAGGATCGCCGCCTTGTTCGGAAAATATTGGTAGAGCGATCCGACGCTCACACCGGCCCGCTCCGCCACCCGCGCCGTGGTGAAACGCTGCGCTCCCTCCTTGGCCAGGACCTGAACAGCGGCATCCAGAATCGCGGCCACCAGCCCGCTCGATCCGGGCCTGTTGCGGCTGTTTTCGCGAGGAAATTGAACGGCTTCGACGGTCGGCCATGGCGTGCTCGGGCAATGCGAATAGGAAATGCGACGAATTAGTCGTATTTCAGCTTCTGCGCAAGCACGCGCTTCTTCGCGAACCCCGGAGACATCAAATGACCACCCCGACCATCACAACGCTTGCGCCGCTGCTGGATCGCCTGTTTGACGAGGCCGACGCGGCCAGGGGCGCAACGCGCGCCGCCGTCGCCGATTTGTCAGCCACAGACCGGGCGCGGATGATGCGGAGCAAGACCGATTACCGCGACCTCTACGGACGCTTGAAGGACGTACCGCTCGCGGTCTCGCGCGAGACGGGTCACCTGCTCTACATGTTGGCGCGCAGTTCGCGCGCCAAGGTGATCGTCGAGTTCGGAACCTCGTTCGGTATCTCGACCCTGCACCTTGCTGCAGGCTTGCGCGACAATGGCGGCGGCCGCCTCATCACCAGCGAGTTCGAGCCGTCCAAGGCGGCACGGGCGCGGGACAATCTCTCGGCCGGCGGACTGATCGATCTCGTCGAAATCCGCGAGGGCGATGCGCTGAAGACGCTCAGCGCCGATCTGCCCGACACGGTCGACCTCGTGCTGCTCGACGGCGCCAAGGCGCTCTACCCGGAGATCCTGAATCTGGTCGAAGGCCATCTCAAGCCGGGCGCGATCATCGTCGCCGACAATGCCGACGACAGCCCCGACTATCTCGCGCGCGTACGCGGGCCCGCAAGCGGCTACATGTCCACGCCCTTCGCCGAAGACGTCGAGCTCTCCGTGCGGATCAGCTGACGCTGCATAAAATCGACACTCCGAGCCGTCGTGCGATCTATCGCGCGGCGGCTTCGTCTTCTCGGCGAAACAGGCAAAACTCCGCCAAACCGCTGCCGCCAGGCTCCGCCCTGTCGCAGGCCCGTCACTCACACGTGATAATTCCACCCGCCAAAAGCCATGTTCCGCGTGCTAAACATACCTACCGCGCGGTATCTTTCGCGCGCCACATCTGAGCTCGCCATGACCTCCGCCTTCAATGCCTACGCAGCGCTTGCCCTCGCCATCGTCTTCGAGGTGACCGCGTCCGCCTTCCTGCAGCAGTCCGCGCAGTTCACGCGGCCATGGCCGACGCTGGCCATGGTGCTGTTCTACGTCGCCTCCTTCTACGCGCTGTCGGTGGCGATCCGGGTCATTCCGCTCAGCATTGCCTACGCGATCTGGGGCGGCGTCGGCATCATCCTGACCGCCACCGTCTCCTTCGTGCTGTTCCGTCAGATGCTGGACGCCGCGGCCTTCGTCGGCATCGGGCTGATCGTGTCAGGGGTCGTGGTCATCAACCTGTTCTCGCAGACGACGGCGCACTGATGCCGGCCAGCGCCTACACCCGCGCCAAGCAGCCCGAGCAGGTCCGGCGCGCCCTGCTCGACCAGGCCGCGGCGATCGCCGTGGATCACGGCGTCTCGGGGATCACGGTGCAGGCGGTGGCAGCGGCGGCCGGCGTCACCAAGGGCGGGCTGTTCCATCATTTCGGCAGCAAGCAGGCGCTGATCGAGGGCCTGTTCGCCGATCTCCTCGCCCGCGTCGATGCCGAGATCGACGCCGCTATCGAAGCGGACCCGAAGCCGCGCGGCAGCTTTACGCGGGCCTATGTCAATGCGGTCTTCACCGGCAAGGCCTTCGGCTTTGCGACGCCCTGGGCGGCGCTGAGCATGGTCGTGGTCACCGATCCCTCCCTGCGCCGGCTCTGGAACGACTGGATGAAGGCGCGCCTGAAGCGTCACGGTACGACCGACGCAGCGCCCGAACTCCACGTCGTACGCCTCGCCGCCGACGGCGCCTGGCTGTCCTACATCACGACGGGACAGACGCGCATGGGCGCGGACTTGCGTGCCGTGCACGACCGCCTGATCGAACAGACCTATCGGCGTGGATAGCCGGGACAGCTATTGGCTCTGCACTGCCTTGGGCGGACGCGGCGCGGATTTGGCCGGCTTTGCACCGGACTTGGCCGCCGCGCGCGGCGGCGGTTCGTCGACGGACACCAGATAGGCGGCGAGCGCCTTGGCGGAGTCGGAGCTGGTTACGTAATGGTCCTTCAGGAACCAGGCGAGCGTCAGGCTGAAGCGCCCTTTCGCCAATCCCCGCGGGCTGCGATGGCAGCTCGCACAGCCGTCCGCGAAGAGCTTTGCGGCCGGCTTGCCGGCATCGAGATTTTGCGCGGACGCGACCGTCACCGTCAGCGCCGCGGCTGCGAGAGTCACCAGGGGCGCGATCGCGTCGCGCCCCGGTCGAAATAGCGAAATCAATGTCGTCCCCTAGAGCGCTTTCGAGCGAAGTGAATTCCGGTTCGCGTAAAGAAAACGCGTCAAGAGAAGCAGCGGCCCCGTCGCGCGGTCACGCCGCCAATAGCTGATCGAATTCGGGCGGAGTGTAGGCCTTGCCATCCGGGTCGGTGATGACGACCCGCCATCCCTCGCTCGCCCATACTTTTGCCTTCGCCACGATGAGCAACCGGCTCTCGCGGGCAAAACTGCACTTCTCATTGTCGCGTTCTGCGACCATTTTATAGGCCAATGCGCATCCCCTTGCGTCACCCTGCACCCGCTCCCCTCGTGGCAGCGGGCTTTGGCGGCAATTCGCCGGGAGCGTGGCAATTTGGTGCCATCGACGGCAGCATTGTGCCCTGGTTCCAACTGAACGACGGAGATTGATCGTGCGCAGCATCAGAAATGCGATTCTGCTTGTCGCGGGCTTGCCTGGCATGGCGCTGCTCGCCACCGCACCTGCGCGGGCGCAGACCTACGATCCGCGCTATCCCGTCTGCATCGAGATCTACACCATCGACGGCAGCAGCATCGATTGCAGTTTCACGTCAATCGCACAGTGCGCTGCGACCGCTTCCGGGCAGTCCGCCCAGTGCTACGCCAACCCTTATGCGCTGCGGAGCCGGCCACTGGGCCCGGGTCCATCGCCGCCGCGACGGAACCGTTAGGGTATCGCGATCCGCTCAGTGAACGCGGATGATATGGGGACGGCCGAGATCGATCAGCCCCTGCACCGCCGAGAGACGGTCGTCCAGCGCTGCGATGGTCAGCAGCAGGTTGTTGCGGCGCTCGTCGAGCATGCCCATCTCGGCACCGGTGAGCTTCGTGCTCGTCCGCTCCTTGTGAATCCCGTCGAGGGATTTGCGCAGCCCGGCGATCAGGCTGGACAGTTGTTTGGCCTCCTTGGTCATCGACCGCTTCGCGACATTTTGGCGGCGCGTCTCCGCCTGGCTCTGTCTCATCGTCATCCTCCCGTTGCCCCGCTGCCCCGAGTGGATGCTTACAGCTTTGAGTACACATATTACGATCGATGAAATCTGCCCGCGAAGAACTTTCTTAAATTGGACAGGCCGGGAACTCTAGGGCGTCCCTGACAGAAGGCCCGGCGCGAGGACCGGGCCTTCTTGGGCGATGTCAGTGCTTCTGGTGACCGCCACCGGGCCCGCCGGCCGGCGACCCGCCGCCGCGCGGAGCGGCATTCATATGCGGAGCGCCACCGCCGCCATGGGGCATAGCAGGTGCTGCCGCGCGCGGCGCCGGCATCTGCGCGCGCGCATTCATCGGCGAAGCGTGGCTCACATTCGGCTGAGCCATGTGCGGCGCTGCAGGACGTGCGGCAGGCGCGGCCGAGACACGCGGGGCGTCATGTGCGCGCGCCATCGGCTGCGCACGCGCCGCCGCGCGGCTTTGCGTCTGCTCGTGCATCATGCGCGCCTGTGCATCGCGCGGATTGCGGGTCTGCACATTGGCGCGTTCATGCGCGATGCGCTCGCTTCGTCCGGCGTGGGTCCGGTCGGCCGTGACCGCAGCGTCGCGCTTCGCGATCGCAGCGTCGCGCTTGGTCATCGCGGCGTCATGCCGTGCGGTCGCAGCGTCACGGCCGGAGATCGCGGCGGCGCTCCCGTTACCTCTGTCGCCCTTGCCGCGCACACCCTCGCGGCCCAGCGCGATTGCGGCGTCATGCGTCGCCGCACGGCCGATGCGGGCCGCCCGCGGATCGATCGTCATCCGCGCCGCAACGTGCTGATGCGAGGTCCAGTAATTATTCCAGTAGGCGTGGCGTCGATAAAAGGGACGCCCCTCGTAATAGTTCGACCAGTACGAGGTCAGCACGAACGGAACGATCGGCACGTCGATCTGGTCGACGTAGTCAGGCAGATAGACGTAGTGATTGCGGTAGAGATATTCGAGATATTGCGACGATACCCAGCCGCGATCGTCGGAGAAGCTCACGTCACACCAGGCATTGCCGCGCAGGCAGCCATGGATGTTGACGCGGGCGCCCTCGGGGACGCGATCGACCAGTGGAAATCCCGGCCCAGGCCCGGCGCGCATGCCGGTCGAGACGGTGACGATTCCCGGCGCAGCCAGCGCAGCCGTCGGGGCAAGCAACAATGCGGCAACTAGAGCAGTTCTGAGTCTCATGGCGAATTCCTCCTCGTGCGAGTCGGAACGCGCTGGCGCAATGAGCGTTCCGCGTGCAGTCGCCGCATCCGTCGAAAGATTGAGACGGGCGTCGCGCGCGGTTCAATATTCATTCGCCGTTCATCGGCGCGGCGCGTCGATGAATGCTTTATCAATTCGCCGGCAGCATGAAGCCATCGAAGTACGACGCAAGCGCAGCAAAATCATCGAGCGGCAGCACCGTCGCAACATACTGGTCCGGCCGCACCACGACGATGCAGCCGACCTTGCGATCGATGCCGCGCATCGCAAAGACATCCTGGCCGCTCTTGAGGTCGGGACAGAACATCTTTTCGTAATCGAGCAAATCGTAGCGGCCCTTGCGCGGTAGCAGCAGGGAAGGCATCGCTTCAATGGCGAGCATGCGATGATCCTGCTGGAAGACCGCGCGGAGGTCGATCACGCTGTCAATGTCGGCGCCAGCGGGCGTGTATCGCCTGACCGGCGATTCCATTGCCTCGGCGAGGAAATTGCAAAGGGACCGAATGGCCGAGCCAGCAGCCGAGGGATCTTCCGCGGGCGAGAACGCGTAGATGCGGAAGCGGCCATCGGCCTGCGATGCGTGGCCGAGATGGACCGGCTTGGCATCCCCGAGCCGAATGACCGGCGCGGAATGGAAGCGCGTGCCGATGACGAGGCCTTCGGCAAGACGCTGGTGTGATGTCGCGCCAGTGAGGAGCGACGGCCGGTAATGCGTCGCCGTGCCCGCGGTGTAGCGCCCGTGCCTGACGAAATAGTCCTGCGTCCTGGCCGCATCGGCACCACCGGCCCTGGCGGCGGAGGCGAGAATGCCCGCCCATTCGCGGTCGAAATCGATCAACTCCTTCGCTACCGCCTGGCGCTCGGCTGAATAGGAATGCAAGAGGCTCGGTGCACACTGCTCCCGGAGGACGGCGGCGAGCTTCCAGCCGAGATTGAAAGCGTCCTGCATCGAGACGTTCATGCCCTGCCCCGCCTTCGGGCTGTGGGTATGGCAGGCATCGCCGGCGATGAAGATGCGCGGCAGGCGGCTCGCGATCTCGGCCTCCGGAACGTCGTCAAACTTGTCGGTCAGGCGCTGGCCGATCTCGTAGACCGACCACCAGGCGATCTCTTTCACGTCAAGCGTGTGCGGCTTCAGAATCCGCTGCGCTTTCGCAATCACGTCCTCAGCCGTGATGTTGCGATTGGCGACGCGCTCGCCGACGTCGAGTTTTGCGAGCTCGACATAGAGGCGGACCATGTAGCCGCCTTCGCGCGGAATGATCAGCAGGCTGCCGTCTTTCGCCGACTGGATCAGGGCCTTGAAGCGGATGTCGGGAAAGTCGGTCACCGCCAGCACGTCCATCACGCCCCAGGCGTGGTTGGCGGAATCGCCATGCAGTTCGCGGCCGATCGATTTGCGCACCGTGCTGCGCGCGCCGTCGCAGCCGACGACATAGCGCGCCTTGATCGTTTCGATCTTGCCCTCGTTTGCGCCATCGCCGCGCTCGAGCCGCACCGTCACGGCATGGTCGGCAGGACCCGCGGCCGGATCGACCTCGAGGTCGAGCACGCGCCGGTCGTAATGCGGTTCGAGCTTGGCAGGCGATTTGCGCATGACATCGAGAAAGCCGTCATGGATGCGCGCCTGGTTGAGGATGACATGCGGGAATTCAGACAGCCCGTCCTCGACATCCTGCACACGCCCGCTGCGGACGATCGTCTCGGGCTTCCGTTCGTCCGGCTTCCAGAACGTGGTCTCGTTGACCCAATAGGCTTCCTTCAGCACGCGCTCGCTGAACCCATAGGCGTGGAACATCTCCATGGTGCGGCAGGCGATGCCGTCGGCCTGCCCGACCAGCAGCCGGCCCGGCTTCTGCTCGACGATGCAGGTCTTGATGTCGCCGAATTGCGCAAGCTGGGCTGCGAGCGTCAGGCCCGCAGGGCCGCAGCCGACGATGAGGACATCGACCTCTTCAGGCACGGCCCCGGCTGCGCCCGAAGCCAGAATGCGTTCGGCGGGATCGGCGATTTCAGGATCGCCCGGCTGAAATCCATTGAGATGGAATTGCATGAGCACCTCTCCCGTCAACGTCTTCTTCGATATTGCTCAGTATGCTGACTATCAGTATACTTGTCAACGATCCGCGCCTTCCCTGCCGCAACGGAGAATTCGGTGAAAGACAACAACGACATGCCCGGGCATCTGGCGCGCCGGTTCCAGCAGATCGCGGTGGCGGTATTTCTGGCCGAGGTCGGCGAAGCCGGTTTCGACCTCACGCCGGTGCAATATGCGGCCCTTGCGACCATCAAGGCCAATCCGGGGCTCGACCAGGTGACGCTGGCAGGATTGATCGCCTACGACCGTACCACCATCACCGGCGTCATCGACCGCCTCGTCCAGAAAGGCCTTGCCGAGCGCCGCGCCTCCAGCCGCGACCGCCGCGCCCGCGAGCTCGAGATCACCGACGAGGGCCGGCGCACGCTGCGCAAGATCACCCCGGCGGTGGAGTCCGCCCAGCGCGTCATGCTGCGCGGCCTCAGTGCGAAGGAAGGTGAAGAGCTGATGCGGCTGCTGCGCAAGGCCATTGCCGCCGGCAACGAGCTCAGCCGCGCCCCGCTGCGCGAGCTGGAGGCATGACCCCCGTGTTTCTATCCGTAATTGTCGCAGTGCCGCGAAACCTGGAACTAACCTTCGGCTGCTACGGTCGGCAACATTCGGCGTTTAACGCGCGATTAACTTTGCCGCTCGGGAGTTTCGGATGTTCAGGTTCCTTATTGCGGCGACAGCCATCGCGCTCTCGGCCGGTCCCGCGCTTGCCAACGGCCACGGCGGCGGCGACCCTGCTCCGCCGAAGCCCGAGGCCACGACCGCACCGGCGAAGGTGGTCCTGACCAAGCAGGGTCCCACGCTCGTCGACCCCAAGGGCATGACGCTCTACACTTACGAGCGCGACACCACCGGCAAGACGTCGAACTGCAACGACAAGTGCGCCGAGAGCTGGGTACCGCTGTCCGCAACGGTCGACGCCAAGGCCATCGGCGACTTCACCGTGATCAGCCGCAACGACGGCAGCAAGATGTGGGCGTACCGCTATCGTCCGCTCTACACCTCGCCGGCCGACAAGGCGCCGGGCGATGCCAACGGCAATGCCGCGACGCTGCAATGGCGCGTCGCCCGCCCTGAGAACTAGGCCTCAACCGGTAGCCCTGCCCACGAGGAAAGTCTCGTGAGCCATGGAATGACCGATCGCACCGCGCTTACCCGCGCCAGCTAGACCCCGCGTCGACCCGCGCGTTCTGCCCGGGCGGCAGCACCACCACCGTCGCGTTCAGCTTCACCCGGTCGAACAGATCGATCACGTCCTCGTTGCGCATCCGGATGCAGCCGGACGAAATCGCCTGCCCGATATATTCCGGCTGGTTGGTGCCGTGGATACGGTAGAGCGTGTCCTTGTTGCCGAGGTAGAGATAGATCCCGCGCGCGCCCAGCGGATTGGCGGGGCCACCGGCGACGCGCGCCGGATAGGGTCCGAGTCGCGCCTGGATCTCCGCTGTCGGAACCCAGTCGGGCCATTCCGCCAGACGGCCGACGCGCGCGACGCCGGAGAAGGCCATGGCTTCCTCGCCGACCGCGACGCCGTAGCGGATCGCCTTGCCTTCGGGCAGCACGAAATAGAGGTAGCGCGCATCGGTATCGACCAGGATCGTGCCCGGCTGCTCCTTGCGCGGATAGTCGACGATATGACGGAGATATTGCTCAGGCACGTTCGCCTGCGCGTAGGGCGTATGCGCAAGCAACTGCCGGTCGCGCGGCGTCATGCTCGCATCCGTCGATGGAGAAAGCGTCGTCTGCATGCAGCCGGCGAGCGGAAGCATGGCCATGACGAACAATACGATTAGAGATTTTGGCACCACCGGCCCCCCGATAGCGGATAGCAACGCCCCCAGCCCCGCCAGATGCTGCCCAAATCGTGCTGAAAAAAAGGCAGTGCGGAACACGTGCGCGTGTTTGACCAGCCCGGTTCCATCACCACAAACGGCGGAGAAGCGTCGCACAGTCTCCATCCCCTCGCCTTGCTTTGGTCAAACCCGGCTGGACTCGTGGGTCATCGTGCGGACTCACCGGATTTGGGATGGGGTCACCTCGACAGATCGGCTCGCGCCAATGCGGACGCCCATACATCAAACACTCGCATTTCAAAGGAGCTGCGATGCTCGCGACGCTGAACTCTAGGCAAATCGTCGATGAGATCGTGAAGGACACGGTCAAGGACAACGATCCGCACGACGCCATTCAGATTTCGCCCGACATGGTGCTGGCTTCGCGCCCCATCAGTGGTGCGCCCGCGTTGGCCCCTGAGTTCGCAACCCGGCCGGAGCCGAAAATAGATCCGAAATTCGCGCCGGAGCCCACCATCAATCCGGAGCCGAAATTCAGTCCCGTCCTGGAGCCGCAGACGGCAGCGCCGTCGGTCGACACCGCCGTGCGCGTCGCGGCCAGCGATGGTCACAACCGGCAGAAGCGATCCTCCGCCGGCAAATGGCTGCGCGGCGCGTTCGTCATGATCCTGTTTGCGGGTGGAAGCGCGGCCGCCACTGTCGCCTGGGAGAAACATGGCGACACGGCCAGGCAGATGCTCGCCGAATGGACACCTGCATTGACTGCGTTGACCTCGCTGCTGCCTTCGACATCGCGAACGGCGGCACCGGTGACCGCCGCGCCGGTCACCGCCGCGCAGGCCGCGCCGCCCGCGGAGCCAGCCGCAACGGAGCAGGCGGCAGATCAATCCGCTCAACCTGCGACGCCGCCTCCGGTTCAGGTTGCAACAGCCGCGCCGGTTGCAGCGGCCGCGCCCGTCGCAACGCAGCCCGATCCCGCGGTCCAATCGATGACGCGCGATCTCGCAGCGATGGCGCAGCAGATCGAAGCGCTCAAGGCCAACATCGCCGAGCTGAAGGCCGGGCAGGAGCAGATGGCGCGCGAGATGGCGAAACCGCCCGCGCCAAAGCCGGTGGCTGAGGCCAGGCCGGTCGATCCGCGCGCGCGTGTGTCCACGCTCCCGCCGCGATCTCCGGCGCCTCCGGTTCGCAAGCCGAGGCCGGTCGTGTCGCAAACCTACATGCCGGCCTATTCGTCCGCGCCGCCTGCACCTTCGCAGGCTGCCGCGGCTGCACCGACAGCAGCACCGGTCGCCACGACGCAAGCCGTTGCCGATGACGACGGACCTGTCGTGCGTCCGCCGATGCCGCTGCGCTAGACCAGGCGCGGGCGCAGCGTCGCTGTCGCGACGTCGCCCAAGCTGTCCGAGTCGATACGACGCGTTGAGTCCGGGCAATTACGGAGACCGATATTCCGATCGTCTTCCGTCAAGAGAAAAGGCCGTCGGGATTTATGCCGCCGGCCTTCTCTTGCAGCTGCCGGTTCCCGGAGCCCGGTTCTGCTGCAATTCCATTCCTTATGATCACGTCGACATATTTAATAAAATCTTAACGCGCGCGAATACTGCACATGATTTCTGCGCCATAAGCACAGAGATTGCGCGACCCGTTCATTCGAAAATATCGACTCAGTGGTATCATCCGAGATGTGTTGAGACTTCCACTGAAGCTCACGTCGTCACACCGGGGAAATCGAATGCCCTACTATTCCTTCGATCTCGTGGTTGGTGAAGAGTTCAAGAACCAGGGTGGAATCATCCTCGAAGACATCGAGGTCGCTTCCGATCGCGCCGTTCAATTGGCTACCGAGCTGTCGCAGGTGAAGCCGGAGCTGCAACGGAAGGGTTGCGCGGTGCGCGTCACCGATCTCGATCACAACGAGGTCTATCGCACGCCGCTCGATCCCGTGCCGGCCTGGCGACGCTAGGCCACGGCGTTTCGAGCGATTTCGAAACCGGTTCGCGCAAAAAGCGCGTCGAACCTTGACTCAAAAGCACTGTTCCGAGTCATCGGAACGGGGCTTTAGCCGTCCAGCTCCGGCGGCTCGAACCAGTTCGTCAGCGACAATCCGCCGTCGACGACGAAGGCTGCGCCGGTGACGTAACCCGAGAGCTTGTTCGACAGCACCGCCAGCGCCATCGGCGCGAGGTCCTTGGCCTCGCCGAGACGCCCGAGCGGAATGTGCTTCGCCAGCGAGGCATCGGCAACGAACCCGCCCGCCGCGATCGCGCCGGGCACCAGCGCGTTGACGCGGATGTCGTGGCGCCCGAGCGTCTTCGCGAGCTCCTTCACCAGCATCGCCATCCCCGCCTTCGCCGTCGAATAATGCGGCAGGTTGCGCGGCGTGCCCGCGTGCAGCGAGGTGAGAAACAGGAACGAGCCGGGCCGTTTCGCCGCGATCAGCCGTTTTGCCAGCCCGCGCGCCAGATGGAATCCGGCATCGAGATTGACGGCATGCATCTCCTGCCAGGTCTTGCGATCGACCGCGAGCGCATGATCGGCCTCACGCCGCGGCGGCGATGCGCTGTGAACGAAATGCGAGACCTCGCCGAGTGCCTGTGCGGCGGCCAGCAGGGCGTCGCAAGCGTCTGACCTGGCGAGATCGCCGACCCACGGCACCGCCAGTTCGGGCCTGCCACTCGCGCTGATCGCCGCGCTCACCCGTTCCGGGCTCACATCGGCGAACACGGTCCGAACGCCCTCGCCGACCAGCGCCTGCGCAATTGCGCGGCCGATGCCGTTGCCTGCGCCGGTGACGAGAGCCGTGTCGCGTGCGGGGTCGAACGGCGTGCTCAACAGGCTCATGTCGCTCTCCGTGGCCAGGGACGGGGTTACGATAGCGCACCACACCGGGGAGCGACAAATACGTCCCGGCACCATTGCGGAGTGGCTTGCCGGACGCTAGCCTCCCAAAAAAACGGAGGAGATACCAAGGATGCGCACCGGTTTCCTGTTCGCAGGTCTGTTACTGCTCGCCGCGCCGGCCCAAGCCGCGGACCATCCGCGCTCGACCTATGTGACGATGGTCTTGCAGGCCTTCGCCGCCAGGGTCGAATGCCCGAACACCGATCTTGTCTATCAGGACCTCGTGCAGAAGGCGCAGCAGATGCAGCTGCCGGACGGCACCACCGAGAAGGTGCGCAAGGCGATCGCCTGGATGCACACCGGCGGCAAGATGGGCGAGAAGCAGGACGACGATTTGATGGCCGAGGTCGCGGTCGCGACGCAGGCGACCGACATGGACCAGCGCCGCCTCGGCATGCCCGGCTGGTGCGAGGCCCAGAAGACCAACCTCGCCGGCCTGATCCGCAGCAAGGGCGGCTAGGCGCTCTCTCGCGACGTTAAGCACGCCGCGGCGGAACCGTCGCGGCGGCTAACTATCGTCATAATCCTCGACACCATGCGGCCTCTTCGAATTCGACGGGAGAGCCCACATGCGGAGTATCCATTTCGTGTTCGCTGGCGCATTTGCGGCCGCCACGGTGCTGACCGCGCCCGCCCTGGCGAAGAATTCTGATGCCCAGAAAGGCGAGGAAAAATCCACCTCGTCATCCTGCAGTGCTTACCAGCAGGCGCCCGACGGCTCGTGGGAGCCGCTGCCTTGCAAAGAGACAGGCGAGCGTCCCCAGCCGCAGACACAAAATCGCAGTGCGCAGCCGGGCGCCGACCGCGGGGAGCGCTGAGCGCGCTGGCCGCGGATCAGCTCTGGTGCGGGCCGCGGATGATCTTCATGGCGTCCTCGATGTGACGCCACTCCTTGGCCTCATCGGCCTCGCCGCGGCCCTCACAGGCCTGGGCCTGCTCGGCGGCCTTCGCAATCGCAGCGAAACCATGTTTTTCCAGCATCTGGCGCGCGATGGTGTGGACCTGGACCTCGGATATCATGGACGCTCTCCTGTTCAGGAAACCGCAACGCCTGGCTTGACGCTCCGCGGCCCCTGACAACGATTTCGCCGCAGGTCCCGTTCCGCCCACGACCGATCACATCGGCAGGCCTGGAATTTGACGTGACGAGCAAGCAAGACAAAGGCGGCCCGCTATGCCCAGCGGACCGCCTTCTCACCCACCCCAAATTTGCAGTGTACCGGCCGGATCCCCTACCCGACCGCCGCGCGCTTGCGCTCGATATCGTTCGGCACCTCGATATCGACCTCCAGGGTGGATACCTCGTCGCCGCGCTCGAGCCGGACGATGACCTTGGTCGGGTCCAGCGTGACGTGCCTGGACACGACAGCAAGAATTTCCTCACGCAGCACGCCGAGCAGATCGGGCTGGCCGCGCAATCCGCGTTCATGGGCAAGCAGGATCTGCAGCCGTTCGCGAGCGACCGGGGCAGTGGCCTTCTTGCCGCGGAGAAGCCGAAGCAGACCCATGCTCATGCAGCCCTCCGTCGCAGCAGACGATCCATGAAGCGCCTGCGCTCGGCCGGAACCTGCATCGGCACGGTGTCGCCGAAAAGCCGCCGCGCCGCGTCCATATAGGCCCGCGCCGGCGCTCCATCCGCGTTCGACAGCGTCACCGGCGTGCCGACATTGGAGGCCTTCAACACGTCCTGGCTTTCGGGGATGATGCCGAGCAAGGGCGTGGCAAGGATCTCGAGGATGTCGTCGATGGTCAGCATCTCGCCGCGCGCGGCGCGCGAGGCATCGTAGCGGGTGATGAGAATGTGCTTCTGAACGTGCTCGCCTTTCTCGGCCCGCACCGTCTTCGAATCGAGCATGCCGATGATGCGGTCGGAATCGCGCACCGAGGAGACTTCCGGATTGGTGACGATCACGGCCTCGTCGGCAAAGCGCATCGCCATGGAGGCGCCGCGCTCGATGCCGGCCGGGCTGTCGCAGATCACCCAATCGAAGCGGTCGCGCAGATCGTCGATGACCTTGCCGACGCCCTCTTCCGTCAGCGCGTCCTTGTCGCGGGTTTGCGAGGCCGGCAGCAGCCAGAGATTCTCCAGCCGCTTGTCGCGGATCAGCGCCTGCGGCAGCTTTGCGACGCCCTGCACCACGTTGATGAGATCGAACACCACGCGGCGTTCGGCGCCCATGACGAGGTCGAGGTTGCGCAGGCCGACGTCGAAATCGACGACGACGACCTTGTCCCCGCGCTGCGCCAGCGCAGCCCCCAGCGCAGCGGTCGTCGTGGTCTTGCCGACCCCGCCCTTGCCTGATGTCACGACCAGTACCTTACTCATCTGAAATGTCTCCTTTGCTGGTCAGTTCAGTGCTGTAATTCGCATGGTATTCCCCTGCAGCCAGGCCTGCGCCGGCTTGCCGCGCAAGGCGGCGTCGATGTCGTCCGCAGTCTGGTAAAACCCATCAATTGCAAGCAGTTCAGCCTCGATCTTCTGACAATAGATGCGGGCGCTCGTGTACCCGTTGACCCCCGCCATGGCGCGGCCGCGGAGCGCGCCGTAGATGTGGATGGAACCGCCGGCGACGACTTCGGCGCCGGAGCCGACCGAGCCCAGAATGGTGACGTCGCCTTCCGGGAAGATCACGGTCTGGCCCGAGCGCACCGGGCTTTCGAGCAGGAGCGAGGTCGGCTTGGTTGCGGCCTTCGCCTCGGCCTTCTTCGGCGCGCTCGGCTCGACCACGCAGCTGCGCCCGCCCGTGAGCAGCGGCGGCATGGTCGGCGTCAGCCGGCCCTCCTCCACCCCCTCGATCCCGAGCACCCGGATGTTCCGGTCGTGAAGGTTGCTGAGCAGATGGCCGATGCCGGACTGGCTGAGATCGACCGAGGACAGATCGATCACAACGGGCCGGCCGGCGAAGAAGCCCGGCGAGCGCGCGATCGTGGCGTCGATCTCCTGCAGCCAGTCCTGGATCGGAACCGTCGGCACGAACACGAAGGCCACGTAGGAGCGCCCGCGCAGGCGAACCATTTGGCGTTGGACTTTTGCTGCAGCCTCCATAGCGGCCGACTCGTTCCCCGTTATTGAATGGTTAACGATGCGGCGAATTTGGTTAACGGCCGGTTAATTATCCGTGGGGATACGAAGGGTCGGGTTGGCCGGACTGGGCCTGCGGAAGGGCTTGGGCGAGCGCTCCCGCCCAACACACCGCTGTCATGCCGCGGCTTGACCGGGGGCATCCAGTACGCCGCGGCTTATCCGCATCACGGCCCGGTCCAGTCTGCCTCCACGAAAGGACTCTGGATTGCTTCGCGACGCTCGCAATGATGCCGTAGAAGCAGCGTGCGACCCACTGCCTACTCACCTCGCGCCGCCCATTTTGATCGCGGGACCGATCATCCGGATTGACACGGTGGTGACATCTGGTTTCGATCCGCTTCCCCCGTGAACGGAGCCGATCATGTCAATTCAGTCTTCCATCAGGCGCAAGACCGCGCCGGACATCCGTGCACGCAAGCAGGGCGAACCGATCGTGATGCTGACGTCCTATCACGCGCATACGGCCGCGCTGGTGGATCGGTATTGCGACGTCATCCTGGTCGGCGATTCCCTTGGCAACGTCATGCACGGCTTCGAGACGACGGTGCCGGTTACGCTCGACATGATGATCCTTCAGGGCGCCGCGGTGATGCGCGGCTCGAAGCAGGCGCTGGTCGTCGTCGATATGCCGTTCGGCTCGTATGAAGCTTCCAGGGAGCAGGCGTTCAACTCCGCAGTGCGGATCATGAAGGAGACGCAATGCGGCGCGGTGAAGCTTGAAGGCGGCGTTCGCATGGCGGAGACGATTGCATTCCTGTCCGGGCGCGGCATCCCGGTGATGGGTCATGTCGGCCTCACGCCGCAATCCATCAACACGCTCGGTTCGTTTCGTGCCCAGGGGCGCAACGAGGTGGACTGGGGCCCGATCGAGGACGATGCGAAGGCCGTCGCCGACGCCGGTGCATTCTCGGTCGTCGTCGAAGCGGTGGCCGAACCGTTGGCGCGCAAGATTACCGAGACGATTGCGATCCCCACCATCGGCATCGGTGCGAGCGCGGCCTGCGACGGTCAGGTGCTCGTGCTCGAGGACATGCTCGGGCTGTCGCCACGAACCCCGAAATTCGTCCGGCGCTACGGCAATCTTGGTCCGGCCATCGAAGCGGCGATCGAAGGGTATGCCACCGACGTGCGGTCACGCTCATTTCCCGGGCCCGAACACGTCTACGAGATGAAGAAGAGCTGACGATACGCGGCAAGCGGTCGAGGGCTGCTCGCGACAAGCCGAGATACGCTCGACTTGAAATCGCAGCGTAGTTCTGGCACAAATTACATAGCTGGCATCGCGGCACGTTCTACTCTCACTGCAAGCTCTTACCGCTGCGCGCGTGATGCCCACTTGACGCAAAACAGTCGGCTGTTGCGGAGAGAAGACGATGCCGAAGATGCCCGCGACCTCCATCGTGGCCTCAACCCTCCTCACCATCATCACATCGACAAGTCCCGGCTACGGCCAGGACTCCAAAGCGCCTCCCCTCGTCAACCAGATCAACAACGGCAACTGGCTCTCGCAAAGCGAAGCCGAGGCGATGCGCGACGAGCTGTATTATCAGCGCGCCGTGCAGGTTTACATGAGCATGCTGCCCGCTCTCAACACGATCGGCATGCGCGATGGGTCGGAGGCGATGTTCGGCAAGGGCTATAATGTGCTCCCGATCTGGAAACAGCGGATGGATGCGCGGACCTGGGTGCCGACACCTAATGCCGACGTTATCTATTCCATGAGCTATCTCGATCTCAAGGAGACCGGCCCGCTGGTCGTCGCCGCGCCGCCCAACGTCATCGGCATGTTCACCGATTTCTTCCAGCGCACTCTCACCGACGTCGGCGCGGTTGGCCCCGATCGTGCGCGGGGCGGCCTCTATCTCTTGCTGCCACCGGATTATGAGGGCGAAATTCCGCAGGGCTACTTCGCGTTCAAGTCGAAGACCAACAACGTGTTCCTGTTCTTCCGCACCCTTATGGCGAAGGGTGACAACGGGCCGGATCCGAAACCCGCAGTAGCGCTTGCCGAACAGACGCGCGTCTACCCGCTGTGGTCCCCGGAAAAGAACGTCAAGCCGATGCAATTTCCCGACGCCAGCGGCAAGCGCATCAACATGATGTATCCGGTCGACAATACGTACTGGACCAAGCTCAAGGCGTTCGTGGATTATGAGCCGGTCTCGGCGATCGATCCGGAGTCGCGCGGCACGCTGGCCGCGATCGGCATCATCAAGGGGCAGCCGTTCAACCCGACCGCGAAGGAGCAGGAGCTGCTGCAAAGGGCCGTCACGACGGCGCCGAAGATGATCATGGCGCAGCGCCAGCTTGGCCGGCCGGACAAACGCGATCTCTACTACAACGACCGGCAATATCTGAACACCTGGGCAGCCGGCACCGCCGAATGGCTCCAGGACGGCTATCTCGATGTGGCGCAGCGAGCGAGCTACTTCCAGATCGCCTATTCGACGGCCTCGGCGATGGTGATGCGGACGATCAACAGCGGCTCCAAATATCCGTTCGCGGTCAGGGACGCGAATGGCGAATTCCTGAACGGGTCGAACACCTATAAACTCCATCTGCCGCCGAACCCGCCGGCCGCATTGTTCTGGGCCGTGACCGCCTACAACATCACCGACGGCACCATGGTCGAGGCACCACAGCTGATGCCGTCGATCAACGGCTACAACAAGGTGGCAACCAACAGCGATGGCTCGATCGACCTGTGGTTCGCGACGGAAAAGCCCGCTGACGCGCCGGCGTCGAACTTCATCCAGACCGTCAGCGCTCGAAATTTCCTCGTCGCGTTACGCCTCTATGGCACGGGCGTCGAGTTCTACGACCAGACCTGGAAACCGGACGACGTCGTCAAAGTGAAATGAGACCGCGCGAGGTCACGGCGCGCCCTCGGCCGCGACCTCGGCCACCGAGGTTTTCGCAACAACGTTAAAAAATGGGAGTGCGCTATGACGACGTCGAGCAACGATCTTGCCGCCACCCGTCGCGATGCGCTGAAGAGCGGCATCGGTGCCGCATCGCTTGCCGCGCTGGCCACCAGGGCGGCTGCCCCGGTCGCGATCTCGACCACGACGGTTGCTGTCTCGACGACGGCCCAAGCTCAGCGGGCTCCGGCCCCAACCAACGCCGTGACGGAGCCCGCAACTGGAATCGTGATGTTTCCGGACTATGCGAAGGCGATCGCGCAGATGGCCTACATCTGGGGCTGGCCGATGATCAACATGATCAACCGCAGGGCCGCGATTACGCAGGCCCCGCAGCCCGGCCATCTCAACGGCGTGTTGCCGGCTGCGCCGCGGGGCCAGATCGCCATGCTAGACGACTACATCGAGCCGTCGGAGACCTTCGTCACCTGTCCCAACCAGGACGTGGTCTACGGGCTCGGCTTCTTCTCGCTCGACGAAGAACCGGTGGTTATCCAGGTTCCGGATTTCGGCGACCGCTTCTGGATCTACGCCCTGTACGATGCACGCACGGATCAGTTCGGCGAACTCGGCAAGCCCTACGGGTCGAGGCCGGGATTTTATCTACTCGCCGGTCCGAACTGGAAAGGGCTCAAGCCGTCAGGCATCACGGAAATCGTCCGTTGCTCGACGTCGCTGGCGAACGCCATTCCGCGCATTTTTCAGGACGACACGCCTGAGGACAAGAAGGCCATCCAGCAGATCATCAATCAGGTTGTCGTCTATCCGCTAAAGGACTTCACCGGCAAGATGAAGACCATCGACTGGAGCAAGGTGCCGGACATTCAGGGGCCGAAATCGGACGGTGAAGAAACGAAATGGGTGATCCCCGAGAAGTTCTTCGACCAGTTCGGAGAGGCGATCGATATCGTCGATCCATTGCCGGGCGAGGAGGCCCTGTACGGGCAGTTTCGCTTGTTGCTCGATGCCGCCGCCAGGGACCCCGAGCTGAAGAAGGTGCTGGTCGCGACGGCCGTCGACACCGAAGAGAAGGTCATCGAGCAATTCTTCCAGTGGAAGCACAATGGCCGTCCGGCCGGCAATGGCTGGAATCGCTCGACCAACAACGCGCAGTTCGGTCTCGACTATTTCAACCGGACCGGCACGGCGAAGTCGAACATGTTCGACAACAGGCCGACCGAGACGCAGTACTTCTACACCGACAACGACGGCGCGGGCGTGGAGCTCAACGGCGGCAAGAGTTATGAGATCACGTTTGCCAAGGGCGAGGAGCCGCCGGTCAACGGCTTCTGGTCGCTGACCCTCTACAACGACAAGCATCTGTTCCACGCCAATGATCTCAGGCGCTACTCGCTCGGCACCAAGAACAAAAACCTGAAGCGCAACGCCGACGGTTCGCTCACGCTGTACGCGGGCGCGAAGTCCCCCGGAGGCGACAAGCAGACGAACTGGCTGCCGGCGCCGGATGGGCATTTCTCGCTCTACATTCGCGCCTATTGGGGCAAGGATGGCATTCTCAATGGTTCGTGGACGCCGCCGGCCATCAAGAAGGTAGCGTGAAACCTCAGCCCGGATGGAGCGAAGCGCAATCCGGGAGCCCTGCCAAATTCACCGTCCCGGATTTCGCGGCGCCTGTCACCGGGCGGCGCCTCGCGCCGACCCGTTGGCTCCATCCGGGCCACGGGTGCCCTACTTCTTCACCTTGCTCGCATCCATCTTGACGGCGGGATCGAGCATCTTGGTCGTGAACGCCGTGGTCACGTCGAACGGCTTCTCCATGCCGAGATAGGTCTGGACCAGCTCATAGTCCTTCTTCATCCGCTCGCCGTCGATCCAGCCGAGCCCCTTGGTGGTCGTGAACTCGTCGGTCATCAGATACTTGATGCGCTCCCACTGGCGTTCCTGGTTCTCCTTGTCGAGACCGGAGACCTGGTCGAGCAGCGCCTTCAGGCACGGCGTGACGTCGGCGACGCAGGCCGCAAAAGCCTTTTGCGAGATGCGCACGAACTCCTCGACGAGCTTGGGATTCTTCTGGAGATAGGCGCCGTTGACGATCAGCGAATTGCCGTAGGGGTTGAGCCCGATGTCCTTCCAGTTGACGAAGCCGAGATCGGGCCCGAACTCGATCACCTTGAGATCGTGCTCGTTGTAGAAGTCGCTGATGATATCGACGGTATGGCTCTTCAGCGCGGCGATCTTCGCGGTCGGGCCGATATTGACGAAGCTGACGGCATCAGGCGCGATGCCGGCGGCCTTGGCAAAGGCCGGCCACATCACGCGCGAGGCGTCGCCGGGCGGGTTGCCGATCTTGTGGCTCGGAAAATCCTTCACGCCATTCACGCCGTAGCTCTTCAGCCAATAGAACGTCTGGCCGGTGTTGGCGTAGATGCTCATCAGCGCGATGTCGTCAGCGCCCTTGCTCTTGGCGACCAGCATGGTGGCGAGATCGGCGATGCCGAACGGCGAGCCGCCGGAGCCGACCTTGGCGGCGGAGACGCCGGAGCCCTTGCCGACCTCGATGGTCAGGTCGATGCCGGCCTTCTCGAACCAGCCCTGCGCCTTGGCGTAATAGAACGGCGAATGGTCGGCCGTCGGTGTCCAGTTCAGGATCAGGTTGACCGCCTCTCCCGCGCTCGCCGGCACCGCCGGCACACCGAGCGCCAGGGCCAAAACCAAAGCCGAGCCCGCAGCCTGCAAACGCTTCATCGCATCCCTCCTCATTGCCGCGACCCGGCTTGTCGCTCTCCCCGTGTGAGGATACCAATGCAACAAGCCGCCCTCGACTTGTCAACTGTCTGGTTGGAAATGCCCGCAAAACGTTCAGGCGACACCGTGCCGCAGCGGCGCGACCCCGTCGCGACCCGCAAGAAGTTGCTCACCGCGGCCCGCCTGGAATTCGCCAGGCACGGCTTTGCCGGCGCCCGCGTCGACGAGATCGCCGAGCGCGCGGGGGTCAACAAGCAGCTCGTCTACCACTACTTCGGCGACAAGGACGCGCTCTATCTGGCTGTGCTCGAATGGGTCTACGCCGATATCCGCGAGCAGGAGCGCCAGCTCAACCTCGAAGGCCTGCCGCCGGAAAAGGCGATCCGGAAGCTGATCGAGGCATCATTCGATTACCTCGCGACGAACCCCGATTTCATCGTGCTCTTGAACGACGAGAACCGCGGCGGCGCCCGCCACGTCCGCGGCTCGACCCGGCTGGAGGCGATGCATTCGCCGCTGGTGAAGAGCGTGTCCCACATCCTCCACGAGGGCGTCCGCACCGGCGTGTTCCGCAAGGGGATCGATCCGATCCAGCTCTATATATCGATCGCGGGTCTCAGCTATTTCTATCTCTCCAACACGCCGACGCTGTCGGCGATCTTCGGCAAGGATCTGTCGAGCCGGGCGGCAAGGCGCGCCCGCCGCAGGCATGTCGCCGATCTCGTGCTGCATTCGCTCCGGCCATAATCAACCAACTGGTTGAAACTTCCTGCGAGGCCGGTTAGGCTGACGAACAGCGGCAAGGTGGCCGCTGGCAACAGGGAGCAACCGGTGACCGGAGACGGCGCACGCACCTCGCGCAGCTTTACGATCATCCTGATCGTGCATCTCGCCGTGCTCGTGCTCTGGCAGGTCGCGGTCGATGCCTTCCACGTGCCGAAATTCATCCTGCCCTCGCCGCTGGCGACGGTGCAGACGCTCGGCACCGCGAGCTATGCCTGGGGCGCCAACACGCTGGTCACGGCGATCGAGATCCTCGGCGGCTTCGCGCTCGGCGCGTTGGTCGGCGTCGCGCTGGCCGTGATCTTCAGCTGGGCACCGCTGCTGAGCCTCGTGCTGCTGCCGCTGTTCGTGACGATGAACATGATCCCGAAGGTCGCGCTCGGCCCGCTCTTCATCGTCTGGTTCTCCTACGGCATCGTGCCGAACATTTTGATCGCCTTCAGCATCTGCTTCTTCCCGATCTTGCTGACCACCGCGCGCGGCCTGCGCGAGGTCGAGCCCGACCTTCTCGACCTCGTCAAATCACTGCGGGGCTCGCGCTGGACGCTGTTCCGCAAGATCCAGTTGCCGGGATCGCTGCCTTATGTGTTCTCCGGCATGAAGGTCGGAGCCATCCTCGCGGTGGCCGGCGCCATCGTCGGCGAGTTCATCGCCTCCGAGCGCGGGCTCGGCTATCTCATGATCCAGGTGCAGTCGTCGCTCGACACGCCCGCGATGGTGATGGCCGTCGTGCTGCTGACCCTGCTCGGCGTCGCTCTCTACGGCCTGGTCCTCGCCCTCGAACGCATGTTCGTGGTCGGCGACGCCAGGCAAACTTGAAACGGCAGAACTAACGACAAGGACCGATCCATGCTGCTCACCCGCCAGACGCTGCCGAAGACGATCCCGGATATCGCAGCCCTCGACGATCTCCTGTGCCGGCCGACCCAGGCGCTGATCGACGACCTCAAGAAGGTCGAGGGCGACATCATGATCCTCGGCGTCGCCGGCAAGATGGGACCGACGCTGGCGGGGCTCGCGAAGGCCGCCGCGCCCGATCGCCGCGTTATCGGCGTCGCCCGCTTCAGCGACGCTGGGGTCAAGGACTGGCTGCACGCGCGCGGCGTCGAGACGATCAGTTGCGACCTGATGGACGAGAGCGCGATTCAGGCCCTGCCGAAGGCACCCAACATCGTCTTCATGGCCGGCCGCAAGTTCGGCGCCGAGGGCGACCTGTCGCTGACCTGGGCGATGAATGCGCATGTGCCGGCCCTCGTCGCGCAGGCCTTCCCGACGTCGCGCATCGTGGCGTTCTCGACCGGCTGCATCTATCCCTTTGTCCCCGTCGACGGCAAAGGCGCGACCGAGGACATGGCGCCGAATCCGCCCGGCGAATACGCCCAGTCCTGCGTCGGCCGCGAGCGCATGTTCGAGTATTTTTCGCGCAAGTTTTCGACGCCGGGCCGGCTGTTCCGGCTCAATTACGCGATCGACATGCGCTATGGCGTGCTGCACGACATCGCGATAAAGGTGCTCACGGGAACGCCGATCGATGTCAGTCTCAGCCACGTCAATTTCATCTGGCAGGGCGATGCGTCCGCGCAGGCGCTGCGGTGCCTTGCGCATTGCACCGCGCCGACCTCACCGATTAACGTCAGCGGCCACGAGATTTTGGCGGTGCGGGATCTCGCGGCAAAATTCGGCGCGCGCTTCGGCCGCGCGCCGGTGCTGATAGGCAAGGAGGAGCCGACGGCATGGCTCACCGACACGTCGAAAGCTGTCGAGCTGTTCGGCCTGCCTGTGGTCGACACCGAACAGTTGATAGCCTGGACCGCGGACTGGGTGTCCCGCGCCATGCCAAGCCTCGGCAAACCCACCAAATACGAGGTGCGCGATGGACGCTACTGACGGTCCGCCCATCCTCAAGCTCGGCGTCGACGACGCGATCGCCGGGCTGGTGCTGTCGACGGAAGCGCAGTGGAACCAGACCGAGGAGGACTGGCGCGTCTTCCTGCGCGATGGCGTGGTGTTCGGCATTCGCGACGGCATGCGGCTGGTCGCAACCGCAGCGCTGCTGCCCTATTCCGGCAACAATGCCTGGATCAGCATGGTGCTGGTATCAGGCACGCATCGCCGCCGCGGCCTCGCCACCCGTCTCGTCGATGCCTGCCTGGAAACCGCGCGCAAGAACGGGCTGACGAGCTGGCTCGACGCGACGCCCGACGGCGCCGCCGTCTACGGGCCGCTCGGATTCACTCCGACGCTGCAATTGCGCCGGCTGAAGCTGGTGAAATCCGGGCGAGCCGAAGCCCCATCGCCTTCACCGGCGACCATCGATGCGCTGCGGGCGCGGGACCGGCGCGCCACCGGTATCGACCGCACCGCGCTCCTCTCCGCCATCGCCCTGCGCTCCGGTTCGCGCATCGTCGCAGCGCATGGCGCCATCGCGCTGGTTCGCGACGGCCGAACCGCGCGCCATATCGGGCCGTTGTTTGCCAACAATGCCGCGCCAGCGCTGGCCCTGGTTCATGCGATCGCGCGCTCCGAGACCGGCCCGATTCTGATCGATGCCGTCGCATCGCAAGCCGCATTCCTGGACGGATTGACCGCCTCGGGCTGGACCATCGAGCGGCCGTTCCAGCGCATGCGGTTCGGCCTGGCCACCACCGCTGCCAAGGAAACTCCATTCGCCGTCGCCGGCCCTGAATTCGGATAGGACATCATGCACCACAGCCAGATCAACAGCGACGTCCGCAAGCTGATCGCCGACGGCACCGTGCTGCCGGCGCACCCCCTCGCGCTCACGGCGGAGCGCCAGCTCGACAGAAGGCATCAGCGCGCGCTGACGCGCTACTACATCGACGCCGGCTCGGGCGGCCTTGCGGTCGGCGTCCACACCACGCAATTCGCGATCCGCGACGTCGGTCTCTATCGCCCGGTGCTCGAGCTCGCCGCCGAGACCGCGGCCAACTGGACCCGGCGACCGCTGGCGATGGTCGCAGGGCTCGCCGGTCCAACAAGCCAGGCAACGGCTGAGGCCCGCACCGCGCGCGATATCGGCTATCACGCAGGGCTCCTCAGCCTCGCCGCGATGAAGAGCGCCTCCGAGGATGAGATCATCGCGCATTGTACGGCGGTCGCGGCCGAGATCCCGCTGGTCGGCTTCTATCTCCAGCCGGCCGTCGGCGGGGTCATCCTGTCGAGCCGGTTCTGGCAGCGCTTCGCCGCGATCGACAATGTGATCGCGATCAAGATCGCGCCGTTCAACCGCTATCGCACGCTCGACGTGCTGCGCGGCGTCGCGGCGGCCGGTGCGCTTGACCGCGTCGCGCTCTACACCGGCAACGACGACCACATCCTGCTCGACCTGATGCTGCCGTTCGACCTGCGCGACAACGGCATCACCACGCGCACCTATTTCAAGGGCGGTCTGCTCGGCCATTGGTCGGTGTGGACCGCCAGCGCCATCAAACAGTTCGAGCGCTGCAAGGCGGCGCGGCACAAGGAGGCCGTGCCGGCCGATCTGCTCGCCCTCGATGCCCGGGTCACCGACTGCAACAGCGCCTTCTTCGACGTCGCCAACAATTTTCACGGCTGCATCGCCGGTTGCCACGAAGTGCTGCGGCGTCAGGGCCTGATGCAGGGCCTGTGGTGCCTCGACCCGAACGAGGGCCTCAGCCCCGGCCAGAAAGAGGAGATCGACCGCGTCTATCGCGAGCACGCCGACCTCGGCGACGATGCGTTCGTCGCCTCCAATCTGGGCAAATGGCTGGCATGAGCGCCGAGCCCTTCATCCGCCTGAGCGGCGTCCGAAAGGTCTATCGTAGCGGCGGCGCCGAGTTCTTGGCGGTGTCCGACGTCACGATGGACGTGCAGGAAGGTGAGCTCGTCTCGCTGGTCGGCCCCTCCGGCTGCGGCAAGACCACGGTGATGAAGATCTTGGCCGGACTGCACGGCGCCGACGGCGGCACCATCAGAATTGGCAATGCCAAAAGCCCGTTCGATCCGACCCGCGACATCGGCATGGTGTTCCAGCAGGCGCTGCTGCTGAAGTGGCGCACCATCCTGGACAACGTGCTCTTGCCGGCCGAGATCGTTGGCCTGCCGATCAAGGCCGCGCGCGAGCGGGCGCGCGATCTGCTCAACCTGGTCGGGCTTGCCGGCTACGAGCAGAAATATCCGCGAGAGCTCTCGGGCGGCATGCAGCAGCGCACCGCGATCGCGCGGGCGTTCATTCACGATCCAAAACTGATCCTGATGGACGAGCCGTTCGGGGCGCTGGACGCCCTGACGCGCGAGCAGATGAACCTGGAGATGCTGCGGATCTGGCGCGAGAGCGGCAAGACCATCATCTTCGTCACGCACTCGATCCAGGAAGCCGTGTTCCTGTCCTCGCATTGCGCCGTGCTGACGGCGGGGCCGGCGAAGATGGCCGACTACTTCCCGATCGACCTGCCCTTCCCGCGCGACCTGCCGCTCAAGACGACCGACGCGTTCGGCGCCTATGCCAGGCGGATCTATGCGAAGCTGGGCCTGGGTGCGGTGTGAGTCCGTAGCCCGGATTTCGCTGCGCTCCATCCGGGATGCGCGCTCAAATCTTGTAGGGTGGGCAAAGCGACAGCGTGCCCACCATGACAAGTCGAGCAAGTCGTGGTGGGCACGGCGCAAGAGCGCCTTTGCCCACCCTACAGGAGCGCGACGCAATCGCGGCGCCGCGCTCCCTTCACACTCAGGTCTTGTTGCGCATCTTGCTGAGCAGATAGTTGTCGTAGAAGTTTTCGGCGATCTGCGTGTAGAACAGCAGCTCCTTCATGTAGGCGTCGTGGCTTTCCTTGGTGCGCTTGAACAGGTCGCTCTTGGCGGCGAGCTCGTTCAGATGCTCCTGGGTCGCGTTGTAGCAGGCTTCCATCACCGGCTGCGGGAACGCCTTCAGCTCCGCGCCGTTGGCGATCAGCCGCTTCAGGGCCGCCGGATTCACGCTGTCGTATTTCTCCAGCATCCAGGCGCCGGCCGCCGAGGCGGCCTGATTGACGATCGCCTGGTACTGCTTCGGCAAGCTCGCCCACTTCTCGTCATTGACGATCATGTGCAGCATCGCGCCGCCTTCCCACCAGCCGGGGAAATAATAGTACTTGGCGACCTTCTGGAAGCCGAGCTTCTCGTCGTCATAAGGACCGACGAATTCAGCGGCGTCGATCGAGCCCTTCTCCAGCGCTGCATAGACGTCGCCGCCGGCGAGCTGCTGCGGCACGATGCCGAGCCTGGCAAGCACATGGCCGCCCATGCCGGCGATGCGGAATTTGAGGCCCTTGAGATCGTCGACGGTCTTGATCTCCTTGCGGAACCAGCCGCCCATCTGGGTGCCGGAATTGCCGCAGAGGATGGCGTGCGTCTTGAAGGGTTTCAGCGCCTCGTTGGTGAGATCGGCGCCGCCGCCGAAATACCACCAGGATTCCTGGTGGCGGTGGTTCATGCCGAACGGCGCGCCGGTGGCGTAGGCCAGCGCCGGCTCCTTGCCGATGTAGAAATACAGCGGCGTCTGCGCCATCTCGACGGACGCGACGCTGACGGCATCGAGCGCCTGGAGGCCGGGGACGAGCTCGCCGGCCGCGAAGGTCTGGATCTGGAATTTGTTGTCGGTAGCCTCAGCGACGTATTTCGCAAAGGTCTGCGCCGTGCCGTAGATGGTGTCGAGCGACTTCGGGAAGCTCGAGGTCAGGCGCCATTTGATCTCGGGCGCGCCTTGCGCAATCGCAGGTGCAGCAACCAGCGTCGTCGCGCCGGCGACTGCGCCGCCCTTGAGGAATGTACGGCGTTTCATGTTGGGGTCTCTCCCTGGAGGTAAGTTTCAAACATATCGGCGTCCGGCCACGGTCTTGGCGGACCGTTTGCCCGTTCCTATAGCGGAGTTCAAGCTGGGAGCGGAAGGCCTGCCGGCGTCCGTAGCCCGCGTGGAGCGCAGCGCAATCCGGGCGACGAGAGCGCGTTGAAAGGCCGCTCAGAGCAGCTTCGCGCTCACGAACAGCGCGCGCACGGCGTTGGTCGCCTGCACCGCGAGCATGGCGTTGTCGGCGGCTCCTTCGAGCGCCGCGACCGCCTCTTCATGGAGCGAGCGGAACTCCATCCACTCGACCGATTTGAAGTTGGTGAGGAATTGATAGGCCTGGCCGACGGTCGCAATCGCCAGCGTGTCGCCATTCAGCTTGATCTTGAACGTCGTACGCAGCGGGGTCTCGGAACTCTGGGGATCACTCATGGGCTGCTTCTGGACGATCACGGCTTAACGAAGGGGAAACGGCAGCCCCGCCGTTCGGCAAATATCAGGAGTCGGTGCTGGCGCGTTGCGCGGCTATCGCCGATCCACTCAGGCTAGGCACGACGACGAGGCGGTTGAACTCACCATTGTCCCAGGCCTTGAGGAAACGATCATAGTCCTTGATCGAGACGCAGCCGTTGGAGTCGCCGCGTGGTCCGAGCATGTAGCTGTGGGTGAGCAGCCCGACGCGGCCAAGCGCGCTGGTGCCCTCGGTCGGCGTCAGGCGCAGCGCGCGGATGCCGTGGAACAGCTTTTCACGCGGCTTCAGATCGTAGGTCGCGGGCGGAGTCGCGCCGACCATGCGCTGGTCGACGTGATCGGGGTCGTCCATCAGCGCGCCCATGCCCGAATGGGCTTCCAGGGCGACGCCGCTCGGCAGGTAAAGCGCCTTGGCCTTGATGTCATAGACCGCCGTGCGCGAATCGTAGCCGAGGGCGGCGAGGTCCGGCGCCTTGGCGAACAGGCCGCTGTCGGGCGTCAGGGACGCCAGCTTGATCTTGGCTGTAAACTTCTCGAAGAAATTGCGGTTGTCGACCCTGGGATTGGTCTCGGCATAGGCCTGGCTCGAGGCAATCTGGGACGCGAGGTCTGCTTGGGCCGGGCGCGAGCGCGGCACCGGGATGACGTCGGCGCGCTGCGACGGCTTGGTCTCGTCAACCACGTGCCGGTCGTCATCGGTCAGGGTCGAGCGCCATTCGTCGCCCTGGAGTTTTTGGGCCAGCATCGCCTTGGCGTCGCGCAGCTTGAGCTGGACCGCGCTCACCGCGGAGCGCTCCAGCGTCAGCAGGCCGAAGTCACGGGCGGGCGGGCTGCCGGATACCGAAGCGAAACGGTCGTCAAACGAAGGGCCATTGGCCGGAGGCAGCGAGGTGGCCGGAGGCAGCGAGGTGGCCGGAGGCAGCGAGGTGGCCGGAGGCAGTGCGGTGGCCGGAGGCAGTGAGGCGGTGACGAGCGGCGTCGAATCGCCCATGTCCGCGACCCACGCGGCAGCTCCCAGTGCCAGCGCGACGGCTGCCAAAGACAGCAGTATCGTCTCCGCTCGCCCAATACGGCGGCGCGACAACAGCCTTTCGGCGCTTGCGCGGTCGGAAACCATCAGATCCCCAAATCGACCCCCGGAGGGCCCAACCCCGTCCGGAGACTCTATACCAGCTATCGCATTGGGAGCCAAAACTTAGGCATAATCGCGGCCGGCAAGCTCCCCTTGAGGTATCCAATGACCGATCCTTTCGATCTAGAGCGCTTCGTCAGGGCCCAGGACCCGGTTTTTCGCGACATCCAGGGGGAGCTGACCCGGGGCCGGAAACAGACTCACTGGATGTGGTTCGTCTTCCCGCAGATCGCTGGCCTCGGCTTCAGCGCCATGTCGCAGCGTTACGCCATCGGCTCGCGCGCGGAGGCCAGAGCCTACCTTGCCCACCCCGTGCTCGGTCCGCGACTCATTGAATGCACCACGCTCGTGCTTGCCGTCGAGGGACGAACCATCAACGCGATCCTCGGCGCGCCCGATGATTCAAAATTCCGCTCGTCGATGACGTTGTTCGGCGCAGTCTCTGACGAAACCGTCTTCGACCAGGCGCTCGCCCGATATTTCGCAGGCGAGCGCGATGGCGCGACGTTGGAGATCCTCGCCAGGCTCGATCGGCCGGCGCGCTAGCACGACCTACGCCTAGACGAATGGACGCATGCAGATCGAGCATGGCGGCCGGCAGCGTAAACTCCGGATTAAGACCGGCTGCCTATCGTTTGCGCAGAATAATTTTCTTCCCCGCGCCAATTGCCGGACAGATCATGAAAATCGGTACGCTCCTGACCACCGCCATCGTCTCGCTCTCGACCGTCGGCGGCGGCCTCGCCGTCTACGTCGCCGTGACGAAGTACCAGACGATGGACAGGATCGCCGAAGCGCAGGGACGGCTCGCGATCGTCCGCGTCGCCAGCGACATCCCGCGCTACCTCAACCCCGAGCGCGGCTTTGCCACCAACATCCTTTACGGGCCGGCGACCTTCGACCCGGCGCAGCTCACCGAGCATGACAAGCTGCGCAAGCAGACCGACGGCGCCCGCGACAGGATGAACGCGCTGCGCAAGGAGCTGCCCGGCCCGTTCGACGACGGCAGTACCCTCGGCGGCAACATCGACGGCATCAATTCGAAATTCACGGCGCTGCGCGAGGCCATCGACAAGGCGATGGCGGGACCGGTGGATGCCCGCAAGGACGCGGCCAAGAAGATCGTCGGCGACAACGCCGTACTCAACGCCAGTGTGACCGCCCTACTCAACGAGCAGGTCCGCCGCATGGCGATCCTCAACGGCGACGCCTACCGCCAGGCCAGCTATGCCAACGTCGCGATGACGCTGCGTGACGTCGGCGGCTTCAACTCCAGCCTGCACAAGAATCTCGTCGGGGGCAAGAAACCGGCGACCGACGCGGAGAAGGCCGACATCAGCCGCTCGCAGGGCCGCAACGACCAGATCGTGATGACGCTGCAGGAGCTGCGCGGCAATCCGGCAACGCCGGCGAACGTTGCCGCGGCGCTGGAGAAGTTCAACTCGATCTATATCGAGGAGTTCGGCCGCGAGCTCAAGCTGGTGAAGGACGGTGCGGTCAGCGGCAAGTACGAACACGACGTCGACACCTATTACGCCGCCACGCAGCGCGGCCTCAGCACCATCATCGACGTCCGCGACGCCTTCTACGACAACGCCGAGCAGATCCTCGCCGGCGCCTCCTCCGCCGCGCGCACCAGCTTCACCATCGCCCTCGCCGGCCTCCTCGCCGTGCTGATCGCCAGCGCCGGTCTCATCGTGATGGTCCGCCGCCGCGTCTGTGCCCCGATCGTCAGCCTGACGACGCGGATGTCGCGCCTTGCCGACGGCGACGTTACGGACGAGATCCCCGGCGCCGAGCGCTCCGACGAGATCGGGGCGATGGCCGCCGCCGTCCAGGTGTTCAAGGACAACATGATCCGCGCCGACCGACTCGCGGCGGAGAAGCAGGCCGAGAACGACAGCAAGATGCGCCGCGCCCAGGCGCTCGACGGCCTCACCCGCGCGTTCGAGGCCAAGGTCACCGAGCTCGTCGGCGGCCTCTCCCGCGCCTCCTCCACGATGGAAAGCACCGCGCAGTCGATGACCTCGACGGCGGCCCAGACCAACAGCCAGGCCGCGGTCGTCGCCGCCGCCTCGCAGCAGACCTCGACCAACGTGCAGACGGTCGCGAGCGCGACCGAAGAGCTGACCTCCTCGATCTCCGAGATCGGCCGTCAGGTGGCCCAAAGCACCGAGATCGCGGCCCGCGCCGTCGACAACGCCCGCCGCACCGGCGACACCGCGCGCGCGCTCGCCGAGGGCGCCCAGAAGATCGGCGACGTCGTCACGCTGATCCAGAGCATTGCCGAGCAGACCAATCTGCTGGCGCTCAACGCGACCATCGAAGCCGCCCGTGCCGGCGACGCCGGCCGCGGCTTTGCGGTCGTCGCATCCGAAGTGAAATCGCTGGCGGGCCAGACCGCCAAGGCCACCACCGAAATCTCCGAGCAGATCACCGCGATCCAGTCCGCAAGCGACGAGACCGTGAACGCGATCCGCAACGTCGCCGACGTCATCGCCGAGATCGACCAGATCGGCACCGCGATTGCGGCAGCGATCGAAGAACAGGGTTCGGCGACCCGGGAGATCTCCCGCAGCGTGCAGGAGGCCGCGCGCGGCACCCAGGAGGTCAACAGCAACATATCGGGCGTGCAGCGCGCCGCCGACGACACCGGTGCGGCCGCGAGGGAGGTGCTGGGCGCGGCCGAGCAGCTCTCGACCCAGTCGCGCGATCTCGCCGGCCAGTTCGACCGCTTCCTCGGCGAGGTCAGGGCCGCCTAGTCAGCTTAGTACGGCGGCGCCTTGCGCGCCCGCTGCGCCTTGGCGGCCTCGATCCACCACAACAGGTCGTCGGCAAAGCGCGGGAACGAGCGCTCCAGTGCCTTGCCGCCATCGCCGATCGGCTCGTTCTCGGCCGACAGCGTCTGCGCGATCGGTCCGACGCCGATGGTGCTCGACACCACGACCATGCCCATCTCCGACAGCGTGCCATGCCAGGCGGTCGAGGCGCGTGCTCCGGACAGTCGGCCGGCCGAATAGCTCACGATCGCGGCCGGGCGCCAGAACCACTCTTCCAGGAAGTGATCGGTGAGGTTCTTCAGGCCGGGCTGGATGCCCCAATTGTATTCGCCGGTGACGAAGACAAACCCGTCGGCACCGCGGATCTGCCCCGCCAGTTTCTCAAGCGCCTCGGGTGCCGTCCCCTTGGGATATTCCTTGTACATGCGATCGAGCATCGGCAGGCCGATCGCCTTGGCGTCGATGAACTCGACCTCCTCGCCGCGCTGGCGCAGGCGGTCGATGACGAAATTCGCGAGGCGGACGCCCATGCGGTCGGAACGGTAGGAGCCGTAGAGGACGAGGATGCGATTGCTCATGGCCGGCACGCTAGCACGAAACAGCGGTACGGCCTCAACCGATTTGCCGCGCTAGCGTTGCCGTCCGAGCTCGAGCGTTTGCGACGGCGTCTCGCCGAACTGGTCGCGATAGCTTCGGGAGAAGTCGCTGAGATGCCAGAAGCCGAACGCCAGTGCGACGGCCTTGACGCTGTCGGCACCGGCGAGCAGGCGCTGGCGCACCAGCCACAAACGGCGCAGGCGCAAATAGCGATGCAGGCTCATGCCGCGATAGCGGCGGACGACGTCGTGCAGGGTGCGGACGGACAGGTTGAGCTTGCGCGCGATCTCCTCGCTGTAGATCGGCTGCGAGAGGTCGTCGGACAGAAGCGCGCGGATCTCCCGGAAGATCCTGAAGTTGCGTTCGTCATTGGGACGCAGGGTCCATCGCGCGGGAACGACGCTTTCGAACGCGTCGTCGACGGCGCCCAGCAGGGACTCCTTCATGGCTGCGGCCTTCAGCGGCACGTCCGCGGCACCGATCGGCTCCGACGCGGCGGCCAGCACCTCCCGGACCAGGCTGCGCAGCCGGTTCAGGCTCGCGGCCGTCGTTTCAAATATCTTGAAGCTGGATGTCGCGTGCGGCCAGCCGCGATCCGTCACCTCCGGCCTGAACACCACCGAGGCAATTTGCCGCTGCACCTCCTCGATGGTGGTGTAGGCGGCGCCGCCGCTGCCGATGACGATGACCGGTCGAGCCCGCTGCGAGCCGTTGAAGCGGATGGGCACGTTGAGCTCGTCCATCGTGAATCCGATGGCGGTGCAATTCTCGATGAGCTGCGCGTCGACGACGCGGGGAAACGCCCGCGTGAAATTCACGTCGCAACCGGGCAGCGACAGAATGGTCTGCTCGGCCGAAATCCTCCGTACGAAGGGCGTGAACTCGAAATTCAGGCCTCGTATGGCATTTCGAAATTCATCGACGTCGGAGAAGCGAAATACCTTGGGCGCAATATCGTTCATGGCAATGTGAAACGTCGCGTCGTAACCAACGCGCGTCCGGCGGCGATGCCGGCCCGAGTTTCCCCCTTTCGGTTGTCCCGTTCGACCGAAAGAATCATCCTAGTTCGTCTCGTTCAGTTGGCGAAGGTCCCGTTCAAAGGACAAGTCGCAGCATCGGGTCTCGCCGAATTTCGATAGCGTTTCCAGCGCCGCAGCGGTGCACAGATACCCCTTCGATCAAGCTCTAAATTTCAAATTAACGCCTGTCAGGCGCAATGAAGGTCATTGGATCGTCGCGATTTTTTTGAGTCAGGCCCCTGCCATGATGGCAAATTTGCCTGCTGATATTCTGGTTGAGCTGGAACAGGCGGTCGCTACGTGCCCGCCGGACCGCTGTGCACGCATCCTCTCGGGCATTGTGCAGTTGCTCACCGGTAGCGGCGACCGGCCTCAGGAATTGCTCGCCGGTGTGGTTGACAGCGTTCTGTTGCGCTTGACGGAACGCGTCGAGGCCAACGCGCTTGTTCAACTCAGCACCGCGCTTGCCGAGCTCAAGGTGCCCCCGCCCGAGACATTGCACCGCCTTGCCTCGCACGACGACCCGGACGTGGCCTGTCCTGTCCTCCTCAAATCGCAGGCGGTCTCCGCCACCGATCTCGCGACGATCGCGGCCTCGTGCGGCGAGCGGCATCAGCGCGCGATCGCCGCTCGCAACTCGATCGAGCCTGAAGTGACCGAGGCGCTGATCAAACGCGGCGGCCCGATCTGCCTCGCGCTGATCAAGAACCCGGGAACCCAATTCTCCGAGGCAGCTTACGCCGCGCTGATCGCCAGGGCCGATCCGGACGGCGAGATCGCCAAGGCGCTGGTGCTGCGGCCCGGCACTCCCGACCTGGTCGTCCGGAAGCTGCTCGCCCAGAAGGCGCCGGCCCCGAAGGCGCCGGCCAAGGCCAACGCATCCATTATTCCGCCCGCACAACACGCCGCGCCGGTTCCGCCCAAGCTGCCCTGCCCGGCCGACTATGCGAGCGCAAGGCCGGAGATCGTCGCCCTCAGCCGCGTCGGCAAGCTCAACGATTCCACCGTCAACCGCTTCACGATCCGTGGCGAGACGGCCAATCTGTTCACGGCGCTGTCGGTGCTCTCGGGCGCTCCGATCGAGATCGTGGAGCATGTCATGACCGATGACGATTGCGAGGGCCTCGTCATGGCCTGCCGCGCGGCGCGGCTGAACTGGGCCACCACGCTCGCGATCCTGAGCAACCGCAGCGGCGCACGGCTCTCCTTCGTCGAACGCGAACGGGCGCAGCAGATTTTCGAAACGCTTCTCTTGTCGACCAGCCAATGGACAGTGCGCTGGGGGGAAATTGCAGCGAGTGCCAACCCGAGCGATCCAGGACATCGCGGCACAAAAATGGGGGTTAACCGATGAGGTTCGACGGTCGAAAGGCGCTTCGCGTACGGATGGATCACAAGCAGGCCGTCAATCTGATGGGCTCCGACGGCACCTGGCGACGCAGTTGCTTCCTGCTCGACGTGTCGCAAAGTGGCGCCAAGATCGAGGTCGAAGGGACGCTCGACGTGCTCCAGGCCAAGGAATTCTTCATGCTGCTGTCGTCGACGGGCCTTGCCTACCGGCGATGCGAACTGGTGTGGATCGACGGCACCATGGCCGGCGTGCACTTCATCAGCACAGACAACAAGAAGAAGCCGGCGAGCGCAAAGGCGGCTGCGCCAAACTCCACGCCGAGCAAATAGGCTGCAGAATTCATCAAGCTCATTCAATGTCATCATAGTCCCGGTCCGCCGTGCAGAGTGCCCGAACCATATTCAGCCCCGCCAAAAACGACGGCGGCGCCCGAACGACGGAAGCGGTTCGCCCGTTTGTGCATGTGCTGGCCGATTCGTCCGACAAGCTGGCCGGGGTCTGCTCGGCCCTCGAACGGCAATTTACCGTCGCCGGCGAACGGCTCGATGCGGAAGCCAGGCTGTCACAAGTGCCATTCGCGGTCGTCATTCGCGCGGAGCTGCGTGACGTCGGCACCATCGCGGCCATCAAGAAGCGCGCCGGCAAGCTGGCGAAAGCCACGAAGCGCATCTTCCTCGTCGAGCACTCGTCTCACGTCGGCATCTCGCAGGCCTACGCACTCGGCGCCACCCTCGTTCTTCCCGGGGCTCTCAACAAGAGCAAGCTGCTGGCAGCGCTGGCTGATCCGGCCGAGCCGACCTCTACCGCCTCGAGTGACGCACCGCAACCGGGCGACGCCGTCGAAACCGCGGCGACCGCCATCGCTTCGATGTTCACGGCCGTCACGCTCGGCGAGCCCCTCGACGTCGACGGCACGAAGGAAGCGGGCCGCAGGATCGCCGACCGCATCACCGAGCACGGCCTGTCCGAATGGCTTGCCACGGTGCGGCGTCATCATGAGGGAACCTACCAGCATTGCCTGCTCGTGACCGGCGTGGCGATCGACTTCGGACTGAGCCTCGGCGTCGGGCGAACCGATCTCGAGCGGCTGTATTCCGCAGCCATGTTCCACGACATCGGCAAGGCGCAGATTCCGCTTGCGATCCTCGACAAGCCCGGCCGCCTCGACATCGACGAACGCGCCATGATCGAGAAGCATCCGGCGGCGGGTTACGAATTTCTGAAGGATCACGAGAAAATCTCGCCCGAGATTCTCGACGCCGTGCGGCATCATCACGAATATCTCGACGGAAGCGGTTATCCCGACGCGCTGTGCGGCGAGAGCATCAACGACATCGTCCGCATTCTGACGATCTCGGACATCTTCGCAGCGCTGATCGAACACCGGCACTACAAGCCGATGATGCCGCGCACCGAGGCCTACAACATTCTTTGCGGGATGACCGGAAAGCTGGAGAAGGCCCTCGTCACCTCGTTCAAGGAGGTTGCGCTCACGCGATGACCGCGTGGGCGAGCGAGGACCTCGTCATGAACCGCGCCTAGTGCGTGGCCCGGTATTTGGCGCGGTGCGGAATCGACCGGGAGGCCAGTCCATCCGCAAGCAACTTCATGTCCTCGCGTCTGCCACTCCGGATCAGCTTCCCGAGCTCATCGGGTGTGAAGGGAAGATTTGGATCATCATCGATCGGATACCGCGGTCGCGGACCGAAGAACCGTCGAACCAGGCTAGCGAGCCGCCGCATGTCGATTCCCTCGCGCCAGCAACAAACCTCTCACTGCGCGTATTGTTCCTCCCGCGCGATCGAGATTGCAAGAGGCCACCAACGGCTCGGCACCAAAAATTTCGACGAGAGAATAATCTCCTTTCCGCCGCCATAGTCGGCTCGCAACGCCAGCCGGCTGTGCGCATCAGCGACTTCGCGCGCTAGTCGGCAAAGCCGACATAACGCACGAAATCGTCGTTGCCCTCGCGATCGGAACGAACGGCGTTGGCGGCGAAGCTGTCGTCGGGATACCCCATCGCGACACATGTCATGATGACCTCGTCTTCCGGAATCTTCGCGACCTCGCGCACGATGTCGGAGCGCATGATGCCCTGCCCGTTGATCACCGAGCCGAGACCGCGGTCCCAGGCCGCGAGCACGATGCCGTAGCAGAGCGCGCCGAGATCGAAATGGCAGACCGCGCCGGGATCCAGCACGCGGTCATAGGTCAGCACCAGCGAGACCGGCGCGTCGAACTGGCGGAAGCCGCGCAGCACCCAGTCCTGCCGCATCGGCTTGTCGTCGCGCGCGATCCCCATCGCGCCGAACAGCTTCTTGGCGATGTCGACCTGCCGGGTGCGATGAATGCCCTGGTATTCGCCGTGGCTGACGATGTCGCGCTTGACCTTGGCGCCGCCGACCATCTCCTCCATGTTGCGGCGGCGCACCTCTTCCAGAGGGTCCCCTGTGAGCACATGGACATGCCAGGGCTGGGTGTTCATCGACGACGGCGCGCGCTTGGCGCTCTCGATGATCGCCTCGATCACAGCGCGCGGCACCGGCTGCTGCTTGAAACCGCGCACGCTGCGGCGCGACTGGACCAGCGTTTCGAATTCCAACTCTTGACCTCCCTGACCGTTCATTCCGCGGCATTGCAATTGTAACGCGTAACCGGTTGCCGATGCGGTACGCCAAATCTATGCTACCCCGCAAGCAAGACCAAGAACCCAGCGAGGACTCAGCAAATGCCCGCACCGCTCGATCCCGTCATCGCCCAGATCATTCCGCTGCTGCCGCTGCGCGATCCCACCACGATGACGCCACAGAGCGCGCGCGATGCCTTGCGCGCACTGGCTGCCTCGCGCGCGGAGGTGCCGCCGCCACCCGTCGACACTGTGCAGGATATCAAGGTGAAAGGCGGCGCCGGGCCGCTCGATGCACGTATCTATCGCGTCGGCCCCAATCCTGCGCCAACCGTGGTCTTCTTCCACGGCGGCGGCTGGGTCGCGGGCGATCTCGAAACCCACGACCGGCAGGCGCGCAATCTCGCGATCGAAACCGGCGCGGTCGTCGTCTCCGTCGATTATCGGCGCCCGCCGGAAACGCGCTTTCCCGGCGCCTTCGAGGACGCGTTCGCCGCAGCAAGTGACATCTTCAACCGCGTCGCGGAATTTGGCAGCGATGCAAAGCGTCTCGGCGTTGCCGGCGACAGCGCCGGCGGCAATCTCGCAGCCGCCACCGCGATCGCCTGCCGCGACGCCGGCATCACGCTTGCGGCGCAACTGCTGGTCTATCCCGTGACCGACGTCGTCGGCCACTACGCCGACGCGCGGGAGAACGCGCGCTTTGCATCACGTGCCGAGAATGCCGAGGGCTACTTCCTCTCCCGCGCCGTGATGGAATGGTTTTGCGGCCACTACCTGGCCGATCCCGCTCACGCCGCCGACTGGCGAGCCTCGCCGCTGCGCGCGGAGCTCGCCGGCGTGGCGCCGGCCATCGTGGCCACCGCCTGGTTCGATCCGTTGCGCGACGAGGGCGCGGCCTATGCACGGGCGCTGGAGGCCGCCGGCGTCCGCGTCAAGCACCATGAGGGCCCCGGCCTGATCCACGGCTATTTCGGCCTTGGCGATGCTTCCGCGGCCGCGAAGGCCGAGGCACAGCGCGCACGGGCCGATTTCAAGACACTGCTCGCGCGCGGAATCTGAACCGCAGATGAATGGAAAAATCCGCGATGCCGGTCCTGGCGCGCATTGATCCTGCTTGATTGCGCCACGATTCGCGGCTCCAATCCGCTCGGTAATCTTGTCCTAGGGAGACACCCATGATGAAGCGGATTTTTCTCGCAGCGATCGTCGCCATCTTTGCGGCAGGCTCGGCCTTCGCGGAGGACACATGCGAGAGCAAGGCGGTCGGCAAGGACGGCAAGGCGCTCGCCGGCGCCGCCAAGACCTCATTCATGAAGAAGTGCAAGGCCGACACCTGCGCGCCCAAGGCCGTCAGCGCCGACGGCAAGCCGCTCGCCGGTGCCGCCAAGAACAGCTTCATGAAGAAGTGCGAAGTCGGCGCCTGATCGCTGCTGGCTCGCCACTGCTACACGGACACTCAGCAACTCCGTCGTGCCCGGGCCTGCCCCGGGCATCCACATATGTGTGTCCGTGCGGCACAGATCAGATGGCCGAGCCGGGTCGAAAGCACGAACGTCCTCTGGTAACGTCGTCGTCGAGCCGTTCGAATTAACCACCAATTCGATCCAATTTTAATAAGACAACAACGCTGCTTGTTAGCGCAAGCCGCACAGATCAACGTGCGGGAATTGCCGTTTTCCGGATATCGGCGGGACCGGGAAAGTGACTTCGTCGAGTGCGATCGTCTTTCATTGGGAGCATCTCGCCATGATCGAACGTCGTGCAATGAAGCGCATACCGATCAACCGGGCCGCGCGGCTATCGTTTGGTGAAATTCACGGGACTCATCCGTGCCTGGTGCGCGATATCAACGCCCTGGGTGCCCGCATTTCCACGCCGTACTACATATTTGCCGACGAGTTTGTGTTGTCGTTCGACGGCCATTCCGGAATTTTCTACTGCCGCGTCGTATGGAAAAAGGGCACGCTCTGCGGCGTCTCCTTTCTCCTGCGTCGTCGCTCGCCAAAAGCAGCGAACGATTCCGGCGCGCCCGCGGATGTGGTGCGACTTGATCGCCGGCTCGTGTGCCGCGGCGCGGTCTTCAGCTCGGACGTGTCGGCCTGACTGCTCGCGCGCGCCACGATGCCATCGAATAGGTCCTGTCACTTCCGGTACCGGCTCCATGCGCCGGTCGGTGTCTGCTGTATCGCCGCTGTCGTCGGGCGCATCAGTATGGGGCTGATGAACGCAAGCGGCCGGCTGATCGCCTCGGCTGCGGTCGCTGCCAATAGGGGTTCTCCACGCACATCGCGGCAAGTCCGATCGTCGTCGCTCGGCACTGATCCCACGACGTATAAGCGCATTCGAAATAGGTGCTGCCACCCCACTCCCATCTCTGAAGGCACACGGGGTAGCTGGGATCGTAAGTTTGGGCTGTAGCCGAGGCGATCGCCAGGATCGCCGCACTGCCCAGGAATAGCCAACGGAGCATCCACATCGCCGCCTCCTCCAAATGGATCATACAAGCTTTCCGGTTCGACCGCCGCTCATGTGGAGACAGGAGACGCCTTGCGACGCTTCGTGGCTCCTGCGTCGTCGCTCGACGAAAGCGGCGAACGAGTCCGTCGCGCCCACATCGGCACCTCTGCGCTCGCCCTCGGGCCGGCGGACATAGCTCATCCGATAAGTGGACCTGAGCCTTGCTCGGAAAGACCCTGCAGCCGCCATCCTGCAATATCACTGGTCTTTCCGCATTGCTCGCAATTCAGGTGAGAGCATCCCCAAGCTCGTCCCCGCTGAACGTTCTCGCGGGAGGCTTCACATCCGCAGCGCGGGCAAGCCAGTGCCGCGCACCCGCATCCAGGGCTTGCGAGCAAGAAGCTGGCGAAGTTCCATACGCGGTCGATGATCCTTCTGATCAATTTGGATTATCCAAAACGACGGCCCCGGATTTGGGTTGAGTGTGAGGTTCCGGGACCGTCATCGAGGCGCGGACCGCAGCCTACCCGCGCACTGCCAGTAACGTAGATGTCCGCGCGACGGACAATTGTCTTCTGGTACAATCCCACTGCGCGTCATCATGCCCGCTAGCAGGCATTGCGGTGCTCGGAGCCGATAGCCAATCCTGGCGCATCAGCGAAACGTCGATGCCTCTCAACCAGGTCCGCTTGATGGGCCGCAGGGCACTGGATCTCTCGCGCCGGACTCTTCGCATTTGCCCTGCAACGGAGACCCTTGATCTGGATCAAAGAGTCGGACGGCCAATGCAATCTCAACTTGGGCGATAGGCGACGTTCGGAACCATCGACGTCTGTCACATCAAATTTGGGGATAGGGGGCGATCAACACACCTGCAACGTAGTGGAGAGACCGCCATGGCCGTCAATCTCATTTCAGCTGCACAACAGCTCCTGACCCCTGAAGTCATTGCGCAGATCGCCTCCTTTCTTGGGATGGACCGAGGCGCGGCGCAGAAGGCCGCAACAGCTGCCATCCCAACAATATTGGCCAGCCTGTCGGATCTGGTCGGAACCCCGGCCGGCGCCAATCAACTGTCAAAACTGCTGTCCCAACAGCAAGGCAGCAATCCCATGGATATGCTGCGCGACGCCGGCGCCCCGGACCTGGCTCAGATGGGTTCGAGCATGTTGTCCGGACTGCTTGGAGGCCGAACCACGGACACCATGGCCCAGGCGATCGGCAAATTCGCGGGAACGGGCGATGGCGGCGGCAAGTCATTACTCGCCCTGGTCGGCCCCTTGGTCCTTGGTATGCTCAGCAAGCAGCAGCGTGACGCCGGGATGGATGCAAACGGACTGGCATCGCTTCTGCGCTCGCAGAAAGATCAGATCATGGCGGCGATTCCATCGGGCCTCAGTGATCAACTCGGCGCCGCGGGCCTGATCGACAAGGCGCGCAGTGGAATGGCCACGGCCGCCGCCACAGGGAGCCGGATCGCCGGCGCCACTGGCGCGAGCCAGGCCGCGATGGCCGCCGGCCGGACGCAATGGCCATATTGGCTCGCCACGCTCGTTATCATTGCCGGACTTTCGATATATGCGCTTCAGCGTCCGACCGAGCAGACGGTCGCGCAGAATACAAACGTTACGCGGCCCTCAGCCGGAACCGTGGGCATGGCGCCCGCGGATTTGACCGTTGACGGCGTGAATCTGGCGAACCAGGTCAATTCGTCCCTTGGTACGCTGAAGGCCCAACTGCCAACCATCACCGATCAAGCCAGCGCGCAGGCGGCCCTGCCGAAGATCAACGACGCCATCTCACAGCTGGATGGCATCACGGCGCGGGCGGCCAAGCTTTCTCCGGAAGGACGACGGGCGCTTGCCAAGCTGATCGTCGCGGCGGCGCCGGCCATCAATGAGATGTGCGACAAGATCTCCGCAACGCCGGCCGGTACGATCGCAAAGCCCGTGATCGACAATCTTCGTGCCAAGCTCGACGAGTTGGCGAAAGTCTGAGACGTCCCACGCAATGAACTCGCCACACTGCAGCGACGGGAGGTGTTTCGCAGCCTCCCGTCCTGCAAGATGAAAGGAAAAGACTCCATGGCCGACAAGACCAATTTCACCAAGGATGAATGGGCGCTCCTCCTGAGAAGCCCGATGAATGCGGGAATGGCCATTACGGCTGCAGAACCGAGCGGATTGTTTGGTCTTCTGAAGGAATCGTTTGCCGGCGGCACCGCGCTCGCTCGGGCGGCCACCGACCCCAATGCCACCCCCTGGTAAAGGCTGTGGTCGCCGACTTCCAGACGAGCGACGGCCGGGCCGCGGCTCATGACGGATTGAAAGCAGAACTCGGCAAGAGCACGCCGACCGAGATCAAGAGCAAGACGATCGCATCGTTGCGCGAGGTCACGTCGCTGCTTGCTGCAAAAGCTCCGGATGATGCCGCGGCTTTCAAGGGCTGGCTGCGTCAAATCAGTCAAAAGACGGCTGAAGCTGCATCGGAAGGCGGTGGGTTGTTCGGCGGAGGTGTTCAGGTCAGTGACGCCGAGAAGGCAACCCTCGGTGAAATCTCCAGCGCGCTTGGCATCTGATCTCGGTGGGCCGCACGGCCCACCTCTACGCGCCCTGCACCGTACAATGCCGCTACCAGAGCCGCTGGCTTCCCCAAGGCCGGCGTTCTTTGCTGCGATGTGCGGGCAATTGAGCAAATTCTCGTTGCCCGTCGGCTGGGCGCTGACCGAAGCAGCAACACCGCTGCCTTCCACAGCAACGTTGACATATGTCAAAGCCGGCAATTCCTGGAGCCGAACTACTCCAACCAGCTGAGGCGCTGGGAGGCCATCATGAAGCGATGGAGCGGTCAACCTGCACTGCTCGCGGCTACCGCGATTGCGGCATCATGCATCGCACTCGAAGGTGGAATTGAATCTGCACATGCGAAATTCAGTCGAATAACGAAGTCAGCGACTGTCCCTGGCGCGACGCAGCCGGAAGTGCATGACCATACCCGCGACGCAAATGGTTCGCCAAGCGCCAACGATCCCCCTCGATCGCGACAAAATCTCCCCGACAGCGTCAGCGCGCAGCAGGGCAAGGCCCGAAAGCTCACGGCGACATTCGGCGAGCAACGCATCGGAAGAGCAAGCCTCAGCATGCATTTCATCAAAGGCACCATCGAAGGCATACGCCACTGTCCGGGCTTGCGAGCTTCTACTCGGAAGATCAGATGACCGCGAGCGGCGAGAGGTTCAACAAGCATGCGCTGCATGCGGCGCATCCGTCCTTGCCTTTCGGGACGCGCCTGCGCGTGACCAATGTCTTGAACGGAAAGTCCGTGATCGTGAGAGTCAATGACCGTGGTCCATTTGTTCACGGACGCATCATCGACGTCACATCGGGTGCGGCCCAAGCCCTTGGAATGATCAGGATCGGCGTGGTCAATGTCACGCTCGAGATCGTTCGATAGCGACCGCCCGGCCTAGTCTCGCCTGAACCGATAGTCGAACGCGTCGCCGAGCGGCTTGATGAGCCCGACCGTCGGCGCCGGAAAATGGATCGGCAGGATCAGCGTGTCGGTGTCCGCAACGGAGGCGAAGAACTTTCGCCGCGACACCGCCGACTGCTTGGCATCCCAATCCGGCTTTGCCGACCAGTCCGGCTCGCGGCACTGGATCTGGTGATGCATGAGATCGCCCGCGACCACCGCGCGGCGTCCCTTCGAAAAGATATTCACGCAGCAATGACAGGGTGAGTGCCCCGGCGTCGGCGTCAGCGTGACGGTGTCATCGAGCGCGTAGTCGTCGTCGACCAGCAGCGCCTGCCCGGCCTCGACGATCGGCAGGCAATTGTCGCGGAAGACGGTGCCCGGCGGATTGTTGCCCTTGGCATTCTCGGCCTCCCAGGCCGCGTACTCGCCCTTGTGAAAGACGTACTTTGCATTCGGAAACGTCGGCACCCAGCACCCGTCGCGCAAAGTCGTATTCCAGCCGGTGTGGTCGATGTGCAGATGCGTGCAGAAGACGTAGTCGATCTGCTCGAAGGAGATGCCGAGCGCGAACAATTCGTTGCGCCAGCGCTCCTTGCCGGGGAAGTCGAACGGCGGCGGATGGCCCTTGTCCTCGCCGGTGCAGGTGTCGACGAGGATGGTGTAGCGCGGCGTGCGCACGACAAATGTCTGGTAGGTGATGACCATCATGCCGCGCGCGGCATCGAACACCTCAGGCTCCATCGTCGGCAGATGACGGGCGAACACGCCCTCGTCATAGGCCGGGAAGAAATCCTGCGGCCGCCGCCACGGCCCTTCCCGCTCGATCACCGCATCGATGGTGATGTCGCCGATCCGGAGTTGCCTCATGGTTGTTCGCTCCCTTTTTGGGAGCGAACGTAGCGGGCGAGACCACCGCGTTCAAGACGCGCCGGCCGCTGCTCAGGCCTGCTTCAACAGATGCCGGGCAAACCCGGGCAGCGAGCGGAAGGCCATGTGCAGATTGTCGTTGAAGGAGGCGGTCAGATAGCCGTGGTTCTGCCAGGCACGGACAAGCGCTGCACGGCTGAAGATCGAGACGTGACCGTTGCGCGGGCCGACATACCACCAATTGACGCCGTGCGCCTCGAAATCAGGTGGCTGCAGCAGCGTGGAGAACAGCACGAGTCCGGACTCCTTTGTGCTCGAGACGATGGCGGCGATGCCGGCCGTCGGATCGGGCATGTGCTCCAGCGTCTCGAAACAGGTGACGATATCGAATTTCCCCTGCGGCGGCCGCGAGAAATCGGCCACGAAGGGATCGAAGGTCTGCGCCTCCAGGAAGCCGGAGCTGCGCAACGTCGTGCTCAGCAGGCCGCCACCGCCGCCATAGTCAAGCACGCGCAACTCGGCCTTGCTGGCTCCAAACAGGTCTTGCACCAGTTTTGCGCAGCTGGTCGGCCGAGCCTCCCTGTAGTCGGGATCGACCTCGATATAATCGTCGTTATAGATCTCGGTCTTGAAGTTCGCCTCGCTCCAGTCGTCGAATGCATCGGTGAACAGGAAACCGCAGCCCTGGCAGCGGTGGTAATAGACCGGCTTCCCCAACAGCGGCAGCCGCCGGCCGCGGGCTTCATTGCAATGTTTGGCGAAGTCGACCACGCCGAACAGCGCGGCCTCTGCGCCGCAGATCTTGCACGGCAGAGGCGCCGTGGAAATCTCTTTCAGTTTGGTGATCATGCCCCGTTCCGCGACCTTCGCCCTGGAGCGGACCATCGCCCGTGAGGGTTGCGCGAGGCTTGCGCGGTCGCGACCGTTTCACGACCTGCGCCGACCAGTCACATGCGCTGCTGTCAACGGATCGGAGGCGAAGCCGATTACGACCGCAATCCCGGCGCTTCCTGCCCGGTGCGCGCGACATATTCCGTGTAGCCGCCGCCGAACTGGTGGATGCCCTCCGGCGTCAGTTCCAGCACGCGGTTCGACAGCGTCGCCAGGAAGTGGCGGTCATGCGAGACGAACAGCATGGTGCCCTCGAAATCCGCCAGCGCCGTGATCAGCATCTCCTTGGTGGCGAGGTCGAGATGGTTGGTCGGCTCGTCCAGCACCAGGAAGTTCGGCGGATCGAACAGCATCTTGGCCATCACCAGGCGCGCCTTCTCGCCGCCCGAGAGCACGCGGCAGCGCTTCTCGACGTCGTCGCCGGAGAAGCCGAAGCAGCCGGCGAGCGCGCGCAACGACCCCTGCCCCGCGGTCGGAAACTGGTCCTCCAGCGACTGGAACACGGTGCGCTCACCGTCGAGCAGGTCCATCGCGTGCTGGGCGAAATAGCCCATCTTGACGCTGCCGCCGACCGCCACTGTGCCCTCGTCCGGCTCGCTCGCACCGGCGATCAGCTTGAGCAGCGTCGACTTGCCGGCGCCGTTGACGCCCATCACGCACCAGCGCTCCCTGCGGCGTATCATGAAATCGAGGCCGTCATAGATGCGCTTGCTGCCGTAGCCCTTGTGGACGTTCTTCAGGGCGACGACGTCCTCGCCCGAGCGCGGAGCCGGCGGGAAGTCGAACGCGATGCTCTGGCGGCGGCGTGGCGGCTCGACCCGCTCGATCTTGTCGAGCTTCTTCACCCGGCTCTGCACCTGGGCCGCGTGAGATGCGCGCGCCTTGAAACGCTCGATGAACTTGATCTCCTTGGCGAGCATGGCCTGCTGGCGCTCGAACTGCGCCTGCTGCTGCTTCTCGTTCTGCGCCCGCTGCTGCTCGTAGAACTCGTAATCGCCGGTATAGGTCGTGAGCGATCCGGAATCGATCTCGATCACCTTGGAGATCACGCGGTTGATGAACTCGCGATCATGCGAGGTCATCAGCAGCGTGCCTTCGAAATCGTGCAGGAATTTTTCCAGCCAGATCAGGCTTTCGAGATCGAGATGGTTGCTCGGCTCGTCGAGCAGCATGACGTCGGGGCGCATCAAGAGAATACGCGCCAGCGCCACGCGCATCTTCCAGCCGCCGGAAAGCTTGCCGACATCGCCGTCCATCATCTCCTGGCTGAAGCCGAGGCCGGACAGCGCCTCGCGCGCACGGCCGTCGAGCGCGTAACCGTCGAGCTCCTCGAACGCGTGCTGCACCTCGCCATAGCGCGCGATGATCTCGTCCATCTGGTCGACCTTGTCGGGGTCGGCCATCGCAGCCTCGAGTTCGCGCAACTCGGCTGCGACCTCGCTGACGGGACCGGCACCATTCATCACCTCGGCCACCGCGCTGCGGCCGCTCATCTCGCCCACATCCTGGTTGAAATAGCCGATGGTGATGCCGCGATCGGTCGAAACCTGCCCTTCATCGGGCAGTTCCTCACCGGCGATCATCCGGAACAGCGTGGTCTTGCCCGCGCCGTTCGGGCCGACGAGGCCGATCTTCTCGCCCTTGTTGAGGGCGGCGGAGGCTTCGATGAACAGGATCTGGTGGCCGGCTTGCTTGCTGACGTTGTCGAGGCGGATCATGAGGTCTTTTTGGGGGAATGTTGCGTTGCAGCGTCATATTCCATACGGCCCGCCAGGGGAAGCCCGGCGGGGTACGGATTCCTCCGCCGGAAGCGCTAATGAACCGCCGCTTCGCCCCTTGGCGCGATCGCCGCCGGCCCCCTGTCCGCTCCGACACCAAGCACGGCGTCCGGGCCGCAAGGCGTGACGTCCGCATGCTCATCTTGCGACGACATGCTTTCTGGGTGCGGTCGCGGCTGCCGCGGTCGGGGAAATGGTGAATGTCAGCCACGCATTCCATCCCGACGGACGGTTGGCCGCGCCAAATTCGCCGTATCCCCTCAGGCCGAGGGACCCCTGCATGTCCCCAACCGGGAAGTTGTATCCGATTTGCGGACCGACGCCGAAAGCGCGGGACCTGAAACCACCGAGGATCGGGTTCTGTCCGGAATCGTCGGTGATTTGCTGGTAGGCGTAGCCAGCTATGCCGACGAAAAGCTGCTTGGACAGGAAATGCGATGCGCCCCAATCGAAATGGAAATCGATGCCGCTCCTGTAACGCGTGTCGGGATTCGGGAAATTGTAGGTAAAGCCGGCGACGCCCGAGAATTCGTTCCCCGTCGCCTCGTTGAAATAGGTATAGCCGCCGCCGGCGTCGACAGCGCCGTGCCCGAGCCCAATATTGGGGAGCCGCAGCGGATCATAGTCGCCGACGGGAATGTTGCCTGTGAAGTAGGCCATGTAATTGTTGACGCCATTTTTCCAGAGCAGTTGTGCGAATGGTGCGAGGTCGCCGTAGGACGTGAGCGAGCCCTCGAGCGTTCCGCTGCGCGTCGCCACAATCGGTCCGGCAATCGCTGTGAGTGTGCCGGAGACATTGGCGGCGGCTCTGCCAAACTGCCCCGCCATGCCCGCGACCAACTGGCCACCGAGCACCGGCGTCGCGAAGGTGTACGATGGCGCAAGGGCGACCAGGTCGGCTCGCCCGCTCAGAGCCAGATTCAGATTGACGTTGACGGTTGCAGGAATTCGACCCACCAGGATTTCTCTGGCTGCGGCAGCGCTCCCGGCGGCGGCGACGCTGGAGTGGTAGTAGATCGCGGAGAGCGTCCACCCCGGCGTCTGCTGCACGGCAACGAAGCTCGCAAACTGCCCCGGAAACCAGAATGAACTGCCGCCCTGATCAGCGGATGAAACGTCAGGGTAAAGCACGAGAGCTGCGGTCATCACCGCACAGCCGATAACGCGAATTCCTGCTTCATTCGTCCCCATCTGCAAACCCCAGGGCGGCATTTGCAATCAGTCGCAGTTGCCCTCGGTGCATCACAATCATGATGGGGGCGATCGATATCAGAGCACAGGCGCTGCGCGGAGACCGTGACGAAATGGTAACAGCTGCGAATAACCGCCATCGCGCGCCGGTTTCTCAGGGCGAGCCGGTCGTACTCCGCGATTTCTCCTGATTGAGATATGACGCAATGCGGCGTGACTGGACGATCGCCTCGCCAAGCTCAATGAATCCACTGAGGTCGTGAGGCGCGGCGGCTAACCCGATCGCGTCAACCGCGCCAGGACGCGGCGCCCAGACCTCGCGAGTCTCCAGAAGATAAACGCCGTAAACGGTTTGTAGCTCGCCAGGAGCGCTGCTCCCGAACTCCTGTTGTATCGAGTAAGCCGCCAGCGCTGCGTTGGTGACGATCGAGGCCTCGGTCAGGGCTTTTCGGTATCCCGGGTCACGGACGACGTCAGGACCAAACGTCGCGGCCAGCTTTCGCGCGGAGGACTGCACCACCAGAAGCAGACGGTCGAGAATGTTGCGCAACGAATGCTTGGCGGCGAGCGGCAGGTAGTCGCCCGGGTTCAGGAATACATCGACGGCCGTCGTCAGGGCGCCACATCCGCTGTGACCGAGCACCACGATAAGCTTCAAACTGCCGGCGAGATTTTCCACCGCATATTTGAGGCTTCCAAGCACCTCGGTGCCCAGACCATTGCCCGCCACGCGGATGACAAAAAGATCATTCGGCCCTTCGTTGAAGATCAGCTCGATGGGTACGCGAGCGTCCGAGCAGCCGAGTATCGCGGCAAACGGACGCTGCTTTGCCGTTTCGGGACCGCCCGGCAGCAATCCCAGATCGCTTGGGTCGACTGGGATCACCTGCTGTATTCCGCTCTGGTCCTTGACGTGGTCGACAAGGGCGGCAAAGCTCTTGTTTCCGTGCACGAGCCGGCCCAGAGCCGTGTCGCAATCCAACGGCAACGGCCTGATCGTGGCTTCCTGCGGATTGAACCGATATATGATATCGATCGTCTTCACGTCAGCCCTCGCTCAGTGCGCGGGTCATCCCCACCCGGTATGATCTTGAGATCCGAACGAACCCAGGTCCCGTAACCAACGACGGCAGGCCTAAGCCGCCACATGACGGCATCGTTGACATGGATCAATGCAATCGAAATAGGGCGTGCGTCCAGCCCTAAAGCATGATCCGGAAAAGTGCGCAGCGGTTTTCCGGAAAGATCATGCTCAAACAACAACCTAAAGCGCGATGGCGATTCATCCCAATCTCATCGCGCTTTAGTCGCCCCAAGCGATCGATGTCAGAGTTGCGCGTTGATCGGTAGGAGCTTCCACAAATTGGCCACCAGGCGCCGCTGAAAGCCGGTTTGGGGTTCGTCCCGGTAGCGCACGTCTTTACCGTCCTTCACCGTTTCCCACGTGATCTTGCCATTCGGGTCGAGGAGAACGCGATAGCTGTTGGCGGGCACGACACCAGTCGCCATGTAGGTCGTCAGCCTTTCGGCAAGCTCCGGGCTCTCGACATAGAGGCCAGCTTCGGTGTTGATCACCGCAGAGCGCGGGTCGAGGTTGAAGCTGCCGATGAACACGGCTTCGCGGTCGAAGGCCATGGCCTTGGTATGCAATGCCGCTGGCGATCGTCCGGAAAGCAGCGACCAACCCGGCCGAAAGGCGTCGGTATCCGGGCGCAGCTCGTATAGCTCCATGCCGTTCTCGAGCAGCCGTCTGCGGGTCTTGGCGTAACCCGAATGCGCCGGCAGCATGTCGTTCGAAGCAAGCGAGTTGGTCAGCGCGCGCACCCTGACATGGCGCTCGTGCAGCGCCTTGACGGCTGCCTGCGCCTCGGCGGGAAGCACGAAATAAGGCGACTCGACGAGCAACTCCCGTTTCAGCTGCGCGACCCGCCCGCGGATGAACCCGACCACATGGTCGCTCTCCTTGCCGCGGGCGATGGTTTCCGGGTCGTCGGCGATAACGCGACCATGTGCCCACACGAGATCGTCTCGGAGGTCGGCGCCCTGGGCCGCCAGCTCCTCGAGGTCCTGGTCTATCGGATAAGGATAGTCGGCCATAGCGATCGCCTCCCGCAAGCGAAGCAGGATGGCGTCGAGATCGGCAGAGCCATAGGCGCGATTGACGATGGCCCCGATCGGCACGGTAGAGGGGCTGTTCCAGAAACGGTCGAACACCTCCGACAGATTGCGGACGACGGGCCCAACCGCCAACACGTCGAGATCGCGGTAGTTGGCGATCGTGTTCACGCCATAATAGATGTCACCGATATTGCGGCCGCCGACGATCGCCGCCGCGTTATCAGCAACCATCAGCTTGTTGTGCATGCGGCGGTTGACCCGGCCGAAGTCGAAAATGAAGTCAAGAATTGACCATCCCCGGTTGGTGAGCGGGTTGAAGAGACGGATCTCGACATTGGGGTGAGCATCGAGCGCGGCTTTGACCGCATCACTCGCCTTGTAGAAGGGATCGTCGACGAGGAGCCGTGCCCTGACCCCGCGATCGGCCGCCTTTGTCACGCTGTCGAGGATGATCCGGCCGGTCGTATCGCCGTCCCAGGAATAGTACTGCATGTCGAGACTTCGCTCGGCCAGGTCGGCCAGCGCCAGACGAACGATGAAGGCCTCGCGCCCGTGGCTCAAGAGGCTGAAGCCGGAGAGGCCCGGATGCTCGCTCGCCGCACGCTCGAAGAATTGGCCCAGCCTGGTCGATGCGTGGTCCTCGAACGCCGTCGACACTGGGTGCGGATAGTCGGTCGTTTCACGGCGCATGGAACTCCCCACTGCCGTAGGCAAGCGACAACGGCAATTCGTCAATCGCTAGCTCGCAACCTCCAACTCAGTCATCAAAGCACAAAAGGTCGTTCCGCGAAATGGGCGGCGCGGGCTCCAGATTTCCGCAGCGTTTGGTGCGGTATGGGCTCAGTGACCATGAGCGGGAAGACTGCCGGCCTACTTTACTCGTCTTTGATAACCGGCAGGCCGGCGACCAAATCAATCATGGGTCGCACGTCTTCCTTCAGGAGACCGGCACGTGGGGAATCCAGATCAATTATTACAAATATGACGGCACTGACTGACGTTGCTATCATGACGGCAGGCAAGCGAGACCGAAGCGGGTCAAGCCTGCTAGCGTAGCCTGCGAAGCCGCAGGAAGCACTGGCGATCGCAAAGAGCGCGATTAATATTTCTGCCGGAATTTGGTTTCGCAGTTCTGCAAGACGCTTCGCTTGGTTGTCGATCATCTCGTTTAGCGACTGGATAAAGAGCCCGGTGGGCACAATTTCCTTGTCTTTAGCGGAAAGAGTGTTCGCATGCTGCCATAATTTCTCTTGGATCTCGTTCGTACGAGCTAAAAGCGCCGTCCGCGCTTTGTCGGATGTGGAAAGGGCCGTCCTCATCTGGGCATATTCCCGAAGCAACTTCAGTGTCTCTGTCCCGGTGGGCTCTGGCAGCAAACGCGCACGTAAGGCCGTGGTGCCTATTGCGTTGGCCAGATTGACTGTCGCCTCGCGTCGCGCCTCGAAACGCGTGAGCGCCATCAGAAAGCTAAAGCCAACCATCAAGGCGACCATTCCGAGAAGCACTTGCTCCAGCGCGGCGATATGGTTGCTTACGCCTTTGCTTTCATTCCGGTTGCCAAGCTGCCATCCGATCTCGCACGCCAGGAAGACAGCGCAGACGCCACCAAGAAAACCAAGAGAAGGGGTAACCGGAAAGTTGCCCCATGACCGCTCAACTCCAAGCCACAAAAGTTGCTATCATCGACGTGTCAATACATTCGCGCCGCGTCATTAAATGCTCGTATCGGCAATCATTGCAGCGCATTGGAAACTTCATTCAAACGCCCCGACGATCAACCTCGCTTGCTGATGCTCGCAAGGCCACGATGAAAGCGTGCCGGTGTCGCCTGTTGGCACTTAACTGTGGCCGGTCCAAATGTCGGCTGTAACCCGCAGAAGACGTATAGCAAACGGACTGCCTTGCAATCCGGACTACCAGTATCTGAATCCGAGCCATGCGTAATTTCCCTGGTGCGCTGTGAAAGCAATTTGCGGCGGCGAATACTTTCTGGCTCCTCGCGTGGCATGCTTCGAAGTCATTTGTCGCCTCTTCTGTTCAACCGGCGCCCCGTGGCGGGATTCCTGGGAAGACATCAGCGCGAGCGCTGTGGACGTGCCGGCGCGACCGGCCGGTACCTCTCGAACCGTGGGCGGAGCCGGAGGGTCCTTGTCCCATGGCGAAGGTGCTACGGCCGCGGTATCTCCCTTCGTCGTGTCCAGGACCACCAGCTCGGGCCATTTCCGATCCGAGATAATTTTTATGACTGGCGGTGGGACGTCAGTGCTCTGAACCTCAGGCGACCTTGGCAGACAAAAATCCACAATTATCAGCAGCGCGAACAATGCCGCACCGACATTACGGAAGTAGGCCGCGAGAGGCATTTGTCGCTCCGCGCCCCCGCATGGCCCGGGCCGAATGCGCGACTGACGCCATGAACAACCGGGTGCTCCTCACGGCGTCCCTCAAGTCGACCAACTGCGTTCGATCGATCCGGGTGTGGGCGCAATCGTCGAGCTTCCCGACCGGTGAACGAGCTCGTTTACCGCCCCGCCCCGACGCGATTGACGCCCCCATTCGCATTGCCGCCGACGTTGTGACGGACGGCTGCTCGCGCGACGGGGCGTGGCCTGAGCACGACGCCGGCCCTCGCGACGCAACCTGCTGGATAGTCCACATATGTGCAGTATATGACGGCCTTGGCCGGTTCGCTGCTCATCGTGACGCCTGCTATTCCCAACAATGCGCTGACCGCGAGGCCCGCGAGGGTGAAGGACGTGGCATGGGATCGAATTCGCCGCATGAACTCCTCCTATCAACCGCGATGGTGTTCTCTCGGGTTTGTAACCCCGACGGCGTTGACGCTGGGCCTCTCTCGCGTGAACATCTTGACGTAGATCAATTGGCTGCCGTCGGATGCCGCCTCGAGCGAGGCCGCCAGCCGCACACCCCGCAGTGGACTTGCCGCTGCCACCCGTCAGGCGTCGGCGTGTGCCCCTGGGTTGACCTTGCTCGGTCGGTTTTCCCGCACCGGCAAGTGACCCCTTGAGCGGAACCAGCTGTCGCTCTTCCACTGGTTGTTGAAAATGTCGGGAGCAACCAATTTACGGATTGTTAGCAGATTCTATCGCAAATGGTTCAAGAATATAACAACAACCAGACCGGGTTCCATTACCCGACCAAATCCATGAATGCATCTGCTTTCCTGATCGCGACGGCCTTTGGCGCGGCATTCCTTGCTGTGGAGTACAAGTGGTACTACCAGCCCGACATGTTCAATCCGGATGTCGTGCTCAGTATCTTCTCCACCGAGCACATGAAAGCTCGCGCAGCAGTTCGACACGTGCTGATCGATCCGGGCTCGGCCAAATTCGGCGCATTGCGTTCAGTCGAGGCCGACGCGGCGCGATATGTCTGCGGCGCCGTCAACGCGAGAGACAAATCCGGCCAATCCATCGATGCCGCTTTCGTCTACACTGTGGCCGTTGACTTTGCCCGCGTCGACGACGACGGCCGGATCACGCAGCTGCGCTCGGGCTTTCGGCCTTGCCCCACTGAAAATGACAAGGTCGCGCAGCAGAAGCCTGCTCTTTCGCCTGGCATGCTGCCCGTCGCGAAAACCGTTCAGCAGGTCGCTCCGCCAGCCGGCACCTCGACTGTGTCGGGTCTGACGACGCGTGCATCCCCAGCAGGTGCAACGGCGTCCGGCGGAACCATGGAACAGCAGCTCCGCGAGCTGGGCGCACGCACTGTCCCGCCTGAATCGGCCAATGGAGCCCAGGCAACCCTGCCGGGAGAGCGTGGGACCGCCAAGGAGAATGAGTGGCGAGCCGATCAGCCTCCCGTCGCATGGCCCAAATTCCCTCCGGATCACCCGTTGGCGAGGTCAACCCGGAAACGGAGCCCCTCCGAAGCGCTCGCCTTGGCGAAAGGCGTCGAGGAACGTTGGAACCAAGCCAAGTCGTCCGGAAACATCGCAATGCGTCCCTCGTCGGACGAGATCAAAGAGGCGTGTCGCGCCCTGCTTGGGATCGATCCCACAGACAGCGAATATCGAAAAGCCTGGGCAACTTTCGTGCACCTGCAAGACATCGACCGCGATGTTGCGATGAAATAAAGCGGCAACGGTAGGCAACTGGCCTTCCCGCCTCTGGCCCAAGGACGACATTCGTCCGGACCACTTCGACGTCACTTTTGGCGCAAGCCTTCGATGAGTATGCGTCCTAGGCCCACCGCATCAGCTTGAGCGAGGCGGCAACGCGCAGGCTGCGCTTGCCGGCGAGCGCGATGCCTTCACGTTCGCCGCTATCCGCCGCGCAGGTCCAGTTCAACGACAGTCCGCTTAAGGGTCCATTTCCCGATTTCAATCCGACCAATCACAAGGGTCCGCTTGCTCATATCAACGGACATCGTCAGCGTGGTGGCGCACATCCGACAAGGGCCAAGCCGAGATATTCAACCTTTGCCGGTGCCCGTCTTGCTGCTACACTTTGAGTGGACTGCGACGACCGAGGCCGGGGAGATCATCCATGCAACCGGTCACTCGCTATGCGAAAAGCGGCGACATCCATATCGCTTACCAGCTGTTTGGCGACGGGCCGATCAATCTGGTTCTCGCTCCCTATTTCGTGTCGAACATTGAGGTCTACTGGGAGCATCCCGAAGTCGCTCGGTGGCTGTTGCGGCTGGGATCCTTTGCTCGGGTGGCAATGTTTGACAAGCGTGGGACGGGCATGTCCGATCGCGTCCCGGAGCTTCCAGGCCTCGACCAACGTATGGACGACCTCCGGGCAGTTATGGACGCTGCAAATATGGAACACGCGGCGCTTCTTGGAGCATCGGAAGGCGCATCTTTAGCGGCGCTGTTCGCTGCAACCTATCCGGCACGATCCCGCGCACTCATCCTCTACGGCGGCTTTGCGCAATTTTCCTCTTGGCTACCGACAGATAAGGATCTGTCAGAGTTCCTTGCATATATTGATCAGGCTTGGGGATCTGGCGGCAGTATAGCCGTCTTTTTTCCCTCCCTTGCCAACGATCCGGCCGCGCAACAGTGGATGGGCAGATTTGAGCGCTTGGGGGCGAGCCCTGCTGCCGCGACCGAACTCATGCGCATGAATAGTCAAATCGACATTAGCAACGTCCTGCCAACGATCCGGATTCCCACACTCGTCGTTCACCGCACCGGTGACAGAGCCATCAATGTGGAGGGGGGCCGCTATCTGGCTGAGCACATCTCCGGGGCTCGTTACGTCGAGCTTCCAGGAATTGACCACCCTCCCTTCTTCGGCGACAACGCCGATCTTATTGCGGATACGATCGAGGAATTCTTGACCGGCGTGCGCGCGCCGGTCATCGCCGATCGGGTGCTCGCTACGGTTCTCTTTACTGATATCGTTGGATCGACCGAGAAGGCGGCTGCACTCGGCGACCGCCGTTGGCACGATCTGTTTGATGCCCATCACGCCACGATCCGACGCAACCTCGATCGCTTCCGCGGGCACGAAGTCAAGACGACTGGCGACGGTGTTCTGGCCACTTTCGATGGACCGGCACGCGGGGTGCGCTGCGCGTGCGCAATAGCCGAAGAGGTTCGATCGCTGGGCATCGAAATCCGTGCGGGACTGCACACGGGCGAGTGCGAAATGAGCGATGACGATGTCGGCGGCATCGCCGTCCACATCGGTGCACGCGTTGCAGCGCTCGCGGGCGCGGGCGAGGTCCTGGTATCGAGTACCGTCAAAGAACTGGTGGCTGGGTCAGCGTTACGATTCGGCGACCGCGGTGCCCGATCGCTGAAGGGGGTTCCCGGCGAGTGGCGCATCTTTGCAGTCGAGCGATGACTGTCAAACAATCCTGCCATTCCGGTTCATTGCAACCCAGGTGCTTTCGCAAAACGGGCACCAGATGTCGTCCTGCGGTCGACAAGAAACCTTTATCGGACCAATGATCAGATCAGATGCGACTGAGAAATCGGACGCAACCGCACGCAAAGGATCGGCGGTCGAAATTTTTCTCTGCCCGCCTTTTTCCCGCCGGAAGGTCCGCCTCAGGGCCCAAGGACGACATTCATCCAACCCCGCTTCGATGGCCGCGCTTTTTGGGGCAAGCGGACGCGGATTCTATGAGTACACGTCCTAGGCCCGCCGCATCAGTTTGAGCGAGGCTGCAAGGCGCAGGCTGCGCTTGCCGGCGAGCGCGATGCCTTCGAGTTCGCCGCTGTCCGCCGTGCAGGTCCCGGAGAAGCCGATCCCGACCTCATAGCCGCCGAACACGGGGTTCTCGCCCTTCGCCGGCGTGTGCTCCTGGTTCAGCATCTCGCCCTTCCAGCGGCCGTCCGCCGAGGAATATGAGCCGAGATAGTAGAAGAACGCGTCGCCGCCGAGGATGCGGCCGTCGATCAGGAGCATCACGCCCGATAATCCGGCATCGACACCGTCAAGCGCGCGCAGGCCCATCCCATAGAGTCCGTTGGCGATGCCGCCCGGACCAACCGCACCACTCGGAGGCACCCCCTCGTCGTCGAGCCGGGTGAGATTGGCCCAGAATTTTGCGCCCGGCATGGTGTCCGCGCCACCCTCGAGACGGATCTGGTTACCGTACAGCCGCCCGCGCGCACCGATCGAGGCGATATCGGCTCCCATCAGCGGCTTGTAATTGGGATCCTCGTTGTGTCGTTCGGTGATCACCTCGGCGACGATCTCGCCGTCGCGCTCAGCATAGGTTCCAAGATGCGCGAAGGCCGAATTGCCACCCAGCATCTTGCCGTCATGCAGGCACATGATGCTGCGGCCGAACGCATCGTTGACGCCGTATTCAACCTTGTAGAGTCCGTCCAGCAATTCAATAAGCTCACAAAATCAGAAAAGAATCGCGGGCTACCTAGCACTGTCGCCGCACCGAGGCCATCCGGCTTTTCAGCGCAGGGGCGGGAGCGGAGCCCACTCGCCGTATGATGCCATCATGCCCCTGTTTTGCCCGACGGGTCAATTGATTTTTCGCAAAATACGAAATCAACGATTTCAACGACTTGGCTACGGTGCATGGGGTTGTTTTTCGACTTGTTCGTCTGCCCTATCCGGAGCGACCGACCTCACACGCTAATGACGCTTGAAATACTGTGGTGGGACCTCCCGCTCGTTGTGATTCAACGCCCGTGCCGGAGCTGGTTCCTCCTTGAGGCTCCTTCGAACCCGCCGGAGCGCGCCCGCGACAAAGCGGCATGAACCAGATAGAACCATCAGCCGAGGAACTGATCGCAGCGATCGTCGCCAGCGCGGCGAAGCAGCCGCTGCTTGATGCGGCCTTCGAACTCTGGCGCTGGCGCTACCGATTGGATTCGATCGAGAGGCGTCCGAGCGCCGAAGAGGTCCGTGTCAATCGCACGCTCGCGCCGGAGCAGTTCCGCGCGAAATACCGCTACGACCGCGACCACGCCCATGACGGGCGGATGTTCGACTATGTGAAGCGCGCCCATCCGCGAGCCAGTGACGACGCAATCCGGCAGGCCATCATCACCGCCGTGAAGTTCGAAGACGCCACCTTCGAGCACTTCAACTGGAACGGCGATTTCTGGGACTGCGTTGTGCGCGCCGTCGCGCGCGCGGCCGCTCAATATCCGGACTTTCTCGAGACGACTTATCGCGACGCCCGCAACAACGTCGCCTACTACTACAAGTGAGCTAGAAGCATAGCGTGGTGACGAGCTTGCCCTGCTTGTCCTTGATCGCATAGGGACAGCGGATCCGCTCCAGCGCCTTCTTGGCGTCCTCGTCGCCAAGCGCGGCAGCGCGCTCGTAATAGGCCTTGGCGGCATCCTTGTCCTTGGCGCCGCCGCGGCCTTCCTGCGCGAAGGCGCCCATCCGCTCCAGCGCGCCGGGATGGTTTTGTGCCGCCGCCTTCTCGAACATCGCGCGCGCCGCGACGTCGTCCCGCTCGCCGCCGTTGCCGTTGGAGAGCATCAGGCCAAGCTGGTACTGCGCCTCCGCGTTGGTCTCGGCCGCCCTGCCGAGCAGCGCGCGCGCCTGTGCGGGGTCGGCCGGCGCAGCACCGCCGGCGCCGCCGAGGGCGGCAAGATTGCTGACACCGCGAGGATTGCCGGCCTGCGCCGCCCGCTCGAACAGCTTTCGCGCTTGTGCTTCATCTTTCGCGACACCGGAGCCGGTGCCGTAGGCGACGCCGAGCTCGACCATCGCCGCGCTCGATCCCTTGTCGGCCGCCTTGCGCCAGGCGGCGATCGCCTCCGCCGTCTGCCGGTTGGCGGCATAGGCGCGGCCAAGCGCGAACATCGCGCGCCGCGACGACGGTGCGGCCTGCTTGCAGAATTTGACGGCGGTCGCAATGTCGGAGGCAGCAAGCTCGGTCACGCCCTTCACATCGGCCGGCTTGTCGGGATCGCTGGGATCGGCGGCCAGCCGGTCGCACAGGACGAGATCGGCCGATTGGGCATGCGCCGATAACGGCGCTGCAAGCGCGAGGAGGATGGCAAGGAGACAAATCCGCATGGGCGCCACGTTGCGTCTCTGCTCCGGCAAATTCAAGGCTCGAGTCCCGATTGGCGCAGCACCGGGACGACCTCCGGCGATGCCAGATAGCGCAGCAGCCGATCGGCCGCTTCGGCATGTCTGGCGTTGGCCATGCGGCCGGCGGAGAACACGGCCGGTGTCTGCAAATCGCGCGGGATCGGGCCGACGACCTCGATGCCCTCGACCTGCTTCAGCTCGCTGATCTGCTGCACGGCGAGGTCGGCCTCGCCGCTGACGAGCCGCTCCGCCGTAAAGCCCTGCTCGACGATGGTGGCCTTGGCGTTGATCTCGGCTGCGATGCCCCATCGCTGGATCAGCTGTGCGAAATAGACACCGCTCGCGCCCAGCCGCGAATAGGCCACGGACCGCGCCGCGAGCAGCGTTTTGCGGAGCGCGGCTTCGCCGCCGATGTCGGGATGCGCCTGCCCTGCCCGCACGGCAATGCCGACATAAGAGCGCGCCAGATCGACTGAGCCCTCGGCGATCACACGGCCCTCGCCGATCATCTCGTCGAGCCCCTCACGGGTAAGGATCACGAGATCGGCGGCCTCGCCGTCGCGTAGCCGTTTCAGCAGTGCCAGGGTTGGCGCGAAGTCGGCATCGACGTGGATGCCGCTGGCGGCCTCGAAGGCGGAGGACAGGCTGCGCATCGCGCCCATCAGGCCGAGCGTCGAGAGCATGCGAAATTTTTCCATGGGCTATTCCTGTCGCGATCAGGCGCGGTGCATCAGCTTGAGCGCGGCGGTCAGGCGCAGGCTGCGCTTGCCGGCGAGCGCCGTTGCCTCCAGCACCGCCTGCTCCGTGTCATAGGTGCCGGAGAAACCGATGCCGACCTCGTGGCCGCCGAAGATCGGATCGTCCTTGGCCGGCGTGTGCTCCTGGTTGAGGATCTGCCCCTTCCAGCGGCCATTCGCGGCAGTGTAGCTGCCGAGATAGTAGAACGAGGCGTCGCCGCCGAGGATGCGGCCCTGGTTGAGCAGCATCACGCCGGTCAGGCCGCCATCGACGCCGTCGAGCATGCGCAGGTGTACCGAATAGAGCCCGTCGGCGATGCCGGCCTCGCCGACGCCGCCCGCGATCGGCACCTCGTCTTCGGTGATCGGCGTCATCACCGACTGGAAGGGCACGCCGGGCAGCTCTTTCAGCTCGCCCTTGAAGCGATAGAGATCGCCGTCCGCCCAGCCCTTCGCAAGCAAGGTCGCATCGTCGGTGCCGGCCATGGCGCGGTAGTTCGGGTCCGGGTTGTGGCGGACCGTCTTGATCACGATGTCGACGCCGGCTTCGGTCCTCTCATAGGTGCCGATATGAGCGAAGGCCGAATTGCCGCCGAGCATCTTGCCATTGCCGGCATGCATCACGCTCCGGCCGACCGCGTCGCCGAGCTGAAATCGCACCTTGTAGAAGCCTTCAAACACCAGCCGTGTCCCCGGCCCCGCGCATCCAGGGGCATTCTATCCCGGTTTCGCCGGCGATGGACAGACTTCAAGCCGGCATGGCCGGCAGACCCACAACTACGGCTGTCATCGGAACGCAAAAATCCGCCGGAGCTTTGCAGCTCCGGCGGATTGAAGACCAACCCGGGCCAGCCCCCCGGCCCGGGCCGGGAGGGTCTTAGGCCGCGGCCTTCTTGTCGGCCGGCACGGACGCGATCGTCTTCAGGATCTGCGAAGCGATCTGGTATGGGTCGCCCTGCGAGTTCGGACGGCGGTCTTCCAGATAGCCCTTGTAGCCGTTGTTGACGAAGGAGTGCGGAACGCGGATCGAGGCGCCGCGATCGGCAACGCCGTAGCTGAACTTGTTCCAAGGCGCGGTCTCGTGCTTGCCGGTCAGACGCTTGTCGTTGTCCGGGCCGTAGACGGCGATGTGGTCCATCAGGTTCTTGTCGAAGGCCGCCATCAGCGCCTCGAAATACTCCTTGCCGCCGACCGTACGCATGTACTCGGTGGAGAAGTTGGCGTGCATGCCGGAGCCGTTCCAGTCGGTGTCGCCGAGCGGCTTGCAGTGGAACTCGATGTCGATGCCGTACTTCTCGGTCAGGCGCAGCATCAGGTAGCGGGCCATCCACATTTCGTCAGCGGCCTTCTTGGAGCCCTTGCCGAAGATCTGGAATTCCCACTGGCCCTTCGCGACTTCCGCGTTGATGCCTTCATGGTTGATGCCGGCCGCGAGGCAGAGGTCGAGATGCTCTTCGACGATCTTGCGGGCGACGTCGCCGACGTTGGAGAAGCCGACGCCGGTGTAGTACGGGCCCTGCGGGGCCGGATAGCCGGACGACGGGAAGCCGAGCGGACGGCCGTCCTTGTAGAAGAAGTATTCCTGCTCGAAGCCGAACCATGCGCCGGCGTCATCGAGGATGGTGGCGCGCTTGTTGGACGCGTGCGGGGTCTTGCCATCGGGCATCATGACTTCGCACATCACGAGCACGCCGTTGGTGCGCGCGGCGTCCGGGAACACGGCGACCGGCTTCAGCACGCAATCGGAGCTGTGGCCTTCGGCCTGCTGCGTGGAGGAGCCATCGAAGCCCCAGAGCGGAAGCTGCTCGAGCGTCGGGAACGACGCGAATTCCTTGATCTGTGTTTTGCCGCGCAAGTTCGGAGTCGGCGTATATCCGTCGAGCCAAATGTACTCGAGCTTATACTTGGTCATTGAGCCTCTCTGTAGATGATGCGAAAGGTGGGGTTGAGAGCCCCCGCACGTTTGTACCCGGCCATCATCGGCCGCCCGTCTACAAGCATTTTGCGTGCCAAAAGGCCGCAGCGCGGGAGGTTTTCCACCGCCGCCGGGATCGGCCCGCCGACGGCAAACCGTCCCCGGCAACGTGCGTCATAGCCGCGCACCTTCGCGTGAAGCTGCACTGCAAAAATCCCGCGGAAAACGCCTGATTCTGGAGCAGACGTACCGTTGCCGGAGGTTGCCGATGAAACGCGCATCAACGTCCAGCAACTTTCGCAAAGTCCTGCGCCTCTGCCTAGCAACCTTTGGAATGGCCCAGGCGTTAGCCACCGACATGGTGCCTTAGGGGATGCAGAGGGTCAGATGCTCACGGATTAGGCAGCAACTGATTTCCTTTTCAGCACTTTCCAATTCGGGATGCGCGGCCGATATGGGGAATCCAGTAACCACAATCGAACGAGTCGGGCGCACCATGGAGGCCAAGGCGCTTCGACCCAGGAGCAATCGCAATGATGAATAATGGTCTGAATCACGGATCTGCAACGATCTACCAATTCCCTGTCGGGGGCCGCGCGGCTCTCGCCGGACGCCGCTATGGCGACACCCGCCTTCCTGCCGATCATGCTTCGCTTCCCGCGAACGTCTCGATCTGCAGCGACAGCTGGTACCACCAGGATGCGGTCGACGAATCAAAGCCCAAATGGGAACGCTAATGTTTGTGTTTGGTATGATACCGCCGCGCTCGCGCAAGCGTCCGACGGAAGTTTGAAAAAGGGTCGAAACAACGAGGTTTCGGCCCTTTTTGATTCCGGGTGGACTCCCGGCTAGAGCGCGGGCTTTTCGATCACCGTGCAGGCCGTGACCGGTCGCTTCAGGTGCTTGACCGTGGTCGCTCCGGTCTTGCCGATCCTCAGCGTGACGCCTGCCCCCGAATAACGCGTGCCAGAAAGCGCCAGCCGCTTCTCCAGCGTGACAGGTTCGCCGTCGATCTGGAGGAAGGCGCGTTTGTCGTGGTCATAAAATCCCACGATGAACTGCGTACCATCGACGCAGCGATAGGTCCGGAACGTCTGCGCGTCCGCCTGTCCCGCACCGATAATTCCGCCCGACAGCATGGTGATCGCCAAGACAATGGCCTTGTGCCGGCCCATGATTGCCCCCTGAATGCACTCAAGGACGCCGTAGTGCGTCCAGTGGAAACATAACCCAAGCTGATCTCATGCCAGATTCCCTTGCCCGCCACCTCGCCCTGCAAGGCGCCAGCAATTTTCGCGACCTCGGCGGCTATCCGACTTCGGATGGCCGCACCACGCGCTGGCGCCACATCTTCCGCTCTAACCATCTCGGCCAGCTCACGGCCGCCGACGTCGAGATCGTCCGGGCGCTGGGCGTGCGCAGCGCCTTCGATTTTCGCGGCGTCGAGGAGCGCGCGGCCGGCGTCTGCGTCGTGAACGAGATCACGGTGCATTCGCTGCCGATCGAGCCAACTGTCGTAGCCGCGCTGCGCGCCGAGCTTGCCAAGGGCAGGCTCACCGCGCCGGTCGCGCTCGAGCTCATGCGGGAGTCCTACCGCAACTATGTCCGCCACAACACGCACAGTTTCCGCATGCTGTTCGGCCATCTCCTGGAAGACCGCGCGCCGCTGGTCATCCACTGCACCGCCGGCAAGGACCGCACCGGCTTTGCAAGCGCGCTGATCCTGCATGCGCTCGGCGTGGCCGACGAGGTCATTGCCGAGGACTACCTGTTGACCAACCGGCACTACAGGCGCGACGCATCGAACGCCTCCGATCTTCCCGCCGACGTCCTCGATGCGATCGGCAGTGTCGAGGCCTCATACCTTGCTGCTGCCTTCGAGGCGGTCGGCAACGAATATGGCGATCTCGAAACCTACTTGCGCGACGGCCTCAAGCTCGGCACACCGGAGCAAACCGCGCTGAAGGCGCGTTATCTGCAATCGTAAGCGGCCGCGCCGGGAGAACGACGATGCAAGGCAAGGTTCTGATCGTGACCGGCGCGCTCGGCGCACTTGGCAAGGTTGTCACCGAGACAGCGTTGGCGCGCGGCGCGCGTGTGGCCGGCATCGATCACGCGCCCTCGCAGGTGTCGGCAACGCCCGAACGCATCGAGATCGGCGGCGTCGATCTGTCCGACCCAGCACAAGCGAAGACGGCGGTCGAGGCGGCGGCAAAGCACTTCGGCAGGCTGGATGCGGTGATCAACATCGCCGGCGGCTTCGCGTTCGAGAGCGTGGGCGACGGCAACATCAAGACGTGGCAGCGCTTGTATGCGCTCAACGTGCTGACGGCCCTCAACACCTCGCGCGCGGCGCTGCCGCATCTCGCCGCGTCCGGGACCGGCCGCATCGTCAATATCGGCGCCACGGGCGCGCTTCAGGCAGGTTCGGGCATGGGCCCCTATGCGGCGTCGAAAGCCGGCGTGCATCGCCTCACCGAGGCACTTGCCAACGAGTGGAAGGGCAAGGTGACCGTGAACGCGGTGCTGCCGTCGATCATCGACACCAAGGCCAACCGCGCCGACATGCCGAAAGCGGATTTCTCCAAATGGGTGACACCGCAGGAACTCGCCGAGGTGATCCTCTTCCTCGCCAGCGATGCCGCGAGCGGCGTCACCGGCGCGCTGATCCCGGTCGGCGGGCGGGTGTAGTCGCAGTTCTGGTCTGATGAGCCCCGCTCCGATTCAATCGGAGGCGGGAAGGCTCTAGACTGCTCGCAACTGATTCTCCAATCGGACCTACCGTGGAAACCGCGCTCTACCTTCCCGTCAAACGCTTCCTCGAAGAGCTCGGCTTCACGGTCAAGGGCGAGATCGGCGGCTGCGACCTCGTCGGTCTCAGCGCCGGCGATCCGCCTGTCGTGGTGATCGGCGAGCTCAAGCTCGCCTTCAATCTCGAGCTGATCTTGCAGGCCGTCGATCGCGCGCCCGCCGGCGACGAGGTCTGGATCGCCGCAAAGATGTCGATCCGCGGCAAGGGGCGCGAGAGCGATGCGCGTTACCGCAACCTCTGCCGCCGCCTCGGCTTCGGTATGCTTGGGGTTACCGACCGCGGCCAGGTCGAGGTGCTGGTGAAGCCGCCGACGGCAGCGCCGCGCCGCGAGCCGAAGGTCCGTTCACGCCTGGTCGCCGAACATCAGCGCCGCCAGGGCGATCCCGTGCTCGGTGGCAGCACCCGCGCGCCGATCATGACGGCCTATCGCCAGCAGGCGCTGGCCTGTGCCTCGGCGCTCGCGGGAGGCCCGCGGCGCGTGAGCGAATTGCGCGAACGCTGCCCCGACGCCGGCAAGATCTTGCTTAACAATGTGTATGGCTGGTTCGAACGCGCCGAGCGGGGAATCTACGGGCTGACCGAGGCCGGACACGCGGCGCTGAAACGCTGGCCGCAGGCACCGATGAAAGAAACGCCCCGCGAGGCATCGCCGCCCTAGCGGAAATCAGGTCGGGAGACATCGCATGATCGTTGTGACTGGCAGCGTAACGGTCCGCACCGAGACGTTCGACGAGGCGCGCCGCCTGAGCCTCGAGCATGTTCATCGGTCACGACAGGAACCCGGCTGCATCTCCCATGGAGTGCATGTCGACTGCGAGAATCCGCTCAGGCTGGTGTTCTTCGAGCAATGGGCCGACCGCGCCGCGCTCGCCGCCCACTTTGCGGTACCTGCATCCGGCGAGTTCGTGCGCACCTTGCGCTCGCTGGCCACGGGGCCGACCACGCTCGATCTCTATGAGGCCGGCAGGCTCGAAAAACTGTGAGCGCATAGCTGTGATGCCACACCAAATTCATATTGCAATGCAACATCTCCGGCACTAGGTATCCCGGCATCAAACCGAGGCCGTTATGAGCGCAGACTGGAATACCAAATATGGCACGCGGCGCGTGCGCCACGACCCGCCGACCCTGGACGAGGCGATCTTCGCCGCCGTCGGTATCACCGACGATCAGGAGCAGCAGGCGGAGATCGCGGCAGCGCTGATGGGGATGCCGATCGAAATCGTGCAGGCCGAGGTGAAGAAGCAGGCCCGCACCAACGGCCGCATCACTGCCACGCGCGTGATCGCTGGTGAACAGGGTGCGCAGCGCTCGGTCGTGGTCGAACGCCGTGTCGTCCGCCGCTTCGGCAACGACAAGCGCACCGGCACCTGAGCGCTCAATTCCCTATCCCCAATACGAAAGCGGACCGGTTTTGCCGGTCCGCTTTTTGATTCCAGTCCGCGTTTGGATTTAGGCGGCGCGATTGCCGTACATGCTGGAGATGATCTTCCAGCAGGTCGAGTTGAAGCTGAGCAGAGCGCGGCCGGCCGTGAAGGGCGAGGCCGCGAGTTCAGCGAGCTCGGCCTCGGGCGTCTTGGCGAGATCGATCGTGCCGGTCGATTCGCCATGACGGAATTGCAGATTCGCCCCGAACTTCCTGGCGAGCGCCCGCATGGCGTGATTCTCGGCGCCGGTGGTGATGCGCAGGCGCTTGTAGCCTTTCCAGCGCGCTTCCGCGATCAGCCGGCTGAACAAGATGGTGCCGACGTTCTGGCGCCGTACCGAGGCTTCCACGCTGAAGGCGACCTCGGGCAGCGAATCGTCCTCCGGCGGATGCAGCTCGGCCGCACCGCGGATCACGCCGTCGACGATGTAGGCGACAATCACGGTGCCGTCCTCGGCGCAGCGGGCGGCGTAACGCTCGATGAAGCTGTCGTCGAGAAAGCCGTTGAAACGGTCGTGCCGGCTTGCTGAATCAAGCCGCAGGAGGTGATCGCGCAGAAGCGGCAATTCTTCCTGCTGGCTCAAGGTCCGCACATAGCCCGGAACGGACTTCGTGCGGGTCGTGTCTTCAAGTACCACGTCAAAACTCCTCTTGGTGTCCCTCGAGGAGGCGTTCGAATCCCTAGGACCCCAATATTGTGCGACGCAGCATGTTTTTCAAGACGGGAACCTGCCCAAGTTTCAGGCATCAGAAGCGACCAATTCGTTAATAAAATCAAGCCCCCGTAGTCATACGAGGACCAGCTGAGTCTGGGTGACCACGGCAACCAGCTTGCCGTCCTCGGTCTCCAGCCGGGTGCTCCAGACCTGGGTCCGCCGTCCCCGATGGACCGGTGTAGCCGTGGCGATAACCGTGGTTCCCTCCTTCGCCCCGCCGATGAAGTTGGTCTTGCTCTCGAGCGTCGTGGTGCCCTTGGCATCCTCCGGCAGATTGATCACGGTCGCGGCCGCGCCGACGGAATCGGCGAGCGCCATCACCGCGCCGCCGTGGATGGTGTGGTGGAGCGTGCAAAGGTCGGGCCTGACCGTCATCCGTGCCACCACGCGATCCTTCTCGGCCTCGACGAATTCGACGCCCTTGAGCTCGGCAAACGGCATCTTCATCGCTTGAAGTTTCTCGAGCGGCGTCATCGGATCTCCTCCCAATTCATTGTTGTTTCAGCGTGAATTGCTTCGGGCCGCAAAGCAATGACGTCCGAGGTAATGGCCCTGCTGACATCAGCGACGGCATTTGCGCATATGCTCTTCCCATGCGCCACTTCCCGCCCCGCCGCATCGTCTGCCTGACCGAAGAAACGGTTGAAACGCTGTACCGGCTCGGCGAGCAGGACCGCATCGTCGGCGTCTCCGGCTACGCCGTCCGCCCGCCCCAGGTGCGGCGGGAGAAGCCGCGGGTGTCGGCCTTCGTCTCCGCGGACATTCCGAAGATCCTGGCGCTGGAACCGGAGCTGGTGCTGGCCTTCTCCGACCTCCAGGCCGGCATCGTCGCCGATCTCGTGCGCGCGGGCGTCGACGTTCATGTTTTCAATCAGCGCGACATCGCCGGGATTTTGGCGATGATCCGCACACTTGGTGCGCTGGTGGGCGCGGCTGAGCCCGCCGAGGCACTCGCTCACGGCCTTGAACGGCGCCTCGCCGAGATAGCGGCGACACCTCGCCCCTCGGCGCGGCCAAAGGTCTATTTCGAGGAATGGGACGATCCGCTGATCTCCGGCATCGGCTGGGTCTCCGAGTTGATCGAGATCGCCGGCGGTGAGGATGTGTTTCCGGAATTGCGACATCAGCAGGCAGCAAAGGATCGCATCGTCTCGGCGGAGGCGGTGCGCGAGGCAGCGCCCGACGTGATCCTTGCCTCCTGGTGCGGCAAGAAGGTCGTCCCTGCCCGCATCCGCGCGCGAGATTGCTGGAACGAGATCCCCGCCGTGCGCGACGACCGCATCGTCGAGATCAAGTCGCCGATCATCTTGCAGCCGGGGCCGGCAGCGCTGACGGATGGGCTGGATGCGATCGTGACGGCGTTGTGGGGTAGACCCAAATAGCTTGATCGCTGCCCTCGTGCCCCGGACGCCCTGCGCCGCGTCCCGGGCACGAGACCTTCTTCAGGTCACCGCGTTCACGACTTGATATTCCGGCCGACGCCAGACCTCGCCCGCGATCACCTCCTCGATGATCTCGGCTGCTCGCATGATCTCGCTCTCCCCAATGTAGAGCGGTGTAATCCCGAACCGCATGATGTCAGGCGCGCGGAAATCGCCGATGAGGCCACGGGCGATCAAGGCTTGCATGGCGGCGTAGCCGCCCTCGAAGGCGAAGGAGACTTGTGAGCCGCGGCGCTCGTGCGCGCGCGGGGTGACGAGCTTGAGCTCCGGGCAGCGGCGTTCGACCTCGGCGATCAGGAGATCGCCAAGTGCCAGCGAACGCGCACGGACCTCACGAATGTCGACCCTGTCCCAGATGTCGAGCGAGGCCTCCAGCGCCGCCATTGCGAGCACCGGCGGGGTGCCGACGCGCATGCGCTCGACGCCGCCGGCCGCCGCGTAGCCAAGCTCGAACGCAAACGGCTTTGCGTGGCCCATCCAACCCGACAGCGCGGCGCGCGCGCCGTCGGCGTGGCGCGGCGCGACGTAGAGGAAGGCCGGCGCCCCGGGGCCGGCGTTGATGTATTTGTAGGTGCAGCCGGCAGCGAAATCGGCGCCGCAGCCAGCGAGATCGACCGGCAGCGCGCCAGCCGAATGCGCGAGGTCCCAGACGGTGACGATGCCGAGCGCATGTGCTCTCGCCGTCAGCGTCGCCATGTCGTGGCGCCGGCCGGTGCGATAGTCGACCTCGGTGATGTAGAGGACCGCAATCTCCTCCGACAACGCGGCCTCGATCTCTTCCGGCGCCACCAGGCGCAATTGATGGCCGCGGCCGAGCGTCGCGATCAGGCCCTCGGCCATGTAGAGATCGGTCGGAAAGTTTCCGGTGTCCGATAGCACGACCTTGCGCGAGGCGTTCATGTTGAGCGCGGCGGCGAGAGCCTGGTAGACCTTGAGCGACAGCGTGTCTCCGACCATCACGGAGCCGGCTTCCGCACCGACCAATCGCGCGATGCGATCGCCGACATGGCGCGGCTGGGCATACCAGCCCGCACTGTTCCAGGCGCGGATCAGCTCGTTGCCCCACTCGGTCGTGATGACATTGCCGACGCGCTCGGCAACGCCCAGCGGCAGCGCGCCGAGCGAATTGCCGTCGAGATAGATCACGCCGTCAGGCAAATGGAACAAGGCCCTGGTGTCGTCATAGACGCGAAGCTTGGTCATGGCGATCTCTACAGAATCGTGCGGACGCGCCAGAGCTCGGGGAACAGCTCGACCTCCAGCATGCGTTTGAGATAGCTGACGCCGCCGGTGCCGCCGGTGCCTCGCTTGAAACCGATGACGCGCTCGACCGTCGTGACATGGTTGAAACGCCAGCGCCGGAAGTAGTCCTCGAAATCGACCAGCTTCTCGGCAAGCTCGTAGAGCATCCAATGTGTCTCCGGCGCTTCATAGACGATACGCCAGGCCTGGAGCACGCCTTCGTTGAAGCTGTGGGTCTCGCGAACGTCGCGCGCCAGCACGGACGCGGGCATCTTGAGCCCGTTGCGGTCGGCGAGCCGCAGCACCTCGTCGTACAGGCTCGGCGTGGCAAGCTCGCCTTCGAGCAGCCTGGTCGTCTCCACATCGTGCGCGTGCGGCTTGAGCATGGCGTGGTTGCGGTTGCCGACCAGAAATTCGATCAGCCGGTACTGACGCGACTGGAAGCCCGAGGACTGGCCAAGCTGAGAGCGGAAACGCGTGTACTCGCTGGGCGTCATGGTGCGCAGTACGTCCCAGGCGCCGTTGAGCTGCTCGAAGATGCGCGACATCCGCGCCAGCATCTTCATCGCAGGCTGCACTTCGTCCCTGGCGATGGCGCGGCGCGCGGCGCTGAGCTCGTGGATGGCAAGCCGCATCCACAGCTCCGTGGTCTGATGCTGGATGATGAACAGCATCTCGTCATGGGCTTCCGAGAGCGGATGCTGGGCGCCGAGGATCGCATCCAGCGCCAGATAGTCGCCGTAGGACATACGCCGGGCGAAATCGGTCTCGGCGCCTTCGCTCGTGGGATCGTAATCGCTGGACGTCATGGCAGGCCCTTTCGATCGATCGATCCTCGCCGCGTCAGTCGAGGCCGATCAGCCGCGCGGTGATCGGGGACGACGGATCCTTCAGTCCGTCGATCACCGTAAAATGGTTGAGCCCGGGATCGACGACGAGGCGCGTCGGCACGTCGAAGCCAGTCCAGACATTGGCGATCAGATCGGACTGACGCATGAACTCGGGCCGCTCGCCGCCGCCGACCCAGGCGGTGACCGGCGAATGTCCCCGCGGCAGGTGCAGCGCCGCGCTTTCAAGCGTCGCCTCCTCCATGGTCATGCGCAGCGTCTCGTTCATCTTCGTCTTGAGCAGCGGTCGCAGATCATGCAGCCCGCTGATCGAGAGCGTGCCGGCGATGCGGTTGTAGACGGCGGGCTCGAGCCGGCTGTCGTTGCACAGCATGCGCGTGACGAGATGGCCGCCCGCGGAATGGCCGGCGAGCCGGATCGGGCCGGAGACGAGCGAAGCCGCCTTGGCGATCGCGGCGGTGATCTCTGCGGTGATGTCGGAGATGCGGGCGGCCGGCGTCAGCGTGTAGCTCGGCAGCGCCACCGTCCAGCCGTGATGCCGCGCGCCTTCGGCAAGATCGGTCCAGGTCGACTTGTCGAAGCGCATCCAGTAGCCGCCGTGGACGAAGACGACGAGGCCCTTGCTGGCGCCGTCTGGCAGGATCAGGTCGAGATGCTGGCGCTCGCCCGGGCCGTAGGCGACGTCCGCGCGGAAGTCTTTCAGGCCGGCGCGGTAAGCCGCCGCCCGCTCCGCCCATTGGGCCGGCATCTTGTCCGAGCCCGGGATATGGGCCGAATTGGCATAAGCATCATCCCAATCGCGCATCGTAACTCCCTCGGCGGACTCAGGGCCTTGCGAACAGGCGCCAGTCTGCCACCGGTGACGGCGGCATCCTAGTCTTTATTTTAAGCTTAAAGTATCTGGACGCGCCGGTGTTTCGGGCAGCAGTCGGCCCAATCCCAGAGGCCGTAGGGTGGGCAAAGCGAAGCGTGCCCACCCTTTCGTGCGGGATTGAGGGAAGATGGTGGGCACGGCGCAAAAGCGCCTTTACCCACCCTACCGAACTATCCACGCGTCATTGCGAGCGTAGCGAAGCAATCCAATCCGCCTCCACGGCGGCAGTCTGGATTGCTTCGTCGCTTCGCTCCTCGCAATGACGGCAGAGAGGCCTACACCTTTTCCACCCCGCACCAATCCGCGATGAACAGGGCCATCGCCTTGGTCGACTTCTTCAGCGACTCCAGGTCGACGAATTCGTTGAAGCCGTGCATCTCACCGCCGCTCGCGCCGAAGCAGAGGCTCGGGATACCGTGATTGAGACCGTAGAAGCGGGTGTCTGTCAGCGCGGTGAAGACGAGGTCCTGGATTTCGCCGCCATAGACGGTGTTGAACGCCTTGCCGAACGCGGCCTCGGGCGCCGCGGCGTCGGTCAGTTCATACCCCTCCGACAGGAAGCCCGACCATTCGACCTCCGGCGGATTGTTGGCGAGGAAGCGGTGGTCGCGCGCGGCAGCCGCAACGCAGGCCATGATCTCCTTCTGGTGATCGGCGATCGACCAGCCCGGCAGGACCGCGATACGGCAATCGACGTCACACCAGGCCGGCACGCTGGAGGCCCAGTCGCCGCCCTTGATGATGCCGGGGTTGAAGTTGATGGGATGGTTCAGCGTCTTGAAATGCCGATCGGCTTTCGCGCGCTCGTTCCACTCGATCTCTAGTTTCTGCAGCGCCTGGATCAAATGATAGGCCGCCATGATTGCGTTGGCGCCGGAGCCGGCGAAGGCAACGTGGGTCGGATGGCCCTTCACGCGGAGGCGAAACCAGATCACGCCGACCTGCGAGCGCACCATCTTGCCGCCGGTCGGCTCCGGGATGAAGCAGGCGTCGGCACGATAGCCGCGCTGCAATGTCGAGAGCGCGCCGACGCCGGTGCTCTCCTCCTCGATCACGGACTGGAAGTGGATCCGCGCCGTCGGCCTGAAACCCGCCGCCTTGATCGCATCCAGCGCGTAGAGCGCGCCGATCGTGCCCGACTTCATGTCGCAGGCGCCGCGGCCGAACATCTTGCCGTCCTTGATGACGGGCGAGAATGGCGGCGTGTCCCACAGTTCCAGCGGCCCCGCGGGCACCACGTCGCAATGCCCCTGGAGGATCAGCGATTTGCCGCCATTGGTTTGCGGACGGTAGGTGCCCACCACCGTGCGCGCCTTGGAGAAATCGTGCTCGATCGGGCCGAAGCCGCGCAGGTCCTTGAGATCATCGACATCGATGTGCCAGTCGTCGACCTCGTAGCCGCGCGCGCGCAGGAGATCGCCGATCATGTCCTGGCACGGCCCCTCCGCCCCGCGGGTCGACGGGATCGCGACGAAATCGCTTGTGGTCGCAAGCTGGGCTTCGAAGCCGGCATCGACGGCGTCAAGAATCCTCTGCTGCGTTTCGGCATTCATCAGGCAACTCCAAGCATCCAATTGGTCAATTGTGCGCGCAAGCTAGCCGATTTCAGCCGTTCGGGTACTCCACAAAATAAGCATCCCGCAATGCATCTTCGAGCAGCCGGCCTTCCGAATAGCCATTCAGCGTCGCAGGCCGGGTTACGCCATCCAGCAGGCGCGGGCACGGCTCCGGCGCGCCGAGCACGGTACGGACCGGAATGCGCTCGGCATAGATCGGCAATTCGTAGTCCTCGTCATCGTCAGCCACACCCTTGGCGCGGACTTTGGCCGAGGCCTCCTCGATCTCCATCGCGATGAAGGACGTGGCCTTGATCTCCTGCGCGCTGCTCTGACGCAGGCTCGCGGTGCGGTCCGGGAAGAAGCGATCGACCATGGCGATCACCGCCCGCTCCTTCTCCTCGGGGTCGGTGACGAGATAGGCGGTGCCGAACGCCATCACCGCGCGGTAGTCGGCGGAATGGTTGAAGCCGCAACGCGCCAGCACGAGGCTGTCGAGATGGGCAACCGTGAGGCAGACGCGCTCGCCCCTGGTCTGGCTGCGCAGCATGCGACTCGCGCTCGAGCCGTGCCAATAGAGTTTTGTCCCTTCGCGCCAGAAGAAAGTCGGCGTGCAATAGGGCTGGCCGTCGATCACGTAGGAGACGTGGCAGAGCATCGAGGAATCCAGGATGCGGTGAACCGTCTCGTGATCGTAGAAGCCGCGGTCGTGACGGCGCTTGACCTGGTTGCGCGCTGACGTCGGATAGGAATTCTGGCTTTCAGTCTGGCTCACGGCCGCTCCTGTCGGGCTTGGAACAATTCCAGGAGAGTTGTAGCCGCGGATTTGGTCTGCGATAGTGCCAATTCCATGCGAAAAATTCCGACCAATTTTGTCCCCTCGCCGGCCAAGGCCGAACTGCCGCTCGACCTGACCGGCCCGCATATCACCGCGGGCGCGTCATCGGCGCACCGGCTGTACCAGGCGTTGTGCGACATGATCGTCTCCGGCCTCGTCAAACCCGGCGAACCGCTGCCACCGTCGCGGACGCTGGCGAAGCAGACCGGCTTCCGCCGCAACGCCGTCGTCACTGCCTATGAACGGCTGATCGCCGACGGCTTTGCCGACGCGACCGTCGGCTCCGGCACTTTCGTCGCCGCGCGCATTCCGGCGCCCGCGGCCGAGCCGAAGAAGCCGAAGGCCATGGTCGAAGCACCGCGGCAGGGCGCGTTCTCGCTCGGCTGCACCCATATCGACGAGCGCGCGGTGCAGCGCTTCCGTGCCTTCGTCGGACGGCGCATGCGCGCGTTCGGGCCCGAGCATCTGCACTACGGCGATCCGCGCGGCAGCCGCGAGCTGCGCGCAGCGATCGCCGATCATCTGCTGTCGGCGCGTGGCCTGCGCTGCGACCCCGATCAGATCATGCTGACATCGGGTACGCTGCACGCGTTGCGCATCGTGCTGAGCGCGATCCTGAAGTCCAACGACCAGGTCTGGTGCGAGGACCCGGGCTACCCCGCCGCGCGAAAAACCATTTCGCATTGCGGTTATCGCGCCGTGCCCGTTCCCGTCGACGAGCACGGGATACGTGTCGCTAAAGGCCGCACCGCCGCTTCGTCCGCACGCGCGGCCTATGTGACGCCGTCGCACCAGTTTCCGCTGGGCGTGCAGATGTCGATGCCGCGACGGCTGGAGCTGCTGGATTGGGCGAGGCGAGCCGGCGCCTTCGTGCTGGAGGACGATTACGACAGCGAGTTCCGCTATGACGGCGCGCCGTTGATGTCGCTTGCCGGCATCGATCATCTCCAGCGCGTGATCTACATGGGCACGTTCGCCAAGACGCTGTTTCCGGGCCTGCGCATCGGCTATTGCGCGCTGCCCGAACGGCTGATCGCGGACGTCACGGCCGCGCGCGCCGCGCTCGACCGCTTTCCCGGCACGCTGATGGAGGGCGCGGTGGCCGACATGCTCAATTCCGGCGCGTTCGCCGCCAACCTGAAGCGCGTGCGCAAGCTTTATCGCGAGGCGCGCGATGCGCTGGCTGAGACCCTGGAGGCAGCATCCGACGGTGCGCTATCGGTACCGGTGCCGTCGCAAGGGCTGCACCTCGTCGCCCGGTTCGATCCGTCGGTCGAACTTGCAGTCGCGGCGCAGGCGAAGCAGGCCGCGGGCGCGGAAGGCTGGCTGCTGGCCGACACCTATTCGCGCGCGCGTCCCCTGCCCGGGTTCGTGCTGGGATTTTCCGGCCACGCGGTTCCGCAACTCGTGGCCTCCGCCGAACGACTCGCGCTGGAGTCGCGCGGCGCCTTGCGCGCAAGGAGCAAATCGGCCCGGCGGGCGTGACGAACGTTCACTATGAGAATCGCCTGCCGCTCCCTACATTGCGGCATCGATGCCAGGACCTCACATGATGCTGCGCCGCGCGACCTGCCTCTCGCTGCTGATCTCGGTCGCCCTCGCGACGGCGGCACACGCGGTCACCGTCGGACGTGAACAGGACATCACCGATCTCAAGCTCGGCCAGCGCGTGCAAGTGGACGACGGAACCTGCCCCGCCGGGCAGGTCAAGGAAGTGCGCGGCACGAGAATGACCGACAAGGGCGTGGCGCGGACCAGTGCCTGCGTGCCGCGCTACGGTCCGAAATCGAAGTGATGGTTACGACTTCGCCGGGTCGAACATGCACTGCAGGGTCGGTTTGGCGATCTTGGTGAAGGTCGAGCCGATCTCGCCCTGCTTGGACGCCGGCACCCAATCAGTCTCGATCGTTGGCACGCCGGTCTCGCTGATGCCGCGCAACAGCGCCTCGCGCAGATCACGGTCCTCGACGGCCGCGGCGGCGTGATCATGCAGGCAGCCGCAGACCTCCTCGGGATGCTCCCAGCGCCCGAGCATCCGCGGCGCACACTGACGGACGAACTCGCTGCGGGGATCCGGTAGCCTGGAGGGAGCGCGAACCTGCGCATGGGCAGCGCTGATCGTCATAAGCGAAACGAACGCTGTGGCGCAGAACCGGACAATCATGATGGCCTTTATCGGCTGGTTTTTCTTGTAGCTTTTCTTGGCTATCGATCAGAAACGCGCAGCGACCATGATCGGTTGCGGCGCCGAGGTGGTGACCGGCGAGCCGCTGTACTGGAAGGTGCCGACACCCGGGAGATTGCCGTCCGGCGCCCCCGCGAACGAAGAGCCGGCGAGCACGAAAGCGAAGGCGAGGATGAAGCTGAGCGTGCGCATGATCTCGTGTCCCAGTTCCGTAGCCGGCGGTGCGCCGTCGTCGTCGCGAAGCTGATAACCATGTGTCGTTTCGCGCGTGATGCGCCAAAAGCGGAAAATGGTTTCGTCTTTGTGAGAATTGTTTCGTCGCGCCTCGGGCGACGAAAAATTGGGCGGAAAACCCCAGTCTTTTCAGAGGGGCCGCGCCGCGTCTGAAAGTGGCCCTGCAGGCTCTGTCCGCGCCTGGAAGCAGACTCACGCCGCGCGCCGTCACACGCGCGCCTTCCGCACTTCACATGCATTTTACGTTTTTCTGCTGAAGAGAAGCCCGAACGAGGGCTGGGTTCCGTCGAACCGGGGGCGATTCGACTGCGACTCAAGCCATCGAAACCGAGAAGCCCGGAACCACCGGGCGCGTTCAGTTGAGGGATGCCATCATGACGGCGCAAGATCGCGCAACGCCGCGCGACGCGGATCTGCGGACGGACCGCGCCGACCAGCAACCCAGCCGCGTCGCTGCAATCGGCGCAATGTCGCTGCAGTCGGGCCGCGGCCACGAGGCCGCACCACAAGCATTCGTGCGGCTGACGGGCTCGCATCTCGCAAAGCCGCGCACCAGCCGCACTCTCGTCACTGAGTGAACGCAACCGCGTCACCGAGTGAACGCCAGCGCGTCACTGAGTGAAGAACTCGCCGCACTTCTGGACGTTTGCGTCAGCCGGTCCCCACGGCATGACCGGTACCGTCGAGGTCGAGTTCTTTGGCGAGCCCTCGATCAGCCGGTCCGAATAGACCATGTAGACCAGCACATTGCGCTTGGCGTCACAGCCGCGCACGATCTGCATCTTCTTGAAGAACAGCGAGCGGCGCTGGCGGAACATGTCGTCGCCCTGCTCCATCTTGTTCTTGAACTTGATCGGACCGACCTGGCGGCAGGCCAGCGAGATATCCGAGACCTCCTCGGCAAGACCGAGCCAGCCCTTGAAACCGCCCTTTTCCGGGACCGTAAAATGGCAGGCCACGCCCTCGACTTCGGGGTCGTCGAGGCCATAGGTCGCGAGCTTGTCATTCGGGCTCATCCATTTGAACACGGTTGAGCGGCGGAAGATCAGATCCGGCTCGTCGGCAGCGATTGCAGAGGTCGCTGGCACGGCCAGCAGCAGGAGGAATAAAACGAGGTCTTTCAAGCGGATGCCGGAAAGACCGGGGAAACGAGATGACATGAAGTTCTCCGGTAACAAGTCCCGGCAATGTAGGCATGCGACAGCCGGTCAGGAAGACGACCGGCAGCCGTCACGGCCGCCGTTTACCGCTCCGTGAGGCTTTTTTGCTACGCCATGGACAAAAGTCGCTGGTGGCAGAACTGCCGTGCTAGTGAACGCGTATCCCCTTTGCGAGACTAATTTCTGAGTTGGATTGTGGATTCGAGGAATGAATAGCGTGAACGGGGTCAGTTTTTCAGCCAGGCCGGTCCGGCTGTGGCAGGTCGCCATTTTGACGGCGGCGGGGGCGATTGGCTTGACCAGCCAGGCGGACGCGGCGTTCTATTACTGGAGCGACTACTCCGACGGATCCTACGTCACCCGGCAGGAGCGCTATCCCGACATTCCCCGGCAGAAGCCTCAGAAGCGCAGTACGGCCGGCAAGAAAGCGGTCGTCGCCGAGAAGGAAGCCGGCACCAAGCCGCAAGGTCCGCTCGTGATCGTCGTGTCGATCGATCGGCAGAAGGTGACGGTCTACGACACCAACGGCGTGTTCGCGGAATCCCCGGTGTCGACAGGCATGAAGGGCCACTCGACGCCGATGGGCGTGTTCAGCGTGATCCAGAAGCACAAATTCCACCAGTCCAACATCTATAGCGGCGCGCCGATGCCGTACATGCAGCGGATCACCTGGTCCGGCATCGCGATGCATGCCGGCGTGCTGCCGGGCTATCCGGCCTCGCACGGTTGCATCCGCATGCCGATGGCGTTCGCGGTGAAGATGTGGAACTGGACCAGGATGGGCGCGCGCGTGATCGTCTCGCCCGGCCAGATGTCGCCGCAAAATTTCTCGCATCCCCTGCTCGCCTCGGTGCGCGTGCCGCCGCAGCCCGCCGTCAGCCTGGAGCCGCAGACCAATGTCGGCGACAAGGCCGACAAGGGCGCCGCACCAACCAAGGTCAGCGAAGCGAAACCCGTCGAGACGAAGACCGCCAGCGCGGAGAGCGCGCTCGAGCTGCGTTCGTCGGTTGGCCATACCGTGATGTCGGATGTGACCACCGGCAATGCACCGGCGCGCGAGGAAGCAGCCGCTCCGGCCGAAAAGGTTGAGGCCAAGTCTGAAAAGACCGCCGAGGCATCTGACGCGGTCAAGCCGCAGTCGGAAGAAGCCGCCAAGCCCGCAAGCACCGACGCAAAGCCCGTCGAGGCCGCAGAACCGCCCAAGACTGCAGAAGCACCCAAGGCCGAAGCCGCCGAGCCCGCGAAGAAGCCCGATGCGCCCGCTGCCGCACCGGCGCTCGCCGCCTCGCCCGACGCCAAGAAGGACGAGGCCCGCGTCGCCGATCCTGCGCCTGCCGCGAAGCCGGAGACGCCCAAACGGGCCGGCCAGATCGCGGTGTTCATCAGCCGCAAGGATTCCAAGCTCTACGTGCGGCAGAACTTTGCGCCGCTGTTCGAGGTTCCCGTCACGATCGCTGCGAGCGACCGGCCGCTCGGCACCCACGTGTTCACCGCCGAGGTCGACAAGACCAACACCAACGTGTTGCGTTGGTCGGTGGTATCGCTGCCGGTCTCCGCCCGCGCCGCCGCGCGCGAAGATGACAGCCGCGTGACACTCCGCCAGCGTGGCGCCGCCGTGATTCCCGTCGCCGCCAAGCCCGTCACAGCCAAGCCCGTGGTCATGCCGGACAGCCCGGCCGAGGCACTCGACCGTATCTCGATCCCGGCGGACACCATGGCGAAGATCAACGAGATGCTAACATCGGGCGGCTCGATCATCGTCTCCGACCAGGGCATCAACCAGGGCGAGACCGGCGAAGGCACCGACTTCATCGTCCGCCTGTACTAGAGCGCTTTCGAGCGAAGTGGCGCCTTATCGCGTCCGATAACGCGGTGTTGACCAGGCGCGTCGCGCCGACGCAGTAAGGTGCGTCCCGGATCACGTCGGGGGACGTTGCCATGCTGAACCGCAGGACCATGCTCGCCGCGCTTGTCGCGACGACCGCGTCTGCTGGACGTAGCCGTGCCGATGGCGGCATGAGCCGGATCTCGGCCTATGCCTTCTCTTTCCCTGCATTATCAGGCGACGACATCCGCCTTGCCGCGTTCACGGGCAAGCCGCTGCTGGTCGTCAACACCGCTTCGCTCTGCGGCTACACTCCGCAATATGCCGGCCTGCAGGAAATCTGGAGCGAGTTTCGCGAGCGCGGGCTCACCGTAATCGGTGTGCCCTCCAACGATTTCGGTGGCCAGGAGCCCGGCGGCACCAGCGAGATCACGGAGACCGCGCACCACCAATACGGCGTTACCTTCCCGATCGCGGCCAAGGCCGTGGTGGTCGGCGCCAAGGCGCATCCGTTCTACAAATGGGCGGCCGAGGCGCGCCCCCGCGACGTCCCGCGCTGGAACTTCCACAAATACCTGATCGGGCGCGACGGCTACATTGCCGAGGTGTATCCGTCTGCGGTCGATCCGACGGATACGCGGGTCAAGACGGCGATTGCGAAGGCGCTGGCCGACAGCTGACACCCGCAGCCCCATCCGGTTGGGCACAATTGTGGCGGGGTGCCAAACAGCCGTTGCAATGACGAGGGCCCACCATCTAGGCTAGGACGATCAAGGGGCAGGATGGTTTTGCCAGAGGCGAAAAGCTGCGGCGGAACAACGGGATCAATCTCGAGGACAACACCATGCGTGTGGCGGCAGGACTGATTTTGGCAAGCGCGATGTCGGTTGCGATGGCAGGCGCAGCGTGGTCGCAGACCCCGGCCGCAAAGCCCGCAGCCGCCACCCAGGCGGCACCGGCTGCAGCCCCCGCCGCGGCACCGGCGCCCGCTCCCGCGGCGGCAGCCGCTGCGCCGACGCAAGCGGCCTTCCCGCCCCCGCCGAAACAGGCGCCCCAGCCCGCCCGCGCGGCCTGCAACACGCCCGGCGCGCTCGGGGTCGCCCGCACGGTGGAGATCGACACCACGGGTGGCCCGGGCTTCGGCTTCGAGCATTTCAAGGAGCTCGACTTCCTACGCGACAAGGAGGTCGTGCTGACCTTCGACGACGGCCCCTGGCCGAAGAACACGCCCGCCGTGCTGAAGGCGCTCGCCGACGAATGCACCACCGGCATCTTCTTCTCGATCGGCAAGCACGCGACCTATGAGCCGGAGATACTGAAGCAGGTCTATGCGGCCGGCCACACCGTCGGTGCCCACACCTGGTCGCACGCCAACCTCAACAACAAGAAGCTCACGGAAGCGCAGCGCAAGGAAGAGATCGAGAAGGGATTCTCGGCGGTGAAGTGGGCGCTCGGCGGCATCTCGCCCTCGCCGTTCTTCCGCTTCCCGGCGCTCCAGCACCCGCCTGAGATGGTCACCTATCTCGGCAACCGCAACATCGCGATCTTCTCCTGCGACATCGACTCCTTCGACTTCAAGGCGTCGAAGCCCGAGAAGGTGATCGAGACCGTCATGAAGAAGCTCGACACCAAGGGCAAGGGCATCATCCTGATGCACGACTTCCAGAAGCACACGGCGGAAGCCCTGCCCGAGTTGCTCAAGCGCCTGAAGGCCGGCGGCTACAAGGTGGTGGCGATGCGCGCCAAATTCCCGGCCTCGACGCTGCCGGAATACGACCAGGAGCTGCTCAAGGACGTCAAGCTGCCGACGGTGAGCACGCGCCCGGTCAACAGCGTCGTGACGACGGTCTCGGAATAGACCGCAATTGTCTTTCCGGTTTGAAGGTTACGTCATCATATCGGCGGACGGCATGCTTGCCGATCCGTCGCACATCATGCCCCCAACGCTGGTGTTCGAAGGCGACAAGCGGTTCTTCGAGCAGGCGCTGGATCGTGCCGCGATCATCGTGCACGGCGGGCACTCGCACGAGCAGCAGCCGAATTCGCCGAAGCGCAAGCGGCTGATCCTCACCCGCAAGATCAAGGCGCTCACCGTCGACCCGGAGATCCCGAACGCGGCGCTGTGGAATCCCGAGCATGCGAGCTTCGAGGAGGCCTGCGCTTTCGCCGACGTCGCCTCCGGCACGGTCGCAATCATCGGCGGCCCCGTCGTGTTCGACATGTTCATGGACCGCTACGACACGTTCTGGCTGTCGGAAGCCCCGCACGTGCGGCTGCCCGGCGGCGAAGGCTGTTTCGTCGGCGTGCCGGAGCGGACGCCGCATGAGGTGCTGGCGTCACACGGGATGAAACCGGGGGCACCGTACCTGCTCGACGCGGCGCATCACGTCACGGTGACGCCGTGGCGTCGGGTCTAGCACAGGCGATCTGCGCTACGGTGTTGGAAGGTGATAGGCCAGCACGCCGCGCAGCGTGTGCACCATGCCGCCCGCGCTCAAGCTGGTCATGAAATCAGACGCCAGATCGTCTCGCGCCCCGAGATGCGTGACGCGATATTCGGCGCGGGCGGAGATGCCGTCGGTTAAAAAACGCTCGAAGCCGCCACCGAAGGTCGCGCCTCCGCAGCGGCTGGGATTCTGTGGAACCGCTGTGATCTCAAAACCATAATCTGTGAATGATGGTTCATGCACGCGTCGCAAACGGACGAGCCATCAACTCGCTTTACACGTCCCCGTAGGCCGTCTCGGCCGAGCGCGTAGCGCGGCCATAGCCCATGATCATGAACAGCGCGCCGATGATCGAGAGATTCTTCAGCGCATCGACCACCACCTTGGCGTTGTCGGGCGCGGCCTGATTCCAGAAATCGGAGAACAGGACGGTCGAGCCCGCGATGTAGATGATCATGAGCAATGCGAAAAAGCGCGCGCCGAAGTTCAGCGCAATCATCAGGCCTGCAATGATCTCGAGCCCGCCGACCGCGATCGCCAGCAGTTGCGGCGTGGTCATGGCGGTCGCCGTCTCGATCTGCTTGGCGTAAGGCTCGATGACATCAGGCACCACCACCTTGGTGGCGATGAAATCGGCCGTCGGCTGGAGGGCAAAGAGCTTGGTCGCGCCCGTGTAGATGAACAGCACGGCGAACAGGATTCGTCCGAAAGTCACGAACGCTGGCATGATCGGCCTCTTGGCTCAGGCTTTTTGAAAAAGGCGTCTCGACGAGAGTACCGGGCGATTATGAAGAGTCGTGCGCCGGTTTACAAACGGGGAAATGGCGAATTGCGAGCAATTCAAAGTTGGCGGCACAGGCGACTTCCCCTCTCCCCTTGCGGCAGAGAGTGCATCGCCGCATCGCGGCGAGACAGGTGAGGGGTCACTATCGGCACGGGCAACTCTCGCGATCTCGACTCGCAGAGAGATACCCCTCATCCGGAGCTTCGCGCCACCTTCTCCCGCAAGGGGAGAAGGGATCAGACCTTTCGAGCGGCTAGAGCTCGCCCCTACGTAAACAGCGTCGGCTGCTGCCGTGCAGCGCGCTCCTGCGCTTCCACGACCGCAACTGCGGTCATGTTGAGGATGCCTCGCGCCGTCACCGAGGGCGTCAGGATATGGGCGGGGCGCGCCGGGCCGATCAGGATCGGGCCGACGGGGAGCGCATCCGCCAGCGACTTGATCATCTGATACGCGACGTTGGCGGTGTCGAGGCTCGGCATGATCATGATGTTGGCCTCGCCCTCGAGCTTGGAGTGCGGCAGCACCATTTTCCGCGCAGCAGCTGAAAGCGCAGTGTCGCCCTGCATCTCGCCGTCGGCCTCGATCTCCGGATGCTTCTCCTTCAACAGCTGGGTCGCCCGGCGCATCTTGCGCGAAGACTCGGTGTCGTAGCTGCCGAAATCCGAGTGCGAGACGAAGGCGATCTTCGGCTTGATGTTGAATCGCTGGACGTGGACCGCAGCCAGCGAGGCGATCTCGGCGAGCTCCTCGGCGCTCGGATTGGGCCGAACTTGCGTGTCGGCGATGAAGAAGGCGCCCTTGCTGGTGATCAGCAGCGCCAGCGCCGCATAGTCGATGATCCCCGCGGAGAAGCCGATGATCTCGCGGACATGGCGGAGGTGGTGCATGTAGCGGCCTTCGACGCCGCAGAGCATGGCATCCGCCTCCCCGCGCGTGACCGCGAGCGCGGCGATCACCGTGTTGTTGGTGCGCACCACCGTGCGCGCCGCATCCGGCGTCACGCCGCGACGGCCGGCGACCTCGACATAGGATTGCACATAGGAGCGATAGCGCGGATCGTCCTCGGGATTGACGAGGTCGAAATCCTTGCCTGCCTTGATCGACAGGCCGAAGCGCTTGATGCGCGCCTCGACGACCGACGGACGCCCGACCAGGATCGGCGTCGCCAGCTTCTCCTCCAGCACCACTTGCGTGGCGCGCAGCACGCGCTCGTCCTCGCCCTCGGCGTAGATCACCCGCACCGGCTGGGTCTTGGCCTTGGCGAACATCGGCTTCATGACGAGGCCGGAGCGGAAGGCGAAGCGCTCGAGCAGCGCGGTGTATTCGTCAAAGTTGGTGATGGGGCGCGTCGCGACGCCCGACTCAATTGCCGCCTTGGCGACGGCGGGCGCGATGCGCAGAATCAACCTGGGATCAAAGGGGCTCGGGATCAGCGAGCCCGGGCCAAAGCCCTGCGTTTCGCCGGTGTCAAAGCCTTGCGCCACCGCATCCGAAGGCGCCTCGCGCGCGAGCTGCGCGATGGCCTCGACGGCGGCGTGCTTCATCTCCTCGTTGATGGCGCTGGCGCCGACGTCGAGCGCGCCGCGGAAGATGAAGGGGAAGCAGAGGACGTTGTTGACCTGGTTCGGATAGTCGGAGCGGCCGGTGCAGATCATGGCGTCGGGACGCACCTTTCGCGCCTCCTCCGGCATGATCTCCGGGGTCGGATTGGCGAGCGCCATGATCAGGGGCTTGTCGCCCATCGCCTTGGCCATCTCCGGCTTGAGCACGCCGGGTGCCGAGAGACCGATGAAGATGTCGGCGCCGCCGATGACGTCGCCCAGCGTACGCTTGTCGGTCTTCTGCGCGTAGACCGCCTTCCAGCGGTCCATCGTGGTGTTGCGGCCCTCATGCACGAGGCCGTCGATGTCGCAGACCCAGATGTTCTTGCGCTGCGCGCCCATCGACACCAGGAGGTTGAGCGTCGCGATCGCGGCGGCCCCTGCCCCCGACGCCACGATCTTGACGTCGGACAGCTTCTTGCCGTTCAGCCGGAGGCCATTGGTGATGGCGGCGGCGACGATGATGGCGGTGCCGTGCTGATCGTCATGGAAGACCGGGATCTTCATGCGCTCCTTCAGCTGCGCCTCGATCTCGAAGCATTCCGGTCCGCGGATGTCCTCGAGATTGATGCCGCCGAAGGTCGGCTCGAGCGCGGCCACAGTCTCGACCACGCGCTCGATGGTGTCGGCGGCGATCTCGATGTCGAACACGTCGATACCGGCGAACTTCTTGAAGAGGACCGCCTTGCCCTCCATCACCGGCTTGGAGGCCAGCGGGCCGATATTGCCGAGGCCGAGCACCGCGGTGCCGTTCGAGACCACCGCGACCAGATTGGCGCGGGTGGTGAGCGTGGCGGCCTCCGCCGGGTTCTTGGCGATCTCGGTGCAGGCGGCGGCAACGCCCGGAGAATAGGCAAGCGCGAGGTCGCGCTGGTTGGCGAGCGGCTTGCTCGCCTGGATCTCGAGCTTTCCGGGGCGCGGCAGACGGTGATAGGCCAGCGCCGCCTGGTGGAGATCATCAGAAAAAGACGACATGCGGTGTCTCGCCTCGCGTTACCGGCCTCAAAATGCCTCATCCGGAGCCGCCGCCCAAGCGGACGGTATTTCCGGGTCATGGAAACGGGATGAAGCACGGCGGGCGCCCCGGTGGCAACATCCGATTGCGGCCCCATCAACAGGGCGCATGGTCAAATATCTGATAGCGCTAGCTTTCCCTAGACCGCGCGGCATTTCCCGAATATGGCAGGTTGCGCAGTGCAAAACGAGCAACTGGAGCTGGGAATGAAGCGGATCCTGATCGGCCTGATCGTGGCAGCGGTGCTTGCCGCGGGCGGATGGTTCGGCTTCAACCTCTACGCCAAGCACCGCGCCACCGCCGAGGTCGAGACGGCCTTCGAGCAGATCCGCGCCAGTGGCGGCAAGGCGAGCCACGGCAAGGTCGAATTCGACCTGATGAGCCGGACGCTGACCATCGAGGACATCGCGGTCACGCCCGGCAGCCAGTCGCAAGCGCAGGTCAAGATCACCGGCATCAAGGGCATCGGCGTTCGCCAGATCGACGACACCAGGTTTTCGGCCGACAGCATCGACATCACCGGCCTCGATGTCGCGCTGGACCAAGTCGGCCCTGCCAAGGTGAAGGCATCCTACAAGATCCCACAACTGACAATGCGCGACTATGCCGGCCCCGTTCACATCGGGACTGCGCCGGCGAACGGCTCCCTGATCGACCTCTACCGCTACGTACTCGGTCAATACGCGAGCGTCGCGGCGTCCTCGCTCACGGCGCCGACGCTCACGATGAGCTTTGACTCCGGCAGCGGTCCCGGCGGCAGCGGCGAGATCACCTATTCCGGACTGGCGGTTCAGAACCTGAAGCAAGGCAAGGTCGATGCGATAAAGGCGGACCGCGCTGCCATTTCGGTCGAGGTGAAGCAGCCGGGCAGACCGGACAAGCTCACCGGCGAGCTCGCGAACGTCATCGTCAATGACTTCGATGCGACCGCGATCATCGCCGCACTCGATCCGCAGACAAGCAGCGACGAGACCTATCGCCGCGTCTACCGGCAAGTCTCGGCCGGCCCCTACGCGTTCAAATCGGCCCAGGGGTTGCGTGTCGATGTCGACGGCTTCGTGATGGAGAATATCGACGTGCAGCCGTCGAAATTCCGGCTGGCCGAGCTCTTTGCCGCGCTACCGCAAGATCAATCCGCTATTCCGACACCTGCACAGTCGCGCGAGATGCTGGAGAAGGTCGCCGGAGTCTACGAGGGTCTTCGCATCGGCAAGGCCGAGATCGGCAAGATTTCGATCGGCACGCCGCAGGGGACCGGGAAGGTCAACGCGATCAGGTACCGCGAAGGCGAGTTCGCCATCGAGGGCGTCGATACGCCGGCGCCGCAAGGGCAGTTCAAGATGGAGCGCTTCGCGCTGAAATCCTTCAGCGTGGCAAATCTGATGCGCTGGGCAACCGGCCTCGCCAATCCCGGCCAGGCGCCCTCGCCCGATCAGATGCTGGGCCTGTTCCGGGTGCTCGACGGTGCCGAAATCAAGGGCGTGGTCTCGCCCTACAAGAACACGCGGCAACTCATCACCATCGACACGATTAGCCTGAACTGGGGCCAGCTGGTCGGATCGATCCCGAGCAAGGCCAATCTGGTCGTGAAGATGGTCACGCCGACCGATCCCTCCAATCCGGCGCAGCGGCCGCTGATCATGGCGGGCGTGGACAAGCTCGCGATCGACCTCGATCTCGGTGCCGCCTGGACGGAGTCGTCGGGCGCGTTTGCGCTTGCGCCCGCCACCATCGATCTCGGCAACCTTGCCAAAGCTCAGGTCCGCTTCGCGCTCGCCAATGTGCCGCGCGGCCTGTTCACCACGACCGACCCGATGGAGGCTATGAGCGAGATGGCGCAGGTCGAGACCGGCGCACTCGAGCTCTCCCTGCGCGACAGCGGCGTCGTCGATCTCGTCGTGGCCCAGTTCTCGCGCATGCAGAATGTCAGCCGCGATGCCGCGCGCAGCGCCATCGCCGAGATGATCCGGGCGCAGGGCGAGAAGGTCACCGCCACCAATCTCGATGCCAAAGCGGCGGTCGATGCACTCGCCGGTTTCGTCGAGACCTCAGGTCAGACGCTCACCATCAAGCTCACGCCGCTCGGCAAGGTGCCGGTGATGCAATTGATGGACGCGCTGAACCGCGAGCCGATCGTGGCGCTCGCGCAGTTCAGAATCGAAGCGTCGACGGGGCTCTAGGACTAGCTCTGCGCGCGGGATGGCGGCTGGGCTGGCGACAATCCCTCCGCGTCATTGCGAGCGCAGCGAAGCAATCCAGAGTCCCTCCGCGGAAAGATTCTGGATTGCTTCGCTGCGCTCGCAATGACGATGTGGATGCAATGCGGCCTCTCCTCGCATGCGAGGAGAGGCGTAGCACTCACTTCTGCGGCAGGTTCACCCGCACATGCAGCTCGCGGAGCTGCTTGGTGCTGGGCTCCGACGGTGCACCCATCAGCAGATCCATGGCCTGCTGGTTCATCGGGAACAGCGAGATCTCGCGCAGATTGTTGGTGCCGCATAGAAGCATCACGATGCGGTCGACGCCCGCGGCCATGCCGCCATGCGGCGGCGCGCCGTACTGGAAGGCGCGGTACATGCCGCCGAACCGGTCGACCACTTCCTGCTCGCCGTAACCTGCGATCTCGAACGCCTTCACCATCGCTTCCGGCACGTGGTTGCGGATGCCGCCCGAGGCGATCTCGTAGCCGTTGCAGGTGATGTCGTACTGGAACGCCTTGATGGTCAGCGGGTCCTGGCCCTTCAGCGCGTCGAGACCGCCCTGCGGCATCGAGAACGGGTTGTGCGAGAAGTCGACCTTCTTGTCGTCCTCGTTGTACTCGTACATCGGGAAGTCGACGATCCAGGCGAGCTCGAACCGCTCCTTGTCGGTGAGATTCAGTTCCTCGCCGACCTTGTTGCGGGCGAGACCTGAGAATTTCCAGAACTTGTCGGGGTCGCCGGCGACGAAGAAGGCGGCATCACCTTCCTTGACGCCGATCTGCGCGCGGATCGCAGCGGTGCGCTCAGGCCCGATGTTGTTGGCAAGCGGACCGGCACCCTCGCCGCCCTCGCGCCACATGATGTAGCCGAGGCCGGGTTGGCCTTCACCCTGCGCCCACGAGTTCATACGGTCGCAGAAGGCGCGGCTGCCGCCGCCCGGTGCCGGGATCGCCCAGACCTGGTTCTTGGGATCTTCGAGCATGCGCGCGAAGACCTTGAAGCCGGAGCCGCGGAAATGCTCGGAGACGTCCTGCATCTCGATCGGGTTGCGCAGGTCCGGCTTGTCGCTGCCGTATTTGCGCAGCGCCTCGGCGAACGGGATGCGGCGCCAGTTCTTGCTCACCGGCTTGCCCTTGGCGAACTCCTCGAACACGCCGGTGATCACGGGCTCCATCGCCGCGAAGACGTCTTCCTGCGTGACGAAGCTCATCTCGACGTCGAGCTGGTAGAACTCGCCCGGCAGACGGTCGGCGCGCGGGTCCTCGTCGCGGAAGCAGGGCGCGATCTGGAAGTAGCGGTCGAAGCCCGACATCATCAGCAGCTGCTTGTACTGCTGCGGCGCCTGCGGCAGCGCATAGAACTTGCCGGGGTGGATGCGCGACGGCACCAGGAAGTCGCGCGCGCCTTCCGGCGAAGACGCGGTCAGGATCGGGGTGTTGAACTCGAAGAACCCCTGCCCCTCCATGCGCCGACGCATCGACTTGATGATGTCGACGCGCGTCATGATGTTCTGGTGCAGCTTTTCGCGGCGCAAATCGAGGAAGCGGTACTTCAGGCGGATGTCTTCGGGATAGTCCTGGTCGCCGAACACCGGCAGTGGCAGGTCGCCGGCCGGACCGAGCACCTCGATCTCGCTGACATAGATCTCGATCTTGCCGGTCGGCAGATCGTCATTGTCGGTCCCCTCGGGGCGGCGGCGGACCTTGCCGTCCATCTTGACCACGAACTCCGAGCGCAGCTTTTCGGCCAGCGCGAACGCCGGCGAGTCCGGATCGACCACGCACTGGGTCAGGCCGTAATGGTCGCGCAGGTCGATGAACAGCACGCCGCCATGGTCGCGAACGCGATGGACCCAGCCCGAGAGGCGAACTGTTTCGCCGATGTTGCTCTCGCGGAGCGCGCCGCATGTATGTGACCGGTAGCGATGCATGGTCGTCCCAAAATCAATGTCGGAAGGAAGCGAATCGGACGGCCTGAAACGACCGGTCCGAAGTTGCGGCAGGGTTTACCCGACGAGACCGGGGGCGGCAACCAAGGGAACGGGCTGTTTTGGGCCAGAAGCGCCCATTTTTGGCCGATTGGGCCTCAAGCCTTTGCCATCAGGCGTTCCCCGCCTATCTTTACCTCCATGACCGTCCATTTCCCCTTCCAGAACTCGTATTCGGCACTGCCGGACAGCTTCTTTGCCCGGGTCGCGCCGACCCCTGTGGCCGCCCCCCGGCTGATCAAGCTGAACCGCCCGCTGGCGATCCAGCTCGGGCTCGACCCGGATCTGCTGGAGACCCCTGAGGGTGCCGAAATCCTGGCCGGCAAGACGGTTCCCGCCGGCGCCGATCCCATCGCCATGGCCTATGCCGGCCACCAGTTCGGGCAATTCGTGCCCCAGCTCGGTGACGGCCGGGCGATCCTGCTCGGCGAGGTCATCGACAGAGACGGCGTCCGCCGCGACATCCAGCTCAAGGGCTCGGGTCCCACCCCGTTCTCCCGCCGCGGCGACGGCCGCGCCGCGCTCGGCCCAGTGCTGCGCGAATACATCGTCAGCGAAGCCATGTTCGCGCTCGGCATCCCGACCACGCGCTCGCTCGCCGCCGTCGTCACCGGCGAGCACGTCATGCGCGAGACCGTGCTGCCTGGCGCGGTGCTGACGCGCGTCGCCGCGAGCCACATCCGCGTCGGCACCTTCCAGTTCTTCGCCGTCCGCCGCGACACCGGCGCGATCCGCCGGCTCGCCGACCACGTCATCGCCCGCCACTATCCGGACCTGCTCCATGCCGAGCGCCCCTATCACGCGCTGCTCGCCGGCGTCGTCGCGCGCCAGGCCGATCTCATCGCGCGCTGGCTGCTGGTCGGCTTCATCCACGGGGTGATGAACACCGACAACAGCTCCATCTCCGGCGAGACCATCGATTACGGCCCCTGCGCCTTCATGGACGCCTACAACCCCGCGCAGGTATTTTCGTCGATCGACGAGATGGGCCGCTACGCCTATGCCAACCAGCCACGCATCGCGCTGTGGAATCTGACCCGGCTCGCCGAATGCCTGCTGCCGCTATTCTCCGACGACCAGGAAAAGGCAGTCGCCGAAGCCCAGGACATTCTCGGCGCGTTCGCCGAGACGTTCAGCAATGCCTATCAAGCAGGCCTGCGCAAGAAGGTCGGCCTGTTCACGGAACGCGACGGCGACGAGGCGCTGATCCAGGACCTGCTCGATGCCATGGCAAAGAACCAGGCTGATTTCACCCTCACCTTCCGCAAGCTCGGCGACGCCGCACGTGATGACGGCGCCGATGTGCGCGCGCAGTTCATTGAGCCCGCAGCCTTCGACGAATGGGCCGGACGCTGGCGCGAACGTATCGCCATGGAGCGGCAGACCGCGGCGGAGCGGCAGGCCGCCATGCACGCCGTCAACCCGATCTTCATCCCGCGCAACCACCGCGTCGAGGCCGTGATCCAGGCGGCCGTCAACAACGACGACTACGCGCCGTTCGAGGAATTGGTGAAGGTGCTGGCCAAGCCGTTCGAGGACCAGCCGGACTATGCTGCCTACGCCGATCCGCCGCTGCCGGACCAGCGGGTGTTGCAGACGTTCTGCGGGACGTAATCTCTTCTGGATTACTGACCGTGCTGCCTCCTCTGACTGACGAAGATATCGAAGCAATCAACTCGCGGTGCGAGCCACCCCCGGTCCTTGGAAGTCGTTCATCGAGGCCCGCGAGAAAATCAGCAGATCTGATTTCATCCAGACCGAGGCAAGGATATCTTACGGATGCGGATCAGGACTTCATCCCTCACGCACGCCAAGATATTCCGAGGCTGATTTCTGAGATTGAGCGCCTGAGCTCGATCTCTTCGTAGGATGGGTAGAGCGAAGCGAAACCTATCCTCTTTCCGCGCGTGGTAGCGATGGGTTTCGCTTCGCTCTACCCATCCTACGCACTTGCATCGAGCCGCCCATCGCCGGGTCGCCACGGCTCACTCTGCGGATTTTCCGATATTGGCAATATGCCCCTGTTTTGCCCGACGGGTCAACTTTTATCGAAAGACGCGTAAGCCATTGTTTCGGCAACCACCGGCTACTGTGCATGGGGTTGTTTTCGAAATTTTCATGCAGCCTGCGACTCGGCCCCCTCGCTCCCTGTGGAATTCGGAGCGCGTGGGAACCGCTGTCATCAAACTGAAACACTCGCGCTCTAACGGCCTGTCAGGGTCGTCCTGCCGGAGGCGCCCACCCTCCAACAGTCCTGACGAGCCATGCCCTTCAAATTCATCCACATCACCGACACGCATCTCGCGAACCCCGGACTGAAGCTCTATGGCCTCGATCCGCGCGCCCGGCTGGACGCGGCGGTTGCCGACATCAACAAGCACCAGTCCGATGCCGCCTTCGCGGTCGTGACCGGCGACCTCACCCATTGGGGCGAGCCTGAATCCTACGCCAATTTCGCCGAGGCGATGGCCGCGCTGAAGATCCCGTACATTGCCATGGTCGGCAATCACGACAAGCGCGTGGCCTGCCTCGACGGCCTGAAGGCCGCGCCGCGCGACCCGAACGGCTTCGTCCAGGGCACCCGCACCACCGAGCACGGCCTGTTCGTGTTCCTGGACACGCTGGACGAGACCAGCCACGCCGGCGAGATGTGCGCCAAGCGCCTCGGCTGGCTCGCGAGCACGCTGGCGGCCGCGCCCGCCGACATGCCGTTCGTCGTCTTCATGCATCATCCGCCCTTCCCGGTCGGCGTCCACGCGATGGACGAGATCGCACTGGCGCAGAGCGCGGAGTTCGCCGAGGTGATCGCGCCCTATCGCGCGCGCATCCGCCATCTCTTCTTCGGCCACGTGCACCGGCCGATCTTCGGCAGCTACGGCAAGATCCCGTTCTCGACGCTGCGCGGCACCAACCACCAGGTCTGGTTCGAGCTCGATGCCAAAGCTACCGACCATCTCGCCAGCCACGAGCCGCCGGCCTATGGCGTGGTGCTGATCGACGATCAGAACCTGGTCGTGCACAGCCACGACTTCCTCGACACCAGTCTGCGCTTCCCCTTCGAGCCCCCGGCGGGAGTGGACGGCCGCGACTATGCACTCAATTTCCCGGCGCGATGAGATGAGCCTCGCTGAACCCGCGGCTCTCCCGGTCGCGACTTCGGCGGCACCGCGTCTGCACGTCCTGAAGCTGTTTCTTGGCCGATTCAAAGCCTCGCTACCCGCCTATCTGCTGCTGTTGCCCTCGCTGGTCTTCCTCGCGCTGTTCACCTACGGCGCGATGGGGCGCGTACTCATCGACGCGCTCTACCAGCGCGCCACGCCGAAGGCGCCGGTCCGCTTCGTCGGCCTCGACAATGTCAGTGCGGTGCTAGCCGATCCCGCCTTCACTGGCGCGGTCGTCAACAATCTCGTCTACGCCATCGGCACGGCGATCCCGAGCATCGGGCTTGCGTTGTTGTTCGCGCTGGCGCTGTCGCGCACCAATGCAGTGAGCAGCGCGCTGCGCGCGGCGCTGTTCCTGCCGGTGCTGATCCCGATGGTCGCGGCCTCCGCGCTGTTCCTATTCATCTTCCTGCCCAATGTCGGCCTGCTCGACTATTACATCGGACGCCTGCTTCCGGTCGTGCCGAACTGGCTCGGCGACCCCGACATCGCGCTCGCTGCGATCATGGTGATCACCATCTGGAAGAACGCCGGCTACTACATGCTGTTCTTCCTCGCCGGCCTCCAGGCCGTGCCCGAGGATGTCATGGAAGCCGCGCATCTCGATGGCGCCGGCCCGTTCATGCGGCTGCGCTACATTATCCTGCCTGAGCTCAAGCCCACCTTCCTGTTCGTCATCGTCATCGCCACGCTCAACGCCGTCACGCAGGTCGACCACGTCTTCGTCATGACCAAGGGCGGTCCGTCGAACTCGACCAATCTCGTGCTTTTCTACATCTACCAGCAGGCGGTCGAGCATTACGACATCGGCAAGGCCTCGGCGGCGACGCTGCTGACGCTTGCGGCGCTGATGGGCCTCACCGCGCTCTCCTTCCGGACGATGGCAAACCGCGAGGGCGGGCCATGACGCTGATCGACCGCCTGTTCAAGGATGCCCCGCTCGCCACCCGCCGCGAGATCACGCCCAAGCTCGGCTTCGTGTTGACGATCTTGCTCGCCATCGTCTGGCTGATCCCGTTCCTGTGGATGGGCGTGGCGACGCTGCGCCCGGCGTCCGACGGCATCAACGCGATGGCCGAGCTGATCCCGAACCTCAAGCCCACGCTCGACAATATCAAGGACGCCTGGGAGATCGGCGATTTCCCGCGCTACACCCTCAATACCACGATCATCTGCACCGGCATCCTGCTGGTGCAGTTCGTCACGATCACGCTGGCGGGCTTTGCCTTTGCCCGGCTCGAATTCGCCGGCAAGACGCTGATCTTCTATTTGTTCCTGATGCAGCTGATGCTGGTGCCGGTGCTGCTGATCGTGCCGAATTTGAGCCTGGTGGCGCAGCTCGGGCTCTACGACACGCTCGCAGGCGTGATGATGCCGTTCTTCGCCTCGGCCTTCGGCACCTTCCTGATGCGGCAGGCTTTTGAAGCGATTCCGCCCGAGCTGGAAGACGCCGCCCTGATCGACGGCGCCAGCCTTCTCCAGCGCATCCGCCACATCTACGTGCCGTTGTCGATGCCGAGCTTCTCGGCCTTCGCCATCATCTCCGTCACCAGCCACTGGAACGACTTCCTGTGGCCGCTGATGGTGATCAATTCGCCGGACAAGCGGCCGCTCACGGTCGGTCTGTCCGTCTTCACCGCGACCGCCGAAGGCACGCAGGCCTGGGGCACGATTGCCGCCGGCACGCTGATGGTGATCGCGCCGCTACTCATCACCTTCCTGATCTTCCAGAAGCGCTTCATCAGCTCTTTCGTCACCTCAGGCATCAAATAGGAGATTTTTCGATGCTGTTTACCCGCAGGCTCATGCTTGGCCTTGCCATGGCAGGCTCTATGGCCGGCGCCCTCGCCGTCCCGGCGATGGCCGAAGGCCCGACCGAGATCGACCTGTTCTTCCCCGTTCCCGTCGACGGCAAGCTCGCCCGCGACATGGGCACCTTGATCAAGGAGTTCAACGAGACCCATCCCGCCATCAAGGCGACCGCCGTCTACACCGGCTCCTACGACGACACGCTGATCAAGACGCGCGCGGCGATCAAGGCCGGCAAGCCGCCGTCCGCCGTGATCATGTCGGCGAACTTCCTGCTCGACATGCAGATCGAGAACGAGCTCACCAATCTCGATCCCCTGATCGCCGCCGACGGCACCACCAAGGACCAGTTTCTCGGCCAGTTCTTCCCGGCGCTGCAGGGCAACGCGGTGATCAACCGCTCGGTCTACGGTGTGCCCTTCCACAATTCGACGCCGCTGCTCTACATCAACGCCGACAAGGCCAAGGAAGCCGGCCTCGATCCGAACAAGCCGCCGCAGACCTGGGCCGAGCTCACCGACTGGGCCAAGAAGCTCACCAAGCGCGAAGGCGACAAGGTGACCCAATGGGGCATCGCGATCCCCTGCGCCTATGACTATTGCGGCTGGATGATGGAAACGCTCACCATGACCAATGGCGGGCGCTACTACAATGAGGAGTTCGGCGGCGAGGTCTATTACGACACGCCCTCGATGCTGGGCGCGCTGACCTGGTGGAACGACCTCGTCTACAAGCACAAGGTTCATGCGCCCGGCGCGACGCCGGGACCTGCCGTCAGCACCTCCTTCATCTCCGGCAATGCCGCGATGATGATGCTCTCGACGGGCTCGCTGACCTATGTGCGCGACAACGCCAAGTTCAACTACAAGGTCGCGTTCATCCCGCGCAACGTCCGCAACGCCGTGCCGATCGGCGGCGCCTCGCTGATCGTTCCGGCGGGTCTCGAAGCCGAGAAGCAGAAGGCCGCCTGGACCCTGATCAAGTGGATGACCTCGCCCGAGAAGAGCGCCTGGTGGAGCCGCGCCACCGGCTATTTCGCGCCGAACATGGCGGCCTACAAGACGCCCGACATGGTCGACTTCCTCAACAAGAACCCGGACGCCAAGACCGCCGTCGAGCAGCTCGACGTCGCCAAGCCGTGGTTCGCGACCTACAAGACCGTCCCGGTCCGCAAGAACCTCGAGGACGAGGTGATGCTGGTCCTCAACGGCAAGAAGCAGCCGAAGGAGGCGCTGATCGCCGCCCAGAAGGCCGCCGACGAGACGCTGAAGCCGTACAATGCGGAGACGTCGCTGAAGCTGCCGTAAGGCCGACGATCAGCCAAACAAGCTCGGCGCTCCACGGTGTGGGGCGCCGAAATCATTTCAGGGGCCGTGAATGCGTCAGTTGCGCCTGCCGTCGAGCCTGAACACCATCTGCGTCGGACGCACGAACCGCAATGCGACCAGCAGCACGGCCATGACGGTGCACATGTAGATGACAGCCATCGCGTCGATCGAATAGACCGGCCGCACACCGCCAGCAAAGACGTTGTAATACAGCGCCACGACCAGGGTCTGTGATCCCCCGCCCGCAAGCAGAAACGCCAGCTCGAAGTTCGAGATCGTATTCACGAGCACCAGCAGGCCCGCTGTCAAAATGCCAGGCAGCATCAGCGGCAACAGGATGCGGCGGAATATCTGCAGCCGGCTCGCGCCGAGCATCTGGGCCGACCATTCAAGGTTCAAGCTGATCTGCTCGAAGAACGGCAACAGGATGAAGACGGCAAGAGGAACCATGGGGACGAGCACGGCGAGAATGACGCCAATGACCGTGCCGCCGACACCAAACCCATAAAGCGTCGTGGCAAGCGGAATTCCGTAGGTCATCTGAGGGATCAGTAGCGGCAGGAAGTAGAGCAGCAGCAGCACCGGCTTGGCGTTGAAATTCCGCCGCGCGAGCACGTAGGCCGCCGGAAATCCGATCGCGAGCGCGATGAAGACCACGGCCAGCGCGATGAACAGCGTGATGAAGAGAACATGGGAGAGCTCGAACTCCCGCCAGGCGTAGGTAAACCAATCCGTCGTGAACGCCGGTGGCAACGGCTTGCCGAACCAGCGTTTGGCGAACGAGCTCACCACGACATGCGTCACGATTCCGAGCAGGTTCAGGATGAACCCCAGCAGGAACAGGTAGATCGCCAATTTCCACATCCGTCCGCGCATCTGCTTCCCCTCAGCGTTTGCCGACGCCCATGGTTGTTGCAATCGTCATACGGCGGCGCACCAGCACGATGATCACCAGCGCCGCGAGCTGGCAGAGCCCCATGATGACCGCGATCGCGGATGCGTAGGACATGTCATATTGCTCGAAGGCCTGCTGGTAGGCCGCGATCGAGATCGTCCGCGTCGAACCGGCCGGCTGGCCAACCATCACCGCGGATGGAAACACGGCAAAGCTCATCACGAAGACGAGGGCAAACGCGATGATCAGGCCCGGTGCGATCAACGGGAACATGACGCGCCGGAAGATGGTCCAGGGCCCGGCGCCCAGCATGCGGGCAGAGCTTTCCAGGCTCGGGTCGATGCCGGAGATGTAACCGAGCAGCATCAGGAAGCAGAACGGAAAGTTCTGCATGAACAGCGAGAATATGACGCCGATCGAATTATGCGTCAGCTCGAGCGGGTTCTGGATCAATCCGACCGCAAGCAGCAACTGGTTGAGCCAGCCATTGTGGCCGTAGAAGCCGAGGATCCCTTCCGACAGGAAGACGACACCGAGCGAGATCGGAAGCACGAGAATGGTCGTGATGGTGCGCTCGAACCAGATGCCACGCCGCATGCCGTATGCGAGGAACAGCGCAACCAACACGACCGCGATCGTGGTCGGCAACGCCAACATGAAGGTCGTCTTGATCGTATTGTACTGGTAGGCGTCGTTGAAGAACGCGACATAATTCGAGAATACTCCGGCGTCGCGCTTCTTCGGCTGCAAGCTGATGTAGATCCCGTAGAGGAACGGGTAGACGAACATCGCGAACACGTAGAGCAGCGACGGCGCAAGGCAGAGGATCGCGACGAGGTCCAGTTCGCTGCGGGACTCAGAGCGGATGCGAGCCACGATCTATCCCCTCACTCGCGACGCAGCAGGACGAATTTGTCCGCCGGCAAGGTCAGATCCAGCATCTCGCCCAATACGATCTTCTCGTGCGAGCGGACCCAGAGCCTTGCGCCGCCATCGAGCGCGATCTCGGCCTCCTGCTCGCGTCCGAGATACTCGACCAGCTCGACCTTGCCGCGCAGCACATTGACGCCATCACCAGACTGGCCGAGACGCACATCTTCCGGCCGGATGGCCAGAACGGCGTGCTCGCCCGGGTGGAAGCTATCCCTGGCCCTGGCCTGCAAGATTTGCCCCTTGAAGCCGGCTTCGATCATACCGCCCGCTTCCTTGCCGAGTGTCACATCGAGGAAGTTTCGAAAGCCCATGAAATCCGCCACGAAGACGTTCTTGGGACGGTCGTGGATTTCCTGCGGCGTCCCTACTTGCATGAGCACACCTTCACGCAGCACGACGATGCGGTCGGAGAGCGAGAGAGCTTCAGCCTGGTCGTGGGTGACGTAGATGGAGGTCAGGCCGAGCTGTGCGTGCAGCTGCTTGATCTCGGCGCGCATCTCGACGCGGAGCTTTGCGTCGAGGTTGGACAACGGCTCGTCGAACAGCATCAACCGAGGGTGCAGCACAAGAGCCCGCGCAATGGCGACACGCTGCTGCTGTCCGCCCGAGAGCTGACCGGGATAGCGGTCTTCATAACCGGCAAGACGCACCAGACCGAGCATGTCCCGCACGCGCTGCTCGATTTCCGCCGACGGCCGCTTCTGGAGAGAGAGGCCGAAGGCGACGTTGCCGAACACAGTCAGATGCGGAAACAGCGCGTAGTTCTGGAACACCATGCCGAACCCGCGCTTTTCGGGCGCGACATCGTCAATCCGTCGTCCGTTGAGATGGATCTCGCCATCGCTCGGCGGCACCAGGCCCGCGATGATGCCGAGCGCCGTGGACTTTCCGCAGCCGCTCGGCCCCAGGAAGGTGACGAACTCGCGGCCGACGATTTCCAGCGGAAATTGGTCGAGCACCACCTTGCCGCCATAACGCTTGGTGATCGACATCTGCAGCTTATCGATAGAGTCGGCCATTCCCCGCCCCGCATACGCGCGCGAGGGCCGCACCTGCGCGCCCTCGCGTCTTGGTCCCGGTTGTTGTTATTTCTTGACCTGATCGGCGCCGACCTCACGGTCCCACCGTTCCATCGCGTAGCTCAGCTCGGTCACGCCCAGCGGAGGCGATACCTTCCATTTGGTCCCGATCTGATCATATTCAGGACGCCAGAACTCCTTCACCTCGTCCTGGATGTCCTTGGGCGCCGATGCCAGGGCCGCAGCCTTCACGACTGGGCCGATGAAGGCCTTCCAGGTGAGCGCCTGCTGCTCCGGCCTCCACATGAACTTCATGAGGTCGACGATGACATCGACCTGTTCCTGCGGCACGCCCTTCGGGATGCACCAATAGTGACCGTCCACCACGAACGTGGTGTTCTCCAAGATTGCGATCTTCGAGTCCGGCGGGATCACGCTCTGCGCGCGAGGCTTCATGTCCCATTCCATGATCCCGGCGATCATCCAGCGCTGCCCCTGCGCGAACTCCTTCAACGTGATCGCGGTACCGGTCGGATAATACTCGACGGACTTGCCGAGCTCTTTGAGGAAATCCCAGCTCTTGTCCCAGCCCTTTTCGGGGTCGAGCGGCTTTGAATCCCCGAGAATGAAGGCAAAGCCCTGGAGGATCGCGCGGCCCGGCCCGCTGTTCGCCGGACGTGCATACATGAACTTGCCCGGGTTCGCCTTCACCCAGGTCAGCAATTCCTGCGCGGTCTTCGGCGGGCTCGGCACCTTCGCCGGATTGTAGATCAGCACCGGTCCACCGGCATTGCCGACTGACGGAATGAGGACGCCTTTGCCCTCGTCGTAAAGCGCCTTGCCCGCGTCGGTGAGACCATCGCGCGGAAAGGTCTTCTGATAATCGGGGATGGCGATGAGCTGGCCGTTCTGGGCGAGCAGCGCGCCGCCATCCTGCCCGGTCAGCACCAGATTGATATCGAGGCGTCCGGCATCCTGCTGCGCCTTGATTTTGGCCGGAAGCTCCGGCGCGGGTGCGCGCTGGATCTTGATCTCGCTGACCTTGTCCGGATTCGCCTTCTTGTAGTTCTCGATGATGGTCTGCACCGAAGCCAGGTCACCGCCGGTATCGATGATCGAAAGACTGATCGGAGCGGCCAGGGCTCCGCTGCAAAGACACGCCCCCACCAGGGCCGCGACCAATGGGGTTGCTGACCTCGTTTTCATTCTCGCCTCCCAAGCGCTTTATTTTTTGCGCAACTTGTTATTTATTTGTAAGGCAAGCATCGACGAAATCTTCGCTGGTTGTCAAGCGGTCTGTTCTGCAGCTGTTTCAAACTGCCGACCGCAGCGCCTTATGCACGAACTGAAATGTCAAAAACTTGTTTGGAAGCCGAACGCAAAACCGGGCGGAGCCGGACTTGAAAAAGCCTGCGATGAAATCCGCGGAGTTGCAGCTCTCGTCCTCAACGGGACGATTAAGCGACCGGATCTACGACCATGTGCTCGGTCAGATCGCGATCGGCATCCTTCCCGTGAACTGCCGGCTACCGCCCGAGAATGGCCTTGCCGAACTCCTCGGCGTTTCACGGCCCGTCGTTCGCGAGGCGCTAACGCGATTGCGCGACGACGGCCTGATCGCATCACGCCAGGGTGCGGGCTGGTTCGTGACGCGGCGCCCGGCCGCCAATGCCTTCGACTTCGCGCCCATCAGTAGCATCCCCGACATCCAGCGCTGCTTCGTGTTCCGGATGGCCGTCGAGGGCGATGCCGCCGCCCTCGCCGCACGCAACCGGGACAGGCAAAGCCTGCGCCGCATTCAGCAGGTCCTGACCAGGCTGGATACGATGGTCGCCCAGGGGCGCGAGGGTGGCCTCGGTGTCGAGGAAGATCTCCTCTTCCACCGCACGATTGCGGAGGCGAGCGGCAACCGGTTCTTTGTCGAGACGCTGACGTCGTTGAGGGAGCAGATCGCCATTGGCGTCAATCTCAACCGCAACCTGTCGCTCATTCAGCCGCGCGGTCGCATTCTCAGGGGGCAGCAGGAGCATCGGCGCGTGTTCGAGGCCATCGAGGCACAAGACGAGGACGGCGCCCGCCGCGCCATGCGCACGCATGTCGAAAATGCCCGCAAGAGAATATTCGAGGGGGGCTGATCGCCGCGACGTAGGCTACGCGCCGCGCGGTTAGATCGTCACCACGATCTTGCCGAACTGATTGTTCGACTCCAGGAAACGATGCGCCTCGACGATCTCCTCGAACGGGAACGTTCTGGCGATCACCGGCTTCAAGCTGCCGTCCGACAGCCCGTCGAGGATGAACGCCTTTGCTTTCGCAAGGCGCGCGGGATCGCGGATGATCTCGTGCACGAGGTAGCCGCGCAGCGTCAGGCACTTGGTCAACACGTTGAAGAGCGGGAACGGCGTCGGCGCGGGGCTCAGCCCGCCATACTCGATTAGGATACCGCCCGGTGACATCGCCGCAGTCAGCGGCTCGAATGCGGGACCGCCGACGGCGTCAAACACCACGCGGACGCCGCTCGCGCCGGCGATCTCCGCGAGCCGGGCTCCGATGTCCTCCTCGTCCGAGGCGATCACGTGCGGGGCGCCGGCATCACGCAAGGCGCGCCGCTTGGCCGAGGTCCGCGTCAGGGCGACCGGGACAGCGCCGATCCGGTTCGCGATCTGGACGGCCGCAAGCCCGACGCTGCTCGATGCCGCCGTGATGGCGACGACATCCCCTCGCCCAACTCCAGCGATGTCGACCAGCGCGCCGTAGGCCGTCAGATACTGCATCCACACCGCAGCCGCCGCCTCGAAGCCAAGCTCGGGCGGATGCTTCACGACGAGTTCGTCCGGAAAGGTGGCAAGTTCGGCATAGGCCGGCCATCGCACCATCGACAGCGGCGGCACAATGCTGACCGCATCGCCCGGCGCAAAGCCGGCCACGCCTTCGCCGACGGCCTCGACGATACCTGCCGCCTCCAGGCCAAGGCCGGACGGAAATGTCGCGGTCTCGATATAGCTGCCCGTCCGCAGCAGCGCCTCCGCACGGTTGAGACCGAGCGCCCTGATCCGGATCTGAACCTCGCCCGTTCCCGGCGGTGGAACGTCGATGGTCTCGATACACAGCACTTCGGGACCGCCATGCCGGTGAAAGCGAACGACGCGGGTCATGGATGCACTCCAAAACAGTTGAACTGAATGGAGCTATGCCGATCCCACCGGAATGGATAAATGGCCCGAATACGCGAACAGTCGAAACCAGAAGTTTTCAATTATGGACCGCCTGACCAGCATGGCCGTATTCGTCCGGGCCGTCGATCTCGGCTCGTTCGCAGCCGCGGCCGACGCCCTGGAGATGTCGGGGCCGATGGTCGGCAAGCATGTGCGCTTCCTCGAAGAACGCCTCGGCGTCCGCCTCCTCAACCGCACCACGCGGCGCCAGAGCCTGACCGAAGCTGGCCAGGCCTATTACGAGCGCTGCCGCGCGGTACTCAGCGAGGCGGAAGCCGCCGACGCCGTCGCGGCCGATGAACGCGCCGCGCCGCGCGGCAGGCTGCGCGTGACCATGCCTGCCCTGCTGGGCCGACACTGCATCGCGCCCTTGCTGATGAAGCTCGCGCGAAAATATCCGCATCTCGAGCTCGACCTCTCCTTCGGCGATCCCATCGCTGACATCATCGAGGCCGGCTACGATCTTGCGATCCGGACCGGCGATCTCGACGACCAGTCCGGTCTGATCACGCGGCGCATCGCAAGCCAGCGCATGGTGGTGTGCGGCGCGCGGTCCTATCTGCGCGCCAACGGCAAACCGAAATCGCTCGACGATCTCGCCCTGCATCAGGCGATCATCTATCGCCGCTCTGGACGCGTCCGGCCGTGGCTGTTTCCGCAAGCCGACCAGCCGCCACGCGAAATCATGCCTTCGGGCAGGCTGAGGCTCGACGATATGGAGGCAATCGCAGACGCCGCCGCGCAAGGCATGGGTCTCGCCTGGCTGCCTTATTGGCTGGTCCGCGAGCGTCTCAACAGTGGCGCGCTGGTCGGCCTCTTCGATGGCCAGCCCGAATTCCTCTACGAATGCCACGCGCTGTGGCCCCGTTCGCCCCGGATTCCGCCCAAAGTCCGTGCCGCTGTCGACGCGCTCGCGGCCGCCTTGCCGAAGCTCATGGGGTGATGGTCGAGCCTAGCCCCGTTAACCCCTTGTCCACCATCCGGCTTGCCGTGCGGCCGGTAACCACGAGCATTAACAGACCCTCAACGTACCCCCGACAAATCTATCAATGTTTCTGGAGATTTCGCCGTGGATCTGTTGGTTTTCGAGTTCCTGGGGCTGGCGCTGGTCGCCATGTGCGTGGTGGTGGTGGCGCTGCCCTGCGCTCGCAAATCCTCGCACCGGATCCGTTACGAATAGGAATTTCGTCGGAAAGAGGCGATTTCGGCCCGATGCAAGGCTCGAATTCGCTTAGAGCCCCTTGACATCACAGCGCTTTCGGCAGAACGGGCTGATGTACGTGTCATGGGCCGTTCATGGATTTGATTACCACCACCGCTGACCTCGCGGCTGCCTGCAGCCGGCTGGCCAAGCACCCTGTCATCACAGTCGATACCGAGTTCCTACGCGAGACCACCTACTACCCGCTGCTGTGCGTGGTGCAGATGGCGAGCGCCGAGGAAGCCGTGGTGATCGACACCCTGGCCGAGGGCATCGACCTCAAGCCGTTCTTCGACCTGATGGGCAACGAGGGCGTGCTGAAGGTATTCCATGCCGCCCGCCAGGACATCGAGATCATCTGGCACCAGGCCAGCATCATCCCGCACCCGGTGTTCGACACCCAGGTCGCGGCCATGGTGCTCGGCTATGGCGACAGCATCGCCTATGACGCGCTGGTCGAGAAGGTCACCGGCCACCGCCCGGACAAGACCCACCGCTTCACCGACTGGTCGCGCCGGCCGCTGACGAAAGAGCAGATGCACTACGCGGTGTCCGACGTCACGCACCTGCGCGACGTGTTCGCCGCGCTCGATGCCGACCTCAAGAAGCGGCGCCGCAGCGAGTGGGTCTCCATCGAGATGGAGGTTTTGACCTCGCCCCGCACTTACGACTTCCACCCCGAGCGCGCCTGGGAACGGCTGAAGACGCGGGTCCGCAAGCCCAAGGACCTCGCGGTCCTGATGGAAGTCGCGGCCTGGCGCGAGCAGGAAGCGCAGAGCCGCGACGTGCCGCGCGGCCGCGTGCTGCGCGATGAAGCCATCAGCGACATCGCGACCCACGCGCCGAACACGCTGGAGAAGCTCGCCCATCTGCGCTCGGTGCCGAAGGGGTTCGAGAAATCCAAATGGGGCGCGGACATCGTCGCCGCGGTCGACCGCGGGCTGGCGCGGGACTTTGCAACGCTGCCGAAGCTGGAGAAGCCGCGCAACAACAACAATGGCGCCGCCATCGTCGAGCTGTTGAAGGTCCTGCTGCGCATGACCGCGGAGCGCCACGCGGTCGCCAGCAAGGTGATCGCCACCGTCGACGATCTCGAAGAGATCGCAGCCGACGACGAGGCCGACGTCCCCGCCCTGCGCGGCTGGCGCCGCGAGCTGTTCGGCGATGCCGCCTTGAAACTCAAGCGCGGCGAGCTGGCTCTCGCGATCGAGAAGGGTCGCGTGATCGGGGTTCAGCGGGCGTAATTGGCTAAGCCGTCATTGAGGTGCGAGACGTGCGGTGCGAAGCATCGCGCGCCGAGCCTCGAAGGATAAGCAGCCCCGCTGCTGCCGCTCCGAGAGCACCGGGCCGTCGCCCTTCGAGGCTCGCCGAAGAGGCGAGCACCTCAGGGGGACGGTGTTGGATTTGGGCTAGCTGCTTCCAGATCGTCATCGCAATGACGAAGAGAGAGCTTACGCCGGCGTTAGCTTCGCCACTTCCGGCTTCATGTCGTTCAGCACGCCCGTGATCGCCGCGATCAGCTCGTCGATCTGAGCCTTGGTGACGATCAGCGGCGGGCAGATGGCGATGGCATCCAGCATGTTGCGCGAGATCACGCCGCGCTCCTGGAGCATGCGGCTGGCGATGCCGCCGACGGCGCCGGGTGTGCTGGCGGCCGTCTTGCGTCCCTTGTCGAGCACGAGCTCGATCGCCGCGATCATGCCGACGCCGCGGACCTCGCCGACCAGCGGATGGCTGGTGAGCTCGCGCAGCTTGCCCTGCATGTAGCCGCCGAGCTCGGCGGCGTGCGCGACCAGGCCGCGCTCCTCGATGATCTTGAGATTCTCCAGCGCGATGGCCGAGCCGACGGGATGGCCGCCCGCGGTGAAACCATGGCCGAGCACGCCGATCTTGTTGCTCTCGTCCGCGATCGGCTCGAACATGCGATCGTTCAGGATGATCGCCGACAGCGGGAAATAGCTCGAGGTGATCTGCTTGGAAACCACCATCACGTCCGGCTTGATGCCGTAGGTCTCGCAGCCGAACATCTTGCCGGTGCGTCCGAAGCCGCAGATGACCTCATCTGCGACCAGCAGGATGTCGTACTTCTTCAGGACGGCCTGGATCTTTTCCCAATAGGTCGCCGGCGGCACGACGACGCCGCCCGCGCCCATCACCGGCTCGCCGAAGAAGGCCGCGATCGTATCCGGTCCCTCCTTCTGGATCAGCGCGTCGAGCTCCTCGGCCCGGCGCGTCGCGAACGCCTCCTCGCTCTCACCGGGCGCGCCGTCCTTGTAGAAATGCGGCGAGCCCGTGTGCAGGATGTTGGGTAACGGCAGGTCGAACGAGCGGTGGTTGTTCGGCAGGCCGGTGAGGCTTGCCGAGGCAATGGTGACGCCGTGATAGGCGCGCATCCGGCTGATGATCTTCTTGCGCTGCGGCTGGCCAAGCGAATTGGAGCGATAGGCGATCAGCTTGAGGACGGTGTCGTTCGCCTCCGAGCCGGAATTGGTGAAGAACACCTTGCTCATCGGCACCGGCGCGAGCGCCACCAGCTTCTCGGCGAGGTCGATCGAGGGCCCGTGCGATTTGGCGGAGAACGTATGGTAGAACGGCAGCGCCAACATCTGCTTGTGCGCCGCCTCGACCAGCCGCTTCTCGTTGAAGCCGAGCCCGACGCTCCACAGGCCGGCCATGGCCTCGAAATAGCGCTTGCCCGACGCGTCGAACACGTAAGGGCCCTCGCCGCGCTCGATCACCAGCGGACCGGCCTGCTGATGCGCGCGCGCGTTGGTATAGGAATGGAGCTGGTAGGCCACATCCCGGGCCTCTTGCGAATTGGGCAGCATGGACATTGCGGGATTCCTCAACGGTGCGTCATTGGAGGTCATGACGCAGACCTGTCCAAACGACGAGCTTGTCCAAAGAAAACGTCGACATCTTGGCTATTGCGGCAGGCCGCAACTTGCAACGTCATTTCGTTGGCAACAAGCGCACACGAGCGTTGCAGGAAAGCAGCGCTGGCACTTCGGCACAGGATATATCGCCTCGGCTAGCCTCGCCGTGCCAGCACGAAGGCCGCCGCCGCAGCGATCAATGCCGGGACGGCCGCAGCGCCAAACAGCGGCTGCGGTCCCATGTCGCGGGCCAGCATCACGCCGCCGATCAAAGGCCCCACGATCGAGCCGATGCGGCCAATGCCCAGCGCCCAGCCCACGCCGGTCGACCTGATCGCCGTCGGATAGAAAGTCGCCGTCAGCGCGTTCGAGGCGATCTGTCCCCCGACGATGCAAAATCCCGACGCGAAGATCGCGATCGTGATCAGGACGATCGAATGGCTGGCCATGCCGACGCCCGCAACCGCGACCGCCGCCACGAGATAAGTCAGCGACAGCGCGCGAAACGAGAAGCGGTCGATGAACTGGCCGAGCGTGAACGTGCCGACCACGCCGCCAACCTGGAGCATCGCACCAATCGCGGCCGCGCCCGAGACTGACACGCCGAGATCGTTCAGCACGGTGGGTAGCCAATTCGACAGCAGATACAGGTCGAGCAGGCTCATGAAGAACACGACCCAGAGCAGAACCGTCACCGATGCGCGCCCCTCGGCGAACAAATGCGCGACGGGCAATCCCGACAATTTGGGCTCCTGGACCACGAATTTGGCATTGCCGGCGAAGGATACTCCCGGGGCTAGCTTTTGCAGGAGGTTCGCCACCTCGCGGTCGCGGCCGCCCATCATCGCCAGGAACCGGATCGACTCCGGCAACGCCTTGAAGAGGAAGGCCAGAAGCAGCAGCGGCACGACGCCGCCGACGAGGAACACCGAGCGCCAGCCGAAAGCCGGGATCATGGCGGCTGCCAGCAGCCCGCCCAGGGCCGCACCGATCGAAAAGCCTGCGAACATGATCATGACCATGGTGGCGCGGCGGCGATGCGGGCTGAATTCGGAGGTCAGCGCAATCGCATTGGGCATCGCACCGCCGAGACCAAGACCGGTCAGAACGCGCAACGCGATCAGCCAGGTCGTATCCACCGCGAGCACGGTGAGCAGCGTCCCGATGCCGAACACCAGCGTGCTTGCAAGGATGATGCGGCGGCGACCGATCCTGTCGGCCATCGGACCGAAGATCAGGGCGCCGATCATGAGACCCAGAAGCCCCGCGCTGAACACCGGACCGAGGCTGCCCGCGCCAGCTTCCATTCCTGCGCGACTGCAGGAGCGACATAACCGATCGCCTGGGTGTCGAAGCCGTCGATGAACAGCACTGCGGCGCAGACGAGCAGAACCCGGATCTGAAAGGCGCCGACCGGTTGACGATCGACATAGGCGGGAACGTCGACCGTGCCCGACACGATCTTGTCCGTAGCTGTGACGGCCATGCCCAACCCCTCCCCGGCAGCTCTTGCACTATCATTCTTCTTAAAATCTCTTATAGTGAGATTATTACGAAGGCAAGCCGCTGCCGTGCGGCCGTTTTGCGGCCGGCGCGAATGCGGGTATCACGGCGAATACGCGAAGCTGGATCGAATCTCACTTGGTCAAAGCAAACAGTCAGGATCGGGTTCTTGCCGTGCTCGATCTCTTCACCGAGGCACGGCCGCAATGGTCGCCCGAAGAGCTGATGAAGGAGCTCGGCTACACGAGGCCGACGCTGTATCGCTATCTGAAGAGCTTGAAGGACAGCGGCTTCGTGATGCCGACGCGCGGCGGCCGGTTCGCGCTTGGCCCGCGCGTGGTGGAGATGGACTATCTCAGCCGCCGTTCGGATCCGCTGATCGCAGCAGCCACCCCGCATCTGGAGCGGCTGTCGGCCGCGCACCCCTGTACGGCCCTGGTCGTGCGCTGGTATGGCGAAAAGATGCTGTGCGTGGCTTCAATCGCTTCCGTCGTGAATCCCGTGAGCAGCTATCCGCGCGGCCGACCGATGGCGATGGGACGCGGCGCAATCGCGCGCTCGATCATGGCCTTTCTGCCCAAGCAGCGCGTGATGCCACTGGTGACGCGCTATGCCGCCGATCTGCGCAGCGTCGGCGTCGGCGACACTTCCGACGAAATCCTGGCAGCGCTGAAACGCGTGCGGCGCGCCGGCGTCGCGGTTGCCTTTGGCGAAGTGACACCGGGCGCGGTCGGGATCGCCGCGCCGATCCTCGATGCGGGCTACCCGATCGCGAGCCTCTGCATCACGATCGCCGGACCACATGCCAAGGGCGAGTTGATCGATCGCATCAGCGCTGAGGTCCGCGAAGCGGCCCGGCAGATCTCCGAGGCCGCGACAGACGACATCACACCATAATCTCACTATGTGAGATTTTACTTGACGATATCCCTGCGACGTCTCATGAGGACGAGCGATCGCGCGTCGCGCGATGACAATCGTGGGGAAGCGATGTGAGGCAGGCTTCAGTGGACAGCGACGCGCCCGTCGTGATCGTCGGCGGCGGACCGGTCGGGATGGGTCTGGCGATCGGCCTTGGCCAGCGCGGCATCAAGACCATCGTCGTGGAACGCCACGAACAGCCGCAGCCGATCCCCAAGGGACAGAACCTCACACAGCGGACGATGGAGCATTTCCATTTCTGGGGCGCGGAGGCAGCGTTGCGCGCGGCCCGCACCATTCCTCCCGACTACGGCATTGGCGGAATGACCAGCTACGGGACGCTGCTGAGCGGCTACAATTACAACTGGCTGCAGCGCGAGCTCGTCCGCCCCTTCTATTTCACCGACAACGAACGCCTGCCGCAATACGCGACCGAAGCCGTGTTGCGGCAACGGGCGGCACAGCTTCCGTCCGTTGACCTGCGATACGGCTGGACCTGCCGGGATGTCCGGCCCGACGCCGAGGGCGTGAGCCTCGACATCGAAAGTCGCGACGGGATGACAGAGAGCCTTCGCGCCGACTACGTGATCGGCTGCGATGGCAGCCGATCGATCGTGCGCGAACGCGCCGGCATCACCCAGACCCGCTCCGACCATGACCGGCTGATGGTGCTGCTGGTGTTTCGCTCTGTCGAATTGCATCGACTGCTCGAGGCCTTTCCAGGCAAGTCGTTCTACAGCGTGCTGCATCCGGACCTCGAGGGCTATTGGAAGTTCTTCGGCCGGGTCGATCTCGGCAGCACCTGGTTCTTCCATGCCCCCGTTCCCGCGGACACCACCGCCGACAATTTCGATTTCCGACGCTTGCTGCACGATGCCGCCGGCGCACAATTCGACATCGAGTTCGAGCACATCGGATTCTGGGATCTTCGCTTCACGGTCGCGGACAGCTACCGCGCAGGCCGCGTCTTCGTCGCCGGAGATGCCGCGCACAGCCATCCGCCTTATGGCGGCTATGGCATCAACACCGGCTTCGAGGACGCCGCAAATCTGGCGTGGAAGCTTGCCGCGACTCTGCAAGGCTGGGCGCCAGCCGGTCTGCTCGACAGCTACGATGCCGAGCGGCGTCCGGTGTTTGCATCCACCGCGCGCGATTTCATCGAGACGCCGATCTTCCGCGACCGCGATTTTCTTCGCCGCCACGATCCGGCGCGCGATCGGGCGGATTTCGAGGCCGCCTGGCACGAGCGGCACTCCGGCGCGCGCGCCGAGGTCAACGCGTTCGAGCCGAATTACGAGGGGTCACCAATCGTCTTTGGTCCGGCCGGCGCTGTCTGCAGTGCGATCGGCTCACACGCCTATCCGGCGCGCGCAGGTCATCATCTCACGCCGCAACCTCTGTCGTCAGGCAAAAACGTGTTCGAGGAATTAGGCGACGGCTTCACCTTGATCGATCTGACGGACGGCGGCGGGGCTACAGCTCTCGAGCAAGCCGCCGCGCGGCTTGGCATCCCGCTGACGGTGATCAGGGACACCGCATCGGGCGGCCGCGAGAAATACGAGGCGCGGCTGATCCTGGTGCGGCCCGATCAATTCGTTGCCTACGCAGGCGACAGCGCTGATGACGCATCCGACATCCTGATGCGCGCCATCGGCCGATCCTGAGAGAAACGCCTTCGCCGCAGGCCCGAAACTCTACGCCGCGCCGTCGTCATCCTCTTCGGCGGCAGCGCGAGCGGCTTCCTTCACCTCCACCAGCGCCATCGAGAGCAGATAGACGGTCGTGGGCAAGCCGACGCGGCGCGCCATCTCCACGGCACGCGACAAATCGCTCGCCAGCTCCTTGAGCTCGTCCCCCCGTGACAATGTCCCACCCCATCCATCCGCCGACCACGGTCGCCTAGACCGCGATGGCGCCGCTGGTTCTGATCAGTTCGGCGCTGGCATGGACTGTAGCAAAATTCCCGATCACATTCACCACCGACTGTTTGTAGGCGGCGGCATCGCCGGTGCCCGGCTGCCGGCAGGCCACGGCGTCAGTGACGATCTGGTAACGGTGGCTGCGGTGAAACCCGTCGACGGCGGTGGCCAGGATGGTTTCGTCCAGGGAAAAGCCGACCAGAATGCAGCGCACATTGCGGATATTGGACATGTAGTCCACGAACCGCGAAGAGCTGTAGGCCGACGGCAGCGGGTGCTCGAACGTCATTTCACCCGGCCGCGGCTTCGCCTCCGCGACCCAATCGGTCAGCCTGGATGCCGGATTGAACCAGGCCGCCTGCGCGATGCGCTTCAGATGCATCACCGGCCAGAGATTGGTGCGCCACAGTGTCAGGAGCTCCAGGCAGCGCACAGTGGCGGCTTCGCCGTCGAGGATGACATGGCGACGCCCGGGGGTCAGATATTCGACCTGGAGATCCGCACAGACCAGGATCGGCGGATCATCTGTAATGGAAGCCAGCATTGTCTTGCGCAGAGCTGCACCAATTTCAGTGGTCGGCGAGTGCGAGGTCCCGTAGCGGCGAAGTCACCGCCCGCCCCGCCGATGCGTCGAGCACGCCCGGCCGGTCCCAATCGCCCTCGGGACGGATGATCACATAGGGATCGCTGTCCAGCGTAATGGCGTCCGGCCCCGGCTCGATCTCCAGCAGCATCTCCGTATAGGAGAAATCCGAGAAGGTGATCTTGCGGTTGTGACCGAGCGGCTTGGCGCCGAAATGAGCCCAGAAATCGACCAGTCGGTCCTGCGCCTGGCCGTAGATCTTGCGAAAGCCCTTGCGCTTCACGTAGTCGACGCTCGCCTGGACCAGCTTGAACGAGACGCGCGAGCGCCGATATTGGTGACGCACCGCGAGCCGCTCCACCTTGGCGAAATCCCCGAAGAAGCGTACCCGCAGGCAACCCGCAGGCTCGTTGCCGACGTAGCCGATGAAGTGCGCTGCGACCATGTCATTGCCGTCGAACTCCTCGTCGAACGGACAATCCTGCTCGGCGAGATAGACCGCCGAGCGAATGGCGGTGACCAACATGAGGTCGTTGGGATCGCGCGCGAGGCGAATGGTGATGGCGCGGGAGTCGGGTTTGGCGAGGGGAATCCTAGTGCCGTGCATCTGCAAAACTCCTTGTTTGGATGATCGCGCCCGGCATCCGCATCGGCTGCCGATGCCAGGGCCGCTCGTAACACCAGAGATCGGGCTGGAAGCTCGGAACGGGGTCAAATCCCGTCGCCTTCATGATGTCGCGTCCGGCCACGGTTGACGGCTGCGCATAGCAATCCGCGCCACGAAACCTTACTTGACGCAGATGAGCAGCGGCCTTGCCCAGACCAGCGATACCTCGGCCCGTCGCCGCGATCGCCCAGATGTAGATCGCGGCAACCTCTTCCTTCGCGGAAGCGAGATAGCGCGTCTCGGGTGCGGTCAGGCAGATCTCGTCGAGCAGCAGCGCGTCATGTCCGCGGTCGTTGAGGAACAAGAAGGCCATGCCGCCGACCAGATTGCCCTTGCGACTGAACGTCAGGATGCTCTGAGGATCGAACGTGAAATATCGCGCAAGCTCTGCCGTTCCGATCTGCACACCCGGCACCAGCCGGTGCGCCATTTCGGAAAGCGCAGCAATTTCGGAAGATTGCGCACATCGGACATCGACGTCCGGACTGAGCGGCAAAGCATCGAAATCATGCCTTGCGGCAAAGGAGCCCCTTTCCATACTCATGTCACCCCTCTATCGTTCGAGGATTTAGTGCCCCGCTATGACGACGAGCTTAGCGGTTGGGGATCTGGCGTATGCAGCAGTTATTGCACCGGGGTGCTGCTTTGATGCAGCACCGTGAAGAAGCCCTGGACGCGTCCTGGGACGATTTGAAACTCTTTTTAGCTTGCGCAAAATATAAAAGTTTCCGCAACGCGGCCGAAGAACTCGGCCTCACCTCCACCACGCTGATGCGCAGGATCGACCGGCTCGAAGAGAGCATCGACTGCAAGCTGTTCCTGCGCGACCAGAGCGGACTGACGCTCAGCGATGAAGGCACTGCGATGATCGCCGACGTCGCGCATATGGAGCGTCATGCCTTCAACGTCTTCCGGCGTGCCTCGCGATCGTCGAACGACACGTCAGGCACCGTGCGCGTCGCGGTGACGGAAGGCCCCGGCAATTTCTGGATCCTGCCGCGGCTGATCGATTTCCAGAAGACCTATCGCAAGATCACCGTCGATCTGCGCTGCGCGATGGAGCAGGCCGACGTCGCCCGGCTTGAATCCGACATCGCGATCCAGCTCGAGCCGCCGACCAATCCCGACCTGATCGTCGCCAAGCTCGGCCGCCTGCACATCTATCCCTTCGTCTCCAGGGAATACGAGAACCTCTACGGCGTGCCGGCGTCCCTCGCCGAGCTGAAGAACCATCGCATCATCAAGCAGAGCGCGCCGCAGGTCGACGACGGCGCCTACGCGCGCGTGCTTGGACTGAAGTCGCTCGAAGGCATCGTCGGGATCAAGACCAACTCCTCGGTCGGCGTGCTCTATGCGGTGGAGCGCGGCGCCGGCATCGGCTTCCTGCCGACCGTGTCGATCGCGCTCGGCGCACCGCTTGTTGCCGTCGATCTGGGCGTCAGCCACCACGCCGATCTCTGGCTCACCTATCACAAGGAATTCCGCGACTCCGAGCGCCACAAGATCGTGGTCGACTGGCTGAAGAAGATCTTCGATGCCAAGACCCATCCCTGCTTCCGCGACGAGTTCATCCATCCGAGCGCGCTGGTGCCGATGATGACGGCCGCGCGCGAGGGTTTTGGGCTAACGGGCTATGTCGCGGCAACGCCGACTTAGGCGAAGGTGGCACTTCGCGCTCACCATCTGTATTCGAAGCCGACCGTGCCCTGGTGCGACGTCAGCTCGTTGCGGAACTTGCCGTCATAGTTGATGTAGAGCCGCGCGACGCTGGTGAGGCTGAGCGAGGCCGAGGCGCCGGCATCCATGCCGTAACGGCCCTCCCCGATGCCGGGAACGACGATGCTCTGGGTTCCCAGGCTGACCTGCACCGATCCCAGGTTCTGGTAGAAATTGTCGACGAACTTGCCATAGGCCGACAGGTCCAGGACCTTCTGGTCGTAGATGAAGTAGCGCCCGATCTCCGCGCCGATCATCACGCGTGCGCGTGAGAGTGCCGTGGAGCCGACGTCCAATGGATCGAGCCCTCCGGCCTCCTGGAACGCAGCGCTGGTGGCGCGCACATATTCGAGCGCGCCCTTTGGCACGATGCGCATCTGGTCCTTGGTCCAGTAGTAGCTGATCTCGGTCAGGCCACCGTCGATCGCGGCACGATAACCCGCGGTCGCAAGACCAACGCCGGTGTCCCTGCTGGAACGGACCTTGCCGAAACCGTGCACCACCGCGAACGCCCAGGTCCACGGCCCCTTGTCGACCGAGCCGTTGAAACCGATTTGCGTCAGGTCGAGCGTCGCCGACTGCAGCGCCAGCGGCACGTCGATGTCGGTATGACTCTGGTCGACGGAGAAGCCGAGATTGACGCCCGGCGCGACCCGCGCGCCGAAGCCGGCAACGCCGCCAATGGTCTTGCGCTTGTCGCCGACGAAATCGCCTTGCGCATCGGTCCGGACCGAGATGCCGTAGCCTTCGAACCAGGTGCGGTAGCGCGGATCCTCCGTGGTCGCCGAGGCGCCGCCCCACCGGGATTGGTGCGCGATGCACGGTTGACGCCGCCGGAGGCCTGGTTGCCGAGCCGCTCCAGGAAATTGGAGCCAAGATTGAGCGCGCTGTTGCCGGCTGACAAATCGTAATTGGTCGCGGTCGGCATGGGGGTCGGTGACGGCGTGGGTGTCGGGGTCGGGGTCGGCGTGGGCGTCGGACTCTGCGCGAAGGATGATGTCGCCGACATCATCACGACCAGTACAAGCGCCATGACGAGCGCAGCCGCGATCCGGCGCACACGGCCCAGCCCGACTGTCTGCCGTGTCCCGGAGAGCTGCAGGGCGCAGCGCATGACGACCAATCCCGAAGCAAAGTGGCGGAGCGCAAAAATGCAACACGAACGGCGCGCGCCTGCGGCGATTTGTGCCGAACTGCCACGCAGGGTCAACCGGTTGGCGCGCTGGAGCGGGGCTATTGCCTCGATTGTGGTTCTCTTGCCACAGGTCGCAAATAGCAGACAGCGACACCCGCCGCGATCTTGAAAGCCGTGCACCGCTTGCTAACGCGCGAATTTCATGTTGCAATATTGGACACAATCGGAATTGGCCGCTCGGCTGTGCGTTTCGCGACATTGAGACTCGAACAGACTACCGGAAGCCCGTTTGTGGCGTGGCACGCGAAACTGCGGCCGCGTCTTTTTTCTATCTAGTGGAGGAGATGAGCGATGCCGCAAAAGGGCACCGTCAAATGGTTCAACCCGACCAAGGGCTATGGGTTCATCAAGCCGAACGGCAGCGATAAGGACGTGTTCGTCCATATCTCGGCCGTCGAGCGCGCCGGACTCTCGACCCTTAATGAGAACCAGGTGGTTGAATACGACCTCGTGGAGAACCGCGGCAAAGCATCCGCGGAGAACCTCAAGGTCTCCTGATTTCTCTCAAAGCTTCGCGCGAGAGATCATGACGATGCCCCCGGCTCTGCCGGGGGATTTTGTTTGGGAAGACGAAACACGGTGCGACGGCGCTTCAGCGCACCACCGGCGACACCAGGAAATTCTCCGAGGGCCCGCTACCCGCCGTCTTGCACACATCGCCCTCGATCCGGACCTTGCCGGTCGCAAGCAGCCGTAGCGCCTCCGGATAGATGCGGTGTTCGACTTCGAGGATGCGCTCCGACAGCGTAGCGCCCGTGTCGTGGTCGCTGACGGGAACCGCGCCTTGCATCACGATCGGGCCGGCATCGGTCTCGGGGATGACGAAGTGCACTGTCGCGCCAGACAGTTTGACGCCGGCCCGCAAAGCCTGACCATGCGGGTCCAAACCAGGGAACGACGGCAGCAGCGAGGGATGGATGTTGAGCATCCGCCCGTACCAGGCCTTGGTGAACTCGGCCGTGAACAAACGCATGAAGCCGCCGAGACAGATCAGCTCGATGCCGTGCTGGTCCAGCGCGGCCTGCAGCAGCTTTTCGAAGCCGGCGCGGTCCTTGCCGAACGGCTTGCTCTCGATCACCAGCGTGTTGACGCCGCTTGCCTTGGCCCGTTCGAGGCCCACCGCATCGGCCTTGTTCGAGATGACGAGCGAGATTTCCGCCGGAAACTCCGCCGCAGCAGCGGCCCTGATCAGCGCGGACATGTTGGAGCCGCGGCCGGAGATCAGGATCGCGACGCGGCGCTTCATCACAGCGCCAGTCATCACAGTGCCAGGTCAAGGTGGCCGTTATAGACGACGCGGTGCTCGCCCTCGGCCGGAATCACGGTACCGAGCTGCGCCACCGTCTCACCGGCATCGCTGAAGACCTGCGCGACCTGATCGACCTTGTCCGGCTCGACGATCACGATCATGCCGATGCCGCAGTTGAAGGTGCGCAGCATCTCGAGCTCGGCGATGCCAGCTTGGGCAGCCAGCCATTTGAACACCGGCAGCACCGGCAGGCGCGCCAGATCGATGCCGACGCCGAGATGATTTGGCAGCACGCGCGGAATGTTGTCGGTAAAGCCGCCGCCGGTGATGTGGGCGAGCCCCTTCACCGCACCGGTCTCGCGGATCGCACGCAGGCAGGATTTGACGTAGAGCCGCGTCGGCGTCAGCAGCGCGCCGCCGAGCGTCATGACCGGCGCGAACGGGGCCGGCGCCTCGAAGCTGAGGCCGGACTGCTCGACGATCTTGCGCACCAGCGAGAAGCCGTTGGAGTGCACGCCGGACGAGGCTAGGCCGATCACGGCATCGCCTGCGGCGATGTCCTTGCGCGGCAACAAGGTACCGCGCTCCGCGGCGCCGACGGCAAAACCGCCGAGGTCGTAGTCGCCGTCCTTGTAGAGGCCGGGCATCTCGGCAGTCTCGCCCCCGATCAGGGCGCAGCCGGATTCGCGGCAGCCTTCGGCGACACCGGCGACGATCGCGGCGGTGGCCTCCGGGTCGAGCTTGCCGCAGGCGAAATAGTCGAGGAAGAACAACGGCTCGGCGCCCTGCACCACGAGGTCGTTGACGCTCATGGCGACGAGGTCGATGCCGATCCCGCCATGCAGGCCGGTCTCGATCGCGATCTTGACCTTGGTGCCGACGCCGTCGGTCGCGGCGACCAGGACGGGGTCCTTGAAACCGGCCGCCTTGAGGTCGAACAGGCCGCCGAAGCCGCCGATCTCGGCGTCGGCGCCGGGCCGCGCGGTGGCGCGCACCATCGGCTTGATCAGATCGACCAGGCGGTTGCCCGCGTCGATATCAACGCCTGAATCGGCGTAAGTGAGGCCGTTTTTGCGGTCGGTCATGCCCGATTTCCAGTGGGTTTGCGGCTGGTTACGTCGAATTCCGGGGACGCGCAATGGCAAGCGTGGCGCCCCGCCCTATACTATGTAGATATCAACCGGTTCAGCCTTCAAACGGGCCGGATTCGAGGTCAGGCCGGGTGCCGGGAAGCGCCGCGTGAGTATTCCGAATATCATTACCTTGGGCCGCATCATGCTGGTCCCGATCATCGTCTGGGCCATCGTGTCGAGCCAAATGGAGGTGGCGTTCGCCGTCTTCCTGATCGCTGGCATCAGCGACGCCGTGGACGGGTTCCTGGCCAAGCGATTCAACATGACCAGCGAGCTCGGCGCCCTGCTCGATCCGCTCGCCGACAAGGCCCTGCTGGTCTCGATCTACCTGTCGCTCGGTATCTGGGGCGACATTCCCCGTTGGATCGTGATCCTGGTGGTCTCGCGCGACATCATGATCGTCGCCGCCGTGATCGTGTCCTGGCTGTTCGACAAGCCGGTCGAGATGAAGCCGTCGAAGGTGTCGAAGCTCAACACCGCCGCCCAGGTCGCCTATGCGGCGCTGGTGCTGGCCTCCCTCGCCTTCGGCTTCAAACCGGCGCCCTATGATATGATCCTGATGGGCCTCGTCACGATCTTCACGCTCTCGTCCGTGTCGCTCTATCTCGTCGAGTGGCTGCGGCACATGAGCACGATCGAAGCCAAGTAGCACGGTCGAGGCCAATTGAACCGGGATGCGGCCCCGCAAAAGGCCAACTCCCGCTCGATGACGTCGAATCTCTTCAAACGAAGCCGGCGTGCCGGCACGGAGCACAGCAAGCGTGGCAGGCCGCGTTCATCCCCGACAATTGGCATTCTCGCTTCCGCACGCGGAAAGCCTCAGCCGGGACAATTTTCTCGAAGGCCCCGCCAACGAAGCCGGTCTTGCCCTCATCGATGCCTGGCCGGAATGGCCGAACCGGATCATGTGGCTGGCCGGCCCGGAAGGAAGCGGCAAGAGCCATCTCGCCGCGATCTGGGCCGAGGCTTCCGGCGCCCGCTCGACCACGGCCAGTGGGCTGACCGCCGAAAACGTCCCGGGCGCGCTCGCCACCGGCGCGCTGGTGGTCGAGGACCTCAAGGCAAAAGAGTTCGACGAGCGGGCCCTGTTTCATCTGATGAACCTCGCCCGCGAGGATGGGGCCTACCTGCTCTTCACCGGCCGCGAGGTACCGGCGTCGCTCGAGATCGAGCTGCGCGACCTGCGGTCGCGGTTGCGTGCGGTGCCTGTGATCTCGCTGCTGCCGCCCGACGACCAGCTCTTCCGCGGCCTGATCGTCAAGTTCTGCGCCGACCGCCAGCTCAGCGTGGATGAGAGCGTGGTCAGCTACCTCGCCACCCGCCTGGAGCGGTCCTCGGCGGCCGCACGGGAGGCTGTGCAGCTGCTCGACAGCGAGGCCCTGCGCCTCGGTCGCCCCGTCACGCGGGCGCTGGCCGCCGAGCTGCTTCGGGACGCCTGACCCCTCCACGCCGGCTCCAAGGCCGCTTGACGCGGCGCGGCGGCGGAACATCAATGTCATCGAAACGTCATCGGACTAACACATGCTCCCGCCGGTTTTGCGCATAAGTCGCAAATTGGGGCGAACTGGATGGATCGACTTCTGATGGACTCTGCGCAAGCTGTTGAAATTAAAGAAAAAGCCCCGGAGACCGAGGGGCTGCCGGCGATTGCCTCTAGTCCCGAGCGCTTCATCAATCGCGAGCTCTCCTGGCTGCACTTCAACCGCCGCGTCCTGGAGGAAGCGGTCAATCCCAGCCACCCCATGCTGGAGCGGGTGCGATTCCTGTCGATTTCAGCGAATAACCTCGACGAGTTCTTCATGGTTCGCGTCGCGGGCATCAAGGCCCAGGTGCGCGAAGGCATTGCCGAGCGCGCTCCCGATGGCCTGACGCCGTCCGAGCAGCTCGCGCTGATCAATCGCACCGTCTCACAGCTCGCCTCCGACCAGCAGGCAATCTGGCGCGACCTGCGCGGCACGCTGGCCGACGTCGGTATCGCGCTGGTCGACGGCAAGGATGTCACCAAGGCGGAACGGACCTGGATCGAGGACTACTTCCTCAACAACGTGTTCCCGCTACTGACCCCGCTCGCGATCGATCCTGCCCACCCCTTCCCGTTCATTCCGAGCCTCGGCTTCACCATCGCGCTCCAGCTCACGCGCGCCGCCGACGGCAAGCAGATGAACGCCCTGATCCGCATGCCCGGCAAGATCGACCGCTTCATCCGGTTGCCGGCCGAGGGCAAGGTCGTCCGGCTGATCTCGCTCGAGCAGGCGACCGGGCTGTTCATCAACCGCCTGTTCCCCGGCTACAATCTCCACGGCCAGGGCGCCTTCCGCATCATCCGCGACTCCGAGCTCGAAATCGAGGAAGAGGCCGAAGACCTCGTCCGCCTGTTCGAGACCGCACTGAAGCGCCGCCGCCGCGGGTCGGTGATCCGGCTAGAGATCGACGCCAAGATGCCGGAGGAGCTGCGCAGCTTCGTGCAGCATGCGCTGTCGGCCGCCGACGACGAGATCTTCCTGGTCGACGGCGTGCTCGCCATGAACGAGCTCTCGCAGCTCACCCGCCTCGACCGGCCCGATCTCGAATTCACCCCTTACGTGCCGCGCCATCCCGAGCGCGTGCGCGAGCATGGCGGCGACATCTTCGCCGCGATCCGGCAGAAGGACCTCGTCGTCCATCATCCCTACGAATCCTTCGACGTGGTCGTGCAGTTCCTGCAGCAGGCCGCCCGCGATCCCGATGTCGTCGCGATCAAGCAGACGCTCTACCGCACCTCCAACAACTCCCCGATCGTGCGCACGCTGGCGGAAGCCGCCGAAGCCGGCAAGTCCGTCACCGCGTTGATCGAATTGAAGGCGCGCTTCGACGAGGAGGCCAACATCCGCTGGGCGCGCGACCTCGAACGCGCCGGCGTGCAGGTCGTCTACGGCTTCCTCGAACTGAAGACGCACGCGAAGCTCTCGATGGTGGTGCGCCGCGAGGGCGGCGGCCTCACCACTTACGTCCACACCGGCACCGGCAATTATCACCCCGTCACCGCACGCATCTACACCGACCTCTCCTACTTCACCTCGGATCCGACCATCGGCCGCGACGCCGCGCGCGTGTTCAACTTCATCACCGGTTATGCCGCGCCGAGCGACCTGGAAAAGATGGCGGTGTCGCCGCTGACGTTGCGCAAGCGCATCATCGAGCACATCCAGGGCGAGACCGCGCATGCGCGGCATGGCCGTCCCGGCGCGGTCTGGATGAAGATGAATGCGCTGGTCGACCCCGACATCATCGACGCGCTCTATGAGGCCTCGCAAGCCGGCGTCCAGGTCGAGCTCGTCGTGCGCGGCATCTGCTGCCTCAGGCCCGGCATCCCAGGCCTGTCGGAGAACATCCGCGTCAAGTCGATCATCGGGCGCTTCCTGGAACACGGCCGAATCTACTGTTTCGGCATGGGCCAGGGCCTGCCGAGCGCGAAAGCGGCTGTGTATATCTCCTCGGCAGACATGATGCCGCGCAACCTCGACCGCCGCGTCGAGGTGCTGTGTCCGCTGCAAAATCCCACGGTGCATCAGCAGGTTCTCGAACAGATCATGGTCGCGAATCTGAAGGACAATGAGCAGAGCTGGCAATTGTTGCCGGACGGGTCCTCGACGCGTATGAAGGCCACGAAGGGCGAGGAGCCTTTCAACGTCCACAACTACTTCATGACAAATCCGAGTCTATCTGGCCGTGGAAAGTCGCTCAAGGAATCCTCGCCGCGCCGTCTCACGCGCCGTAATGAACGTCATCAGTCTTGATCCGGGATCGAGGACGTGAAGCGGCCGCGTAAGCGCGGCTCGAGCGTCGCGGTCATCGATATCGGTTCCAACTCGGTCCGTCTCGTCGTCTACGAGGGACTGACACGGAGCCTCATTCCGATCTTCAACGAGAAGACGCTGTGCGGCCTCGGGCGCGAGGTGCAGAGCACGGGCCTGCTTGCGCCCGATGCCGTCGACAAGGCGCTGACCTCACTGAAGCGGTTCCGGGCGCTGTGCCGCGTCATGCAGGTCGGTCGCGTATTTGCGATTGCGACTGCAGCCTGCCGCGACGCCTCCAACGGCCCCGACTTCATCGCGAAAGCCGAGCACATCTGCGCCGTGAAGATCGAGATCCTGTCGGGCCCGCGCGAGGCACGGCTGTCGGCGCTCGGCGTGATCTCCGGCATCCACCATCCCGACGGCATCGTCGGCGATCTCGGCGGCGGCTCGCTCGAGCTGATCGACGTGCGCAAGAACAGCGTGCGCAGCGGCGTGACGTTGCCGCTCGGCGGCCTCGCGCTCCAGGACCTCGCGCACAAATCGCTCAAGCGCGCCGACCGCATCGTGCGCGAGGAACTCGACGAGGTGCCGCAGCTCACCGCCGGCCGCGGCCGCACCTTCTACGCGGTCGGCGGCACCTGGCGCGCGCTCGCGCGCATCCACATCATCCAGAGCGGCTATCCGCTCCAGGTGATGCACGGCTACTCCATTTCCGCAGCTGAAGCGCTCGACTTTTCGCGTCGTCTCCGCCGGCTTGCGGCCGCCGGCATGCTGGCCGACATCGAGATCGTCGCGGATGCCAGGCGCCCGCTCCTCACCTATGCGGCGCTGGTGCTCGAGCACATCATCCGCGTCGCGAAACCCAAGTCCATCGTGTTCTCGACCTTCGGCGTGCGCGAGGGCCTCTTGCACGAGAAGCTGTCGGAATCCGAGCGCAACAAGGACGGGCTGATCTGCGCCGCGGAAGAGCTGAATCAGCTGCTGTCGCGTTCGGCAAAGCACGCCCGTGAGCTGATCGCCTGGACCGACCGCCTCGCGCGCGTGGTGAAGCTGCGCGAGACCGAGGAGGACCGCCGCTTGCGCCACACCGCGTGCCTGCTCTCCGACATCGGCTGGCGGGTGCATCCCGACCATCGCGGCGAGCAGACTCTGAGCCTGGTCGTCAACGGCAATTTCGGCGCGATCACCCACACCGAGCGCGCCTTCGTCGGCCTGTCCGTGTTCTACCGCTATGCGGGCCTGAGCGAGGAGAACCAGCCGCCGGTGACCATGCAGGAGCTGCTGACACCGGCCCAGCTCGAACGCGCCCGCCTGCTGGGCGCGGCGTTCCGCGTCGCCCATCTGATCTCGGCGGCACGCCCGGGTGTGCTGCCGGCCACGCATTTCCGCAGCCAGGGCCGCAATCTGATGCTGGTGTTCGAGCACCGGCTCGTCGACCTCGTCGCCGACCGCGTCGGCAGCCGCTTCCGCGCCCTCGCCCGCCTGATCGGCCGCTCCGGCTCGATCGTGCGGCGCTAGACCAGCCGGCCGGTCCTGATCCTCCCCGGACGCTTCTTGAGCCACATGATCGCGCCGCTGATAAACAGGGCGAGAGGTGCGAAGCCGGCTGCGAACACCAACAGGCGTCCGATCAATCCAAACGTCGCGCCGTTATGGATCCAGAGCTGTTCGGCCATATAGCGATCCCCCATCGACATCGCGGCTGAAGTGCGATCGTGCACCACTGCCCCACTCCATGGATCGAGCCAGATCGCCCCGCGGGCACGCACCGCGGGATCGGCACCCTCGGCCCGGAACTGCACCCGCCACGTGTTGCGCGTTTCGGTTGGCGGGTTCAGCATGGCAACCACCATGCCGGGCTTGGCGGCCGCTTGCGCGTTCCGCATGATCGCATCGGGTGATAGCGGCGGTGTCCCTGCGGGAGGCGGTGCTTCGATCCGCGGCGAGGGATCGGCCGTCGGTTTCGACACAAGGCCAACGATGGGACGCACCACGTCGGGAAAAATAATCCCGACGCCGGTCATCGAGATCACCGTGAGCGCGAGCAGCGCCCAAAAGCCGGCCGTGCCATGGACGTCGAAAACAAATCGAAGCAGCGAAACGTCCTTCCGGACCGACACCGATCGCCAGAATCGACCCGGCCTCGGCCACCACAAGATGACGCCTGACATGGCCAAGCCGAGCAGCATGAACCCGGCAACACCGACCAGCTCTTTGCCCCACCACTCATAGAGCAGCAGCGTGTAGTGCAGACGATAAACCTTGAGGGAGAACGCGTTGATGTAGTCACGCCGCCCGAGCACCTTCCCGTTCGAAGGATCGACCATGGTCGTCCAACGATTCGGGTAACGGCCTTTCGCAGTTTCGTGTGCATGTATCACGACCCAGACCGGCCAGGTCCGATCCGGCGCGAGGATCGTGGCAATCGGCGCGGGATCCGCTGCCGCGGCCGCGCGTATCACCTCGCTCAACGTAGCCTCTCGTTCCCGACCGGCGGGAGTGTAAAGCGCCGGGTTCAGGCCGGCGTCGATTTCCCGATAGAAGACGATGAAGCTTCCCGTGAGGCCGATCAGCACCACGACGATGCCGCCGAGCAACCCGAGCCATCGATGAGCCCACAGAAGCCCGCGCCGTGCGCGTCTGGTGAGGTTCGGGACCGGCAACATCGCCATTGCGCGCGTCAAAGCCGACCCGCCTCAGAAATCCGTCGACATCGACAATAGCAGGGTTCGCGGCGCACCTTGCGACAAGGCGGAGAAGCTCGCCACGCCGGCCCAGTAATTGGTATCGAACACGTTCTGAACCAGGGCCCGAAGCGTCACCGGCCGGTTGTTGATCCGCGTGTTGTAGCGGGCACCCAGGTCGAGCCTCGTCCAGGCCGGAACGACCTGCGTGTTCGCCGCATCCAGATATTGGTGTCCCGTATAGATGGTGTTTGCGACCAGCGTCAGTCCGGGTGCGAACGGGGTGTCCCATTCGGCGGACAGGTTTGCCTGCACCTGAGGCACACCGATCGGCGTCTTGCCAAGATTGGTCGGCGCGCTTGTCTTTGTCAGCTCCGCATCGATCAACGTCACGCCGCCAAGGACTCGTAGGCCCGGCTGCACCTCTCCGAATACGGTGAACTCCAGGCCGCGATTGCGCTGTTCGGCGTCGGCCCGGAAGATCTTGTCGACACCCAATTGTCCCGACGGCTTGGTGATCTGGAACACGCTGATCGTGGTGGCCAGCATTCCGAAGTCGACCTTGACGCCTGCCTCGTGCTGCTTGCTGAAATAGGGAGCAAGAACTTCCCCCTGATTGCTCGCGGTCGTCGGTGCGATGTCGCCTTTGCTGAGCCCTTCGATGTAGTTGGTGTAGAGCGAAACGTTGCTCCAGGGCTTGACGACGAGGCCGACCATCGGCGTGAGCGCCGTCTGGTCATAGGAGGACGTGACCGCTCCCGTGGTGGTGTTGAAGTTGTTGGACTTGACCCCTGCTGGCGCACGCCGACGGTCAGCTGAAGACGCTCCTGAAAAACCGACAAAGTGTCAGCCAGCGCGAGGCCAGTCAGTTCGGTATCCGAAAGCTTCGGAACCGTCGCTGGAGCAGCGACGAACTGCTCAGGACGGGCGATCGGCGCATAGATGTTGGACAGAACCGGCGTTCCGGACACGGAGCCCCGTGAGATCTGATCCGTGTAGTAGCTGCCCTGGAAACTCACGGCGTGACTGATCGCGCCGGTTTCAAACCGGGCGCGCACACCGGCGTCGGCGACATTCCGGTCGATATCGAATTTGAAGCGTCCCGGTGTCGACGTGGTGTTGCCGGCCGCGTTCAGGATCGTCGGCGTGCCGAACAAGCGATCGACCTGAGTCCTGCCGCCACCGCCGTCGGCGAACACCGTCACGGAGTCCGTCACATCATATTCGGCGCGCGCCAGCAGCGAGTTGTCATGAACCTTGGCCCATTCCCAGGCCTGCGTGACATTGCGCCTCCCGACCGGCGCGGTCGGGACAGCTACGCCTGTTGCGACCAGAAACGGTCTCGTGGGCGCGTCGAACTTTTCTTCCTGATCGATGAAGTCGAGCGAAGCTCTGAATTTCTCACCGCGATAATCGAACGCCGCGGCGCCGACATGCGCCTCCCGGTTCTGGTTGTCCAGCGGCGTGTCACCATTGTGATAGCTGCCATTGACGCGAATTCCGAATTCGCGGTTCTCGCCGAACCGTCGGCTGACGTCGAGATGCGTGCCGAGCTGGGTGTTCGTCGCGTAGTCGGTCGTAACCCGCGTGAGATCGACATCAGAAGCACGCTTCGGGACGATATTGATGGTGCCCCCGACGCTGCTGTTCGGGGCCATCCCGTAGAGCAGCGCGGCCGGGCCCTTGATGATCTCGATCCGTTCGACGTAGTCGGTGAAGACACGGTAGTTCGGTGCGACACCGTAGACACCGTTGAAGGCAATTTCACCGACATTCCCCTCGCCGATCGGAAAGCCGCGGATGAAGAAGGAGTCGAGGATGCCGCCGGTCTGGCCGGTGAAACGGACCGAAGGGTCGTTGCTGACGACGTCGGCTATCGTGCTGGCCTGTTGATCCTCGATCTTCTTCGCCGTGTAACTGGTGATGTTGAACGGCGTGTCCATGAAATCCTTGTTGCCCAGCAAGCCGATCTGGCCTCCGCGGGCGACCTGCCCACCTGAGTAGGAGGGCGGGAGTGCGCCGGGCCTTGCGGCAGCGGGCTTCGCTTCCGCCTGCATCCTGGCCCGCTCATTCGCAGGCGCGCTTTGACGGCCCGCCCTTCGACTTGGGTTCAAACGCGGCCGTGCACGCTGCTTCGGCACGTCGGCGGTGACGGTCACTGCCGGCAAGGCTGTCGCCGTCTCCGGCGCAGGGCTTTGCGCGCTGGCGCGGTGAAGGAAGCCGTCGCCGAACAGGGCGATGGAGACCAGAGAGGCCGCGAAGGCCGTCGGTCTCGAGAACTTCGGATGTGATTTGACGGTAGCGGCAAGAATGGCAACGGGACGGCAAGTGGCTCTCGACGACATCTCTCAACAGCTTCCGGTTTGATAGGAATAAATACCGGAGCGAAGTGCCGCAGCATGAGCCGCCAAGTCAATAAAAACACCTTTAATTTCAGCAGTTTATAATAAGTCAAAGTCTAAATCGCGCAGAGATTGAGAGCGCTGTGGGTCACCCCACGAAGTGCCCGGCCGCGCTGTGCGTGACCGCTTGGCGCACGAGTCCGCCATGAGGCGGCAAGGCTCGCCGGCGTGCGGAGCTATGATGACCGGGTCAGTGGGGACGGCGACTGCCGGAATGATCGCGCGCAACACCTCTCCCCACCGGGAAGAGGCAAGCAAAACCAGATCATGCCGTAGAGATTACTCCGCCGAGGCCTTGGCGTGGCGCTCGGAGGATTCCAGCGCGGCCGCGCTCAGGCTGCGCCGGCGCCAGATGCTGCCGACGACCAGCACGACGACGACACCGAGAGTTGCGCAGAGATATTCGCCGCCTCCGCCGCCTTGGGCGAATTGGGGCGGGATACGAAGTGCGCCGAGCATGCTGTCCAGCGAGGCGCCGAGCGGGCCGTCGAACAGCGTGTGCAGCTTCGGCGCGATGCCGGGATCGGTCGCGATCACCTCGCCCGAGATCCAGCCGAGCAGTGCGGCACCCGCCCAGACCAGGACCGGCAGCTTTGCCAGCAGCGCCATGATCAGGGCCGCACCGGCGACGATCAGCGGCACGCTGATGGCGAGACCGAGGATCAGCAGCGGCACGCTGCCATTGGCGGCGGCGGCAACCGCAATGACGTTGTCGAGACTCATGACGATGTCGGCGACGACGACGATCTGCACCGCCTGCCACAGATGCGAGGCGGACTCGACGCCCTCCTCGTCCTCGTTCTCCGGCACCAGGAGCTTCGCTGCGATCACGATCAGCGCGAGACCGCCGACGAGCTTGAGATACGGCAGCTCCATCAGGCTCGCGACGATGCCGGTGAAGATGATCCGCAGCAGCACGGCCGCGCCGGCGCCGAAAATCATGCCCCACAGCCGGTGCCGCGGCTTGAGGCCGCGGCAGGCGAGCGCAATCACCAGCGCGTTGTCGCCGGAGAGCAGGATGTTGATCCAGATGATCTTGCCGACCGCAATCCAGAAGGTCGGTTCGGCCATCTCGTTGCGAAACTGGGTGAAGAATGCCCCGATCGTAGCGGGATCGAAGATCTGCCAGAGCCAGTTCACAATACGTCCTTTCGCCCCGTCGATATTAACCTATCGGCTGATCAGCCGACGATCTCGTTGCCCGAGAAGAACTGCGCGATTTCGATCGCGGCGGTCTCCGGCGCATCCGAGCCGTGAGCGGAATTCTCGCCGATCGACTTTGCGTAGAGCTTGCGGATGGTGCCGTCGGCGGCCTTGGACGGATCGGTCGCACCCATCGCGTCGCGGTACTTGGCAATGGCGCCCTCGGCTTCCAGCACCTGGACCACCACGGGGCCCGATGTCATGAACTCGACGAGTTCGCCGAAGAACGGGCGGGCCTTGTGCACGGCATAGAAGGTCTCGGCCTGTTCCTTGGTCATGCGGATGCGCTTCTGCGCGACGATGCGCAGGCCCGCCTTCTCGATCACGGCGTTGACCGCACCGGTCAGGTTACGCGCGGTCGCATCGGGCTTGATGATCGAGAAAGTGCGTTCGAGGGCCATAATCTTGTCCTTGAGAAGAAAGCGGTGGTTTTCGAGTTGCGGGGCTTATATCGGCGCCTTTGCCAGACGGCAAGCGACCACCGGAACAGCCCCCGGACGCTTCGCCGCAGGCCGCCCGCCGTACCTAGTCATGTATTACCGAGATTTCACCCAGATGAACCCAATCTGAAGCCTCCGTTCAGGGCTTGGTTCAGGCTCGGCGGCGTAAGGTCAGTCCCATCGAAACCGAAGCCTGATCATTGGGCAGACCGTTTCGGCGGCCTTTCCATCGACGCGATAGCCCCGCGCCGGCAGTCTTTAGGAGATCACCATGTTGAGGAAACTTTCGCTTGCCGCTGTCGCCGCGGTTGCGCTGGGTGCCGCGCTGGCGCCGACCTCCGCCTCCGCTCACTGGCATGGCGGCTGGGGCTGGCACGGCGGCGGCGGTGGCTGGCATCACGGCTGGGGTGGACCGCGCTTCTATGCCGGCGGCCCCGTCTCCTACGGTTATGGCGGCTGCTACGTGCGCCGGCTGGTCCCGACCCCCTGGGGACCCCGCTGGCGGCTGATCAACCGCTGCTACTGAGCCCGACAGCACCTTCCTGAGGTACCTAGGCCCCCCAGGTACCTTCCAAGCGAAGCCCCGGCGTTCCCCTGCGCCGGGGCTTTGTATTTCGGCGGCTATTGCCCGGCTTCATGCAATTTTTACTAGAGTGCCGGGCAATCTCCGCGAGCGGCGAAACCATTTTGGGGGGCCAAGGACTTGGTACCGTGTCATCACTTTGAGAACACGGAACCCACAATGGCTGGCCTTCTTGCCAATGACAGCGAACAGATCGACCGGCGCACCAGCCGCTCGATTTGCGATGCGGTGGGCGAACGGCTTCAGCAGAGCCTGCGCCCCGAACCGCGGCTCCCGACGCATCTCGAGCAGCTCCTCGACGCGTTGAAGCAGCGCGACCGCGACTCGCACTGACGTGAGGCTCACGCAAAAACGGGTTGCGTTCGACGCGCCTTGCGGTGACAAGGCCGCATGCTTGCTATCACCGATCTCTCCATCCGCCTTGCCGGACGCCTTCTGATTGACCAGAGTTCCGTGCAGATCACGCCCGGCGCGCGCGTCGGCATGGTCGGGCGCAATGGCACCGGCAAGTCGACCCTGTTCAAGGTGATCCGCGGCGAACTGGCCGCCGAGCACGGCACGGTCACCCTGCCGCCACGCTGGCGCGTCGGCAGCCTCGCGCAGGAGGCCCCGAACGGCCCCGAAAGCCTGATCTCCGTCGTGCTCAAGGCCGACCTCGAACGCGACGCGCTGCTTCACGAAGCAGAGAGCGCGACCGACCCGCACCGGATCGCCGAGATCCAGACCCGGCTGGTCGACATCGACGCCCATTCGGCGCCGAGCCGTGCGGCCGCGATCCTCTCCGGCCTCGGCTTTTCCGCCACCGACCAGCTCCGCCCCTGCGCCGAATTCTCCGGCGGCTGGCGCATGCGCGTCGCGCTCGCCGCCACGCTGTTCGCCGCCCCTGACCTCCTGCTGCTCGACGAGCCCACCAACTATCTCGACCTCGAAGGCACGCTGTGGCTCGAGGATCACCTTGCGCATTATCCGCGCACGGTGATCGTGATCAGCCATGACCGCGACCTGCTGGAAAGCTCGGTCGACCAGATCCTGCATCTGGAGCGCGGCAAGCTCACGCTCTACAAGGGCACCTATTCCTCCTTCGAGGAGCAGCGCGCCGCGCGCGAGCTGCTCGATGCCAAGGCGGTCAAGCGCCAGGAGGCCGAACGCGCGCGCCTGCAGGCCTTCGTCGACCGCTTCAAGGCCAAGGCCTCGAAAGCGCGCCAGGCGCAGTCCCGCGTGAAGATGCTGGAGCGGCTGAAGCCGATCACGGCGCTGGTCACCGAGGACGTGCGCGAGATCAGCTTCCCCGCGCCGGAGAAAATCCTGTCGCCGCCGATCATCGCCGTCGACAACGCCGCGGTCGGCTACGATCCGGCGACGCCGGTGCTGGGCCGCGTTACGCTGCGCATCGACAATGACGACCGCATCGCGCTGTTGGGCGCCAACGGCAACGGCAAGTCGACACTTGTCAAACTGCTCGCCGGACGGCTGGCGCCGTTCTCAGGCAAGGTGACGCGCGCCGACAAGCTGTCGATCGCCTATTTCGCGCAGCACCAGCTCGACGAGCTGAACGAGGATGGGTCTGCCTACGACCACGTCCGCAAGCTGATGGGCGATGCGCCCGAAGCCAAGGTGCGGGCGCGCGCCGGCGCGATCGGCTTTTCCGGCAAGGCGGCCGACACCAAGGTCGCAAAGCTCTCGGGCGGCGAGAAGGCGCGACTCCTGCTCGGCCTTGCGACCTTTTTCGGCCCGAACATGATCATCCTCGACGAGCCGACCAACCATCTCGACATCGACAGCCGCGCGGCGCTTGCCGAAGCGATCAACGAATTCCCCGGCGCGGTCATCATGGTCTCGCACGATCGCTATCTGATCGAGGCCTGCGCCGACCGGCTCTGGATCGTCGCCGACCGCACCGTCACCAACTACGACGGCGACCTCGACGAGTACCGCCGCCTGGTGCTGTCGGCGCGCAACGACGAGCCTGCCCCGCGCGAGCGTAGCGCCGCGAGCGAGAAGCCGCAGCGCCCGAGATCAGACAATCGCGGTTCGCTGAAGAAGCGCATCGCGGAAGCCGAGAGCGAGATCGCCCGCGTCAGCGAGATCATCACCAAGATCGACACCGCGCTCGCCCTGCCCGACATCTTCACCCGGGATCCCAAGCAGGCCGCGCAACTGTCGAAGGCGCGCGCCAACGCCGCCGACGCGCTGGCGCGCGCGGAGGAGCAGTGGCTGGAGGCGAGCACGCAGTTCGACGAGGCGGCGGGCTAGACTCAAAATCGCGAAAACAACCCCATGCACAGTAGCGGTATCCAACTACCCGACCACAAGCTACTGATCAGCATGCTCTTTATGGATCAGCCAACTCAGTCCGCATATTGCCCCGCCGCCTTGATGATCGGTGCCCAGCGATCGACCTCGCTCGTCAGCATCGCCCCTAACGCCTCGGGCGTCGCCTTGTCCTGCGGGACCGGCTCGGTGTTGATGTCGTTGAACCGGGCGATCAGCGCGGGATCCTTGAGCGCGGCCTGAAGCGCCGCCGTCAGCTTCTGAACGACCGCGGGCGGCGTGCCCTTGGGGGCATAGAGGCCGTGCCAGACGCCGAGTTCGAAACCCTTGAGGCCGGCCTCGTCGGCGGTGGGCAGATCAGGCAGGCTCTTCAGCCGCTCTTTGGTGGTGATCGCGTAGGCCTTGACCTGCTTGGCCGTGATCGGGCCGGTCGTGTTGGTCGCCTGATCGCAGGTGAGATCGATCTGCTTGCCGAGCAGATCGTTCATGATCGGACCGTTGCCCTTGTAGGGCACCGTGGTGAGCTGCTTCTGGATCGCCGACATGAACAGCATGCCGCAGAGATGCGATGCCGCACCTAACCCGGCATTGGCGTAAGTCAGCTTGTCACCCTGCTGCTGGGCGTAGGCGACAAGTTCCTTGAGCGTGTCGGCCGGGAAATCCGGACGTGCGATGATCGTCATCGGCGCATTGGTCACGAGCCCGATCGGCGCAAAGGCCGTCTTCGTGTCATAGCTCAGGTTGCGATACAGCGTGGCCGCGGTCGAGATGCCGACATGATGGACCAGCAGCGTGTAGCCGTCCGGCTGGGCACGCGCGGCGCGGGTCGCGCCGATTGTGCCGCCGGCGCCGGTCGCGTTCTCGACGATGATCTGCTGCCCGAGGGATTTCGCCATGCTTGCCGCGGTAAGGCGCGCGATGGTGTCGGTCGGTCCGCCGGCGGCGTATGGCACCAGCACGGTGATGGTTCTCGACGGATAGTCCTGGGCGACCGCCGCACCAAGCGACAGAAGCAGAGCCGACACGATCGTGACGAAGCGCATGTTCCCTCCGGATTCCTTATCGCGCCATAAAAGCGCATCGCCGGCCGCACGGCCATCCGGAAAGCGACGTCAGTCAAAGTGTCGCAATCGCGATCCTGGCGAACGCCATCAGGCCCATGCGATCCGCCGAAAATGGTGGGCTGGCTTGATACGGCTCCGTCGGAGCTGTGGGATCTACCGTTCCCGCATGATCTCGTGCCGGTAGCGCTGAAGCGGCGACAACAGATAGCTCAGGATCGTGCGCGAGCCGGTCCTGATCTCCACTGTCACGGCCATTCCCGGTGACAGGCTGACGAGGCGATCGTCCACCTGCATTTGCGTGCGATCGAGCGAGATGCGTGCGCTGTAGCTTAGCTCCTGCCCGTTGGGCTCGCTGCTGTCGCGCTGCGTCCCGAGCGCGCGCTCGCTTCCCGGCGGACGATCGCGGATGATGGCGTCCTGCGAGACGCTCAGCACCCGTCCCTCCAGCAGGCCGTAGCGGGTGAAGTTGAAGGTGTCGATCTTGACGGCAGCGCCCTGCCCGGCCTCGACGAAGCCGATGTCGCGGTTGGAGATCATCGCCTCGACCTCGAGCCGCGTATCTGACGGCACGATCACCAGCAGCGATTGCGCGGGCGTGACCACGCCGCCGACGGTATGAACCGCAAGCTGCTGCACGACACCGTCGACTGGCGACGTCAACTGCTGCAGCCGGGTCCGCTGCTGCGCCTTGATCAGATCGCGCGCGACGCCATTGGCTTTCTGCTCGCTCTTGGCGAGTTCGTCGGACAGGCTCTTGCGATACTCCGCCACGGCCTGGGTGCGGGTCTCCCGGATCGCGGCGACGGCCGCCTCGGCTTCCTTCAGATGGCTGCTCTGGACGCGAAGCTCCTCCTGCTGCTCGATCAGAAGCTGAAGGGTCTCGTAATAGGTCAGCTTCGAGCCGATTTCCTTCTCCATCAGAATCTTGCGGATATCGACGCGCTGCTGGGTGACGGGGAGCAACGCATCCAGCTTGTGGATCGTCGCCGCAATGGTCTGACGCTCGGCCTCCTTCTGCGCCTGCTGGCGCGCAAGCGACGCCAATTTGGCGCGATGCTCGCTGACCTGATTGGCAAGAAGCTGCCGCTGTGTCGCGACCAGCGAGGGATCGGCACCCGCAGGCGAGACGAGATCGGCGGAGGCATCTTCGCCGCTTGCCAATGCGGCGCGGAGACGCGCCATATTGAGCCGTTCGGCCATGAGATCGTCGTGCAGGTGATCGCGCTCCGCGGCATTCACGGTCGGATCGAGCTCGATCAGCACATCACCCGATTTGACCGCCTGCCCGTCCTGCACGTGGATGGCGCGCACCACCCCGGTCTCGAACGGCTGAACCACCTTGCTTCGCCCGCTCGACACCACCTTCCCGGCTGCGGACGCCACGATGTCGATCGTGCCCCATGCCGACCACGCGAGTGCCGCGCAGACAAGGAGCATCAGGGCCATCGCGATGGCCCGGCCGATCGGTGACGGTGGTGCCTCGGCAATCTCCAGCGCCGCGGGCAGGAAGGCGATCTCTTCAATCCGCCGCGCCTTCGCTTTCCGGAAGGGAACGACGGTCTGCTCCGGCCGCGGGGCCGGCGCCGCGCTAGCCGACCTCATAGATCCCTCCCTGGAGACGATACAGGGCCGCGTATCGGCCACCGGTCTTGATCAACGCGTCATGCGTGCCGTCTTCGACCAGACGGCCGCGCTCGAGCGTGAAGATGCGATCGGCGCCGCGAACGGTGGACAGACGATGCGCGATGATCAGGACGGTGCGGCCCCTGGCGATCTCCTTCATGTTCTCATGGATGATCCGCTCGCTTTCATAGTCGAGCGCGCTGGTCGCTTCATCGAAGATCAGGATGCGGGGATTGGTCACCAATGCGCGGGCGATCGCGATGCGCTGGCGCTGCCCGCCCGAGAGCGTCGAGCCGCGCTCGCCGACCACCGTGTCGTAGCCTTCGGGAAGCTCCAGAATGAAATCATGCGCGCCCGCAAGTTTTGCTGCCTCCATGATGCGGTCCATCGGCAGGGTCGGATCGGCCAGCGCGATGTTGTCGCGCACCGAGCGGTTGAACAGCATGTTGTCCTGGAGCACCACGCCGATCTGGCGGCGGAGCCAGGCCGGATCGGTCATCACCAGATCCATCCCGTCGATCAGCACGCGGCCGCCTTGCGGAACGTAGAGCCGCTGCACCAGCTTGGCGAACGTGCTCTTGCCCGAGCCCGAGGAGCCGACGATGCCGACGGTTTGCCCGGCCGGAACATCGAACGAGACGTCATGCAGGATTTCCGGCCCATCGAGCCGGTAGCGGAACGACACGTGCTCGAACCGGATATTGCCCCGGATCGGCGGCAGCCCGGCGCGCGCGGCCGAATAAGCCGGCTCTGCCGCGCTGTTGAGGATGTCGCCAAGCCGCGCGATCGAGAGCCGCGCCTGATGAAAATCCTGCCAGACCTGGGCCAGCCGCAGCACGGGCGCCGAAACGCGCCCCGCAAAAATGTTGAATGCTACGAGCTCGCCGACGGTCAATGCGTCGCCGATCACGAGGCGCGCGCCGACATAGAGAATGGCGGCGGTCACGACCTTGCTGACGAACTGGACGAGCTGGCTTGCGGTGTTGCCGAGGCTGGTGACACCAAAACTCGCCGAGACGTAGCCGGCGAGCTGTTCTTCCCAGCGGCGCTGCATCTGCGGCTCGACTGCCATCGCCTTCAGCGTCTCGATGCCGCTGACGCTCTCGACGAGGAACGCCTGGTTCTCGGCGCCGCGGCGGAATTTCTCGTCCAGCCTGCGGCGGAATAGCGGCGTCGCCACCGCCGAGATCGCGATGTAGAACGGGAACGATGCCAGCACGATGCAGCTCATCAGCGGCGAATAGGCGAACATCACCGCCAGGAATACCGAGGTGAAGAACAGGTCGATGAGCAGCGTCAGCGACGAGCTGGTGATGAAATTGCGGATGTTCTCGAGCTCGCGAACCCGCGCTACGGAATCGCCGACGCGCCGCGCCTGAAACCATGCCATCGGCAATGCCAGAAGGTGGTGGAACAGCCGCGCTCCCAGCTCCACGTCGATGCGGTTGGTCGTATGCGCAAACAGATAATTACGCAGGATACCCAGCACCGTGTCGAACAGCGAGACGACGACGAGACCGATGACGAGCACGTCGAGCGTGGACAACGAGCGATGCACCAGCACCTTGTCGATCACGACCTGGAAGAACAGCGGCGAGACCAGCGCAAAGAGCTGGAGAAAGAACGAGGCGGCGAGCACCTCGCCAAACAGCCGCCGGTATTTGCCGATCGCGGCGATGAACCAGGTGATATCGAAGTGACGCCCGAGGTCGGATAGCCCGGCGCGCCGGGCCATCAGGATCAGTCCGCCGTCCCAGAGCACAGTAAACTCGTCGCGCTCCATCAGCATCGGGCGCTGCGCCTGTGGCGACTGCACCAGCACCTTGTCGGCGGAGGCTCTTGCGATGACCATGAAGCTGCCGTCGCGCAGCATCGCGATCGCCGGCAGCGGGCTGCCCGACAAGCGTTCCCATTTGGTCCGATAGGTTCGTGCCTTCAGACCGAGGGATTTGGCGCAGCGGATGATGTCCGCTGCGCCAAAGATGGCCGTTCCGGCCCGGTGCCTGAGCTGGTCGCGGTCGGCCGCAACACCTTGCAAATGCAGCAGGGTGAGCAGCGCGTCCAACCCCGTATCGGTCGAGACCGCGTTCGTGGTCATGGGCGTTCTCCGGGCCGGAGCCAAGCGTCAGGCGTGCTGCGGCGGTGCGAGGGTCTGGCTCTGTGCCGCGTGCGGATCGGGCAACGGCATCTCGCCGTGACCGTCACCTGCCGGAACGAGGTTTGCCGCCATGGCCTGGTTGAGCAGCATCGCGGCCGCCATCGCCCCACCCCCGTTGATGACGACGTTGTTGCCGGGGCCACCGTCGAGAACGTCCTGTCCGCCGCCGCCGATCAGCACGTCGTCACCCGCGCCGCCCGCGAGCGTGTCGTTGCCGGGGCTGCCGATCAGGACGTCATCGCCATTGCCGCCATTGGCGACGAGCTGGATGCCGCCGTGCAGACCGGAGGCCGTGATGACGTCGTCGCCATCGAGGCCGTTGATCACGATCCTGTCGCCCGCGCCGGCATCGGTGATGTTGATGTCCTGGCCAAGCCCCGACACCGTGATGATGCCGTCGTGCTCGGTCACCGTGATGACGTCGCTGCCGCTGGTTCCGTTGATCGTCACCGTATCCGCGGCGCCGTCATTGGCGCCGAGGTCGAGGTTGACCTGATTCACGCCGGTCCCGGAGAGGTCGCCGACCGTGATGTTGTCGGCACCACCGAGGGCGTTGAAGTTGATATGCTCGACGCCGTTCAGGTCCATCGCGATGGCGGCGACATCGCGGGTGAACAGCACCCGGCCGCCATTGGCCGAGATGTTGATGTTCTCGTTGATGTTGGCACCGTTGAACAGCAGCGTATCGGTGCCCTTGCCGCCTTCGACGACATCGCTGCCGTCGCCGGGATTCCAGATGAAGGTATCGTCGCCAGCGCCGAGATTGGCAACGTCGTTGCCACGGCCGCCGTTCACAATGTCGTTGCCGGCACTGCCGGTGATGGTGTCGTTGCCGTCACCGCCGTTGATGTTGAGGCTGAACGGCTGCCCCGCCTTGATGGACGAGGCATTGATGACGTCGTTACCGCCTCCGCCGTTGACGGTCAGGACGTCACCTGCGTCGGCGTGAGCGATGGTCACCTGCGCCGCAAGGCCGTTGACAACGATCGATGCGCCAGAGGTCGTGACCGAGATGTTGTCATCGCCTGCGGTGCCGTTCACGGTCACACGATCTGCCGCACCGTCACCACTCTGGCTGCCGGGGCCGGCACTGAGATCGATCGCCACCTGCGTGACGCCGGTGCCGGAGAGATCGTTGACGGTGATGTTGTCGGCGCCGCCGGCGGCGGCGATCTGCACGCGCTCGACGCCGTTGAGATCCATGGTGATGGCGCCGACGTCGCGGGTGAGTAGCGCACGGCCGCCATTCGCCGAGATCGACATGTTCTCGGCGACGTCGGAGCCGTTGAACACCAGCGTATCCGTTCCCGCGTCACCTTCGACGGTGTCGCTGCCGTCACCGGGATTCCACGTGAAGATGTCGTCGCCTGCGCCGAGAAGAGCGACGTCGTTGCCGCGGCCGCCGGTGACCTTGTCGTTTCCGTCGCCGCCGATCAGGGTGTCGGCGCCCTGGCTGCCGGTGATGGTATCGTTGCCCGCGCCGCCATCGATGGTCAGCCCAATCGCCGCGGCAAGTAGCGATGCATCGATGACGTCGTTGCCGCCGAGCGCCTGGATCACCAGCCGGTCGTTGGCAGCCTCTGCATTGGCGATCGTCACGACCTCAGGCAGGCCCGTCACCGTCACGGTCGTCCCGTCGGACGCGACCTCGATGTGCTGGCCAGCGTTGGTACCGCTGACCGTCACCGTGTCGGCCGCACCGTCGCCTTGCGTGCCGCCGGGAACGGCTCCGAGATCGACCAGAACCTGCTTGACGCCGGTGCCGGTGAGATCGCCGACGGTGATGTTGTCGGCGCCGCCGCGTGCATCGAATTCGATCTGCTCGATGCTGTTGAGGTCCATCGTGATGTTGGCGACGTCGCGGGTGAAGCGCACCCGGCCGCCATTGGCCGAGATGTTGATGGTCTCGTTGATGTTGGCTCCGTTGAACAGCAGCTTGTCGTTGCCCGATCCGCCTTCGACCGTGTCGCTGCCGTCGCCGGGATTCCAGATGAAGGTGTCGTCGCCCGTTCCTAGTTGTGCAACGTCGTTGCCGCGTCCGCCATTGACGATGTCGTCGCCGCTGCCGCCGATCAGGAGATCGTTGCCGTCGCCGCCGGTGATCCTGTCGTTGCCGGCGCCGCCGTCGAGCGTCAGCGAGATCAGGCTAGCGAGTCCATTGCTTGCGGTGATGACGTCGTCGCCGCCGCCGCCGTGCAGCACGAGATTCTCCGTCGTGCCGATGTCGAGTGAAAAGGGCGCGGCGCCCGTCCCGTCGAATCGCACGCGCGTGCCGTTCGCCGTGATCGTGAACGTCTCCGGGTCATTGCTTCCGTTGACCTGCGCGGTGTCGTTGCCGTCACCGCCCTCGAACAGGTTGGTGCCGCCCCCCGGATTCCAGATCATGAGGTCGTCGCCGGCTTCGCCGAACAACTGGTTGTCGCCACTGCCGCCGTCCAGCGTGTCGTTGCCCGCGCCGCCGAACAGCAGATCGTTGCCGCCGCCGCCCTTGATCGTATCGTTGCCGGCCTGCCCAAACAGCAAATCGGCACCCGAGCCGCCCGTGATCCTGTCATTGCCGTCGCCGCCGAAAATGTGCACCGCGGGCATCGGGCCGTTGGATTCGTTGACGGTGATCGTGTCGTCGCCGCCCTGACCGAAGACGTCGATCTCATTGGTGTTGGCCACAGTGGGGTCGCCACCGATCGTCTTCACCTGCCCGTTATTGATGAGAATGCGGCCCGACTTGTCGCGGCTGATCACGACGCCGTTATTGGTGCTGTCGCCGAAAATGGTGAGCTGGCCCGTAACCGGGGAGAAAACAGAGGTAGTAGACATCCAAATATTCCTTCGATCGATCTAGCCCCTCCCCTCGATGCGTAGCAGTGCTGCGGATGTCATTCTTGAAGCGCTGCTTTAGACGCGCGTGATTATTCTGGAGATTTCCTCCAGTTTTCCTCCGGGGTGATTTCGACAGCGGATGCAAAGGCTCTCAGATCACGAATTGCCGATCACGTGTAACGGCAGCGTGACTTTCGAAGAAGCGCGCGAGTCCCGCCAACACATTGATGCGCGCGCAGAAGCCACAGCTCGAAGCGACGACGCGCAAGTTTGATGAGATGGCGAATTCGATCGTTGCTCTCGTGCCCCGGACACAGCGCAGCACGATAGTGGTGCGCCGCTGAGCCGGGGCTCATGATCGAGAGAGACTGGATCGAGAGAGATTGTGTCCCGGCTCTGCGCAGCAGCGCATAGCGCGTCGAAGACGCGCGTAGACGCGCTGATGGCGCGTCGAAGACGCGCGTGAACGCGCTGCAGCGCGTCGGGAACGCGAGAGTTCGCCCTACGCCGACTTCTTCTTCGGCTTCGGCTTGGTCGCCTTCGGCATGACGGGCGCTTCCGGCGTGCCCTCGATCGAGGACAGGCGGCCGGACGTGAAGGTGTAGATGCCTGCACGCGGACCGGAGCTCCAGGTCACCACGGCAACGCGCCGGCCGACGGCATCGCTGGAGAGATTGACGGTCGAGGGCGCGCCGATACCGCGCACCACGTCGCATTCGGTGTGACCGAGCGCGACCGTGCCGCCCATGGGCGCCGGCGCCGTCGTCGAAGCATTGGCGTCAGCCGGCCCGGGGGGCGGCGTCATGCCGGGACAGGCGCCGTCGGCGCTAACCAGATCCTCGGCCGTCACGGGCTTGTCGGGGGTCAACGGCGGCGATTCGATTGAGATGCTCTTGATGAACAGGCGGCTCGGCGTGTTGAACCACTGGGCATCCTTGGACAACAGATCGGTCCCCGAGCAGCCCGCGAGCAGCGGTGCTACGGCAGCCAACGCAACTATGAGCGAGCTGGGAAGCTTTTGATGTCGCACGATAAACTAAATTCCCCGCATGAAGGACCGGCCCTAAGCGATTGTCCCAACATCACTTTGCGGCACGAAGGTGACAAAAGCCAGCATCGCCCGAAAAGTGCAAATTATCATTAATTGTAAACGACCGCTAATTCCGGCGCTGCCAACGGCCCCGTTCGTCGGCCTGCCAATAGGTGACATCAAATCCCCGCGCCTTGCAATCCGTCCAGGCGCTCCGGGCAAACGCCAGCGCGTCCGGATCGTCACCGTTGAACAGCAGCACCATGCGCTCATAGCCCTGCGCGTCCTGCGGCAGCGCGGCGTTGTCGACCAGGAAGCGGACATTGGCGCCGTTGGGATTGTCCTCTTCGATCGCCAGCACGATCGGCTGATCGGCGGCATCGTTCACGCGCCATGTCGCGTGCGGCAGGAAGGAATCGTCGCGATAGGTCCATAGATGCGCGTCGAGCGCATCGGCGCGCTCCGGCGAGGTCGACTGCACCACGACGCGCCAGCCGCGCTCGAGCGATTTCTCGAGAAGCGGCGGCAACACGTTCTCCACCGTCATGTTTTGCAGATGGTAGAAAAGGACTTCGGTCATCTCAGATCATTTGCGCTCGTAATGGTCGGCGACCAGACGGTCGAGCAAACGGACACCATAGCCGCTTCCCCAGCTCTGGTTGATGTCGGTCTTCGGCGCCCCCATCGCGGTGCCGGCGATGTCGAGATGCGCCCACGGCGTGCCGTCGACGAAGCGTTGCAGGAACTGCGCCGCGGTGATCGAGCCGCCATGGCGGCCGCCGGTGTTCTTCATGTCGGCGAACTGGGAATCGATCAGCTTGTCGTATTCGGGGCCGAGCGGCATGCGCCAGACCTTCTCCCCGCTCTCGATGCCGGCCGCGAGCAGACGGTCGGCGAGCTCGTCATTGTTGGAGAACATGCCGGCATGCTCGGTGCCGAGCGCGACCATGATCGCGCCGGTCAGCGTCGCCAGATCCACCATGAATTTCGGCTTGGTCTTTTTCGCGACGTACCAGAGCACGTCGGCCAGCACGAGGCGGCCTTCGGCGTCGGTGTTGATGATCTCGATGGTCTGGCCCGACATCGAGGTGACGATGTCGCCCGGCCGCTGCGCATTGCCGTCGGGCATGTTCTCGACGAGGCCGATGGCGCCGACCACGTTGGCCTTGGCCTTGCGCGCGGCGAGCGCGTGCATCAGGCCGACGACGCAGGCGGCCCCGCCCATGTCGCCCTTCATGTCCTCCATGCTGCCGGCCGGCTTGATCGAAATGCCGCCGGTGTCGAAGCAGACGCCCTTGCCGACGAAGGCGACCGGTGCCTCGCCCTTCTTGCCGCCGTCCCAGCGCATGATCACGGTGCGGCTCGGCCGCGTCGAGCCCTGGCCGACACCGAGCAGCGCGCCCATGCCGAGCTTGTCCATCGCCTTGACGTCGAGCACCTCGACCTTGACGCCGAGCTTGCGGAGCAGGCCCGCGCGGCGCGCGAACTCCTCGGGGAAAAGCACGTTCGGCGGCTCGTTGACGAGGTCGCGCGCGATGATCACGCCGTCGACGACATGGCCGGCCGAGGCAAACGCCTTCTTCGCCGCGGTCGCATCGCCGACCGCAAGCGAGACGTCGGCGCGCAAGCCGCCCTCCTCGCCGTCTTTCTTCTTCGTCTTGTAGCGATCGAACTTGTAGGCGCGCAGCCGCAGGCCCGAGGCGATCGCAACCGCCTGCTCGCTGGTCATGGCGCCATTGGGCAGTTCCGCGATGATGGTCATGGCAGTGGCCGCGGCCGAAAGCTTGCTCGCCGCCACGCCGCCGAATTTGAGGAAGTCGTTCGCCTTCAGGCTCGCCGCCTTGCCGGCGCCGATCACGACCAGGCGGGTGGCCTTCACCCCCTCCGGCGCCAGGATGTCCAGCGCGGCGCCGCTTTTGCCCTTGAAGCCGGCGGCGGAGGCCGCCCGCTTGACCAGCTCAGCGGCACCGCCGAGCGCCTTGGCCGTCGCCGGGCCGAGCTTCAAAGTGTCATCGCAGAACACGACCAGGATGCCACGGGCGGCAGCAGACAACGGGACAAAGCCGACCTTGATGGCATCGGACATGGGTAACTCCTTCAAAACATCGGGCTTTTCGCCGCTCGGCGGACCCGGCCTCGGGCCGGAGCTGAACGACGATTCACTGGACTTTCCCCACTATGGGCCACCGGCCCGGCAGCTGCCAAGCACCCCCGTGGCCGCCGGGCCACAACGAGGGAAATATTAACCATATATTGACGGCGCCACGGGGCAGCCATTTTGTTGACGGATCAAAGGGATGGTAGAGAGAGAGTAAGCCGGTGGAAGAGGTGGTTGGCCGACCTTGGGGATCCCCTGATCGGGGATTGGTTGGGCAGCCGGACTTCCGGCCTGCATTGGGGCGCTGGTGGGGATTCGTGCGGTAGCGCATGGGGTCAATCGATAGGTATATCTTCCGCACGACGCTAGCGTCGTTTGCGCTGGTCCTGGTCAGCCTCACCGGCGTGATCTGGATTACGCAGGCGTTGCGCGGCATCGACCTGATGACGAGCCAGGGTCAGACCATCCTGACCTTCCTCGGCATCACCAGCCTCGTCGTGCCGGCGCTGGTCCTGATCATCTCACCGATCGCGCTGATGATCGCGATCTCGCACACGCTGAACAAGCTCGCGACCGATTCCGAGATCATCGTGATGAATGCCGCCGGCTTCTCGCCGTTCCGGCTGTTCTATCCGTTCTTCTACGCCACCTGCGTCGTGGCGCTGCTGGTCGCCTTCATCGCGGCCTATCTCGCCCCCGACGGCATGCGGCGGATCAAGCAGTGGGACGCCGAGATCACCGCCGACGTGCTCACCAACATCCTCCAGCCCGGCCGCTTCGCCCAGCTCGACAAGAACCTGACGATCCGGATCCGCGAACGGCAGCCCGGCGGCATCCTCGCCGGAATCTTCATCGACGATCGCCGCGATCCCAACGAGCGCGTCTCGATCGTCGCCGAGCATGGCGAGGTCGTGAAGAACGACAACGGCTCGTTCCTGGTGCTCAAGGACGGCAATCTCCAGCGCTTCGAGGCCGGCAAGCGCGATCCCGCGCTGGTGGCGTTCGGCCGCTACGGCTTCGACATGTCGAAATTCTCGGGCCAGGGTCACGACGTCACCCTCGGCATCCGCGAGCGCTATCTCTGGGAGCTGTTCTCCCCGTCCGAGGACGATCCGGTCTACAAGCAGATTCCCGGCCAGTTCCGCTCGGCTCTGCACGACAGCCTGCTGGCGCCGATCTATCCCTTCGCCTTTGCCGTGCTGACCTTCGCCTTCCTCGGCGCGCCGCGCACCACGCGCCAGAGCCGCAACTTCTCGATCGGCGGCTCCGTGATGGCCGTGTTCGGGCTGCGCATGGCGGGATTCGCCTGCTCAGTGATGGCGGTGAAGTCGCCGGGCCCGGTGCTGTTCCAATACGCGATGGTCCTGGGCGCCATCGGCGTCGGGCTGTGGATGATCATCGGCGGCATCGTGGTCGAGCCGCCGCCCCGCCTCATGGAGGCCATCAACAGGTCGAACGCGCGCATCGCGCGGCTGTTCGGACGGCCGGCCGCCGCATGAGCATGCTCACCAACACACTCGGGCGCTATTTCGCCGGACGCTTCGTCGTCGCGGCGCTCGGCGTGTTCGCGAGCATCTTCCTGCTGCTGGTGCTGGTCGACTACATCGAGATGGTGCGCAAGACCTCAGGGCTCGCATCCGCCTCCGCGATCATGGTGGCCGAAACCTCGCTGTTCCGGGTCCCGCAATTGCTCGAGAAGCTGACGCCGTTCTGCATGCTGATCGGCGCGATGACCTGCTATCTCGCCCTCTCCCGCCGGCTCGAGCTCGTGGTCGCGCGCGCCGCCGGCATCTCCGCATGGCAATTCATCTCGCCGGCCCTCGGCAGCGCACTCCTGATCGGGGTGATCGCCACCGTCGCCTACAATCCGATGTCGGCGAACCTACGCGAGCTGTCCAAGCGCATGGAAGCCGAGCTGTTCGGCTCGGCCCCCGGCGGCGGCATCCAGGACGCCTCCGGCTTCTGGCTCAACCAGGTCACCAATGACGGCCAGGTCATCATCAACGCGGCGCGCAGCGAGCAGCAGGGCGTCCGGCTGACCGGCCTGACCCTGTTCCGATTCGATACGGACTGGCATTTCAAGGAGCGGGTCGAGGCGCGCGAGGCGGCGCTGGAGTCCGGTCACTGGCTGTTCAAATCGGTGCGCCGCTTCTCGCTGGATTCGCCGCCGATCGACCAGGCGACGCTGGAGATTCCGACGACGCTGACCGAAGCACAGATCCGCAACAGCTTTTCCACACCCGAGACTGTGTCCTTTTGGCAACTACCGAGCTACATCCGCTCGTCCGAGAGCTCGGGCTTCGCGACAGCCGGCTATCGACTCCAGTATCACAAGCTCCTGGCACAGCCGTTTTTGCTGGCCGCCATGGTGATGCTGGCGGCTTCCGTGTCGTTGCGTTTCTTCCGGATGGGCGGCGTGCAGAAGATGGTTTTGAGTGGCGTGGGCGCAGGCTTTCTGCTCTACGTTTTGTCGAAAGTGACTGAAGACTTGAGCAAGGCTGAGTTGATGCATCCGATCGCTGCGGCGTGGTTGCCCGTGGTGGTGGGCGGCCTCACCGGCTTTTTGGCCTTGTTGTATCAGGAGGACGGTTAGTGACTGCCGTCCATCGAGGGCTCGTGTCTGGTTTGACGCGGCGTACCGTGGTGCGCGCGAACGGATGCGGCTTGTCCATTCGCAGGCTCCTGCTGGCTGTCGCCGCCGTGGCGTCGCTCGGCGGGCTGATTGACACTGCCGCCGTGACGCCGGCCTCCGCTCAGAGCTTCACCTACAATCCTCTGCCGCCGCGCCCGAAGCCGCCGAGGGTCGCCAACGACAACCAGATGCTGGTTCAGGCGACCGAGGTCGACTACGACTACAACAATTCGCGCGTCTCCGCGGTCGGTAACGTCCAGCTGTTCTACAACGGCACCAGCGTCGAGGCCGACAAAGTCATCTACGACCAGAAGACCAAGCGGCTGCATGCCGAAGGCAACGTCCGCATGACGGATGCCGACGGCAAGATCACCTATGCCGAGATCCTGGATCTCTCCGACGACTACCGCGACGGTTTCGTCGATTCGCTGCGCGTGGACACCGCTGACCAGACCCGCATGGCCGCGAGCCGCGCCGACCGCTCCAGCGGCAATTACACGGTGTTCGAGAACGGCGTCTACACGGCCTGCGCGCCGTGCAAGGACGATCCGAAGAAGCCGCCGCTGTGGCAGGTCAAGGGTGCGCGCATCATCCACGACCAGCAGGAGAAGATGCTGTATTTCGAGACGGCACAGCTCGAATTCTTCGGCGTGCCGCTCGCCTACATGCCCTATTTCTCGACGCCCGACCCGACCGTGAAGCGCAAGACCGGCTTCCTGATGCCGGGCTTCACGTCGAACACGCCGTTCGGCTACGGCGTCGAAGTTCCGTTCTACTGGGCGATCGCGCCCGACATGGACATGACCTTCAGCCCGCGCATCACCTCCAGGCAGGGCGTGCTGTTCCAGGCCGAGTACCGCCAGCGCCTGATGGACGGCGCCTACCAGATCCGAGTCTACGGCATCGACCAACTCGACCCCGGCGCACTTGCCGGCCAGCCCGGCGACCGCCAGTTCCGCGGCGCCGTCGACACCAAGGGTCAGTTCGCGCTGAACGACAAGTGGGTCTGGGGCTGGGACGGCGTCGTCATGTCCGACTACTACTTCTTCTCGGACTACCGCTTGTCGCAATACCGCGATCCGCTGGGCTCGTTCCTGTATCTGCCGACCGACGCATTGTCGCAGCTCTATCTGACCGGCGTCGGCAATCGCAGCTTCTTCGATGCGCGGACGATGTACTGGCTGAGCTACTCGGGCAACCAGAGCCAGGTGCCGATCGTCTATCCCGTGATCGACTATTCAAACGTGCTCAACTATCCGGTGTTCGGCGGCGAGTTCAGCTACAAGACCAACTTCACGAACCTGTCGCGTGACACCGCGGTGTTCGATCCGATCACCACGCTCGCCAACACCAACAGCCTGTGCACGACGACGTCGGCCGACCCGCTCGCGCGGACGCCGTCGCAGTGCCTGCTGCGCGGCGTCCCCGGCACCTACACCCGCCTCACGGCGGAAGCGCAGTGGCGCAAGTCCTACACCGACCCGTTCGGCGAGATCTGGACGCCGTTCGCCATCCTCCGCGCCGATGCGGTCAACGCCTCGATCTCCAACCAGCCGGGCGTGTCGAATTACCTGCCGGTCGGCGACACCCAGGCGTTCCGCCTGATGCCGACCGTCGGCCTCGAATACCGCTATCCCTTCATCAACGTTCAGCCCTGGGGCTCGACCACCATCGAGCCGATCGCGCAGGTCATCATCCGGCCGAACGAGACCTACGCCGGCAGGTTCCCGAACGAGGACGCCCAGAGCATGGTGTTCGACACCTCGAACCTGTTCAGCGTCGACAAGTTCTCCGGTTACGACCGCGTCGAGGGCGGCGGCCGCGCCAATGTCGGCGTGCAGTCCACCACCCAGTTCGACAAGGGCGGCGCCGTCAAGGTGCTGTTCGGCCAGTCCTACCAGCTGTTCGGCCTGAACTCCTACACGGTCCAGGACACCATCAACACGGGCCTCGATTCCGGCCTCGACAAGCCGCGCTCGGATTACGTGGCGGGCGCCAGCTACTCGCCCAACAGCACGTACACGTTCAGCGTCCGCTCCCGCATGGACGAGCAGACCTGGAACGTGCAGCGCTTCGAGGCGGAAGGCCGCGCCAACTTCAATCGCTGGTCGGTCAGCATGATGTACGGCAATTACGCCGCGCAGCCGGAACTAGGCTATCTGACGCGCCGCGAGGGCATCCTGACCTCGGGCTCGGTCAAGGTCGCGGCCAATTGGGTGGTGACCGGCTCGGCGCGCTGGGACCTCGAAGCCAACAAGCTCAACCAGTATGTGCTCGGCGCGGGCTATGTCGACGATTGCTTCGTGCTCGGCGTGAACTATGTAACTTCGTATAGTTACTCTGCGGGCACGGCGCCGCCCGTGCTGAACCACGCGTTCATGTTCCAGATCGGCCTGCGCACGCTGGCGACCTCGACCGGGTCCAGCTCGTCCGCCGGCTACCAATGAACCGTCTGAAATGACGGCCGGGCTCTCCCGATCGCGAGCTCATCCCGGCTGACATGCGAGCGATAATCATGACGACCCAATTGCCTGTTTTTCGCCTCCTCCTCGCCATCGGTGCCGGGCTCGTCCTGACCGGCCTGCCCGCGCCGTCGCGCGCGCAGAACATCGTCGTGATGGTCAACGGCGATCCGATCACCGATTTCGACATCGAGCAGCGCTCCAAGCTCGACCAGCTGACGACACAGAAGACCCCGAGCCGGCAGGATGTCATCAACTCGCTGATCGACGACAAGGTGAAGCTCAAGGAAGGCAAGAAGTACGGCGTCGACCCCGGCATCTCCGACATCAACCAGTCCTACGAGGCCATGGCGCAGCGCATGCGCATCTCGCCGGAGCAGCTCACCAAGTCGCTCGAGGTCAAGGGCGTCCGTCCCGAGACATTGAAGGGCCGCATGAAGTCCGAAATGGTCTGGACCAGCCTCGTGCGCGGCCGCTTCAAGGAGAAGCTGATGGTCGGCGAGCGCGACGTCGCGCAGGCCGTGCAGGCCCAGACCGGCGACAAGCTCCAGATCGAGGGCACCGAATACAAGATGCAGCCGATCGTGCTGATCGTGCCGCGCGGCTCGTCCCAGGCGTTCCTGGAGACGCGGCAGAAGGAAGCCGAGAGCTATCGCTCGCGCGTCGGAAGCTGCGAGGAAGCCAATTCGCTGTTCCGCTCGACGCCGAACGCCACCATCCGCGACACCGTTACCAAGACCACCGCGGACCTGCCCGAGGCGCTTCGCAAGGTGCTCGACGACACCCAGATCGGCCACATGACCGCGCCGGAGGTCACCAAGGCGGGGATCGAGATGGTCGTGCTGTGCTCGCGCAAGCCGACCACGATCGACACGCCGAAAAAGCGCGAGGTCCGCGAGAAGATGTATTCGGAGAAATACGAGAAGACCCAGAAGGCCTATCTCGATGATCTCCGGAAAGCGGCGATGATCGAATATCGCAACCGCTGATGGCCAACTTCGCCGTAGAACCTTCCATCAAGCCTTCGAAGCCTCTCGCCCTGACCCTGGGAGAGCCCGCCGGCATCGGCCCCGACATCACGATCGCAGCCTGGCTCAGACGCCGCGAACTGAACCTGCCCGCCTTCTATCTGCTCGGCGACGAGGCCTTCGTCGCCCGCCGCGCCAAGGCCCTCGGCGCCGACATCCGGATTGCCTCGGTAGGCGCCGGCGAGGCCGCAGCCGCCTTCTCCGAGGCCCTTCCCGTCGTCGCAACGGGCGAGAGTGCGACAGCCGAGCCCGGCAAGCCCGATGACGCGAGCGCGCCGGCCGCGCTCGCGTCGATCCGGCGGGCGGTCACCGATGTCCGTGAAGGCCGCGCCAGCGCCGTCGTCACCAACCCGATTGCCAAGAGCGTGCTCTACCGCTCAGGCTTCCGCCATCCCGGCCACACCGAATACCTCGCCGAGCTTGCCGCGGAGAACGGCCGCGTGCCGCAGCCGGTGATGATGCTGTGGTCGCCGCGGCTCGCCGTGGTGCCCGTGACCATCCACGTCTCCTTGCGCGATGCGCTGGCCCAGCTCACCAGCGAGCTGATTGTCTCGACCGTGCGCATCGTCGCGACCGAGCTGAAATCCCGCTTCGGCGTCGAAAGGCCGCGCATCGCGATCTCCGGCCTCAATCCGCATGCCGGAGAGGACGGCTCGCTCGGCCACGAGGAGCAGACCGTGATTGCGCCGGCGCTCAAAGTTCTGCGCAAGGACGGCATCGAGGCCAGGGGCCCGCTGCCCGCCGACACCATGTTCCACGAGGCGGCGCGCGCGACCTATGACTGCGCCGTCTGCATGTACCACGACCAGGCGCTGATCCCGATCAAGACGGTCGCCTTCGACGACGCGGTCAATGTCACGCTCGGCCTGCCCTTCATCCGCACCTCGCCCGATCACGGCACCGCCTTCGACATCGCCGGCACGGCCAAGGCCAATCCGGCAAGCCTGATCGCTGCGCTCAAGCTCGCAAGCCGCATGGCGGCTGCACAAAGCTGATGAGCGCGATCGACGACCTCCCGCCGCTTCGCGAGGTCATTCGCCAGCACGCGCTGTCGGCACGCAAATCGCTGGGGCAGAACTTCCTGCTCGACCTCAATCTCACCGCGCGCATTGCGCGTGCGGCCGCGCCGCTCGAGGACTCCACCATCGTCGAGATCGGCCCCGGCCCGGGCGGGTTGACCCGCGCGTTGCTCGCGCTCGGCGCCAAACGCGTCATCGCGATCGAGCATGACGAGCGCGCGATCCCTGCCTTGCAGGATATTTCCGCGCGTTACCCTGATAGGCTCGAGATCGTGCATGGCGATGCCATGACCTTCGACCCGCGTCCGCTGCTCAATGGCGAAAGAGCAAAGATCGTCGCGAACCTGCCTTACAACATCGCGACCCAGCTGCTGATCGGCTGGCTCACGACCGCCCCCTGGCCGCCCTGGTACGACATGATGGTCCTGATGTTCCAGCGCGAGGTCGGCGAGCGGATCGTGGCACGCGAGGACGAGGAGGCCTATGGCCGCCTCGGCGTGCTCGCCAACTGGCGCTGCGAGACGAAGATCCTGTTCGACATTTCGCCCTCCGCCTTCGTGCCGCCGCCGAAGGTCACCTCCTCCGTCGTGCGGCTGGTGCCGCGCGCAGAGCCGCTGCCTTGCGATCGCAAGCTGCTCGAACAGGTCGCAGCCGCCGCTTTCGGGCAGCGCCGAAAAATGCTGCGGCAAAGCCTGAAATCACTTCAAGCGGATCCCGCTCGCCTTGCCGCGGCCGCAGGTGTCGATGCGACGCGCCGTGCCGAGACCATTCCGATATCAGGCTTTGTTGCCATGGCACGTGAATTGGCGGATATACGAAAGCAAGCTGGATAACAGGAATTTCGGAGGAAGGAATATGGCGTTGATGCGTCGGCAGTCCCTGGTCAAGTTCGATGCGCCCTTGTGCGAGACCATCGTCGACACGCCGAAGCCGAAGGGCGCCGAGGTGCTGGTACGCATCGAGCGCTGCGGCCTCTGCCATTCCGACCTGCACATCCAGGACGGCTATGCCGATCTCGGCGGCGGCAAGAAGCTCGACACCACGCGCGGCATGACTCTGCCGTTCACGCTCGGCCACGAGATCGCGGGCGTGGTCG